>JAJZPL010000078.1 GCA_021811185.1 bacterium
ACCGGTGGCCGCCGTAATTATAAAACACCAGCCCGGCGTCCGCTGCTGCGGCCGCCGCGCTGGTCTTTTCTGTTATTGTTTTGCAGCCACCGGGGAGAGAACCGCGGGGAAATAAGGTAGCAGAGGGCCAGGCCGGTAGCGTCTTGCGCAGGGTGGCGCCGCCGCACCCGGCCTGGCCCGCCTTAAAATGTCCCCGCCCATTCATGATACGGCATATTTACCCACCCAAATTAAGGGTCAGGCCTCCTGGTCACACCCTTGACTTTCCCCGGTCCGGGGGCTATAATTACTGTGGTTGAGCAAATGCTCAAATAGATAAAAGGCGGTTCCTTATGAGATCCGGAATGGAAAAAGACACCTGTAACGTGGTCTGCGTAAACAAAACGGTCGTGGCCAGGGTAAAAAAAGCGCTGCCCCGGGGCGGGGCCATCGGCGAAGCGGCGGATATTTTCTCCGTGCTGGGCGACCCCACCAGGATAAAAATAATCTTTTCCCTCTCCCGGGAAAAGGAACTCTGCGTCTGCGACATCGCCAATATCCTGGGGCTGACCGTCTCCGCGGCCTCACACCAGCTGCGCAAACTGCGGGACGCCCGCGCGGTAACCTACCGCACTGACGGGAACATGGTTTATTACTCGCTGGCTGATAAGTACGTAGAGGATCTACTTTCCGACGCGCTCAAGCACGTTTTAAAGAACAACAGGTAAAACAGGTCAGAGAAGGGGCCCCGGCGAGGAGCGCCGCGCAAAACCGGGCTGTCCGGCTGGCAAAGCTGATAATTTGAAAAGCGAGACGGGAAACATTATGAAACAATCGGTATTTATCATTGAAGACATGGATTGCCCGAAGGAAGAGGCGCTGATACGCGGGCGCCTTGCCAAGCTCCCCAGCGTGGGCGAGCTGTCCTTCGACCTGTCCGGCCGGCGGCTGACGGTGGAGCACGACCTGCCGGGCGACCAGCCCGTACTGGACGCGCTGCGCGAGATCGGCATGGAGGCGGAGACCGCGCCAGCGGATGAAGCGCCCCAAAAATGTTCCTGCCATTGCTGCGGCGACAAGGCCGCGCCCAAAACTGCCGGTGTCAATCTCCGTTTCGTCCCGGCCGCCGGCGGCCAGGAGAAAATGGGCGGCGCAAAACGCTCGGTTTTTACCATACAGGCCATGGACTGCCAGTCCGAGGAGGCATTGATCCGCAAGCGCTTGGGCACGCTGCCGGAGATCCGCGGCCTGGAGTTCGACCTGCTGAACCGCCGGCTTAGCGTCGGCCACGACCTGCCGGGCGACGCTCCCATACTTTCCGCCCTCGCCGAAATAGGGATGGACGCCTTACCCGCCGCGGCGCAGGCGGCCGCGCAGCCCGCCGCCGAAAAGGCGCCGGCCATACCGCGCGGCGAAAAACTGCTGCTGGCCATTTCTGGTGCGGCCGCGATAACTTCGGAGCTCCTGGTCTGGACCGGTTCGCGGGAAACCTCGCCGGGCGTCATAGCGCTGGCCATTTTCTCCATAGCCCTGGGCGGCCACGGCATACTGCGCAAAGGCTGGCTGGCCCTCAAGACCTTCACGCTCAATATAAACTTCCTGATGAGCCTGGCCATGATAGGTGCAGTCTCCATAGGGCAATGGCCCGAGGCGGCGGTCGTCATCTTCCTGTTCGCGCTGGCCGAACTGATAGAGACGCTCTCGTTGGACCACGCACGCAACGCCATCCACGGCCTTATGGCCATGACGCCGGACACGGCCTGGGTGCCCGACGGCGGCGATTGGCGCGAGGTGCCGGCGGAGTCCGTAACCGTAGGCGCTACCGTAAAGGTAAAGCCTGGCGAGCGCGTGCCGCTGGACGGCGTGGTGACCGCCGGTACCAGCTCCGTGAACCAGGCCCCCATCACCGGGGAAAGCGTGCCCGTGATGAAGGCCGCCGGCGACCCGGTCTTCGCCGGCACGGTGAACGAGCGCGGCATGCTGGAATTCCGCGTAACGGCCAACAAGGGCAACACCACCCTGGCACGCATAGTGAAATCCGTACAGGAGGCGCAGGGCTCTCGCGCGCCCACGCAGCGCTTTATAGATAAATTCGCCGGGTACTATACCCCGACGGTGGTGGCGCTGGCGGCGCTTACCGTAGCCGTGCCTACGCTCTTCTTCGGGGCCGCCTTCGAGCCCTGGTTTTACAAGGCGCTGGTGATGCTGGTGATTTCCTGCCCGTGCGCGCTGGTGATCTCCACCCCGGTCACCGTAGTGAGCGGCCTGGCCGCGGCGGCGCGGCGGGGCATACTGGTAAAGGGCGGCCTGCACCTGGAGAACGGCCGCCTGATAAAAGTTGTGGCGCTGGATAAGACCGGCACGCTTACCCACGGCAAGCCGGTGGTGACCGACTTGGTCCCGCTCGGCGGGCACGATGCGGAAAAAATGCTGGCTTTGGCCGCGGGGGTGGACGCCCATTCCGAGCACCCGGTAGCGGCCGCCATAGTTTCCGCCTGGCGTAACCCTTCAGGCGGAGAGGCCCGCGAGGTACCCGTAACTGACTCGTTTGAATCTTTAACCGGTCGTGGTGCTAAAGCCGTTTTAGCCGGAGGGTTGTATTATGTCGGCAATCACCGCTTGATAGAAGAGATCGGCGCTTGCTCGCCTGCGGTGGAAGCCGAGCTGGAGCGGTTGGAAAAAGAGGGCAAAACCGCTGTGGTGCTGGCCGACGAGAAAGAAGCCCTGTGCGTGATAGGCGTGGCCGATACGGTGCGCCCGCACAGCCGCGAGGCCATTGAGCAACTGCACAAACTGGGCGTTGCCTCGGCGCTGCTGACCGGCGACAACCAGGCCACAGCCGCCGCCATAGCCGCCCAAGTGGGCATAGACGACGCGCGCGGCAATTTGCTGCCGGAAGACAAACTTGCGGCCATGGACGGGCTGCTTGCCCGCTACGGCAGTGTGGGCATGGCCGGCGACGGCATAAAC
>JAJZPL010000045.1 GCA_021811185.1 bacterium
TTCTCGTAGGGGATGGGCACTACGACGAAGGCCGCTTCGTCGAACCTGATAGCTTTGCGGAAAACGAATTGTTGTTTAGCCGGTTTGAATGACATAAATTACCTCTTACTAAAGGCCGACTCCCCGGCGGAGCCGGCCTGGATCTTCAGTTCGTCAGAACAGGAAGACGGCGGCGGCCACGGTGGTGGTCCACACGCCTTCCATGCCTATGGCGGACTGGGTGATGTTGGCGGCGCGCACGATCTTGCCGCTCAGCTTCCAGATCTCTTCTTTCTGGTCCCAGGTGGTCTCGCCGCCGAATTCCACGCCCTGGATGGTGGATAACATCAGCGCGGCCAGGTCTTCGGCGTAGTCGCCGGTCTTCTCGTCGGTCTCGCCGAAGGTGTGGTGCTCGGAAATATACCCGTAATGCGCGCGGTCCTTGGGGATGGCCAGGCCCACCGAGGAGGCTATCAGGCGGTGGTTCTCGTTGATGGCGTTGCGGCTCAGCACGCAGTGCACGATCTGCCCGTCATGCAGCTTCTCTATGCCCTTCTTGGCCGGGATGACCTTGCAGTAAGGGGGGAAGATGCTGGAGACGTGCACAAGATTGTACTTGGCGATCTTGGCGTCCCGGAGGGCTTCCTCGAAGCTCGCCAGCTTTTCCTTGTGGCGGCCGAGGCCTTTGGTCAGGAACACTTCTTTGGGAACGGGGAATGAGGACATACCTAATTATAATAAATTCGGGAGGCCAAAAAGAAAGACCGCGGGGGTTGGCCCGCGGTCTTCTTTGGCTGCCCTGCGGCGGCCGCTTACTTGTTGATGTGCACCACTTTCGCGGGCGGGAAGCCGTTGAAGAAGGTGGACGAAGCGTGGCTGTACGCGCCCATGTTGGTGCTGTACATCAGCTCGCCCAGCTGCAGGTCGGTCGGCAGCGGCATCGCGGTGGAGATCACGTCCAGCGCGTCGCACGTGGGGCCGAACACCGCGCAGTTCTCCGCCTTCTTGCCTTTGCGGAAGGAGAACATGTTGCAGTGCTGGTGGTCGAAGATGATGCCGGAGTACGTGTGGTAGGCGCCGTCGTTGACGTAGTAGCAGGTCTTGCCGTCGCGCACGGTCTTGCCGTTGATCCGCACCACCGAGGTGCCGGCGGTCGCTATCATGAAGCGGCCGGGCTCGGCCAGGATCTCGATCTTCGGGTCCGGGAACAGGCGCTCCAGCTCGGCGTTGATGGTCTTCGCCAGCTGCTGGAACGGCTTCACGGAGGAGTCGTACGGGGCCGGGAAGCCGCCGCCGATGTCCAGGAGGTTCATCTTGTCGTAGCCGCGCTCCCTGGCTTCCTTGAAGATGTCGGCGGCCAGGTTGATGGCCTGCACGTAGTTCTCGAAGTTGGTGGTCTGGCTGCCCACGTGGAAGCTCAGGCCTTCCACGCCGAGGCCCTGCTTCACGGCCTCGAGGATCAGGTCCACGGCCTCGCCTGGGGAAGCGCCGAACTTGGAGGAGAGCTCCACCACCGCGCCGGTGTTGGGCACGCGGATGCGCAGGCACAGGCCGGCGTGGGGGGCGTACTTCTTGATCTTCTTGATCTCTTCCAGATTGTCGAAAGTGACGAGGGGCCGGTACTGGTCCAGCTCCTTCAGCGTCTCGATCGGCTTTATAGGGTTAGCGTATATGATCTTGTCCCAGATCCAGGCCAGCCGTTTTTTGTCCGGCATGTTCTTGATGTACTCGTGCACGATCATGAACTCGGGCATGGAGGCCACGTCGAAGCTGGCGCCCGCCTTGTAGAGCGTTTTCACTATCTCCGGCATCGGCTCGCACTTCACCGCGTAGTAGGCCTGCACGCGCGGCAGGTATTTCTTGAACTGCGCGTAGTTCTTGCGGATCTCATCGTGGTCTACGATGAAAAGGGGCGTTCCGTGCTTCTTGGCGAGGTCCTGCATCTGTTTCTTTGTGATCATACTTTTGTCTGGTCTTCCTCCGTGTCTTCGTTTTTAAGTTTTACCGAATCTTAATCGCTGTCCGTGATCAGGAAGTTCTTGAACTGCCAGGGGTCTTTCCTGTCGATGTAGGGGTTGTTGTAGCCCTTGAAGGCGTTGGTGTAATGCTTCAGCGGCGTCCAGTCGGACTTGGCCGAATGCAGTTTGCCCAGCCAGGGCTTGGCGATCTTCAGCACGTAGTCGTGCGGCAGGTCGTCGGGCACGTTGAAGCCTTCTTCGGGGTTGTCCATCATCCACATGGCGGCCGACAGCACGCCTATGGCCACCTGGATAGTGGTGGCGTTCTGGTGCGGGATCAACTCGCGGGATTCTTTGATGTCCAGAATAGTGCCGGTCCACCAGGCGTTGTAATCGTGGCCCATCAGCAGCGCGCCGAGCGTGTCGTAGCCGCTGGTGATCTCGTCGCCCAGGATGCGCAGCTTCGGCTGCAGCGCGTAGTCGTAGCCGCGCAGCTCGTTCAGGGACGCTATGGCCGAGTCGGACGGGCAGTAGGCGTAGTGCACGGTGGGGCGGTACACGGCCTTGCCGTTCTTCCACACCGTAAGCTTGTCGGACAGCGTGAAGGCCTCGCCGTGGCGGACCAGCATGCCGTGTATGCAGTAATCGGGCACCCAGGTGGAGATCCAGGTGTTCATGCCCATGCGGGCTATGCAGATCTGGTTCTTCGGGCCGCTCTTGTGCTGGCAGGCCATCGGGGGCAGGGTCTTCTCGTGCGTGCCCCAGCCCAGCTCGGCCGGCGCCACGCCTTCCTCGCGGAAGCCCTCGACGCTCCAGGTATTGACGAACTCGTTGACCTGCTTGGGTTTGGAGGTGATCTGCGTGTCGCGCTCGCTGACGTGGATGACCTTTACGCCGAGCTCTTTCGAGAGGACGTTGAAGGTCTGGTCCTTCACCAGCTGGCGGAGCTTCTCGGCCCTGGCGCCTTTCAC
The DNA here is from genome assembly GCA_021811185.1 of bacterium. GTDB lineage: Bacteria > Elusimicrobiota > Elusimicrobia > Elusimicrobiales > UBA9959 > UBA9959. The sequence goes on from JAJZPL010000045.1 coordinate 2,909, forward strand.
TTTCCTGTCGGCGAGCAGGCTTTCGGCGATGTCTATCAGGCCCTTCTTGGCGAAGTGGGAGATAAGGCCGGGGTTGGCGCCGTGCTCGATCACCGCCGTCGGGCCGACCTTCTTCCAGCCGGCGATCATCTTGCGCATGGCCATGTGGCGGACGTAAAGGGTGCGTTCCGTCGGGTGCTTGTCGACGGCGTTCTTGTAGGGGTCCCACAGTTCGGTGGAAGTGTTGATGTACAGCACGCCGCGGTCGTGGCACCACTGCAGGATCTCGCAGGCGTCGATGTTCCAGGCCAGGTCGATCAGCAGGTCGCCTTCGGAAAGGTACTTGCCCAGCAGCGCGCTCATGTTCTTTTTCTCGATCTTGGCGCGCACGTATTTCACGCCTTTGGCGAGCATCGGTTTTAACGCTTCGCGCTTGTCCTCGAAATCCATCACGGTGATGTTCTTGGCCGGGACTTTGATCAGCTTGAACAGCATGGGCAGGGCGCACTGCGCCACGGAGCCGAAGCCTACGAACAATATTTTCTTGTTGAACTCTTTCATGCTTGTCACCTCTCGAATAATAAGTACCGTTCCAAAACACCGCTTAACGCGCCGGAAAACGCGGCTTTCGCCTGCGCTTTAAAATCGCATATAAATTATAATACAAAAAAAGAAAACAGGAAATATTAAATCACTCCGGGGGATTTACGGGGAGGGGACCGCGGGGACGCTCAGCCGAGGTCCTTGATGCGGTCCTGGTAGTCTTTTTCCAGGCGCTCGCGGGCTTCCTTGAAGCGGCGGGTCATGTCGGCTTCGCGTTCGGCGTAGCTTTCCTGCAGCGCGGTCTCGCGCTTCTGCAGGCCGGTCACCAGCTCCTGCTCCTGGTCCAGCATGGCCTTGAGCTTCGCGCGCTCCGCTTCCAGCTGGGCGGCGCGCATGCGCTGCGCGTCCTCCAGTTCTTTCTTGCGGGCTTCGAAGTCCGCCCGCAGCTTGTCCTCCTGCTCTTCCAGGCGGCTGCTGTGGGAGTCGATGGCTTCCTTGAGCTGCTTGTTCTTGTGCTCCAGTTCTTCCTTCAGGCGCTCCACGTTCTCCGCCAGCGAACGGTCGTTGTCGATCACGGCCGATTTCTCTGCGAGCATGGCCTGGTAGCTGCTCTCCAGCTGGGCCTGCCTGGCGCCCAGGGATTTTTCCTTCAACTTATAGGCTTCGTTCAGCGCGGCGGTCAGGTTGCGTTCGCGTTCCAGGTAGGAGGCTTCCATGTCCTTCGCCTGGCCGGAGAGCCTGGCGTCGAAATCGTCCTTCACGAACTGCAGTTTGCGGAAATATTCGTCCTGGTCGGCCCTGCGCGCCTCGTCGGAACGCTTCGAAAGATCGGTCAGCTGGCCGAGGTAGTTCTGCTCGATATCCTTGAGCTTGTCCAGGAATTCCTTCTCCAGGGTCTGGCGCAGGTCGCGGGCCTTGGTGAGGTTCTCCTGGATCAGCTTCTGGCGCTCGCGCTCGCTTTCCTCCAGCCGGCGGGTAAGCAGCTCCAGGTCCTCTTTGGCCGCGCCCAGGGCGCGCGCGGCTTCCTCGCTTTCCCCCGAGGTCTTAGCCAGGGTCTCTTCCATCGCTTTCATCCGGGCGGCCAGGTCGCGCTCCTTGATGGAGAAGTTCTCCGCCAGGTGCCGCTCCGCGGCCCTTGCCCCGTCGTCGGCGGCCCGCCTGAGTTCCACCTCGCGCGTCTCGTAAAAGGCGTTGAGTTCGGCCTCGCGGCCGGCCAGCTTCTGTCTTTCGGCGTCGCGGGCCCTGGTTTCCCTGGCCTCGGCTTCCGCCTGCAGGGCGGCTTTTTCCGCTTCCCAGCCGCGGCGCGCGGCTTCGGCCTGCGCCTTAAGCGCTTCGGCGTTGCGCCTGAAATTCTCGGTCACTTCCGCTTCCCTTTCCCTGAGCGTGTTCAGGAAGCCGGCCTCCATCTCGCCCGCGCGCTTGGCCATGGCTTCGCGTTCTTTCTCCAGGGCTTCCTCTTTTACTTTCAGCCGGGCCTGCAGCCGTTCCGCCTCTTCGGACAGGCGCCCGGAGTAGGACGCGCGGGCCGCCAGTTCGCGGGCCTGCAGCTCTTCCTTGAATTTGGCCTCCCTGGCCTGGAATTCGTCTTCCAGCCGCAGCCGCTCCTCGGCCAGGCGCGCGCGTTCAGCCTCTATGACGCCGTGGGCCTGCGTGTCGCGCGAAGCCAGCGCCTCCTTGAGGTTGGCGTTCTCTTCCAGCAGCGAATCCAGCTTCGCCAGCGCCGCGTCCTTCTTGGCGTTGATGGCCGAGTACTGGCGCTCCATGTCCTCGTATTTCTTGGCCAGGCTGATCTCTTTGATCTTCAGGGATTCTTCCAGGGACTGCCGGAAGAGGGAATTGCGCTCTTCGAAAGTTTTTTCCAGTTCCACCTGTTTCTGGGCCAGCAGCGCGCCTATCTGCTCGCGCAGCGCCGACAGTTCCTGGCGCTCGGCCGCGGTGCGGGATTCCCGGGCCTCGATGGCCTTCAGGCGGCGGTCGCTTTCGGCGGCGAATTCGGCCAGGTTATTGGCGTACTGCTGCTCGAGGTCCTTTTCCTTGCGCGCCAGCGCGTCCTTGCGGCGGGCGGCCTCTTCGCGCAGGTCGCGCGCCAGCGCCTCGTGTTTTTCGGCCAGTTCGCGTTCGCGGGCCAGGTGCTGGGCTTCCAGCGCGCGGGCCTCTTTGTCCAGCCCGGCTTCTTTCCCGGCGTAAAATTGTTTCAGTTCCGCGTATTTGTCCGTCCAGGCTTTTTCCCTGGCGGCCAGCTCTCCGCGGAGCTTTTCCAGGGACTCCGCCAGCCTGGCGGTCCGTTCCCGGTATTCGGTCTCGGAGGTCTGCAGGCGCAGCGCGGCCTTTTCCTCCAGCAGTTTTTTGTTCTCTTCCAGCCAGGCGGCGTAATGGGTGTACAGCTCCTGCTCGCGCTTGGAGAATTCCGCGTTCAGGCGGTCGTTGAGGGCTTTCAGCTCGTCCACGCGCTCGCGGCGCATCTGGCTGCGGATGCCTTCGGCGGTGATGGCTTCCCTGTTCCGGTAGTCCTCTTCCTGCTGGGCCAGCTTCTGGCCCCAGAGCTCTTCCATCTGCTTGGCCCGTTCCAGGGCCTCTTTCTGGGCGGTGCCGCGCCCCAGCTTGAGTTCTTCTATGAAGGTTTCGCGCTCGGTCTTGAAATCGGCCTCGCGCTCAGCCTCCCATTTCTTGAAAAGGGTTTCCATTTCCGAGCGCAGGTTTTTTTTCTGCGCGGCCAGTTCGGCTTCTTTTTTTTCTATATCCGCCTTGAGCAGCGCCCGCTCGTTTTCGAACTCGGCGCGCTGGCGGTCGATAGCGTCGTCGAGCATGGCCTGGTATTTTTGCCACAGCCCGGATTCCTTCTCCACCAGCAGGCGGGCCAGGTCCTGTTCCCGCTTGGCGATGCGCTCCTCCTGGGCGCGCATCAGCGCCTCGAACTCGGCCTCCTTGGCCTTGTTGTTGCGCTGGATCTCGTCGAAACTGCGCGACCGCGTGGAGGCGACCTCTATTTCCTTCTCCCGGAGCTCCGAGGTAAGGCGCAGGACCATCTTGGCCGAATCCAGTTCGGTCTCCTTCATGATGTCCTCGTAGTCGCGGTCCATGCCGGGCATATCAGCCGTTCGCTCCCTTGTCCGTCTTCTCGGCGGCCAGCCGGTTCTTTTCCGCGTCGAGCTCGCGGAACTTGGCGGTCAGCCTGGCCTCGAGCTCCGCGCGCAGCTTGTCCAGCGCGGCTCGGCTTCTTTCCAGTTCGGCGTAATAGTTCTTTTCCAGCTCGTCCTTCCTGGCGGCGAACTCCTCCTCGCGGCGCACGCGGTCCGCGCGCTGCTTGGCCAGTTCCCCGTCGAACTTCTCGTTCAGGGCGGCTTCCTTCTTTTCGAAGTCGGCCCGGAGCGCCTGCCGCTCGGCGTTCAGCAGCTCCAGCTTCTTGGCTTCCCAGACCGAGCGCTCGGCCTGGTACTGCGCGTAAAGTTTTTCCGAAAGTTCGCCGTATTTGCGGTCCAGCTCCTTCTCCCGGCGGGCCATGGCGCCTTCCAGCTCCTGGCGGCGCTTCTCCAGCGCCTTGTCCTGCGCGGCGATGGCGTTCTTCTCCCGGGTCATGAACTCCGCTTCAAGGCGGGTCTGGCGGTCGGAGACCGAGGCGGAAAGCGCGATCTCGCGGTTCTTGATCCTGTTCTCCAGGTCGGCCTTGCGGCCCTCCAGTTCCATGGAGAGCTTGTCGGCCTCGTCCTGCAGGCCCTGCTTCAGCGCGGCTTCGGCCGCCTTCAGCTTCTCGTTGTAGCGCGCCTGCATCTGGTTTTCCTTCTCCAGCAGGCGGGCCAGGCGCTCCTCGTGCTCGCGGTCCAGCACCTCGCGGTGCGCGTTCAGGGCCTGGAACATCTCCTCCTTGGCGGCGGAGAGCTTGCCGAAGAGCTCGTGCTCCTTGGCCTGGGCGTCGCGGTAAAGCTTCAGTTTGAGCTCGTTCTGCTGCTGTTCGAGCGAATTCTTGAGTTTGTCCAGGTCGGCTTCGCGGCCCTGAAGGTGGCTTTCCCGGGTGTGGTAGGCTTCCTCGGCCTTGGTCCTTTCCTGCCTGGCGCGTTCCTCGGCCCTGGCTTCCAGCTCGCGTACTTTGGCGGCATGGGCGCTTTCCTGGGCCGCTTTCTCTTCCAGCACCGCGAGGCGGTCCTTGTCCGCCTCCGCCATCCTGGCCGAAAACTCGGCGGTAAGGCGGGCGCGTTCGGCGTCCAGCTTGTCGTTGAAGGCTATTTCGGCCTCGATCAGCCTGACGCGCTGCTTTTCCTTTAATTCCTGTTCGCGCTTGAGGAATTTTTCCTCCAGCGCCTTGGCCCGGGTTTCTTCCTCTGCCCTGGCCGCGGCGGCCCCGGCTTCCAGCTCGCGCCGGAGGGCGGCGGCTTTTTCGCGCAGGCGGTTCTTTTCCAACTCGGTCTCTTTCTTCAGCTCGGCGGCTTTCTCGGACAGCTGCGCCTTGCCGGCGGCTTCCAGCTCGGCCTCTTTCTGGGCGTACTTCAGTTTTAGCTCGTCCTCGAACTGGGAAAGCTTCTTGTGCAGCAGTTCCCGGTGACCCTCGAATTCCAGTTTGAGCTTCTCCTTCTCCTCATGGAGGGCGGCCTCTTTCTCCAGGCGCCATTCGTCCTCGCGCGCCAGCCATTCGGCCTTGAGTTTGCGCTGCACGGACCCTACGCGGGTCTCCAGCGCCTTCTCTTTCATAAGGTAGGCTTCTTCCAGGCCGGCCTTGAGGCTTTCGAGGCGCTCGGCGTGGCTCTTCTCCAGCGCCTTGCGGGTCTCCTCGGCGGCGGCCTGCTGCCTTACGGTCCAGGCGTTCTGCTCTTCCAGCAGGGAGGCGCGCAGCGCCTCTTCGCGGGCGCGCAGTTCGGCGTCGGTCTTTTCGCGGTAGGCTTTAAATTCCATCGCCTTGGCGGCTTCCAGTTCCTGGGCGCGGGCCTTGAACTCTTCTTCCAGGGCGGCGGTCCTTCTCAGCGCGGCGGCGTCGGCCTGCGCCAGGCTTTCGGCGGCGGAGCGCTCCCACTGCACCCGGGCCTCTTCCATGGCCTTCTCGTAGCGGGCGCGGGTCTCTTCCTCGCGCTTCTTCACCATCTCCACCAGCTGGCCTTCCATCTCCAGGCGGAGGTCCACGTATTCCTGCTCGCGTTTGTCCACGTAGGTCTTCATGCGGACGCGCAGGGCTTCCAGCTCTTTGCCGGAGGCGGCCTTGTACGCGGCTATCTCGTTCTTCTTTTCCTCTTCGGCGCGCGCCAGGCGCTCGTTAAGATCGTTTTCCAGCGAGGCCTTAAGCGCCGCGGCGGCCGACTTGGCCTCGGCCATCTTGGCCTCGGCGGCGGCTTCGGCTTCGGCCAGCCTGGCGGCGGCGGCCGCACCGGCTTCGGCCTGCCGGCGGGCGTGGGCCTCTTCCAGCTCCTGGCGGCGGGCGTCCAGCTCCCTGGCGGCCTCGGCCTTCAGCGCCTCAAGCTTTTCAAAGCGTTCGTCTTCCAGCTGCTTGCGGAATTTATCCAGCTGGGCTTCCTTCTGTTCCTGCAGCTTGGCCAGTTCCTTTACCTTGTTCTCGTGCCGTTCGCGCAGGGCCAGTTCCTCCTGCTCGGCGCGCAGGCGCTGGGTGGTTATGAGCTCGCGCTCCAGGTTCTCGTATTTCTCGTGCAGGGCGGTCTCGCGGGCGGCCAGGTTGTCCTGGTGGCGGGTCAGCAGGGTGTTGAGTTCGGCGTCCTTCACTTCGGCGGCTTTCTTGAGCTCGTCGATCATGGCGAGCTTGACGCGGCCGATCTCGGTCTCGCGGGCGGCCAGCTCGTTCTTGAGGGCGATAACCTCCTTCTCCAGCTGCACCCTGGCGGCACGCCAGTTGGAGGTCTCCTCGTTCAGGATCTGCTCGCGGAGTTTCGCTTTAAGGTCCGCCTCCATGGCGGTCTGGGTCTTCCAGTTCTCCTCCCAGGTCTTTATGGTGCCCTGCCATTTTTTCAGGATCTCGGTTTTTTGCTCTACCTGTTCGGTGAGCGAGCGGTTGATGGAGGTTTTGGTGCGGTTCTCTTCGCGCAGGCGGCCGACCTCTTCCTGCTGGCCGTGGATCTTCTCCACGGCCCAGCGAAGGGCCAGCTTGGCTGTTTCCACGTCCGTAATAAGCGACGGGTCTAGTTTAGGTTCCTGCTCCATCTTAAGGCCTCCGGCAAAACTTCGGTGCGAAATAGTAAGTAATGAGGATTATAAAATCCCTGCCAATTATAATCAGTATACAGGAAAATTATACAAAAGGCTTGTTTACAAAATATTAAATTCTTGTTGACGGCTTTGGCCGGCAGCCCTGGCGGGCCTTCTGTTTTGCAATAAGTACGGCCCCCCCGGGCTTGGGGAGGCCTTGACCAGAAACAAAGAAAGTCCCTTCTGTTTACTTAAGCGGGCGTACGGCTTTGCCGCTCTTTATGCAGATGGTGCAGATGTAGACGGACTGCGTTTTTCCGTTAAGAGAAACTTTCTGTTTCTGAAGGTTGGGCTTGAAGATCCGCTTGGAAGCCTTGTTGGAATGGCTGTAAGAGTTTCCTGCCACGGGTTTCTTGCCGCAAAGTTCGCATTTGTAAGACATGCATTTATTATAGCAAATCCCCGGCCCGGGGCAAAATCCTGGCGCGCTTTTGGCCGGAAACCGGCAAAGTTGTAGAATATCCGTATATGAAACGGCGCATCTTCTACTACGACACGGACTGCAGCGGCGCGGTTTACCACGCCAACTATCTCAAGTACATGGAAGAGGCCCGCACGGAATACCTGGAGCGGCGGCAGCTGACCGTGAAAGGCCTGCTCGAAAAGGGCGTCGGTTTCGCGGTGCGGCGGCAGGAGGTGGAGTACAAGTTCCCCGCCCTGTACGACGATACGCTCGATATAGAAGTGACGGTAAAAGAGCACACGCCCTACCGCATAGTGTTCTCCTACAAGATCAGCAACCAGGCCGGGCGCCTGCTGGCCAAGGCCGAAACGGACCTGGTCTGCGTGGGCCGCGACCTTAAGCTGGTGGAGCTGCCCGACGAGGTTAAGCGGGTGCTGGCGGCCGAACCCAAGTAAAGCGCCCCGTTAAAAAGAGAAGGCCCCATTCGGGGCCTTTTCTTTTTTTGCGGCTTAAAAGCCTGCTCAATCTTCTTTCAGCTCGGTAACCGGGCCGAATTCCGAGAGCGGCTTGTCGAACTTCCCGGCGTTGCCGATCACGTAGATCACGGCGTTGGCGGGGTTGAAGTACTTCTTTCCGGCTTCCAGCACCTGCGCCGCGCCGATCCTGGAGATGTCGGCTACGTAGTTGTCCAGATAGCCTTTTTTATACCCGTAAAATTCCTCAAGCGCCCTTTCCGTGGCCAGTTTGTGGGGGGTGGAGAATTTGAAGACGAACGGGTTGATGATCGCGCCCTTGCTCCTTTCCAGTTCGTCCTTCGATACGGGTTCGGCGCCCACCAGCGCCATCTGGTGGAGTATCTCGGCGAGGGCCTGGGAGTAGGTTTCGGCCTTCGTGCCGCAGTAGGTGTTGAGAAAGCCCGTCTCGCGCAGGCTGGCGCTGTAGGACTGGGCCGTGTAGGCCAGGCCCCTTTTGGTGCGCACCTCGGAGAAAAGCCTGGACTGGAAGCCGCCGCCCATGATGTCGGCCAGCAGGGAGAGGGTGTCGCTTTCCGGGCTGACGCGGTTCACGCCCCCCTGCACGATATCGATGGAGGTTTGCGAAACGTCCTTATCCACCAGGTACAGCTGCCGGCCCGCGGTATGGGCCGGCGCGGGGATCACGGGCCTGGCCACCTCGCCGCCTTTCCAGTCGCCGAACTTCTCCTTGATCCTGGCGAACATCTCGTCTTCGGACGCGAAGTCACCGCTTACGGCCATTATGATGTTGTTGGGCTTGAAGTTGGCCGCGTGGAACGCCGCCAGGTCGGCCCGGGTTATGGCGTTGATGGTAGCCGTTTCGGTGCGCCGCCCGTATGGGTGGTCGACCCCGAAGAACATCCTTTTAGCCTCGCGCACGGCGGCGGAGGAGGATTTGTCGTTGCGCCTGCGGATCAGCTCCAGCGTTTCGTCGCGGAGTATCTGGACCTTGTCTTCCTCGAAGGCGGGGTTCCTGAGGACGTCGGCGTAGATATCCAGCGTCTTCTCCAGGTCCTTCTTCAGTACGGTAAGGTCCGCGTGGGTTTCTTCGGTGTACGCGGCCGTTTCAAGGGAAGCGCCCAGGTATTCCAGCGTCTTGTCTATGTCCTCGGCCTTGTATTTGGCCGAGCCGCCGTCCCGGATGAGCGCGCCCGTCATCTGCGCCAGGCCGGTCTTGCCGGCGGGGTCGTAGGCGCTGCCGGTCTTGACGAACGCGGAGATGTGCACCACCGGCAGGGTGTTGTCCCTGAGAATGTAGACTACAAGCCCGTTGTCCAGCGCGCGGCGGGAAACTTCCGGCACGCTGAACTTTATCTGGCCGAGTTTGGCCAGTTCCGGGTGGGCCGCGCCGGCGAGGTTGGTTATGGTCATGATAAGTCCTGTTACTGCGGCTTTAGCGAGATAGTTCTTCATTTCTTCTGCGCTCCTTCGGCGGCGGCCGGAGCGGCGCTCTCCGGCAGGGGCTGGGTTATTGCCACGAGGGTGTAATTGCCGCGCGTGAGATACTTGGCGGCGGCTTTCGACACGTCGGCCGGGGTGACCTTTTTAAGCTGTTCGAGCAGCTTCCAGTTGTATTTCCAGTCGCCCATTATCCGGTCGTCCCGCGAGAGGCTCTTGGCCAGGTCCATGTTGCTTTCGAGGCCGCGGATCATGTCGGCTTCGTAATTGTTCAGGATCTTCTCCATCTCCCACGGCGTCGGCGGGGTCTTTTTCACGGCGTCGAGCTCGTCCCAGACGGCCGTCTCGAGCTCGGCGCTGGTGTGCGGGGCTTTAGGCGCGGCGGCTATAAGGAACAGCGAAGGGTAGCGGCTGGCGATAGCGTGGTAGGACCCCGCGTACAGGGCCACCTGTTTGCCTTCCACCAGGTTGTGGTAGAACCTGCCGGTCTTGCCGTTGGAAAGGACTTCGCTCAGCATGATAAGCGCGGGCGTGTCGGGGTGGTTCTCGCCGGCGTTGTGAAAGCCCATCTCAAGGGCGGGGTTCGCGTTGAAGAAGACGCTCACGCGTTTTTCCGCGTCCTGGGGCGGCTCCACCGTGTAGGCGGCGCTGGGCAGTTCCCTGGCCTGCCAGCCGGAAAAATATTTTTCGGCCAGGCGGATCACCTCGGCGGGCTTCACGTCGCCGACTATCGCCAGCGTGGCGTTGTTCGGCACGTAGTACCTGGCGTAAAATTCCTCGGCGTCCGTCCTGCTGAGCTTCTTCAGGTCGTCCATCCAGCCGAGCGTCGGGTTCTTGTACGGGTGGGCCTTGAACGCGGCCGCGGAAAGGTTCTCGAAGAGCACGTTGCCGGGGTCGGCTTCCGCCCGGAGCCTTTCTTCCATGATCACGCTGCGCTCTTTATAGAATTCCCTGAGGACCGGGTTCTTGAAGCGGTCGGACTCCATCACCATCCAGGCTTCCAGCCTGTCGGCGGGGAGGGACATGTGGTACACGGTCTCGTCCACCGTGGTGTAGGCATTAAGGCCGTTGGCGCCGATCTTCTCGAAAGTGCTGGTGAATTCCGCGTTGACCGCGTAGGCGTCGGCCGCTTTTTCCAGGCCGGCCAGCTCCGTTCTCAGGTCCTGGATCTTCTTCGGGTCCGCGTTGTCGCCGAGCGATTCCTCCGCTATCATTTTCTTCGCGGTTACCTCTATTTTGTCCAGGATAACTTTTTCCTTCTTGTAATCGGTGGTGTTCATCACCTGGGTTCCCTTGAACGCCATGTGCTCGAATACATGCGCCAGGCCGGTTTTGCCGGAGGGGCAGTCTACGTTGCCCACCCTGAAAGTCATGGCGAAAGAAACCGTGGGGACGAACTTCTTTTCAAGGATAAGGAGTTTCAGGCCGTTCTTGAGCGTGTAGGCCAGGACCGGCGGATATTTGGGGTCCGTTTCCATGACCGCGCCGGCGGGAAGGTCCTTGTCCGGGGCGTCTTTGGCGAAAGCGGGCTGGCAAAACATCAGCAGGCAGGGGAGAAAATAGGAAAGCTTCATCAGATCCTCCGGGGATAAAGGCAGGTTGGTTATCACCGGGCTATTATACTAAATTGATATCAATACGGAGGCCCCCCGGGTCTGCCTTCGATATTTTCATTTCAAAAGAAATATTTTCATTTGAAAATATAATCCGTCGCTTTTCGGCTGTCCTTGAGGAGAAGCCGGCCCTCTTATGACCCTGGCATAAAAATTGCTCTGTATCGGGGGTACGGCTTAAGAACACGATAAAACGGTTATCTGCCGTCAATTCAAGCTAGGAGCGAGTTAAAGACATGAATAATACATCTAAAATTATCGTTTGCGCGCTTTTCATTCCCGCGGGCTCGGCCCTTGGCGCACCGGCCGCTGTGCAGCCTGCGGTACGGGATGTGCCCGCAGCTTCCGTGATGACCGGAAAACTTTCAGAAACCGCGGCCGGACTTTCCGCCGCGCAGCAGGCCGGCGACAGCGCCAGGTCCGAAGCTATCCTTAACAGCCTGTTCGCTGGCGGCGGCGCCAGGGAAAGCGCTGCCCCCGTGTACGCCGCCCAGCCCGCGGCGGCGCCCGCGTCCCGCGCCGTCCATTACAGCGTTACGGTAGAAGAGCAGGGAGCCGCGGCTCCCGCGGTGGCAGTTTCCACCGGGACCGACGCACCTCACGTCTATCCCGGCAACCCGGCCGACGGTACGCTCTGGTTCGACGCCTCCCCGGATCCGAAGGCGAAAGAGAAAGAAGAGGCTGCGGCCGCCAAGAAAGCCAAGGAAGACGCCCAGAAAGTTAAAGAGAACAATATGGGGTTTTATATAGCGGTGGCAGCGCTGCTCCTGATCCTGCTGCTGCTCTGAGCCCGTTCCCGCCTGGCGCGAACCGGGCAAAAAGAGCCGCCGGGAGAGTTCCCGGCGGTTCTTTGGCTTAAGGCGGCGTTCAGCGGCCGGCGGTCTTTATATGCTTAAGAGGGCTGTTGTCGTAATCTTTTTCTATGGCGTCCAGCGTTTTCTCCAGCGCGGAGGCGTCGAGGCCGTAGATCTTCAGGAGCTGCGCCACCAGGCCGCGGGAATAATCGTTGCGGGGCAGCCACACGCGCTTGAGGATCTCGTTGGCGTTGGACTGGGCGTTGGGGGAGGAAAGCAGTTCCACTTCTATGCTCTGGTTGGCCTGGTCGCGCAGGCTCTCGAGCTTGTGGTAATAGGCGCGGAGCACCGGGTTGGGGCTCTTGGCCATGGCGCTCCAGTCGTCCACCAGGTTCTCCAGCAGCCGCTCGGAGAAGTAGCCCATTTCGCGGGCCAGGGCCCAGTTGGGGGCCTGCTTCTCGGCGTTCTCGGTCATCAAAATTATCGCGTTCACTTTGGCGGTCTCGTCGGCGCTGGCCTGGCCGAACTGGTACTGCGCGCCGGTGGGGCGCCACGCCTCTTTCTTGTGGATGGTCTCGGCGTCGTTAAAAGGGCTGCCGCCGTCGAAGATGCCGGGCTTCCACTCGAAGGGCTCGGCTTCGTAGGCCTTCTCCAGCTGCGCTATGCGGTAGATATGCTGCTTAAGGTAGCTCTTCTTGTGGAAGATCAGCCCGCCGCCCAGGTAGAACACCGCGTGGTCGCCGTCGTTAAGCACCAGCACGTCGCCGGGCTGCAGGTTTGTGGAAGGCACGCTCTTGAAATACATGGAGAGCAGCTGGTCCGCCTCGGGGTTGCCCACGTGGCGCAGTTTGTAAGGCTGCATCAGCCCGGCGGCGGTGAAAGCGGCGTTGAAGCAGTTGGGCCCGGCGAAGTTGGGCTCGCGGTTGAACAGCGCGGCGGCGGCCGGGGGCAGGAACTGGTTGAGGGAGACGATGGCGGCGCCGGGGTTCTGGGCGGCCAGGTCCAGCTCGGCCTTGGCCTTGGGCTGCAGCACGACCGGCCTGGCGGCGGAGGAAGAATTGAAAGCGGCGCGCAGTTTGGCGGCCATGGCTTCGGGCTTTTCGCCGGCGGGCAGCACGGCCAGCAGGTCCTGGCCGCAGCCTATGCTCGGCACCACTACGTTAACGCCGTTCACCACGTAAGCGGCGAAAGAGGCGGCGGCCGCCCTGGTTTCGGCCAGGTAGGGCGCCGGTGCGGGAGCGGGGAGGCGGAGGTCCGCGGAAAATTGAGCGACCTGGGCGGCGTTAATGCCGGACAGTTCGAAAGCGGAAAGGTTGGCGTACAGGGCGAGGGTTAAAGACAGAAAAATTATTTTGCGCATTAATACAGTGTAGTAAGCCCGCGGCTATTCCGTAAGAGCCTTAAGGCCGCAAACCTGCCGGGTCCAAAGGCCTATAAATAAAAAAGGGGACAGGCTACTTTGTTTTTAAAC
>JAJZPL010000046.1 GCA_021811185.1 bacterium
TTCCGATCTCCTGCCCAAGTAAAAGTTTTCCCCGGCGCAAAAGAAAAGGCCCGGATCCGCCGGGCCTTTTCTTTTCATGCCTAAAAAAACTTACTGCTGCCTTTTGAGCTGCTGCAGGTACCCGGCGGCCTGGGCGTGCCGCGGGTTCAGCCGCAGCGTCGCCTCCAGCTCTTCCCGGACCCTGGCCCAGTCGCGGTTCCAGTAAAGGATGGCCAGGTTATAATGCGCGTCGGCCAGGCGGGGGTTCCTGCGGGCCGCAAAGAGGTAAGCGCTCTCGGCGCCCTGCTTGTCGCCGGACTTTTCCAGAGCCACGCCGTAATTAAGCCAGGCGTAAGCGCTGGAGGCGGCCAGGCCTTCCCTGAGCGAAGGCAGGGAATAATACTCGCCGCTGAGCTTAAGCAGGCGCTCGTACACATCCGCCGAAGCCTTGAAACAATTTCTAGCCGAAGCCCAGTCCCCGCGGGCGGAATAATAAAAGCCTTCGTAGAGCGGGGCGTCCGGGATGTCGGGGTCCAGCAGGGAAGCCAGCCTGAGCCCCTTAACGGCCTCTTCGCCCAAAGCGCCGGAGGCGCTCTTTTTCGCCGCGGCTGAAACCAGCGCCTGCGCGTAGGAGGTGCCGAGGTCCCTGTCGAAGAAGTCCCGGTAATCCAGGCCAAGCCGCGAGAAGGAATAAAAAACCCAGGGATCGGCGGCGGCCGGCTCTTTCCCGGGGTACACCTCGTTAAGAAGTCCCCGCGGGCGGGCCGGCGTCTGGTTCGGAAGGTCCGCGTCCATGGTGGCGTAAACGCCCCCCGGGTTGGCGGCGGCGAAGGCCTTCCAGGCCTCCTCCCCGCCGGCGTTCAGGTTGAAAAGGACGAGGTCGGGGCGGTAAAGCTTCTTGGAGGCATTATACCAGGGCGAGCCGCTCAGGCCCTGCGCCACGATCTTAAGGTCCGGGCGCAGGCCTTTTACCGACTGCATATACCAGAGCGAGAACAACTGCACGTCCTTCTTGGCCACGACCGTGGAGCCCGGGGGGGCGCTCCTGAGCACGTCGGAAGCGTAGTCCTCGGCGGCGAACATATTGCGCCGGTAAGAGCCGTGCGCCCCGGTATAAAAAACAAGACCGATGGCGGCCGCGGAGGCCAGCGCCAGGCCTGGCAGCGCCTTCGGAAGAACTCTTACAAGGTAGAAGAGCCCGGCGGCAACCCAGAAAGCCGCGGCCAGGTCCGGCAGCAGGTAGTACGGTTCCACAATAGCCAGAGCGTGCGGATTGGGCGGCATATTGGCCATGTACAGGAAGACCGGCCCGCTGAAAAAGAAGAGCGCGCCTATGGCCAGCAGCCGCCGGCGGTTCCCGAGCCACTCGGCCCTCAGCCCGGCGGCGGCCAGCAGCAGCGCGAAACTGAAGTTCTGCCACAGGTGGAGCGCGTAGACCTTGAGATTCGGCCAGAAGAGTTCGCCGGGGGCGTAATTCAGGGAGATAAGGTCCAGCGTGGAGCCGTAACTTTTCCTGGTGATCACGCCCAGGAAGGTTTTAAGGTCGGCGGGGTGACTCCAGTCGAAAAGCGGCCAGCCCGAAGAGCGGAAAGGCAGGTAGAGGTAAAGCGAGAAGCCGAGGAAGAAGAAGCCGGCCGCCTTGAGAAGGCCTTTTATACCGCCGGCCCTGAAAGCGGGCCAGAGCAGCACGAGCAGCGCCGGGGCGGAAAGCACCAGGTCCATACGGTTGGCCATGCCGAGGCCGAGCAGAAAAGAGGTAAGGAACAGGGCGCGGGCGCCCGTGCGGGAAGCGGAGGAGAGCAGCAGCACGGCGAAGAGGAAATTCATGGCGTACATCTCGGGCACGCTGCAGACCGTGCGCAGCGTGAAGTTAAAACCCAGGAGCAGCGCGGCGGCGAAGCCCGCGGCGGGGGAAAACTCGGCCGCGGTAAGGCCCCAGAAAAGGGAAATGCCGGAGAGGCCCGCCGCGGCGGAGAAAAGGTTGAGCCGCCAAGCGGGGTTGCCCAGCGGGATCAGCGAAAAAAGTTTAGCGGAGATAATATACAGCGGGTAGCCCGGCTGGTGCGCCACGCCGAGGGTGACGGCCGCGCTGGCCATCTCGCCGGAGTCGCGGTAAGGCGGCAGCCCCGGCGGCAGGCAATAAATATATAAAGGAACCAATATAAGCAACAGCAGCCCCGGAAAAAAATAAGGCTTCTCAAGAATATTCCCAAAGGGCTTAGAAGTTCCGTCCATACGTTTTGTATTTTATAACTTATTGCCCTTATAAGGGAAAACCGCGGGATGCGAAGTCGGGGTCGGCCAAGGGGACCGGAACGCAAAACGCGCTTCGGCCACACCGTGGCCTCGCTCCACATTCGGCTCCGGCGCTTACGCAAGCCGGAGCCTCACGAGGGTTTTGCTAACCCGGCCCCCTCGTCCGCCCCTCCGGTTTGAGAACGTTGTTGTGATCGTTAAACGCGTTAGCTTGAATGGAGGGGTGGCAAGGGTGTGGGTTCGGCGGACCCTCACGGAGGCCGAGGCTTACGCAAGCGCGAAGGCCGGGTGGAGCGCAGCGACACCGCAGTGTGACGAGCGGCGAGCACGGTGTGCGAGACCGCGTGTCCGCCGGGCCCATACCCTTGCCAGGCCCCCGACTGGGCATCCCGCGGCTCTTAACCCAAAGTTTATTTCTTCTGCTTCAGTTTCTTAATGAGGGACTCGGCCTCGGCGGAGCGGGAGGGGGAGAGGGAGGACATTTTGAGGAAATCTTTTTTGGCGCCGGCGAGGTCGCCGGAGTCGGCGCGCAGGCGGCCGCGCAGTTCGTAGTTGGCGGCGTCACCCGGCGCCTTCTTAACCGCCTCGTCCGCCGCGTCGAGCCCGTCCTTCAGCTCGCCAGCGCGGTACATGGCCGCGCCCAGTTTGTAATAATTAGTAGCGTAGTCCGAAAGCTCCTTCCACTCCATCGCTGAAGCAAAATCCCACGCCGCGCACGTAAAATCGCCCTCGGCCTCGCAAGCCTTAGCCCGGTCAAGGTAATACGAAGAGCGCCCTCCGCTCAAACGGATAGCCTCGGAATACTTCTTTATCGCCCGCTTCCCCAGCCCCTGCCCGGCGTAGATCCGCCCCAGCCGCCACAGCGCCGCGTGGCTCTCGGGATTTATAGAAAGCACCTTCAGCCCCGCCGCCTCCGCCCCCTTGTAGTCCTTCAGCTCCTCCAGGCACAGCATAGAATGCTCGTACCCCGCCGCGTACTTGGGCAGCATCCCCGAGTAAGCCGCCGCGTCCGCCGCGCAGCCCTTATAATCCTTAAGCGCGTACTCCGCCTCCGCGCGCACCAGGTAACCCTCCTCGTAAAGAGGATCGATAGCCAGCGCCTTGGAAGCCAGTTCCTTTTGCTTCGCATAGTCCCCGTAAAGCCGCCCGTACGTCATGCCCTTCAGCGCCTGCGAGATCTGCTGCAGGTAGCCCAGCTCGATAGCCTTGTCCGCCGCCGCCAGCGTTTCCTTAGGCATATCCTGGTCGTAATAAAGCCTGGCCTTGAAATAATAGAGGATAGCGTCCTTAGGATGTTCGGCCAGCCGCGCGTCGATCGCCGCCAGGGCGGGGGGATAGCCTTTCTGGAACACTATGCCCGCCACGGTATCCCAGTCAAAACGCTCGGCCTCCGCAGTGGCGGCGCGGCGCAGCCCGGAAAGCGCGGCGGCCAGCCCTAAGGCGGCCGCCGCGGAACTTATCAGTATTATTTTCAGGTTCCTTGTCATTTAAGGACCATCTGCCGGACAAAAAAAAGGCAGGGCTGCCATTGGGGGGTAGGGTGAGGGAGGCAGCCCTGACAAAAATATTCTAGCACTCGGTCTGATATTTGTCAAGTGGCAGCTGTAACCGAAGTTACACACCCCAAGGGAGTTAAGGGAGTTAATGGAGAAAGCCCCTGGCCGTTTCCGGCCAAGGGCTTCCTTAGTGCGCCCCCTCTAACCTAACCCCTAGATCAATCCGACAGCCCGTGCTGGGTATTCCAGGTCTCTATGCGCTCCACGATATCCTGGAACTTGAAAGGTTTTACGTAATACGCGTCCGCGCCGGCCGCCAGGATCTTGTTCTTGATATCCTCGGAATCGTAGCCGGTAACGGCTATCACCAGCGTGCGCTTGTTGCTGGCCTTTATGATCTCGCAGACCTTGAAGCCGTTGATGTCCGGCAGCATGATGTCCAGGATGACCACGTCGGGCTTTTCACTGCCCACCAGCGAACCGGCCTGGAAGCCGTCGGCGGCGGAATAGATGTCCCACTTCTTCCTGAAAGTCTTGAAGAACCGCTCCATCAGCTTCAGGAATTTTTCATCGTCCTCTACGATAAGCACTTTCTTGGATGAGGTCATGCGTTCTGAAAGTTCCTTCGGCGCCGGGATCTTGTTATCGTCGAGAAAGGAGACCAGGTCCTCGGCCTTTATCCGCCGGTGACCGCCCAGCGTGTTGAAAGCCTTAAGGCGCCCGGCGTCCACCCAGTTCGCCACCGTTCCCGGCGACAGTTCGAGCATTTTCGCTACTTCAAAAGTACTAAAGATCTTCTGTCTCATAAGTTGCACATCCCTGTTGAATTACGACTTTTACGATTTTTGACCTTTTTACTATTATAACCATAAACGGCTAGTTTGGCAAGACCTAAAAACGCATAGGCCCTGAATTCCGGACACACAAAGAATAGAAGCCGGCTAAAACCCGCGCCGCGCCCCCCCGGACAACCCCTCGGCCCTTGTTGCTTTGGGATATATTATGTTTTATAATTAATATAAGCCGCTTTAAGCGTTAAAGCGATAAAAATTTGGCCGCTACAGAGCGCTGTCCGCCCGGCAAACTTGGTTTTGACCGGGCACCTTAGAAGTAAAGCTCTGCGTACGGCGCGCACACATGTATTGGGGGAATCTTGCTAGGAAAGAAAGTGCTGGTGGTGGACGACGACCCGAACGTGGGCCTGCTCATCTCCGCCGTCCTTAAAAAATATAATTACTCCGTCACCACGCTGTACCACGGCGACGAGGTGCTGGCTTTCCTGCGCGACAACAAGCCGGACCTGATCCTGCTGGACCTGCGCATGCCGGGCATAGACGGCTACGCCCTGTGCAAGCGCATCCGCGAAACGCCCGACACACGCAATATCCCGGTGATCATCCTCAGCGGCGTTTCGGAAGTGGACGCCAAGGTAACCTCCATAGAAATGGGCGCGGACGACTTCATCACCAAGCCTTTCGACGTGCGCGAGCTGCGCGCCCGCGTCAACCGCATCCTTAAGCGCAAAAGCGCCGACACCGCGCTGAACCCGCTGACCCACCTCCCGGGCAGCCCGGCCATAGAAGAGGAAGTCGTCCGGCGCATCTCCGGAGACGAGGCTTTCGCCTTCTGCTACATAGACGCCGACAATTTCAAAGCCTACAACGACGTTTACGGCTACGCCAAAGGCGACGAAGTGATCAAGCGCATAGCCCTGCTGCTCTCCGACAAGGCCCGGGCCTTCGCAGGCGACGACTACTTCGTGGGCCACGTGGGCGGGGACGACTTCATCCTTGTCACCACCCCGGACGCCGCCGAGCCCACGGCCAAAGCCATAACAGAAGAGTTCGACGTCCTGATCCGCGAGTTCTACAACGAGGTGGACCGCAAGCGCGGGTTCATCACCACCATGGACCGCAAGAACAAGACCAGGGATTTCCCGATAATGTCGCTGACGGTGGCCATAGTGGCGCCCAAGACCCAGCACCACTACGCCAAGATAGTGGAGAGCGCGGCCGAGCTGAAGCATTATGCCAAAGAGCTGCCCGCGAGGCACGGAAGCATCTATGTAAAGGACAGGCGCATCTGATGGATACCGAACCCAACATGACCGGCGTTGTTTTCTCCGGCTGCAAGATAACCGAAAAACTCGGACAGGGCGGCATGGGCACCGTCTACAAGGCGCACCACGAGGCGCTGGACAAGTTCGTCTGCGTAAAGCTGCTCTCCCCCGAGCTGGCCAAAGAACAGCGCAACATCGAGTTCTTCCTGCGCGAGGCGCGTTCGGCCGCCAAGCTGGAACACCCCAACATCGTCCACATCTACAATTTCGGCCAGGAGAACGGCTCCTATTTCATCATCATGTCCTACGTGGAGGGGAAGAGCCTGCAGGACCTGGTGGCCGAGCGGGGCCCGCTGCCCGTCAAGGAAGCCACCGACATCATGATCGGCATCCTGGACGGCCTGGGCCACGCCCATTCCAAGACCGTCATCCACCGCGACATAAAGCCCGCCAACATCCTGGTGGACAAGCAGGGCTTCCCGCGCATCGTGGACTTCGGCCTCGCGCGCAGCATCAGCGAGGAGAAGCAGCTCACGATGGCGGGGGAAATGATCGGCACCGCCTACTTCATGAGCCCGGAGCAGGGCCTGGCCGGCACGGTGGACAACCGCGCCGACCTTTACGCCGCCGGGGCCACCTATTACTATATCCTCACGGGCAAGTATCCTTTCGACGGCAAAACCTCGATAGAGGTCATTCACAAGCACATAGGGGAACCCGTCCCCAACGTGATCCTGGTAAACCCCGACATCCCGCTCTGGGCCGCGCGCGTGATAGAGCGCCTGATGCGCAAGAAACCCGAAGAACGCTTTCAAACGGCCGAAGAAGTTACCGCTGAACTGCGGAAACACAATTCCGGTGAAGTGCCGCTGGAAGCGGTCTCCGCGGAGCGCACCTTCGATATCCCCGAAGTAACGGCCAGGATGGCGGCGGTCCCGCCTCCTCCGCCGCCCCCGCAGCAGGCCTCGCTGGAAAAGGCCGGCACAAAAACTTCCGGCCGGACGAAGAAAACGGATTCTCCGGCGATAACGAAACCGCACGAACCCCCTTCGATGTTCAAGGAACCGGCCGCGAGGCCCACGCTGCAGCTGGCGGCCCTGCATAACTCGGTGAAGATCGCGCTGCACCTGGCCCTTACGCTCGGCGCCACCGGCTGTTTCATCCTGGCCGGCGCCTCCGGCAACGTTCCCGGCTCGCTTACCGCGCCGCTGGCCTCCAATCCCGCCGCGGCCTTCGGGCTGGCGGGGCTGGGCGCCGCGCTCTTCTTCTGGGCGCTCTGGCAGAAACCGCTCAAGTTCACCCCGGTCTACCTCCTGTTCGCGGTTACGGCGGCCGCGGCCGCCTACGCCGGGGGGGCCTACATTCCCGCGCCCGCCGGAGCGGACACCGTCGCCAAAGGCTTCCTGGCCCTGAAGATAGGGCTCGAGAACATGTTCTCCCAGGCCAACCTGATAGTCTACGCGCTTTTCCTGTACCTGGCCGCCTCCAAGGCGGTCTTCAGGGACAACTGGCTGTTCAAGGTGCTGGCCGTGGCGGCTTACCTTTGCGGGCTGGCTTTCACCTACGCCTACTTTAAAGACGGCGCACAGCTAGCCCCGGAAGGGATCTGGCTGGCGGCCGGCGGCGGCCTGGCGCTGGCCGGGCTGGCGGCCGCGCTCACCCAGAAAAGCTTCAACCTGTTCTTCAGCCCCCAAGGGTTCTTCCTGGCGGCCAACATCGTGATGTTCGCCATGTTCACCAACCCGCAGGTGGAGACCATCACCGGGGTCAAGGTCAAGGCGGAAGCGGCGGCCGCCGACGAAGCCAACCGGGCGAACAGGGAGAACTACCAGCGGGCGCTGGAAGCGGCGCAGGCGGAAGTGCTTTACGACGTGGACGGCCGACCGGTGGAGAAAAAGCAGCCGCCGCCGCCCGCTGAGGTGAAGCCCGCTCCCGAGGGGGAGCTCAGGACCCGGGCCCGGCTGCAGTATTACACGGTCCTCGGCCGGCGGGTGCGCTCGGCGCTGGCGGAATCCGCCGGCATAATTTTCATAGCCCTTTTCCTGGCCCTCATGGCGAATGTCTGCTTCATAGAAGAGCTCCTCGCGGCCTACAGGGAAAGGGAGCTTTACTGACGATCGCGGAGGAGAAACGTGCGTAAATTCATTTTCTCGGACATCCTTTGGGGCTTCGCGCTTACGCTGGCCGCCCTTTTCTTTTATTTCACCGGCACCGGCCTGGAGACGGCCGAGCTTAAGTTCTACGACTTCCGCGCCCGCCTCAGCGCCGCCGCGCCCGCCAGGAACGACATAGCGGTGATCGAGATCAACGACGACAGCATCTCCAAGATCGGCCGCTGGCCCTGGTCGCGCTCGAAGATAGCGGACATGCTGGTGCTCCTTTCCTCCGCCACGGCCCGGCCCTCCGTGATAGGCCTGAACATCCTGTTCTCCGAACCGGAAAAGAACGGGCAAGCGGAGATGGCCGAACAGCTCAGGCTCAAGTACTCCGAACTGGTCACAGAGAAGAAGATAAAGGAGATCGGCAAGGGCTCCGAATTCCTTAAAGCCGTAGACCAGGCCAAGAAAGCCGCGGATAACGACGCCAAGCTGGCCGAAGCCTGCTCCGCGGCCGGCAACGTGGTGCTGCCGCTTTACTTCACCACCGGCGAACCCTCCTCCAAACCCGCGCCCGAGCCCGACTGGCTCAAGCGCCTGGCGCCTTCCATTTCCCACGGCACGGCCCCGGCCGAGATGGCGGTGGAAGTCTCCGGCATGACCCTGCCGCTGGAAGTGCTGGCCTCCTCCGCCGCCGGAGTCGGCCACGTCAACGTTTTCCGCGACATGGACGGCGAGGTGCGCAGGGAAGACCCGTACCTCCCGTATGGCCAGAACTTCTACCCGTCCTTCGCCGCGGAGATCGTGCGCGTGCGCCTCGGCCTCAAGCCCGACCAGGTGATCCTGGCCCCCGGCGCCTCCGCCGCGTTCGGCAAGCACGTGATGCCGCTGGACGCCTCCTCCTCCGCGCTGCTGGCCTTCAACAAAAGCAAGGCCTTCAAGTATTATTCTTTTTACGACGTGCTTAACGGCAAGATCGTGCCGGAGGCCTTCAAGGACAAGATCGTGCTGATCGGCCTTACCGCGCAGGGCGTGGGGAACCTCTACATAACGCCCACCGACGGCGGCATGCCCGCCGTGGACTTCACCGCCAACGTGGTGGACGACATCCTTTCCAACAAGTTCATCTCGCGCCCCGAATGGGCTTTCCCGGTGGAAGTGGGGCTCATCGTGCTCGCCGGCCTTTTCACGGCTTTCCTGCTGCCGCACATGAAAGCCGGCTCCGGCGCCGTGCTGGCCGGCACGCTGTTCGCGGCGCTCGTAGGGGCCGGCATCTTCTTCTTCACTTCCAAAGGCCTCTGGCTCAAGATCATGTACCCGGCGCTGGTGCTGGTAACCGGCTACATCTTCGGCATAACCAAGCGCTTCTTCACCACCGAGAAGAAGAAGGAGCTTATCGAGGTCTCCCAGATCGAGACCAACAAGATGCTCGGCCTTTCCTTCCAGGGGCAGGGCCTGCTGGACCTGGCTTTCGAGAAGTTCCGCCAGTGCCCGGTGGACAACAATATGAAGGACACCCTTTACTCGCTGGCGCTGGATTTCGAGCGCAAGCGCCAGTTCAACAAGGCCGCCGCCATCTACGAGCATATCGGGCAGACCGACCCCGGCTACAAGGACATCATGTCCAAGATCGACATGCTCAAGAAGGCCTCCGACGGCGCCGTGTTCGGGAACGTGGGGGGGAAGGGCGGCGTAGACGCCACCATGATGGTGGCGGGCTCCACCACCACCCCGACGCTGGGCCGCTACGAGGTGCTTAAGGAACTCGGCAAGGGCGCCATGGGCATCGTATACCTGGGCAAGGACCCGAAGATAAACCGCACCGTGGCCATCAAGACCATGCGCTTCGAAGAGGGCATGGAGGAGAAGGCGCTGAAGGACCAGAAGGAACGCTTCTTCCGCGAGGCGCAGGCCGCCGGCAACCTTTCGCACCCGAACATCATCAAGATCTACGACGCCGGGGAAGAGCAGGACATAGCCTACCTGGCCATGGAACTGCTGAAGGGCGACGACCTTAAGAAATGGGCCTCCAAGGACAACCTGCTGCCCGTGGACAAGGCGCTCGAATACATGGCCAAAGCCGCCGACGCGCTGGACTACGCCCACAAGAACGGCGTGGTGCACCGCGACATCAAGCCGGCCAATATCATGCTGCTCGAGGACGGCACGCTGCGCGTGGCCGACTTCGGCATAGCGCGCATCACCGAATCCTCCAAAACCGCCACCGGCACCGTGATGGGAACGCCCTTCTACATGAGCCCGGAGCAGATCTCCGGAAAGAAGGTGGACGGCAGGGCCGACCTGTTCTCGCTCGGCGTGACCATGTACGAGCTGCTCACCGGCGAGCGGCCCTGGAAGGGCGGCGAGGCCATCGGCACGCTGTTCTTCCAGATCTCGTCGGACCCGTGGCCCGACCCCCTGCTTATCAGGCCCGGCCTGCCTAAAGAGATAGTGCCCGTTATAGACAAGGCGCTGAAGAAAAACCCCGACGAGCGCTTCCAGACCGGCGCCGAAATGGCCCACGCCATCAGGGCGGTTATCGAAAGGCGCGCCCCTGAAGCCCACGCCGCTGCGCCGGCGGCGCCCGCGCAGGCGGCCGTTCCAGCCCAGCACGCAGCTCCCGCGGTTAAGCCCGGGGCAACCGCCGCGCCGCAGGCTAAACCCGCCGCGCAGACGAAACCCGCGCCGGCAGCGCAGGCGGCACAGTCCCAAAAACCGGCGCCTGCCTCAGTACAGCCCAAGCCCGCACCGGCGCCTGCTCCCGCCAAGGCTGTTCCGCAGCCCACGGTCTCCCAGCCCCCGGCCGGGCTGGAACTGGCGCCCAGGGCCGGCCTTGAGCTCACTTTGAACGCGGCCACCGAGACCGCAGCGCAGCCTAAGCCAGCCGAGCCGCCGGCTTCCGCCCCGGCGGAAAAAACCGCGGCCGCGCCGCAGCCCGCAAAAGCGGCGCCGGACACCAGGGCCGACTCCGCCACGCCCAAACCCGGGGGGGACTTCGAAAAGACCCTGCCGCTGATTTACCCGGAAGAGGATAAGAAATGACATTCAAACTGGAATTCGCGGCCGTCTCGGACACGGGCAAGGTCCGCACCAACAACGAGGACAACTTCCTCCTTGCGCCGGAACTGGAACTGGCGCTGGTGGCGGACGGCATGGGCGGGCACAACTCCGGCGAGGTGGCCAGCTCCCTGGCGGTAAAGGTGACGCGCGACAAGTACGAATCCATGCGCCGCACCGGCCTGAAGCCCACCCCCTACAACGACACTTTCTGCCTGGAAGCCAACCAGCTGGGCTTCGCGGTGCAGCTGGCTAACTCGGTGATCTACGAGGCCGGCAACGCCGGTGCGGAGAACAAGGGCATGGGCACCACACTGAGTTCCGCGCTGCTGGTAAGGAACAAGATCTGCCTGGCGCACATCGGCGACTCCCGCGTTTACCTGCTGCGCGACAAGGCGCTGACCCAGCTCACCGAGGACCATTCCCTGGTTATGGAGCACGTTAAGAAGGGCCTGCTCACCAGGGCTCAGGCGGAAGTCTCGCCGCTGCAGAACATCCTCACCCGCGCCCTCGGCGCGCAGAAAACCCCCGCGGTGGACCTGGTAGAGAAGGAACTCGCCGACGGCGACAGGCTCCTGCTCTGCACCGACGGCCTCTTTAAGGCGGTTAAGGAACCGGAGCTGCTGGCGCTGCTCAACACCCAGCCCGACGACGCGAAAGCCTGCGCCGAGCTTGTGGCCCTGGCCAACGCCAACGGCGGGCCGGACAACATCACGGTTCTTGTCGGGACGGTCCGCAAAAAAACGCTCAAAGAAACAGTGAAGGACCTTTTCAGGAAATCATATGCCTAAACTCCTTATAAAGTTCGAAGCCGCGTTCATAAAGGAAGTTAAGCTGGACAAGACCAGCTTCACCGTAGGCCGCAAGCCGGACAACGACATCCCGCTGGACAACGCCGCGGTCTCAGGCCACCACTGCAAGTTCTATGAGTCGGGCGGCACCTGGTTCGTGGAAGACCTCAACTCCACCAACGGCACCTTCGTCAACAACAGGAAAGTCCTCAAGGCCGGCCTGAAGAGCGGCGACTCGGTGACGCTTATAAAGTACACGCTGGTCTTCATGGACGAAGCGGCCGCCGCGCCCGCGGAAGTGCCGCTGCCCCAACAGAAAGAGAAAACCCCGAAAGGCGCGCTGGAAGTGCTGGAAAACCCTTCGGACGACAGGAAGGAGTTCGAACTTACCGCCCTTTCCACCTATATCGGCAAATCCTCACAGGCTAGCATTCCTTATAAGAGCGGCGGGCTTTTCGGCGGCGGCCCGGAGCTGGCCGCGGTCATTACGATGCGCCCGGAAGGCTATTACCTGAACCCGATCAAAGAAGGCTACGCCAAGTACAACGGCAACCCCCTTAACGAGAAGGTCGCCCTCAAGGACGACGACACTATAGAAGTGGGGACCACGCGGTTCCGGTTCTTCCTCAGGAAATGACAATGACCCCGACGGAAAAGCCGGGCCCGCGCCCGGCTTTTCTTTTTTAGCAGTCAAAACGCCAGAGTGCTATTGACACCCAAATACCGTTGTGGTAAAATTAGCAGTAAGGAAGTTGAAGTGCTAAATTTGACGCCCCGCGACCGCGGGACAAGATTAAACGAAAAACAGGAGGCAGTAAAATGTCAGACACAGCTACCAAGATAAAGATACAGCCCCTTGGCGACAGGCTCATCATAAAAGTGGCCGAAGCCAAAGAGATAAAGAAGAGCGGGATCATCATCCCCGAGACCGCCAAAGAGAAACCCCAGGAAGGCGAAGTCGTGGCCGTGGGCAAAGGCCGGCTTACCCCCGAAGGCAAGCTGATCGCCATGGAGATCAAGGCCGGCGACATCGTGCTGTACGGCAAGTACTCCGGCACCGAAATAAAGCTTAACGATGAGGAATACCTCATCATGCGCGAGGAAGACGTCCTCGGCATCGTAAAGTAAATACATTAAGGAAGGATAAAAATAATGGCTAAACAGATAATTTATTCCGAAGAAGGCAGGATGCGCATTAAGGCCGGCGTGGACAAACTGGCCAACGCGGTGAAAGTGACCCTCGGCCCCAAAGGCCGCGCGGTCATCCTCTCCAAGAAGTTCGGCTCGCCCACCATCATAGACGACGGCGTGACCATCGCCAAGGAGATCGAGCTGGAAGACCATTTCGAAGATATGGGCGCCCAGCTGGTCCGCGAGGCCGCTTCCAAGACCAACGACGTGGCCGGCGACGGCACCACCACCGCCACCGTGCTGACCCAGGCCATCTACTCCGAAGGCCTGAAGAACATCACCGCCGGCGCCAACTCCACCTACATCAAGAAGGGCATCGATAAGGCCGTCACCGCGCTCGTCGAAGAGCTCAAGAAGATGGCGAAGCCCGTGAAGACCAAGGAAGAGAAGACCCAGATCGCCACCATCTCCGCCAACGACCGCGAAGTGGGCGAACTCATCGCCAACGCGATGGAGAAAGTGGGCCACGAAGGCGTGATCACCGTGGAAGAGGGCAAATCCTCCAAGACCGAGCTCGACGTCGTGGAAGGCATGCAGTTCGACCGCGGCTACGTCTCTCCCTACTTCGTGACCGATCCCGAAAGGATGGAGTGCGTGCTCGAGGACGCCGTGGTCCTGATCACCGACAAGAAGATCTCCGCCATGAACGACCTGCTCCCCGTGCTGGAGAAGATCGTGCAGACCGGCAAGCAGTTCCTGATCCTCGCCGAGGACCTGGAAGGCGAAGCCCTGGCGACCCTGGTGGTCAACAAGCTGCGCGGCACCCTTAAAGGCTGCGCCGTGAAGGCCCCCGGCTTCGGCGACCGCCGCAAAGAGATGCTGGAAGACATCGCCATCCTGACCGGCGGCGAGGTCATCAGCGAAGAGCGCGGCATGAAGCTCGACAAGACCGACGTGAAGCAGCTCGGTTCCGCCAAGCGCATCGTCATCGACAAGGAAAACACCACGATCGTCGACGGCGCGGGCGACAAGGCCGAGATCAAGAAGCGCACCGCCCAGATCCGCAAGCAGATGGACGACTCCACCTCCGACTACGACAAGGAAAAGCTGGAAGAGCGCCTTGCCAAGCTGTCCGGCGGCGTCGCCGTGATCCGCGTGGGCGCGGCCACCGAGACCGAAATGAAGGCCAAGAAGTCCAAGATCGAAGACGCGAAGAACGCGACCAAGGCTGGCGTGCAGGAAGGCCTGCTCCCCGGCGGCGGCACCGCGCTGATCCGCGCCTCCAAGGTGCTGGACAAGGTGAAGACCGACCACGAGGACGAGCAGACCGGCGTGAACATCGTACGCCGCGCCATCTACGCCCCGCTGCGCATCATCGCCGAGAACGCTGGCGCCGACGGCTCCATCGTGGTGGACAAGATCATGAACTCCGCCCCGGAGATCGGCTTCAACGCCGACACGCTGGAGTACGTGGACATGCTGAAGGCCGGCATCGTGGATCCCTGCAAAGTGACCCGCACCGCCCTTGAGAACGCCGCGTCCATCGCCAGCACGCTGCTGAACACGGACTGCCTGGTGGCTGACATGCCCGAGAAGAAGCAGCCCGCCCCCATGGGTATGCCCGGCGGCATGCCCGGCGGCGCCGACATGTACTAATCGGTACCACCCGAATAAAAAGCCCCCGGCCCTAAAAAGCCGGGGGTTTTTGTTTTACAGCGAATGAGTCCTATCCCTTTCGTATCGGCCCGTCACGGGAACCGGAACGCAAAACACGCTCGGCCACACCGTGGCCTCGCTCCACATTCGGCTCCGGCGCTTACGCAAGCCGGAGCCTCACGAGGGTTTTGCTAACCCGGTCCCCGCGCCGGGCCTCAGTTTTATCAAATCTGCCAGCCCAAAAAGCCCGTCCGGGTGGAAGGGGAAAGATTAATCCAATTTTGGTTGATAGATTAGCAGTTTACTTAACCACGATATTTTGAGGGGGCGGAAACCATAGCTTTTCTATATTTAAAATATCCGACAATGACTCCACAAATAGATGCAAATAGCGCTGCTCCGAAAACAAGAACAAAAGACAGCCCATGTTGCATTTGAAAACCGAGCGATGCCCCGACGAATGCGGAAGCGACTCCAAGTATCAACCCTGCAACCAATCCTAAAGCGCCATAAATAGTCCAAAACTTAATAAGTGCAAATCCTGTGACTGGGAAAACTCGAAACCGCCAATAAGTCACAAAAATCAATACAACTAACGATAGAATTGCGGGGGTATTATAGCCCCAAATAATTGCCATAAGACAAAAGAACAAACAAGTTACGCCAAACAGTACATCCGCGATTATTTTTCCTGGCATATTTTTCTCATTCATAGCACCCGCTAACCCTTACTCTTTTTTACCAAATGAAGAGTAGCAAGACAAGGAAATAAACATTAGGGTGGGTTAATCGGATGTATCTTAAGTGGGTGGGGAAAATTACAATTAATTTCAGGAAAAAGCTGAGCACAGCTCGACAACGTTCGCTTAGATGGAGGGGTGGCCGGGGTATGGTTTCGCGAACCCGTTGCGGAGAGGGGGCCCCGCCATCAAAGCTAGGCGGGGGGGAACCACGCAAGGGTTCCCTGCAGTCCGG
>JAJZPL010000017.1:0-11406 GCA_021811185.1 bacterium
AAGATCCAGGCCGGCTCCGCGGGGAGTCGGCCTTTAGTAAGAGGTAATTTATGTCATTCAAACCGGCTAAACAACAATTCGTTTTCCGCAAAGCTATCAGGTTCGACGAAGCGGCCTTCGTCGTAGTGCCCATCCCCTACGAGAAGACCACCTCCTACGGCCAGGGCACCAAGTACGGCCCCGCGGCCGTCATAGACGCGTCCTGGCAGGTGGAGCTGTGGGACGAGGAGACCAAGGGCGAGACCTGGCGGAAGGGCATCTTCACGACCGCGCCGGTGAACTGCGCGCTGCCGGAGAAGAAGTTCTTCCCCGCGCTCGAGAAGACCGTAGAGGAACTGCTCTCCTCCACCAAGGCGCTGCCTTTCTTCATCGGCGGCGAGCACAGTATCACGCAGGCGCTGCTGCCGCCTTTCATCAAGCGCCACAAGAACCTTTCCATCCTGCACTTCGACGCGCACGCGGACCTGCGGCTGACCTACGAAGGCTCCGAGCACAGCCATGCCTGCGCGGTATACCCCGCCTCCCGCACCAACAAGGTGGTGCAGGTGGGCATCCGCAGCGTGGGCGTGGACGAGAAGCAGTTCCACAACGCGGGCAAGGTGAAGACGCACCTGATGCACGAGAACCTGGACTTCAAGAAGCTGGAGCGGGACGTGCTGCGCGAGCTCACCGACACGGTATACATGACTATCGACGTGGACGGCTTCGACCCTTCGGTGATGCCCGGCACCGGCACGCCGCAGCCCGGCGGCTTCTTCTGGTACGACGCCATGCGGCTGTTCAAGGCCGTGTGCAAGCACAAGAAGGTGGTGGGCGTGGACGTAATGGAAGTGGCCCCGGTAAAGGGCTCCAACATAACCGAGCTGGCCGCCTCCAAGCTTATCTACCGCCTGATGGGCTACCTCGGCTAAACCTGAACCGGCGAATAAAAGAACCGCGGGCCTCCCCGCGGTTCTTTTATTTTTAAGCCCTTGCACTTTCGCGTTTTGGGGGCTAGACTATATTACGCGGCGGTTGTATATGAGGCTACCTTATGAAGACCACGCTGATCCCCAAAATTCTTTTTCCTGCGCTGGCGCTTATGTATATAGGGCTGGCTTCGGTGCCGGCCGGCGCCGAATGTCTGCTTTATAAAGGCCAGTTCGGCTACGACGTGCTGGCCCACGTGCAGGACAACGTGGTGCTGAAGGAGCGCTTCAGCTACACCTCGGTATCCCGCATCGCGGACTCCCTGATCTACGACGGCCAGTACAGCTACAACGTGCTGGCGCACGTCGACGGCGGCCTGATCTACAAGGACCGCTACGGCTATACCGTGCTGGGCCGCGTGGACGGCGACAAAGTCTACGACAGCCAGTTCGGCTACAACGTCATCGCCCGCTCCGAAGGCTGCACCAAAGAAGAAACCGCCGCCGCCGGCGCCTCGCTCATCCTCAAGCTCCTCTAAGACCGCGGGAAGCCCAGTCGGGGGCGGCCAGGGGGACAGGAACGCAAAACACGCTTCGGCCACACCGTGGCCTCGCTCGACATTCGGCCCTTGAACACTGAATTGTGTCGCTTCGCTCCACCCGCGCTATGCAAGCTCGGGGCAAGAAAGTGTCGCTGCGCTCCACACACGACGGTTTTGCTTATCCTGCCCCCCCGTCCGCCCCCTCCGCTCAACACCCAAGTCCCACAAAAACAAAACCGCCAGGCTCCCCCGGCGGTTAACTTTATCTGGATAGAAATATTATCTGATATTTGTTCCGTCCAGTTTGACTCCGCAGTGTAGGCATTTTGTGGTAAACCCGTTGCCATAAAACCACTTAAATGCGAATGGATGACCGCACTGAGGACATTTATAAATAACCAGCAAATACAGCATGGAGACTAAAGCCGTGATAAAACATGGAATGAATATCAATGCCACTACTGGCATTATTGCAGGATAATGGTATTGTAAAACGGCTCCCATACCCGACACAATGGCACCTAACCCGAATGCGCTCAAAAAGCAGATAAGCGCCGTACGTCTAGCCTTAAGCTTCCGCAAGATTATTTCATGTTCGTTCATTCGCGTTCCCGATCTAACCCTTAAGATATTCTACCAAATGGATATTAAGCATACGTTTGCCCCCGTCTGCGGGTGGGTAATTCGGATGTGTCTTAGATGGGCGGGAACATTGTCGTTATTGTTTTTTGGAGGGTGGAGCTGAGAACATTCAGCACTAACGATGGGATTGAGTGGAGGGGCGGCAAGGGTATGGGTTCGGCGGACCGTCACGGAGGCCGAGGCTTACGCAAGCGACGAGGCCGGGTGGCCGCAGGCCACTGCAGTGTGACGAGGCGCGGGCACGGTGTGTCCCGACGCCGTGTCCGACGGGCCCATACCCTTGCCGCCCCGACCGGGCTTCCCGCGGTTAGTAAGTTACTTGTCAACCCAGGACGGAGTCGACCCAGGGGAAGGTTTTTCTGGCGGCTTCGAGCGCGGCTTCGGGGGTGTCGTAGCCTTCGCGGGGGCCTACCTTGTCCACCTGCCAGGCCATGTCGAGGATATGGTCGTTGAAGACCTCTTCCTGCCAGGTATAAGTGTCGTTCTTGCGGTGGTAGATACCCAGGCGCAGCTTGCCGCCGGGGTCGTGCACCGTGCGCACCACCGCGTCGATATCCAGGTTCTCAGCTTCCACCACGCCGAACAGCGCCAGGAAGAAGTTGAGAGCCCGCAGCATAAAAGGTTTCCTGGCCATTAAAAGTTCTCCAGGTTCTCGAACTCCGAAATCTTCTTCTTCTCCAGCAGATGCCCCAGGTCCCGCCCGTAAGCGAAAGGCCCCTTAGGCCAGCCGAAAGCCAGCTTCACCGCCGTCTCGATGTCGTATTCCGAAGCCATGATCTCCGAAGCCAGCAGCTTGGCCTCCTCGATAACCGGGCGCATGATCTCCGCAAAAACCTCTTCCTTAGAGATCTTCTTAAGCCCCAGGTACTTCACGAGGTTGGGCAGGATAGGGTTCTCCCCCACTATCCGCCCCTCCTCGTAAATATAAAGCCCGATAGTAGACCGCCGCCCCAGCTGCCCGTACTGCACTAAACGCAGCTGCGTAGCGGAAGGCAGCAGCCGCTCAGGCTTGCCCAGCGCGGAATAAATAGCCTCCGAAGCGTGGTAGTCCGCGTCCAGCCCCGACAGATCCGCCGCCTCGAAAGGCCCTACGGACGCCCCGGACACTTCCTTAAAAGCCGCGTCTATCTCGTGCGGGGAGCCCTTGCCCGCCTCCAGCAGCCTGAAAGCGCCAAGGATAAAAGGCCGCGTAAGCCGCTCCACGATCTGCCCCGGATTATCCTTCACGATGATGGGCGTCTTGCCTATCTTCCGCATCAGCGCCGCCGCAGCCTCCAGGTATTCGTCCTTGCCCTGGTCCGTGCGCACTATTTCCACCAGCGGGTTGGACCGCACCGGCTTTATAAAATGGAACCCCAGCGTGCGCTCCTTGGGAAGCTCCGTATAGGCCACGATGTCGCTGAGCGGCTGCACCGCGCAGCGCGCCGCTATCACGCAGCCCTCCTCGAGATGGTTCTTCAGCTTGGCAAAATGTGCCTTGCGCTCCTCGGGCGACTTCATCGTGGTCTCGATGATGATGTCCGCCCCCTTGAACTTGGCCATGTCCTGGATCCCTTCGATGTTGGCCATCAGGTCCGACTTGCCTTCCTTCTTCAGCGACCAGGCGATCTTCGCCAGCGCCACGCTCAGGCTGTCCTTAAAATCGTCGTAAAGCCGCACCTGGAAGCCGTGCTTGAGGAAGATCTCCGCCGCGCCGGCCCCGGTGCTGTTGGCGCCCATTATGCCTATAGCCTGTATTTCCATGTATTTGCCTTTTGCCGCTTAAGCCACCCGCACTTCTTCCAGGCGCACGATGCCGTCCTTGTTCACCACGATGCGGATGCGCTCGTAATGGATGGTCACCTGCTCGTCCCGGTCGTAGTAAGTGTATTTGAGCACCAGGTTGATATGGTACACCCGCGCGCACTGCGCCACGCGCACGTCCCCGCTGACGGGGTCCACGTACGGATAGTCCACCGCCGCGTCGTCGGCCTGCGCGATCAGCTCGCGGATGTTGAACCGCATGATGTCGTTCAGGTCGCGGCGCCGCTCGTGGCTCTTGATGATGATGTCGGGGTAAAGGATGATCTCCTTTTTGTACTTGAACACCCGCTCGGGCTTGCCTTCCTCGTCCACCGAGGTGATATTGTCCAGGCGGCGCAGGCGGGCGATGTCCGGCGGCAGGTCCCGGTCCGTAAGGAAGGTGAAGGCTTCCTTAAGCAGTCCTATGCGCCCGCCCCCGCCGGCCGGGTCCCGGATATCTATCTTGCGGTCGGAGATCCAGCGCGTGAGGCTCTTGGAGAACAGCAGCTTCAGCCAGTCCTTTATGCGGTCCTTGAAAATATAGCTTATCACCACCGCCATCAGGAAAGGCATGCTGTTCACCGCGTAGCGCCGCCCCACGAAGAACGTCACCATGACGGTAAAGAACATGGCCGTACCCGCCGCGAGCCCGAAGAACACCTGCGTAAGCCCTTCCCATTCCGAGAATTCGGCTTTAAGGTAGAGCACGCTGGAGATGAATTTTTTCAGCACGCCGCGGCGGTAGATGATGACCTCGTTGGAGGAGCCGGGCACCAGCACCGACGGGTACTTCATGGCCTGGCGGTAGCGGCTCTGGGCGGTGACGATGGCCATAACGCCTTTCTCAACGTCCTCGAAGCGCTCCCGCGCCCCTGGGTTGTTCCTGAGCGCCTCCAGCAGGGAAGTCAGGTACTCCTCCAGGATAAGGCTCACGTACTCGTCGAAGAAAGCGGCGGTCTCGCGGATCTTCACCGGCACGGCAGGGTCGGAAATTTCGGCCTTGAGCGAAGCCAGCGCGGTCTCAAGGTTCTTCAGGTCGCCCAGGAAGTTCTCCAGGCCCTCGCCCACGAACAACTGGCGCCGGGCGGCCGGCTGGGCGGCGTCGTAAGTGGCCAGCCCTTCCACGAAAACCTTAACGTAGTCGCGGATCTCGCCGCGGATAATGCAGCCCAGGAGGCGCAGCTCGTTGCAGATGGTGTCCGTGAGCGTGTTGTCCTGCGCTCCGGAAAGCACCCTGCCGAGTTCCGCGCGCACGCGGTTGAGCGGCGAGGTCTTAAGCGCCGGGTCGCACACCTTGCCGATGCTCATCTTGGGCGTGCGGAAGCGGATGTAGCGCTGGCTGGAGTTGTAGAATTTTTCCTTGTTGTAGTTGTGCGGGCCCACGTTCAGCGCGCGCGGCACGAAGAAATAGGTTTCCACCTCGTAGGAACTCTTGGCGGAGGCGTCGAGGTCGATGTCCAGCTTGATCTCGAAGCGGTGCTTGTCGTGCAGCTTGATCCGGGAATCCAATATGTCGTTCTGGTCTTCTATCACTTCCTGACTCCTTATTTATCCGGGTGGAACTTGTCGTGCGCGCGCTTGATGTCGCCCTTGTCCACGTGGGCGTAGATCTGCGTGGTGTTCAGGCTCGCGTGGCCCAGCATCTCCTGCACGGAGCGCAGGTCTGCCCCGCCCTGCACTAAATGGCTGGCGAAAGTATGCCTGAACAAATGAGGATGCGGTTTTATCTCCACCCCCGCTTCCCTGCCGAAAGCCACTATGTCTTTCCACATCTGCTGCCGGCTGAGCTTCATGCCGGCGCGGTTCACGAAGAACTCGTCCGCCGCCGCCTGCCCGCCGAACTTCCGCTGCCGGTTGGCCAGATATTCTTTAAGCCGGGACAGCGCCGCCGCGTTCACCGGCACCATGCGCTCCTTGGAGCCCTTGCCGAAAACGCGCAGCCAGCCCTGCTGGAAATTCACCGACTCGAGCCGCAGCCCCAGCAGCTCCGAAACCCTTATGCCCGAGGCGTAAAGCAGTTCTATGGCCGCCGCGGCCCGCACCTTGGCGAAGGCTTCTCCCGCCGGGTAGCCCAGCAGCTTCTCCATGTCGCGCTTGTCCAGGAAGCGCGGCACCTTGCGCGGCAGCTTGGGCGCGCGGAAGTTGGCTGTGGGATCCTTCTGGGCTTTCCCCTCCAGGCGCAGGTAGCGGTAAAAAGCCCGCAGCGCCTCCGCCTTGCGGAAAATAGAGGCCGGCCCGAGCTTCTTTACCGACTTTAAAGACCAAAGATAGGCTTCCACAAAAGGCGCCTCGGCCAGCGCGGGGTCCGTCTTGCGGACCTCGCAGTAGGCCAGGTAAGCCTCGGCGTCCCCGGCATAGGCCAGGCAGGTGTTCTTTGCCAGGCCCCGCTCCATGCCCAGGTGCCGCGAAAAATCAACAGCTAAAGGACGCATTAATCCATATCTTACCACTTCGGGATTCAGCCGCAAAGGCGCAAAAAAGGCGCAACCGCAAAAAGATGACTTTTGCCTGTTGCGCCTTTCCGCGGCCGCGCTTACTTCTTGGCGGCTTTTTCCTTCTTCTCGGCGTAAGCCTTGTCGGCGGCCTTCTCGGCCGCTTTCTCGGCCGCCACCTTCTCCGTGCCGGGGGTGGGCTTCATCCCGGGCATCAGGAACCGGCCGCGCAGTTCGGCCTCTATCTCCGCGGCCACGGCCTTGTTGGCCTTAAGGTAGTTCTTGGCGCTCTCGCGGCCCTGGCCTATGCGTTCGGTCTTGTAGATGAACCAGGAACCGGATTTCTCGAGCAGGCCGGTCTCCACGCCCATGTCCAGCAGGCAGCCCTCGGTGGAGATGCCCTCGCCGTTGACCATTTCGAACTCGGCCTGGCGGTAAGGGGGCGCTACTTTGTTCTTTACAACCTTAACGCGGATGCGCGCGCCGGTAACCACGTCGGCCGTCTTGATGGTCTCGATCTTGCGGATGTCCAGGCGGACGGAGGAGTAAAACTTCAGCGCCAGGCCGCCGGGCGTGGTTTCGGGGTTGCCGAACATCACGCCGATCTTGTGGCGGAGCTGGTTGATGAACATCACGGAGGTCTTGGTGGAGGCCACTATGGAGGTGAGCTTCCTTAAGGCCTGGCTCATCAGCCTGGCCTGCAGGCCCACGTGCATGTCGCCCATCTCGCCTTCGATCTCGGCCTTAGGGACCAGCGCGGCCACGGAGTCGATCACGATAATGTCCAGCGCGCCGGAGCGCACCAGCTTCTCGCAGATCTCAAGGGCCTGTTCGCCGGAGTCCGGCTGGGAGATCAGCAGTTCGTCCACGTTCACGCCGAGCTTCTGGGCGTACACGGGGTCCAGCGCGTGCTCGGCGTCTATGAAGGCCGCCATGCCGCCTTTCTTCTGCGCTTCGGCTATCACGTGCAGCGTCAAAGTTGTTTTGCCGGAGGATTCGGGCCCGTAGATCTCGATCACGCGGCCGCGGGGCAGGCCGCCTACGCCGAGCGCCAGGTCCAGGCTCAGCGCGCCGGTGGGAATGGTCTCGATCTTCATGCGGCCGGCGCGGTCGCCCATCTTCATGATCGCTTCTTTGCCGTAGCTCTTCTCTATCTGCGCCAGCGCCGCTTCCAGCGCCTTGTTCTTTTCGTCATTAGCCATATTAGTAACCTCCGTTAAATTTTCTTACCTCAATAGTCTACAACACCAACCCGACAAGGGCGTGTCGGGTTGTTTTGCCTAAAAATCTGTCTTTAAAAAGAACAATTCCCATCTCTGCCGCTTAAGAAGTATACAGCATATCCGCGCTGGTGTCAAGTATTAAGGAGATATTGACTTTACCGCTTTAATATATTATCCTTTACACATGCACCCTATACAAGAAAAGCTGCTGCACCTTTCCAAAGAGCAGAACCTGGCCCAGGTGAGCCTGCGCGAAATGGCCAAGGCCATCGGCCTGCCCGACGAATCCCCGCAGAAAATAAAGCACCACCTGCAGCAGCTGGAGAAGAAAGGTTTCTTCACCATAGACCGCGACAAAGGCCTGATGGAGAAAACCTCCCTGATCCCCGGCTGGGCCAACGGCCTGCTGACAACCGCTTCCTCTTTATTCTCTATACCTATAGTAGGCACCGCCAGCTGCGGGCCGGCCACTATCTTCGCCGAGGAGAACTTCCAGGGCTTCCTGCGCGTGTCGGGCAAGCTGCTGGGCCGCTCCAGCCCCAAAGGTCTTTACGGCCTAAAGACCAACGGCACCTCGATGAACCGCGCCGAGATCGCCGGCAAAAAGATCGAGGACGGCGACTACGTGATCATCGACAGCAACCGGAAGGACGTCAGGGATAACGACATCGTGCTCGCCATCATCGACAACAAGGCCACCATCAAGCGCTT
Organism: bacterium; assembly: GCA_021811185.1. GTDB lineage: Bacteria > Elusimicrobiota > Elusimicrobia > Elusimicrobiales > UBA9959 > UBA9959. The sequence continues at coordinate 8,241 of JAJZPL010000017.1, forward strand.
CATCGACGACCGCAAGAACGGCCAGGTGATCCTGAAGGCGGACTCTTCCTACGACTACGACCCCATCTACCTGCACCCCGACGACGACTTCCTCATCAGCGGCAAAGCCGTAGCGGTCATAAAGAGATAATCAAGGAGGAATCCATGACTAAAGAAACCGTCTTCAGACAGCTCAAGTCTTTGCGCGGCGAGTGCGTCAAGATCGAAATGCGCGACGGCAGCGCCGAGAGCATGGTCGTCCCACGGAATTACGAGATCGGGATCCTGGACTCGGAAAGCAAGGACGGCAAAGAAGTGCTCTGGCTCAGGATCTGGAACAATGAGCTCCAGTTCAGCCTGGAGAACATCATGTCCATCACCAAAAGGGCCTTGCTCCGCGAGATCGACATCAACAGGCGCATAGCAAAAGAGCAATTGCATTTAGCCTGAAACACGCGGACAACACCGTCGCGGTGATAAAACAAAACCCCCGGTTCCCCGGGGGTTTTTATTTATAAGGAACAGCGTCAGTAGCCGCTGGGGGAGAAGTGTATGAAGTCTTTCTGGGCGCCTTCTATTTCGCCGCCCCATTTGAAGCCGGCCTCTTTCATGGCTTTGACTATTTCGGAATCCGAGGAGAGCGCACCTTTATTGCCTGGCTTCCACGGCCCGCCCTGGATAAGCCGGCAGCCGGGGCCGAACTTGAAGCACTTGTCGTAAAGGCCGTTCTTCGAGCGGTTTATATCTATGGCCGCGCCGTAGGCGTGGTTGCTGAAGCCGGTGCGGTTGCCTTTCTTGTCCAGCGGGTTCTTGGTTTTCCCCGGCCGGTAGCCGGTAACCTCCAGGACAGGCGCCCCGGCGGCGGCTAGCTTGGCCAGCGCGGCCTTAAGGCCGGGGACGATCTTGCGGCAGGCGTAGAACTCCACGCTGCCGGCCTTCACCAGCTCCTGGTCCTCCAGGCAGACCGTGCAGCCCGTGCCGGGATCTTTCTCTTCGGGCTTCAGTTCTGAATAGGGATGCACCACGCGGCCCTGGTTCACCGGGCCTTTGCTGTAGATGTTCCAGTTGAAGACCTGGTAGGTGCAGGTTTTGGGCGCGGGCTCTCCGGAGAAAACAGCGACCGGCAAGATAAGGATCAAAAGTAATATTTTCATTTGATCTGTAGGAAACATAAGCAGGGTTATCGCTTGTTTTCCCGGGAGCCGCTCCCTTTTTCCTTCGGTTGAAATTTGAAAATCGCCGCCCCAGCCGTCTGTTTTATCTATAATAACAAAAAGCGGGGAGGTTTCCTGAATTTTGCGCGGTTCCCCCCGCGCCCGGTTGGCCGGGTGTGTTCAGCGGGGATCGTTGGTTGGTCAGTCGTCAGCCGGGGCGGGTTCTATAGTTTTGGGCGGAAAGATTCCGCGCGGCCGGTTGTATATAATATCGGGAGGACGAATGGACGAGACCGATATTCAGATACTGGACAAGGTGGCCGCCGGTGACCGGGAGGCCTTCGCGGAGATAGTCGCGCGCTACCAGCGCCGGCTGTTCGACCTGGCTTTCCGCATGACCGGGAATGCCGCCGAGGCGGAGGACATAGTGCAGACAGCCTTTATAAGGATGTTCTCCTCTTTGTCTTCGTACAGGCGGGAACTGGCCTTCGGGAACTGGGCGTACACCATAACGCTGAACCTGGCGCGCAACCGGCTCAGGCGCGGCGGCCTGCTGCGCTTCCTGCCGTTCCTGAGCGGCGCCGAGAGCGAGGCCGGCGCCGTGCCGGAGCCCAAGGACCCCGGCGGCGGGCCGGAAGACGCGCTGGCGTCACGGGACATGCGCGGCGCGCTGGAGGCCGCGATCGCCGGGCTGCCGGCGGATCTGAAGGAGGCCTTCGTGCTGTTCCATATCCACAAGGTCCCCGCTAAGGACATAGCGGAGACGCTGGGGGTGTCTCCCAACGCCGTCAGCCTACGCCTGTTCAAGGCGCGCGAACGGCTTAGCAGGGTGTTGTCGCCGGTCTACCCGGAACAATACGGCGGATAAGGAGGGGAGCATGGAAAGTAAGGATATGGAAAAGAAGTTCTACGAGGCGTGCGCCGGCATGGAACTGAAGAACTGCCGCGACCTGCGGCCCGGGGTCATGGCCGCCATACGCGGAGGCGCCGCGGCCCGGAAGTACCGCAGGCCGCTGTGGGCGGCCGGGTTCGCCGCGGCCGCGGTGGTGCTGATGCTGGCCATCCCGGGGGCCACGCAGAGCATCGTTAACGGCATAAAGCGGCTCTTCTCTAGCGAGTATGCCGTTAAGATAGGCGACCAGCCGGAGGTGAGCGGCACGCTGATCTCGATGGACGGCGAGACCAGGGAGATAAAGGCCGGCGATATGCTGCTGCAGGTCCGGGTGACGTCCATGGACGAGCGGCGGGCTAAGGTGGAGCTGACGCTGTCCTACGAGCGCGCCCTGCCCGGCGGGATGGAACGCAAGATATACTCCAAGCCTACCCTCCTGGTAATGAAAGGAAAGACCGCGGAAGTCAGTGTGAGCAACAATATGGGCGTGCCGATGTATAAGTTCAGAATGACCCCGGCGGAGAAAGATGCCGCCGCATATTCCGGCCAGCTGGTGCCGCTTAAATAGGGAGACACGATACTTAACCGCGAACCGCCGGGCTTTTTGCCGGCGGTTCTGCTTTCGGGGGCGGCGGAGCGTGGGGGAAGAGTCCGGAAGATCAGGGACGCGGCAGTTGGTAGTACACGTAGAAAATTACCTGGTCGCCGTACGCGGTAGCGGTAATGTTGTCCACTCCCTCCGGCAGATTCCACATCTCAACCTTGGCAAGGCTCAGTAAAGATTATGCTGCTTTGTGTTGCCGTTTGCTGCTCATTGGGGAAGCGTCTTAAAACACCCTGAATTCTTTGACCTTATATGCTGGTTTAGGATACCCAATGAACACCAACGCGCTCCGGCTCAATAGCGTACGCGGCTTTCCCTTCGGTTGAAATTTGAAAATCGCCGCCCCAGCCGTCTGTTTTATCTATAATAACAAAAAGCGGGGCGGTTTCCTGAATTTTGCGCGGTTCCCCCCCCGCGCCCGGTTGGCCGGGTGTGTTCAGCGGGGATCGTTGGTTGGTCAGTCGTCAGCCGGGACGGGTTCTATAGCGCTGGAAACCCCGGCTATCATAAGAGCCGCCAGAACTATCATCCCCTCTT
>JAJZPL010000017.1:11416-65078 GCA_021811185.1 bacterium
TGCGTGAATGGACGGAGGGATTCTGAATATCAATCAGGGTCCCTTTCTTCATGACTTCCTCCACTCTGAGTATTTTTATTGCCGTGTTACGACAATGGCGGAGCATTTTTTATGCCAGGTCCGGGAGTGAGGCCTTTTTAGGGGTATACCCTGACGGATGACCGTATATAGCTGCGCTTTATTCCTTCAAAAACAAAACCGCCGGGCTTGCCCGGCGGCTCCGCATGTACGTCCCCTATCTCCCCCACGCATACCCTAACGCTTAACCGATTTCTTCACCAGGTAACTCATGACCTTTAAAGCGGCCGACATCTTTTCGCTTTCCGGCTTGTCCTTCATCTGCGCCGCGAGCATGTCCGGGGCGGTTTCATAGCGGCCTTCTATGGCCACCAGCGGCCGGAACGCCACTTTGTAGGCGGAGCTTAACTGCGCCGCCCGTCTTTGCTTCGCCTGCACGCGGAAAGAATTGTACACGTCCAGGAATTTTTGCCTATCTATGCCCTGTTCGGCCGCGTAATCGGCTATCGCCTTGTCCGTCCAGAGCCCTTTACGCTCCGCGTGTATGGCTTTGAACACCTTCGCGTGCAGTTCATCTGCCTTACCCAGCGCCTCCAGCGTGTAGTAAAGCTTCTGCAGGGGCGCCTCGTCGGGACGGAAAGCCACCGGCACGCGCACTAAAACTATGCTGTCGCCCTGCGCCTTTACCCACTGCTCCAGGCCCGGCTCGAAAGCGTAGGAGCGGGGGCACCTATAGGAGAAGAACTCCGTGACCTCCACCTTTTTGCCCGAGGACGTAGGCTGCGCTTCGCTCAATACCTGGTAATCGACATTCACTTTGGGGTCAGCCGGAGATGCCCAAGCCCCAGCCGCGCCCGCCCCCAACAGCAGCAAAGAAGCAAATAGTATCCTTTCGAGATGTTTCATGCGATGTTCCCCTTTATGCCCGGTCCCGGGCATTTCTTAAAACGGCCGGGCGATCCCGGCGGTTCCGCCGTGAGCGCCGGCCTCAGCGGCTGAAGAACTTCAGCCCCGACGCCCACGCCACCTCGAATAAGCCCGCCACCACCAGGCAAAGCCAATACGAGTTGTTCATCACGACAATAATTCTACAAAACAAAACCGCCGGGATTGCCCGGCGGATTTTCCGAGCGGCGCAGCCCGGGAAGGCCAAGGGACCCGCAGAGGGGGTTGCCTACTTGACCCCTGGCCCCCTGGGCCCAGCGGCCCTTGTTATCCGGATCTGTAGTAAACATAAGCGCGGTTATCGCTTGTTTTCCCGGGAGCCGCTCCCTTTTTCCTTCGGTTGAAATTTGAAAATCGCCGCCCCAGCCGTCTGTTTTATCTATAATAACTAGCCCATGGCTGTGCCGTATCAAGCGCTATGCGCCTCAAACGGCCAAAAAGCGGGGAGGTTTCCTGAATTTTGCGCGGTTCCCCCCCGCGCCCGGTTGGCCGGGTGTGTTCAGCGGGGATCGTTGGTTGGTCAGTCGTCAGCCGGGGCGGGTTCTATAATATCCCGACCATCGCTTCCATTTCACATCGGACCTGGGATGCCGACTGCCCTTTATTTCTACGCTTTTTGCGTCCCTGCCGCAGAGCGCGCAGAAGCTCTTTCTTCAACTCACCCCGAGGCATCACCTGGAGGTAGCAGTATATTGCTTCGGCGGATATCCTCATAACCTTGTTATCAGGATAGTCTTTTCTAATCAGGCTGGCAATCTGCCCAGGCGACCAGCGAATCCGAAGTTTCTCTCGGACATAGTCCCATAACTTCGGGTTGGCGTCCAATTTCAGCTTCCCGCTGCGCCGCTTTGCCGCATTTCTAGCAGCTCTGCGCTGGGAGCGGGCCGCGCGGTAGGTATAGCGGTTCATCCACGCGCGGTTTATCTCCCGGCTGATGGTGCTGGGACTTCTGTTTAGCTTGCGGGCAATCTCGCGAATGCCACACCATGATGCCAAAGATCTGCTGATTTCTTCCCGCTCTGCCAAATCAAGCCGACTGTACGAAGCACTTTGTCCCATTTAACGCTCCCTTTGATAACCCCTTCAGGGTATCAAAGTGTTGCGTTAAATTGTTTAGACCACCGTAATTTACAACTGGGCTGACTTAATATTTTTCGATGCTGCCGTAACCGCCTTCGCCGCGGGGGGGCATTAAGGAAGGGGGCAGGTCTTTACTTTTGACCTTCGCGCCCTATTTAACCACGGTGAAGCGAACGGCACGCGACCTGGAGGACCTCCCGTCCTTCTCCGCGGTGAAATAGACGCTGTGGCGTCCGGGGGACAGCGGCCAAGGCACGATGGCTCCGCGCTCGACGAGCTGGCGGCCGTCCAAATTCCAAATTACTTCCCCCTCTACGCCCGAGGCTTTAAAAAATAAAGCCTGCGCCGCGGCCGGGGTCTGCGGGTCCACCCTGAAGATATCGCCGTCCTTGGGAAAGTCCAGGGACGCTTTGCCGGCGGCAACAGGCAAAGCGGCCTGGGGCGGATTATGCTCGGCGCACTGGCCGGAAGGCAGGTTGGCGGCGGTAAAAACCTCGTCGATGGAAGAAGGGCAGAAGGCCGAAGGCGGCAGCCCGGACACGGGGCAAACCCGGACCGTCCGCAGGCCGGGCGGCCGGACGAAGGATGTGGAACCGTATAGCTTCTTCATCTCCAGCGCCACGTCCTTAAGCACCGGGGCCGCGCCCGTTATGCCGGACACCTTGCGCATGGCCGAGCCGTCGAAATTCCCCACCCACACGCCCACCGTCCACTCGGGCGTAAAACCCACGGCCCAGTTGTCGCGGTAGTCCTTGGTGGTGCCGGTCTTGCCGGCCAGGTCGAAGGGCAGGTTGAAGGCGGAATTCAGGCCGAAAGCCGGCGCGCGCGCCGCATTGTCGGAAAGCACGCTGGTTATAAGATAGGCCTCGAGGCGCCCCGTTGCGCGGCGGGCCGGGGCCCCGCGCCCTTCGGCCTCGAAGCGCGTAGGCAGCCAGATACCGCCCCGCGCCAGGGCGGCATAGGCGTTGGTAAGTTCCAAAAGCGTTACTTCTCCGTTCCCCAGCGCCAGGCCCTCGCCGTAATATTCCGCGGTCTTATCCAGCGAGGCGAAGCCGAAATCATGCAGCTTCCCCAGGAAAGCCGCCACGCCCACCTTCTGCGCGGTGCGCACCGCGGGCACGTTGTACGAGCAGGCCAGCGCCTCGCGCAGGCGTACCTTGCCGTGGTAGCTTTTGTCGTAGTTCAGCGAGGTGTGGCCGCCGGCCTCGTACAACGGCGAATCGTCCAGCAGGTCGGAGGTCTTGGCGCCCCTGGAGAGGGCCAGCGCGTAAAGAAAAGGCTTAAGGGCGGAGCCCGGCTGGCGCAGCGCCGTAACCCCGTCCACCTGGCCCGAGTTGGCCGCGGCGAAGAAATCGTTGGACCCGACCCAGGCTATTATTCCCCCCGTGGCGTTGTCCAGCACCAGCACGGCGCCGTTGGTGATGTGGTTGCGCCCGCTCAGTTCCGAGAGATGGTTCTTAAGGGAAGCCTCGGCGGCCTCCTGCACGCGCAGGTCCAGCGTGGTCTTTATGGCCCCGGCCCCGGCATGGTGCCGCAGCACGTAGTCCGAGAACTGCGGCGCGTCGAAAGGCTTTATCCTTTCCTTAAGGCTCACCTTCTCTCCCAGCGCCATCCGGTAATACTCCTCGTCCAGCAGGCCCAGGTCCAGCATGCGCCGCAGGATTAGGCGCTGCCGTTCGAAAGCCGCTCCGGGGTTTTTGTAAGGATCGTAATTAACCGGGGACTTGGGGATGCCGGCCAACAGCGCCGCCTGCGCCAGGCTCAGGTTTTTGGCGGGCAGGCCGAAATAGGTTTCGGACGCGGCCTCCGCGCCGGTGAGCAGCGCGCCGTAGGAGACGCTGTTGAAGTAGGCCTCCAGGATCTCTTCCTTGCTGTGCCCGGCCTCCAGGCGGAAGGCGGAGAACATCTCGGACAGCTTACCCATTAAGGTGCGCGGCCGCGGCTCCAGCGCGCGGGCCAGCTGCTGCGTTATGGTGGAGGCGCCGGAAACGGTGCGCCCGCTCCTGGAATTCTGCAGGAAGGCGCGCGTTACCGCGCGGAAGTCCACGCCGGGGTGGGTGAAAAAGCGCTTGTCCTCGGCGGCCACGGTGGCCAGCGCCAGCCAGGGCGAAATGTCCTGCAGCTTCACCGGCACGCAGCTGCCCGCGGCCTCCCCGTTAAGGTACGCGCGCAGCTCCCGCCCGTAGCGGTCCGTCACCCGCGTAGAAGCCCTCGGCTCCAGCCCGGCATGCGCGGCCAGCGGCAGCAGCGCCAGCGCGGCAAAAAAGATATATTTTTTTCCAAACTTCATAGGCCCACGGCTTAATGATACTACAAATAAAGGAAACCCGTTAGGCCGGGAAAAAAAGACTTGCTTTGCCGGGCTTAAAATATTGTATCGTGTGCTTGGGTGAGGGGATACCGCGGAAACGGCTTCCTTTTATATAGAGCTAAGTCAGGCAGTTCACCATGTTCAAAAAACAGGGGGATGTTATGCTTTTAATGAAAAGAGAAGAATTCAAGGAATTGTTGGCGGAAAGGAAGGGGCCCTGCGTTTCTATCTTCATGCCGACGATAAAGGGCAGCGAGGAGACCAAGCAGAACCCGATCATGTTCAGGAAACTGCTGCGCGAGGCCGGGAAAAAGCTGGTGGCCTACGGGCTTAAGACGCACGAGGCGGGGAAGCTCCTGGCGCCCACGGAGAAGCTGCAGGAGGACCATAAGTTCTGGCAGTACCAGAGCGGCGGCCTGGCGGTCTTTCTGTCGGAGACGCTGAACAAGGTCTACACGCTGCCTATGGCTTTCAAGGAGCTGACGGTGGTGGCGGACCATTTCTGCGTAACGCCGGTGATCCCGCTGTTCGCCGAGGACGGCCGGTTCTACGTGCTGAGCCTGAGCCAGCGCGCGGTGAAGCTGTACCAGTGCAGCCGGTACACCGTGGCCGAAGTGGACCTGCGGCAGATGCCCAAGGGCATCACCGACCTGCTGGAGCTGAACCGGGGCGAGAAGCAGCTGGAATTCCACGGCAACACCGAAGCCCATGCCGCCGGGCCCGGCCGGGGCGCCATGTTCCACGGCCACGCCGAGGATCCGGACGAGGATAAGGACAATATCCTGCAGTACTTCCAGAACATCAACAAGGGCATCAACACGGTGCTGGGCGCTACCGGCGGGCCGCTGGTGCTGCATGGGGTGGATTACCTCACCCGCATCTACGAAAAAGCCAATACTTACCCGAACCTGCGGGGCAGGATAGGCGGCGGAGAGCTAAAGCCGGAAGAACTGAAGGAAATGGCCTGGAAACTGGTCAGCCCGGTGTTCGAGGCCGGCGAAGCGGCCTCGGTTAAACAGTTCGCGGAGCTGGAAGGCACGCCCAGGGCGTCCAACCACCTTAAAGCCATCCTTAAGGCGGCGGAAGAAGGCAAGGTGGCCACGCTGCTGGTTTCGTCCAAGGCGCAGCGCTGGGCCTTCTACGACCAACCCTCCGGGATCCTTAATATGCACAAGAAACCGGACCTTACCGACACGGAACTGCTGGACCTGTGCGCCATCCGCACGCTGCACCACGGCGGGCAGGTTTACGTGCTGGAACCGGAAAAGATGCCCGGCGCGGCCCCGGCGGCGGCTATCTTCAGGTACTAGCAGGGAGCCCCTCCGCGGCTCTTTTCCGGGCCGCGGCAGGGGGGTTGCTCTACAAAAGCCCGTAGAATTTGGTAGTATTTAGGCGGACAAGCTTTTCAACCTGTAAATCATAATCGGTCAATTTCAAGGAGAATAACAATGGCAAACCCTAAGTTCATGAAACCCGTGCAGCCCGATGCGGACCTGGCGGCGGTGGTTGGCAGCAACCCCCTTCCCCGCACCGAGATCATCAAGAAGATGTGGGACTACATTAAGGCCAAGGGCCTGCAGGACAAGGTCAACAAGCGCAACATTAACGCCGACGCGACCCTCCTGAAGCTGTTCGGTAAGAACCAGGTCACCATGTTCGAACTGGCCGGCATCATCTCCAAGCACGTAAAATAAGCCTGGCATAGCCGTACCGAAGGGCTTCCCGTTAACCCGGGAGGCCCTTTTTACACCATGAGCGAAGAAACTCCCCCCCAGCCCCATAAACGCCGCGTCCGCTACAGCGGGAAGAACCCGCGCAAGTTCGCGGAGAAGTACAAAGAACTGGACCCCGCCAAGTATGCGGACCTGGCGGCGCATATCATAGCCAAGGGACTCACCCCCGCGGGCACCCACCGCCCCATCTGCGTAGGCGAGATCCTTACTATTTTAGACCCCAAGCCGGGCGAAGTCTGCCTGGACGCCACGCTGGGCTACGGCGGCCATACGGAGAAGCTGCTGCCGCGCCTGCTGCCCGGAGGACGGCTGTTCGCCACGGACGTGGACACGGTGGAGCTGCCGCGCACCGAGGCGCGCCTGAGGGCGCTGGGCTTCGGCCCGGACGTGCTGGTCATAAAGAAGATGAATTTCGCGGGGATCCTGGGCCTGCTGGGCGAGGCCGGCGGCGCCTTCGACTGCGTGCTGGCGGACCTGGGCGTGTCCTCGATGCAGCTGGACAACCCCGAGCGGGGCTTTACTTTTAAGGCGGACGGCCCGCTGGACCTGCGGCTGAACCCGGAGCGCGGCCGGCCCGCTTCCGACCTGCTCAAGTCCCTTTCCGCCGAAGCGCTGGAGAAGATGCTCTTCGAGTACGCCGACGAGCCGCACGCCAAGGATATAGCCCGGCTCATCAAAGAATCTTTGCTGCCTATAAAGACCACGGAGCAGCTTTCGGCCGTGATCCGCGACGGCATGAAGAAGCTGCACCCCAAGCTGGAAGACGTTTTAGTGAAGAAGGCCATCCAGCGCACCTTCATGGCGCTGCGCATAGGCGTGAACGAGGAACTCAGCGTGCTGGAGCGCTTCCTGGAGGCGCTGCCCTGGTGCCTTAAGCCGGGCGGGCGCGTGGCTATTCTTTCCTTCCACTCCGGCGAGGACCGCCGCGTGAAGAAAGCTTTTATGAAGGGCGAAGAAACAGGCGTCTACTCCAGCGTGGCCCCAGGCCCGCAGCGACCCTCCCCCGCCGAGCGCAACAGCAACCCCCGCTCGGCCTGCGCCAAGCTCCGCTGGGCCGTCCGCTCGGCCAAGCCGGTGCAGTAACCGTTCTTAACGGCCCCAGCCCATAAAAAAAACCGCCGGTTCTCCCGGCGGTTTTTTTTGCGGCTCCGTCCTTCTTACTGGAAAAATGCGGATGGGTCGTCCATATACAGCCCGTCGCCTACAGGCACGCCCTGCATGCTGGCGGGCAGCGGCTCCTCCGGCACTTCCACGGGGACTTCGCCTTTACTGTTGACCTTCTTGTGCACCTTGTGGGCGGCGGCCATGGCAACCCTCTCCTTGGCCTGTTCCACCACTACCTTAACGAATTCCTGGCTGGCCTCGTTCTCCACCAGTCTGGCGGTCCCGATGGCGAATTCCCTGCCCATGTAGCGGCCCATCACGTTCATCACCGTCTTGCCGGCCACCTGCTGCGTGCGCACGCACAGCTCCCTGGCCCCCGGCGCTTTGCACCAGGGCAGCATCACCACCAGGCTCGCGCCCGCGTCCAGCGCCATGGACAGGCCGTCCGGGTTGCACTGGAAGGTCTTCTGGGTTATCTCCATGCCGCTCATCATCACGAAGCCGGCCGGGCCGGCCAGGATCAGGCCGCCGGTGTACAGGCCGCGGCCCAGCCGCGTGCCGGTAAGACCCGAGCCTACCGCGTCGATGAAGCTGGAAACGCAGTACAGGCGCTGGCCCTCGTTGCACATCCACGCGGAGGCGGTGCCGCGCACGTCGTAGATGTCCTTCCAGGTTATCTCCAGTTCTTCGCCGTGGCCTTCGAACAGCTTCCTTTTTATCTGGGCCTCGGCAATACTGTATATCATGCGGTCCACGTCTTTGCGGGTGGCGCGGGAACCCAGGTCCTTCTGCATACCGGCGGCGTTCAGGCCGGCCACGCTGACCATCTGGCCTACAGCCTCGTCCATGGAGCAGAAATGGCGGGTCTCTCCCGCTTTAAGCGGACAGACCAGGGCGAAGAAGAGCAGCGATGTTGCGAACACTTTGGCGTTCATAAGAGTACTTCCCATAATAAACCGCTACCAAAGTGTATCAGCCAGCCCTTGACCTGTCAAGGGGCGCGGCCGCCTAAAACGAACCGCCGGGGGCTGCCCGGCGGTTAATTCCCAAATTGCGCCAGCGGCGCTACTCTTTATCGAAGGTCGCAACCGGCTCGAAAAAACCCTCCTTCTTATAATTATCCCTGATATACCCGGCGAGTTTTCCGGGAGACTTAAATCCGGCCTTCGTCAGTTCGTCCGACATATAAGACAGCGTAAGTTTATCCGCCCGCGGCGTTTCCAATTTCACGTAGATATGGTTCCTGGCAGTTTCGGTGGAAGTATCCACGTCCTGCACGTCGTAAAGCCCCGGCACCCCTATATCCGTCTTGAAAGCCCGGTAGCGCTCGGTCTTGTTCCTCTCCGCGCCGGGCGCCGGCTCCTTAACATCGCCCATCTCCACGTAATACTCCCCCTCGTTGAACCGGTAAATAGTCATCCGCCCGCAATCCGCCTTGGTCTTGGGATCGCAAGCCACCCAGCTCCCGAGAATAGCCGTATCGAAATTCTTCGCCTCCGGCCTCCCCAGCTGGTGCCTCGAATTATAAGGACACCCCGCCAGGAACACCATCCCCCACAACATCAGCAAAATATTGATTTTTTTCATAAAATTTAAAAGCTCCACATCCAACCTGAAACCATACTAGCAAAAGACTGAGGGGACGCTGCTTACTATCTTCCTAACTTTTAGTTAGGAAGATAGTAAGCAGCGTCCCCTATATCTACATAACTTCCAGGGCGTCGCAGGTGCGGGAGCCGTGCGGAGGTTCCAGACGGCGCCAATAGCGCAGCGTGAAGAGTATGGAAAACAGCAGGACAAAAGCGATAAGCGCCGCGCAGGCCGGCCAGCCTCCGTAATTCCACAGCAGCCCCGGCGCCACCGACCCCGCAAAACCCCCGGCATAGTAAAAAGCCACGTACAGACCCACCGCCGAAGCCCGCGACCCCTTGGCCGCCGCGCTGACGCTCCGGTTAGTAACGATCTGGCACACGAACACCCCCGAAGAACAAAGCGTGATCCCCAGGACCACCTGCCACAGGCTGTGCGAAACCGTAAGCAGAATGCCGCACATGGAAACGAACAGGGCCGCGGCCAGCATCTTCCACCCCGCCACCCTGTTGGACAACTTGCCCGCCAGCGGCGTGACCACCGCCCCCGCCAGGTACACCGCGAAAATAGACCCCAGCACCCCCGGCCCCAGGCTGAACGGCGGCTCAGCCAGGTAGAAAGTGATATAAGTGAACGTCCCCACCAGCGAGAACAGGATGGCGAACCCTACCCCGTAAATAGCCAGCAGCGCCTTGTTCCTGAAATGCCCCGCCATATTGCGCAGCCCGGCGCCGTAATTCTCCACACGCTTGAAGCGTTTAGCCGGCGACAGCCACGCCGAGATCATAAAGGCCAGCGCCAGGTTCAGAAAACCAAGGCAGACGAAAACCCAGGGCCAGCTCCAGCGCGCCGCTATCAGCCCGGAAAGGAACCGCCCCGAGAAGCCCCCCACCACCGTCCCCGTAATATAGACCGAAGTCACAAACCCCGTCTCGCAGCTCTCCCATTCCTCGTTGATATAGGCCACCGCCACCGCGAACACCGCCGGCGTCAGCAGCCCCTGGACGAAGCGCCAGAAGATAAGTGTATAAAGCCCCGGCGAAGTAGCGGTAAGGAAACTGGAAACGGCCAGCAGGTAAATGGCCGGGATAATGACCTTCTTGCGCCCCCGCAGGTCCGCTATCACGCCCACAAAAGGCGCCGCCAGCGCCACCGCCAGCGTAGCCGCCGACACCGTAAGGCTCACCGCCAGCTTGGAAGCGCCGAAAATTTGATGGAACAGCGGCAGCAGCGGCTGCGTGGCGTACAGCATCAGGAAGGCGCAGAACCCTACCAGCCCCACGGCAAATACCCTGCGGCCGGCGCCGGGGTCTATATCCACCTGCCTTTTCATTACCTATGCCTTGCAGCCGACTATGCCGGCATGCTCGCCCCAGATCTTCTCCATCATGTCCCGGCGCGAGGGGCCCGGGGCGTCCAGGCCGCGCGCCACCGCCTCCAGCAGCTCTATCATGCCGTGAAAATCCTCCGTCGAAACGAACTCGGGCCCGGGCCTGCCCTTCTTCTTCCCGGCCAGCACGGAGTCCACGTCCGCCATGTTGTGATAATTGCCCAGCGGCAGACAGATACAGGTGGAATTTATGCCGTAGCTGGAGAAGGCCGTAGCCTCGCAAGCCCCGCCGGCCATGAGCTTGCGCTGGAACTTGAAGGCCGGGACCGCCTTGCGGTGCGCCTCCGCCAGGGCCGACACCGCGTTGGTCAGTTCGGGCGAGAATACGCTCAGCCTGTCGCCCACGCGCACTATGGGCCCCGCGCCTATGGGCGAGTCGTGCGGGAAACTGCGCGAACATTCCAGGCAGACCAGGCGCGCCCCCTTGGGGATAGTGCCTCCGCGGGCAGCGCCGATAGCGCCTACAAAACCCACTTCCTCGGCGCGGGTGAACAGCAGGGCCGCGTGGGCCAGTTCCGGGTCGCGCGAAATAGTTTCGAAAGCCAGCAGCGCGGCCGCCGCGGCGGCCAGGTCGTCGCAGGCATGCGTGCGCACAAGCCCCTTTACCACCGCGGCCTTGGGGAATTTCCAGCGGCCTATGCAGCCGGGCTCCACGGCGGCGGTCGGCGAAGCCAGGCGGGCGGTCACGGTCTTGAACGGCTTGGCCTTGCCGTCCAGCGAAAGTATGCGGGCGGCGAAGCTGCGCTTCAGCACCAGGTCGAAGATCTCTATGGGCGAGCCTTTAAAATAGGCGTCCTGCACGCCGCCGCGGAACTCCAGCGTAACGTCGGCGCCCTTTACGGAGCGCACCAGGAAAGCCGGGTGGTCCAGGTGCGCCGTAATGAACAGCGGCGCTTTTTTGGCGCAGGCTTTTTTAAAGCCGCGGCCCGTTATCACCAGGTTCCCACAGCGGTCGCGCCCAAGCATAAGGCGCGGCGCGCGTTCCGAAACCCAGGTCTCCACCCTTTCTATCACGGCGTCCTCGCGGCCGGCCGCGGTGGGCAGGGAGGTTATCTCCAGCAGGAATTTTTCGCGAGCGGCGCGCTGGGCGGCGGAAAGATTGTTCTTGGGGTGCTTGACCGGCATGTTATCCTCCAGACCGACGGAGTCCTGGTGTCTTTAAATATTTTTGCAAATGCCCGGCCCGTTGGCAACATGAATTTTGGAACTTGGCGGCCAAGCAGCTTGGCCGCCCGGCCGTCTGATGCGCATAGCGCTTGTTACGGCATGGCCAAAGGCCTAATGAGCATAGCTCCTGTTGCGGCACAGCCATAGGCTTGCCGTGACGGTCCGGCTACCGCTATAATAGCAGGAGGCTGCCGGGGACCGCCCCGGCTTTTAGCGGCGGGCACGGGGATAAATGGCGAATTTTCGGAAAAAATGCGTTTTTTTAGCGGTTCTGCTGGCTGTCGCGCCGGCCCTTCCTACCGCCGCCTACTACCGCGAACCCCCTACGGAGAAGCCTTTCATTATTAAGACGAAGGTAAAGTACTGGTTCTCCACCGCCTCCAGCCAGGTCCGGGCCTCGCAACTGACCCCGGCTTACTGGTGGATCCCGCCCGATGGCAACATCGCCATGGGCCGGACGGACGACTTCAAGCGCATGGACACGTCTTTCCCCCTTTTCTCGGCCGAACTACAGCCGGCGAGCGGCTTTTCGCTGGAATTCGAAACCGGCGACAGCCGCTACAACGGCGGCCATTTCATGCAGCACGAGTGGCTGGACGCCAAGAACAGGATCATTACCTTCTACTACGACGGTACCATCTGGGACAGCCCCGACCACCGGGATTACGCGGCCAGCAAGGCGCGCATAGACGGCCGGGCCAGGCAGTATTCCGGCAACCTCTACCTGCGCGTGTACAAAAGCCGCCTTAACCACTTGGACGACGACTTCGACCTCAACCATACCGTGGACCTGTTCGTGGGCTACAGCTGGTACGAGAACAGGATGCACCTCGCGAACGGCTACAAGTCCCTCTCCACGCAATTTTTCCTGCCCACGCCGCCGGCAGGGCCGCTGAGCGGCCTGGACTCCACCTCCCGGACCAGATGGTACGGCTGGCGCGCCGGCTTCCGCGACCAGATCCGGCTCGCCGAGAATTTCTCCGCCGAGGGCAAGGCGTCTTTCGGCCCCAGGCTCAGGTTCACCGGCGAGGATTACTGGAACCTCGAGACCAGCCTGGCCGACCCGGGACTTAAGCGCAGCGCTTACGGCATGGGCCTGGAGCTGTCCGGCTCCGCCTCGTGGCGGTTCTGGAAACAGTTCCAGCTCGAAGGCGGCTACCTGGTGTGGAAATACAGCGCCTCTTCCGGCAGGGAAACCTACTATTACGCGGACGGCACCTCCTGGCAGGGCAAACTTAACAAGATACTCTCCTCCCGCAAGGGCTTTTTCCTGGCGCTCTCCTGGAAGTTCTGAACCTCTCTCCTATATAAAAACGATCCCCGGGCGGCCGCCCGGGGAAGGTCTGTGTATACTGCTGGCCCGGTTAGACCGGGAGCAGCCCGTTGTGGCGCAGCAGGGCCTTGGGATCGGGCGAGCGCCCGCGGAAAGCCTTAAAAACCTCCGCCGGGTGCACGCTGCCGCCCAGCCCCAGCACGGTCTCCCTGAACCTGGCCCCGGTCTGCGCCAGCGCCTCGGGATCGTCCAGGCCCGCCTCCTCGAAAGCCGCGAAAGCGTCCGCGCTCAGCACCTCTGCCCATTTGTAGCTGTAATAGCCCGCCGCGTAGCCGCCGGCGAAGATATGCGTGAAAGCGCACAGGAACCTGTCCTCCGGCAGCGGCGGGATCACGGCCGTCTTGGCCGCCACTTCCTTCTCGATAGCTTTTATATCCGGGTCCTTGACGGTGTGCAGAGCCAGGTCCGTAAGGCCGAGGCCCAGCTGCCGCAGCATGATCATGCCCGCCCGGTAGGCCCTGGCGGCTTTAACCTTCTCGAAGGTCTCCACGGGCAGCGTCTCGCCCGTTTTGTAATGCTTGGCCATACCGAGCAAAGTCTCTTTGTGGTAGCACCAGTTCTCCATGAACTGGCTGGGGAGTTCCACCGCGTCCCACTCCACGCCGCTGATGCCCGCCACGTCGGCGTGGCCGATCCTGGTGAGCATGTGCTGCAGGCCGTGGCCGAACTCGTGGAACATGGTGGTGACCTCGTCGAAGGTCATCAGCGAGGGCTTGTCCCCCACCGGCGGGGTGAAGTTGCAGGTCAGCGTGGCCACCGGGAGCCTTACGCCGGAGGCCGTAACCCGCCTGCCTTCCACTGTGTTCATCCACGCTCCGCCGCGCTTGTTCTCCGGGCGGGAATAAGCGTCCAGGAAGAAAGAGGCGATATGCTTTTTCGCCTCGTCGAATATCTTGAAGAAGCGCACGTCCTTGTTCCACACGCGCGCCTCGCCGTCCGCCGCGGCCACGGTCACGCCAAAGATCTTGTTCACCAGCGAGAACATGCCGTTAAGGACCTTCTCCTGCGAGAAATAAGGCCGCAGCTCGTCGTCCGTATAGCCGAACTTCTTCTCCTCCAGCCGTTTAGCCCAGTAGCCGATATCCCAGTGGTTAAGCGCGCCGGCCTGCCCCGAGGCGTTGGCTAGGGCAGTAATTTCCTTCAGTTCTTCCTTCGCCGGCGCCAGCGCGGCCTGCCGCAGCTCTTCCAGCAGTTGGTTCACCTCGCCGGCGCTGCGCGCCATCTTGCTGGCCAGGGAAACCTCCGCGTAATTGGCGTAGCCGAGCAGGCCGGCCTCCTCCTGCCGCAGCTTCAGGATCTTCTCCATCAGCGGCGTATTGTCCTTCTCTCCCGACGAAGCCCTGGTCACGAAAGCGCGGTACAGTTTCTCGCGCAGCGCCCCGGACTTGGCGAACTGCATGAAAGCCAGGTACACCGGCGCGTCCAGCGTAAGCAGCCAGGGCCCGTTGGCCGGGTCCGCCTTGGCTCCGGCATTCTGCCGCGCATAAGAGAAAGCCAGCATCTCCTTCGCCGAATCCGTCAGCCCGTCCACGTCCTTCTTGTCCGTCAGGGTCAGCTTGAACGCCTTGGTCGCGTCCAGCACATTATTCATGAACTTGTTGGAAAGCTGCGAGAGCTCCTCCGAGATCTTGTTGAAGCGCTCCTTCTTCTCCCCTTCCAGGGCTATGCCGGAGAGCTTCGCGGAAAGGATCCGCTGCTCCACCGCGCGCTTCTGGCCATTGTCGAAATTTTCCCACTCGGGGCTGTTCTGGATAGAGATCAGCTTCGCGTAAAGCGCCGCCGACTGCCCTATCTTCAGCCCCAGCGCCACTATCTTCGGCTGCGCCGCCTGGTAAGCGTCCCGGAGCGCCGGCTCGTTCCTCACCGCGTTCAAGTGGCTCACCGGCGACCAAACCTTGGTAAACCAATCCTCCAGCGTATTCAACTCCTCCACAACCGTCGCCCAAGACGGAGTCCGCGAATCCCCCTCTATCTTCTTCAGCCCCTTCTCCACCGCGGTCACCATCTCAGTAACCGCCTCCTCAACATGCTCCGCCTTGATCTCATCATATCTAGGCAGCTCGGAATTAGAAAGCAAAGGATTCATATTTTCTCCTTAAAAAGTAAACCATCAAAAACTTTGGGCTTAGGTCCGCACGATGCCCAGTCGGGGGCGTCCAGGGGGACCGGAACGCAAAAACAGGGTCTCGCACACCGTGCTCGCCCTTCGCTGCCTCGGCCCTCGCGCTATGCAAGCTCGGGCCTCCGGCGCGTTTTGCTAACCCGGTCCCCCCGTCCGCCCCCTCCGGTTCAGTTAACGCACCTAGTTCTCAACAGCAAAGCCATCACTCTGGAAATATATTAGCAAAAGGGCCATTCTCTTTGGAGGGGTAGCGGACTGGGGGCCGGGTTAGCAAAACCCTCGTGAGGCTCCGGCTTGCGTAAGCGCCGGAGCCGAATGTGGAGCGAGGCCACGGTGTGGCCGAAGCGCGTTTTGCGTTCCGGCCCCCACGTCCGCCCCGAACCCTTCTTTGCAGTTCTCTTTGCAGATATAAAGAAAACCGGCAGGCTTAGTTGCCCTGCCGGCTTCCTTATTTTAAGTTCGGCTTACCTTACAATTTCAACTGTGGAGCCCGCGGTGCGGCCGAAGACTTCCGGCTCGTACATGCCTTCGATGAAGGCCGACGGCCAGTAGTAGGTGCCCGGCGAAGTAGCCTGCACCACGAAGGAGTACTTGTGCTCGCCCTCCGTCAGGTAATCGCCGAAAATAAGCAGCCGGTCATCGTAGCGCTCCGCGCGCTCGAACTCGCCCCAGCCGCCCCCGCGCCCGCCCTTCTTCTCCAGCGCCTTAGCGTCCTCCGAACTCTCCACCGCGAAGTCCGTATTCACGATCTCGAACCCAGCCGGCACCGGCGCCGTCACCGCCGCGAAAGTCCGGTCCTGAGGCGTCTTAACCGTAATAGTCACCACCGCCCGCGCCCCGGCCTTGAACACCTTGCTCCCGTCCATCGGCTTAACCTCGCGGCCGATCTCGAAACCCTCCGAAGCCGGCTTGTCGCGGCGCTCCGGCACAAAACCCATCCGCAGCGTATAGTACAGCCGCCCCGCGCCCACCTTCGAGAGAATAACCTTCGCCTTCTCCCCCGAGCCGAACACCAGCGGGAAGTCGAAAGACTTATCCACCTGAACCATGGACCGGCCCATGAACTGCGCCTCCGTCAGTTCAGCCATAGAACCGTCCTCGCCCAGCTTCGACACCACCGCCTTGAAGTCCGGCTCCTCCTTCTCGTAGCGGCGGTAGAAACTCTCGAAAGCCCGCAGCGCCCAGGAATTCTCCTGCGTAGTCCGCCAGCGGCCCTTGTTCTTGCGCTCCGTGGTCAGCCACTTCACCGCCTTCTCGTCGCCCGGGAAACCGCCCTCCGCCTGCAGCATAGCGTCCAGCATGATGGCCGTAGTCCCCACCGCGCTGTTGTGGATCCACGGCATAGCCTGCTCGTCCTCGAAGTGCAGCTGCGTCGGCGAGTAGCGCGCCTGCGTCATGATCTCCGCCGACAGCTTCTTAGCCGAAGCCGCGTCGAAGCCCAGCAGCTTGGCCGCCTTCACCATGTAAGCCTTGGCCAGGTAAGGCACCTGGTCCCGCTTGTCGTACAACTGGTTGAAGTAGGCGCTCTCGTTGCGCCCGTTCATGGCCAGCGCGTACACCGCGTAAGCCCGCGCCGCGTAATCCTCGCTGCGGCTGTACGGGTAAGCCCAGTCGGTGCGCTCCGAGCCCAGGTACTGGATCAGCCAGTCCCCCGCCCGCTTCAGCACGTCCGGGTCCGCCTTGTAGCCTTCCTTCAGCGCCAGCGCCGAAGCCTCCAGCGCGTAGGCCGTCAGGTAAGGGTCGGGCCAGATACAGCCGCCCGTCCAGTAGCAGAAACCGCCCGAAGGGTGCTGGTAGTTAGGCAGCTGCGTGAACACCTTCTGCGTTTCCTCTTTAAGCGTGCCCAGGCTCCCCAGCCCGAAGGTCTCGATCAGCTCCGCCCCGGTCACCACCGGCAGCGCGCGCGAAAGCTTCTGCTCCAGGCAGCCGTAAGGATACTCCAGCAGGTAGCGCGCTCCCTCGTTAAGCCCGGACAGCGCCGTGGGAGACAGCCCCACCAGCAGGTCGCCTTCCGCGCCCGGGTAAGGCCGCAGCAGCGTCTCCTCGCTCATCGCCGAGGACACCCCGCTGGTAGCCGCGTGTTCGCGCGGCTCCCACGATTTAACATTCAGCCGCCATTCCAGCCCGTCGGTCTCGGCGCCGGCCGCGGCGCGGAACCTGAACACCGTCTCGCCCGGCTTATCCGCCGTGCAGTTCCAGGTGATCTCGGCCGCCTTGCCGTTGGCCACGCTCACCTCGCGGTAATCCTCGCCCTTCACCAGCAGGCCGTAGCCCGTGGTCTCGACGGAGATCCCCACCGTGGAGATGGCCGCGGAATAATTGTGCACCACCACGCCGCATTCGAACGTATCGCCCACGCGCGCCAGGCGCGGCATGCTGGGCCGCAGCATCAGCGGCTTGGAGACCGTCACCGAGGTCTCGCCCGAGCCGAACCTGCGGTCCGCGTTGGCCACCGCCATCAGGCGGAAGCGGGTAAGGCTGTCCGGCAGCTTGAACGAAACGCTGGCCTTGCCGTCCGGCCCGGCCTTAACCGAGGCGTTCCAGTAGGCCGTGGGCGTGAAGTTGGAACGCAGGTCTATGCCCGCCAGCGCCGCGCCGCCGCCGCCGCCGCGCGCCTCGCCTTTCTCGCCGTAGCTGCGCTGCCCTATCACGTGCAGCCGCGAATCCGTGGTAAGCACGTTGAGCGGCCGCGGCCCATAGAAAGCCGCGAAGGCGTCCGGCGTATTGTAGCCGGTCAGGCTCAGCACGCCCTCGTCCACCGCGAAGATGGTCAGTTCCGCCGGGGCGGGCTTGCCCGTCTCGTCGGCCGCGCTCACGTCAAGCTTAACTTCCTGCCCGGGCCGGTAATCGGCCTTGTCGGCCTTCAGTTTTACCTCCAGCCGCCTGCCCGCCGGGCTGACGTTGAAGGAGACGTAGCCGAACTTGGCCTGCGGTTTGGAAAGGTCGTTTCCGCCGTCCTCGGAGAACTTCTGGTCCGCCGCGCGGCCTTTCAGCAGGATCACGCTGACATAGGCGTTGGGGAGGTATTTTTCCTTTATGGGTACGGTGATGAAGTCCGCGCCGCCCTTGGTGGTGGTGACCCAGCGGTCCAGCACGCCCTCGCGCTCCACCGTCACCAGCGCCTGCGCCTCGGCGTACGGGGACTTCACCATGATGCGGGCCGTCTCGCCCGGCTTGTAATCGTACTTCTCCGCCACCAGCTCGATGATGTCGGAATCCTCGCGCGCCCACCAGGCGTCGCCGGAGCCGAACACGTAGAAGCTGAAGGAGGTCTCGGTGGCGCGGCCTTCTTCGTCCTTGCCCGCCACGCTGAAGATGTAGTAGCCGCCTTCCGCCGGGGTGAACTTCCACGTCTCGGTGGAAAGCGTCGAAACGAAGGTGAAGCTGGACACCACGGTGTCCTTGGTCTCGCTTACCCATTCCAGGCGGCCGCCCAGCCCGGCGCGGCGGCTGCTCAGCCACTGCCGCTTGATCATTTCCCCCTCGCCTGTGATGCCCGCCGCGGGAGTGCCGTCGGGCCGCACGGTTATGATGTCCGCGCTCCACGGCTTGCCGGCCTCCACGAAACCGCCGGAGGCTTTGACGCCGTAATAAAGGTTGGCCTTGTGCACGTACGCCGACGCGCGGCCGAACAGCCTCTGCCGCTCGGGGTCGGTGACGCCCGCCTCTAAGGTGGCGCGCAGCGCGTTGCCGCCGCCTCTCATGTCTTTCTCCAGCTGCACTTCTATGCCGGCCTGGCCCTTGTCGTCCAGGGCCAGGCTGCCGGAACCCGCCAGCCTGTCCACGGAACCCTCGCGATACTCGCGGCCGAAGCTGTAGGCGTCCTTGCCGGGCGGCGCGTAATGCGCGCTCTCAAGGCGCAGCGTCCAGTCGGCCTTGCTGCCGGCCATGGGCGCGCCGAACAGGAACCAGCCCTCCACCGAGGCGGTGAACTTGTCCCCCGCCAGGAAAGAAGGTGCGAGCGTGCGGGCCTTCACCTCGAAGACCGCCGGCTTGAACTCCTCTACGCGGAAAGTCTCGGTGAACAGGAAAGGCCTTTCCTTGCCCTGGTAATTTCGGTACTCGTCCTCCTCGTCGCCCTCCACCGCGCGGGCCGCGGCCTTGTCGTCCTCGTAAGGCTCGGAGGCTTCGATGGTCCACAGCCCGGTAGGCGCGCCCTCGGCGAGCTGGTAAGCGTAGTCGAAAGAAGAGAAACCGGCGTCCACCGGCACCGTGCCCTTGAACACGCGATTGCCGCGTGAGTCGCTGATGGACAGCTGCACCACCGGCAGGTCCAGCGCGGCCCAGTCGCCGCCTTCCAGCTTGCGGCCGAAACCTTTAATGTCCACGGTCTCGCCGGGGCGGTAGACGCCGCGCTCGGTGAACAGCGCCGCCGCGTAGCGGCGGGGGCGCGGGTAATTGTCGTAGTTCACCGAGAACCGCCACGGCTCCACGCCGCCGGTCCAGCCGGTGTTCATCACGGCGGCGCCGTTCTTGTGTTTGGCGAAGACCCACAGCGCGGGCCGCTGCCAGCGGGGCCAGTCGGTGATGCCGAGCTTCAGCCAGCCGGGCGCGTCCGCAAAACCCTTTTTGTCCGTAACGCCGGTCCACAGCACCTTGTTCTCGTCGCTCCTGATCTCCACCGGGATGCCGACGGCGGCGCGGCCGGTTTTGAGGAAACTTGTAAAGATAAGCGTTGAATCCTGCGAACTCTTCACGGTAAGGCCGATGCGGGTTATATTATCCAGCACGCGGTAGGGGCTGTCGTACGGCGAAGGCAGGCGCAGGTAGCCGAAGCCGCCCTCTTCCGGGCCGAACAGGTCCTTATAGTCCAGGAAAGTGCGCACCTTTATGTTCTTCTGTCCTTCGGAAGGGTCCCAGTTCTTTTCCAGCGAGCTTGAGAGCAGCGACTCGGCGGCCAGGCGCGAAAGATAGAAAGGCACAAGGTTCTCCGCCGCTACCTTGCCTTTGACAACGGCGAGAACTCCCGCGTTGACCGCCTCCACCGGGTGGCGGGCGGGCAGGTAGCCCTCCAGGATCCCGAAGCCCGTGGGCGTGGTCCAGTACGGGCAATAATCCGCCGCGGCCAGCTCCTGGAGAGCGCCAGGGGGCAGCTTGTTGCCGAAGATATCGGTTAGGCCCGTCGAGAGCCGCAGGGTATAGGCCGTTGCCGGTTTGAAAACCTGGCTGGGCAGGTAATAGTCCACTTTCCTTTCCCTGCTGTTCCTGTAGCCTTCGTCGCGGCCTTCCATCCGGTCGTCTTTGGAAAAGTTCACGGCCGGGCTGAACGACATGAATTTGTACAGGTCGGCGTATTTTACCGGGTTGGAAAAAGCCAGTTTGAACTGGTGGGGCAGGCAGCCGCCCTCCAGGTATTCCTTAACCCTGAAAGTGTAATAAGGCTCGAAATCTATGACCCGTTCGGCCTTAAGGCCCAGGTTCCCGGCGTCGGCCAACAGGCCTTTGCCGAAGGAGAGCTTGTAGGCGTGGTCGGGCTTCAGTTTCATGGCCGGGCGGATGGCCAGCACGGTGCCTGTGGAAACGTTCTCCCATGGGTTGGGCCAGAGCTTCTTAACTTCTTCGTCCTTGGCCAGGCGCACGCCCACCGGCGCCTCGGTAACGGAGCCGTCCGGGGCGGTGTCGGAGAACTTTATGAAGTCCCTGGCCTTGAAGGAGGAAACGGGAAGCGTGAAGGCGGCGTAAGCCACGGTGTCGAGCGGCAACCAGCGCTGCTCGTCGTAAGGGAAACTCGCGCGGAGGGCGGGGCGCACGGTCTCAAAGAACCAGGTTACGTCCTCTTCCAGCACCTTGCCGGAGTTGCCGGACTGGAAACCTTTCTTGATCCTGGCCGCGTAAAGGGTGGCCGGGGCCAGCGGCTTGGCCGGTTCGAAAGTAACGGTCTGCGTGCCCTGCCAGCGGCAGCGGCCTTCCACCGTCTTTACGTCCTTGAAGTCGGCTAGCGAGGCGGAGGAAAAATCCTTGTAGTTGGCTTCGGTAAGCGCGTCGTCTATCTCCATTACTTCCAGCGGGCAGACCTCGCCCATTTTTTCGGCCGAGGTCAGCGCCGCCATCGGCTGGTCGAAAGTGGCCGCTATGGCGCGGGCCGCGTTCATGTCCGGGATAGGCCCGTACGGCGTTTTGGAGACCACCTGCACCTGCGCGCCCGCGGCCGCGCATAAGGATACGAGGATAGAGAAACAGCTGAAAATATTTTTTTTCATGGCCAACCCCTTTGATTTCCTAATTATACCTAAAAGCGGTTTATTGACAGTAAACTTCTAAAATCCTAGTGTATGGGTTCCGCGGCAGGACCCGGCCGCAACAGAGGAGATTTACTATAATAAAATTATGAAAACGATTTTATCCGCTTTTACCCTGGCAGCCCTGTTCGGTTCGGCGGCTCTAGCCGGCCCCGCGGTCTCTTTCGACCAGAAAGGCGACATCAAGGCCCTGGCCGAGAACCTCAAGACCGACGCTAAGACCCCCGCGGCCTCCGGCCCGGGCGAGGTTTCAGCCCCCAAAGGCCCCGGGCTCTGCGTTTTCAACGGCGCCTCCGGCGCCCCTATAGCCGACACCTTTAACGCCGTAGTTGGCACGGCCGACGTGGTGTACGGCGGCGAGAACCACGACCAGCTTAACGACCACCTGGCCCAGCTGGAAGCGCTTAAGGCGCTCGGCCTGGCCCGCGGCGAAAAGATCGTGGTGGGCTTTGAGATGCTCAATATGACGCTGCAGCCCGTGCTGGACGAGTACGCCGCCGGCAAACTTACCGACGAGGAATTCATGGAGAAGGCGGACTGGAAGACCGAGTGGGGCTTCGACTTCAACCTCTACAAACCCATCTTCGACTACATCCGGGCCAACAAGCTCAAGGCCCTGGCCTTGAACCTGCCTAAGAAAGTGGTGTCCAAGATCGCCCGCGTTGGCCTGGCCGGCCTTTCCCCAGAGGAAAAGCAGTACCTGCCCGCCAAGGTGGAGATAACCAAGAACGAGGCCTACATCAAATTCATCAGGGATTCATACGAAGGGCACGGAAAAGCGGGTAAAGGCATGGGAGACTTCACTTTCGAGAATTACCTGGCCGCCATGTCCGCCTGGAACGAGGCCATGGGCTCGCGCCTGGCCGATTTCATGAATGCCAACCCCGGCTACGCCGGCATGACCATAGCCGGGGCCGGGCACGTTATCTACAACGCCGGCATCCCCGCCTCCGTCGCCTCCAGGACCACAGGCCTGCGCGCAGTTTCCTTCTACCCGGTAGAGGCGGACGCCTGCCCCGCCGCTTTCCCCGCCGGCGACGCCGGCCTGGCCGACTATGTGTGGTACATCCCGCACGCCGCGCCCGCCGCCGGCGCCAAGAAATGAGCGCCCTCGTCCTTTCCCTTTTACTGAGCCTGTCCCCCGCGGCGTACGCCGGGAAACCGGTCCCGAAGGCCGCCGCGAAAACTCCGGCGAAAGCCGCGGGCGTGCCGCCGCCCAGCCTCTGCATCTTCGGCGGCCAGTCCGGCAAACCCTTCGGCGACCAGGCCTCCTTCAAGTCCGTGATCTGGAAGAGCGACGTGATCTACGCCGGCGGCGCGGACGGCCGGCAGAAGGACCAGGAAGCCAGGCTCGAGATCCTCAAAGCGCTGCGCGAGGCCCGCAGCTCCAAGATAGCGGTGGGCTTCGAGGCTGTAAACATCCCTTTGCAGCCCGTCCTGGACGACTACGCCGCCGGCAAGATGACCGAAGAGGATTTCCTGCAGAAGACCGCCTGGCAGAAAGACTCCGGGGTGGATTTCTCTTTCTATAAACCCGTTTTCGACTTCATCATCAAGAACAAGCTCCGCGCGCTGGCGCTGGGCATTCCCAGGGAGACCATCTTCAAGATAGAAAGGGAAGGCGCCGCCGCGCTTAACGAGGACGAGAAGAAGATGCTGCCGGAAACCGCCAGCGTCATCCTGAACAAAAAATATCTGGAGCGCCTCAAGGCTTCCTACGCCGGCTTAAACCCCGCCGCGGGCGCGCCGCTGAGCTGGGACAACTACCTCTCCTCGGTCTCTTCGTGGAACGAGGCCGCTGGCGCCAAGATCGCCGCCTTCATGAACGCCAACCCCGGCTGGTCCGTGCTGGTAGCCGCCGGCAACGCCCGCCTCGTTTACAACGCGGCCCTGCCCGCCTCCGTTAAAAGCCGCACCATTAAACTCCGCCAGGCCTCCTTCTATATAGAAGACGCCGCCTGCCCCGGCACCCTGCCCGCGGACCACAAAGACCTGGCCAACTACGTGTGGTACATCAGCCACCCGCTCCCCGCCATCTCCACCTCTACAGCCGCAGCCCCCGGCAAGAAAATTTAATTCAGCAGTTCTTTCAAGTAATACAGCCATGGGGGTGCGGCCAAGGGGACCGGAACGCAAAACGCGCTCGGGGCACACCGTGCCCTCGCTCGACATTCGGCCTCGGCGCTGCGCAAGCCTCGGCCTCACGACGGTTTTGCTAACCCGGTCCTCTCGTCCGCACCCGATCTTTTTTTCTGCGCTGCGCTTGAATTTACTCCATGAGAAACGTCATCAAAAATTATCTTGCCGTGTTCAGGGCTTTCGGTGGTAATGCCCGGAATTTTCTGCTGCTTACTTTCCTGTTGTCCTTCGCCCAGAATATCTTCGGGCTGGTCTTCAACCTTTACATATTGAAACTTGGCTACACGAGGGATTTCCTGGGGACCCTGGGGGCTATTCCGAGCCTGACGGTGGCGGCGCTGGCTATTCCGCTGGCGGTCTTTATAGGCTCGGTGCCGGCGCGCAAGAGCCTGCTGGCCTCGCTGGCTTTGAGCCTGGCGGCTATGACGGGAATGGCGCTCTTTACGGGCAGGCTGCCGCTGATGTTCTTCTCTATCCTGTCCGGCGCGTCGGCAGCGCTTATGGCCATTACCTCTATGCCGCTGATGGCGCGGAGTTCCTCGGAAAAAGAAAGGCAGCACCTTTTCAGCTTCCAGTTCGCGGTCTCGATGGTGGCGGGCTTCGCGGGCAGCCTGGTTTCGGGCTGGCTCACCGGGCTCTCGGGCTCGCTGCTGGCGGCCGGGGACGAGAGCGCGGCCGCCTACCGGGTTACCATGCTGGCGGCCTGCGCGCTGCTGCTGGCCGCCGGCCTGCCCGCACTTAAGATCAAGGAGCCGGAGCACGGCAGTAAGCACACCGGTTCAACCTTCTCCGGCTTTGCCCTGGGCGCGGCCATGGTGGTGCTGGCCCCGCAGTTCATCATCGCCTTCGGCGCCGGCATGATCATGCCTTACCTCAACATTTTCTTTAAATCCGGCTTCGACCTGCACATAGCCAGCTTGGGCTTCTGCATGTCGCTGATGCCGCTGGCCATGGCGGCGGGCGGGCTGGTGGGACCCTGGCTGGTAACGAAGATAGGCCGCGTGAAGGCCATGATCACTTTTCAGTCCCTCTCCATCCCGTTCCTGGCCACCATGGGCTTCTCGGGCTTCCTGCTGCCCACGGTGCTGGCGGCTTTTGCCCGCACCATGCTGATGAACGCCAGCTGGCCCGTCTACAGCGTGTTCATGCTCAGCCACTTCCCCGCCGGCCAGCAGCAGGCCGCCAGCGCCGTGTACACCGCCGGCTGGAACCTGGCCAACGCCCTTTCCGCCCGCATGAGCGGCCGCCTGCAGATGGACTTCGGCTTCACGCTTCCCTTCCTGATCACCATTACCTGCTACTCCGCCGCCACGCTGTTCCTCTCCCGCCGCTTCCTGAAAGAAGACAGCAAAAAAGCCGTCGGTCAGACGGCTTTAAAAGAAGAACTGGAATAAAACCCGCTCGATCCCGGCGATCACAATCAGTCTTCGGGAGCGGACGTAGCTATTGCGCCGCGCTGGTCTACGCGCGGCGCCAGTTAACAGTAGTCCGGCGGAGCCCCTTTGCCCTATCTTTTTACTCCGGGCACGCGCCTGCGCCCGTTGGAGACGTCCCACAGCCTGAGCGACTTGTCCGAGCTTCCGGAAAGTGCGTATTTTCCGTCGGGCGAGAAAGCGACGCTCCAAACCGCGCCCCCGTGGCCCTCAAGTTTGCCGATCAGTCCGCCGGTCCTTGTGTCCCACAGCATTAGCGTCTTATCATGGCTCGCCGAAAGCGCGCGACGGCCGTCGGGGGAGAAAGCGACGCTGGTAACGCTGTTGGCCGCATGTTTCCTGAAAGTGCGCAGGAGTATTCCGTCGGCGAGGCTCCAAAGCTTGGGAGTCATGTCCCAGCCGCCTACGAGAACGTTCCTGCCGTCCGGCGAGAAAACGGCGCTGTTCACCTGCGTTCCGGTTTTCAGGGTGCGCAGCAGCGCGCCGGTCGCGGCGTTCCACAAACTTACGGTATTGTGCGCTCCAGACAGGATTTTTTTCCCGTCCGGAGAAAATGCTGCGCTGTATACGGGGCCGTCCTGGCCATCGAAAACACGCAGGAGCCTGCCGGAGATAGTATCCCACATTTTAACCGTGCCGTCGGCGCAGCCGGAGATTACGCGACCGCCGTCCTTAGAGAACGCGGCTCCCCGCATATAGCCGCCGCCGTCAAAGGTCCTAAGGAGCTTCCGGGCGGAAACATCCCAGAGTTTCACCGTCCTGTCGTAACTCGCCGAGACCGCGCGCCGGCCGTCAGGGGAAAAGGCGACGCCGGACACCAAAGCGGTGTGCCCGGTTAGCGTAGCCAGAGGTTTTCCGTTCGCGACGTTCCACAAAATTATGGCGTTATCGTTACCCCCGGAGATGGCGGAGTTGCCGTCCGGAGAGAAGGCTACGCTGATAACATTGTCGCCATGCCCGAGAAAAGAGCGCAGGTACCCGGCGGCATTCACGCCCGGGCAGGCACACAAGAGTGCTCCAGCGAATAATACGCACAATTTCACACGGTCGGTCATTTTTCCTCCAGCTGACGCATCTTGATTCGGAAGATAGGGGACGCTGCTTCCTATCTTCCTAAATTCACACGCACCCCCTAACGCACCAATTAGGAAGTTAGTAAGCAGCGTCCCCTCTACTTAAGTTCCAGCACGTCGTTGAGGCCGGGGCCGTAGGAGATCAGGGCCACCTTCGGGTAAGGATAGGTGCGGCACAGGTCTTCCAGCGTGCGCATGAACTTTTTGGCCTCGCCGGTGAAGCTCTTCACGCCGCGGGACACGTCCGCGCCGCCGAGCAGGTCTATGTGCGTGATCGCGAGCCTGGTGGCGGAGTTGATCCGCACGGTCATGCGGGCCACGTCCATCTCGAACTCGCCCACGCGGCGCAGGCGGCCGCTCACGCTGCCCACCTCGCGCCCGGCGGTGTGGTACTTGTTGAGCGCTTTCTTGTCCTTCACTTCTTTGGACACCATGCCCGGACCCACGCGGGTGACGTAAGGCTTGAACACGGCGTACACTTCCCCGGCGTACTTGGGGCCGAGGCCGGCTTCGCCCATGAAGGTGGAGGCGGTGGTGTCGCGCGAGGTCACGAAAGGGTACTCACCGTGCAGGTTGGAAAGCTTCATGCCCTGCGTGCCTTCCAGGATCATGTTCGATCCTTTAGCGAGGGCTTTATTCAGCAGTTCGGGCACGTCCTTCACATACTTCCTCAGGCGCGGCTCGTCCTTGGCGAAGCGGAGCTTCTTCCGGTCGACACGGTCGCGCACGGCGGCGCCGAGGCCGGTGCCCACGCTGCCGATCTTGCCCATCATGCGGGCGTCGGCCCGCTCGGCGGCGGTGTGCCGCGGCTCGATGATGACCGCGTGCGGGTCGATGATCAGGCGGTTCGCCGTGCCGGTAAGCGCTATTTCCTTCTCCAGCCAGTCGGGGATGATGTAAGTGCCGGCGCCCAGCACCAGCTTGGTGCGCTTGTTCACGAAGCCGCCGGGCATCGTCTTAAGGGTGTAGATCTTGCCATTGAAGAACACGGTGTGGCCGGCATTGGGGCCGCCCACCCGGATGGCGTAATCGTAATCGTTCTTCTGCGCCAGGTACGCGCCTATCTTGCCTTTGCCCTCGTCGCCCGCCTGGCCGCCCACCACTATATCTACAGGCATGATTACCTCCTGCCTAAAGCCAATTTTGCCGCCAGCCCCGTGTAGTTCAGGGGCGAAAGCTTTTTAAGTTCGGCCTTCACCGAAGCCTTAAGCTCGAGACCGTCAATAAATTCGCGCAGTTCCTCCAGGGTGACGCGGCGTCCGCGGGTCAGCTTGGAAAGCTGTTCGTAAGGCGCGGTGGCCTTCTCCCGGCGGAGGATGGTCTGGATACCTTCCGCTATCACCTCGGGGTGGGCTTCCAGCTCGCCCGCGGCGAAAGCCTCGTTCACGCTCACGCGGGAAAGGCCGGTGAGCAGCGCCTTGTACGCCACCAGCGAATGCCCGAAGGCCGCGCCGAAGTTGCGCTCCACCGTGGAATCGGAAAGGTCGCGCTGCAGGCGGGAGACCGGCAGCTTGGACGAGAAGAAGGCCAGCATGGCGTTGGCCAGGCCCAGGTTGCCCTCGGCGTTCTCGAAGTGGATGGGGTTCACCTTCTGCGGCATGGTGGAGGAGCCGATCTCCCCCGCCACCGCTTTCTGACCCACCAGCTCGGCGGAGATGTAGCGCCACATGTCCTGGCAGAAGGCCAGCAGGATGGTGTTGGCCCGGCTCAGCGCGTCGAAGACCTCGGCGTAGCTGTCGTGCGGCTCGATCTGCGTGGTGAGCGGGTTGTACTCCAGCGCGGGGCCGCGGCCGGCGTTGAAGCTTTCTATGAATTCTTTCGAGAACTTCTCCCAGTCCGCGCCGGGGAAGGCGGCGGCGTGGGCGTTGTAGTTGCCGGTGGCGCCGTTCAGCTTGGCGCAGATCCGCGCTTTCTCCAGCTGGGCGTACTGCCGGCTGAGCCGGGCGTGGAAAACCCTGAACTCCTTGCCGAAAGTGGTCGGCACGGCCGGCTGCCCGTGCGTGCGGGCCAGCAGCGGCGCGGCGGCGTGCCTGCGCGCCAGGCCGTCCATCACCTTCAGGATCTCGGCCAGCGCCGGCAGGATCTCTTTGGCCAGCGCGTCGCGCAGCGTTAGCGCGTAGGAAATGTTGTTCACGTCCTCGGAGGTGAGGCCGAAGTGCACGTATTCCTTGATGTCGCGCATGGAGCTGCGCTCCAGGCGGCTCTTCAGGAAATATTCCACCGACTTCACGTCGTGCTTGGTAGGCGGCAGGCCGCCCGCGCCGGTGGTTTCAATGGCGTAGATCAGCTCGATCTCGATATCGGACAGTTCGGAAAGCTTGTTGAGCAGGGCCTTCTCGGCGGGTTTCAGGCGGCGGAGCTTTACTCCGGGCGTGGCGCAGAGCTTCAGGAGGTAGCGGCATTCCACCAGCGCCCGGTAGCGGGTGAGCGCAGCGTCGCCCATGCAGCGGGTCAGCGGGGCCGTCTTTTCGGCGTACCTGCCGTCCAGGGGGCTGAGCGAGTTCAGATCGTGTTGTTCGGTCATAGACCTCCAGAAAAAAACAACTCCGTACTTGCGGGTGCAAGACGGAGTATCTTGCAATTAATTCTAACACAAATGGGCCGGCCATGAAAACCGGCGGCCGCGTCTTAATGCCTGAAATGCCTTATACCGGTAAAGACCATGGCCACGCCCAACCTGTCGGCTGCTTCTATGACTTCCTTGTCCTTTACCGAGCCGCCGGGCTGGATCACCGCGGTAGCGCCCAGCTTTATCCCCTCCTCCAGCGCGTCCGGGAAAGGGAAGAAAGCGTCTGAGGCCATCACCAAAGTTTTCGGTTTGGGGTTCGCCTTCAGGAAAGTCTCGTACTTATGCCCGGCCATGAACACCGAGTCCACGCGGGACATCTGGCCTGCCCCTATGGCCACGGTCCGGCAGGTGTCGGCAAACACCACGGCGTTGGAGCGCACGTACTTGGCCGCGGCCCAGGCGAAGCGCAGCGCCTCTTCCTCGGCCTTGGTGGGCTTGCGCTTGGTGGGCACTTCCCATTTCTCGCCCAGCAGCAGCTTGTCGTCGGTGCTTACCAGCACCTCGTCGCCTACCGAGCGCAGCAACAGGTTGTCTTTGGGAAAGCTTTCCCATTTAAGCAGGCGCAGGTTAGGCTTCTTGCCGAAGATCTCCAGGGCTTTCGGGTCGAAGCCGGGCGCGCAGATGACTTCCACGAACTTCTTGGCCAGGAATTCCGCTATGCGGCCGTCCAGCTCCCGGTTCACGGCGATGATGCCGCCGAAGGCCGACTGCGGGTCGGTGTTCCAGGCGCGCTCGAAAGCCTCGGCTATATCCTTGCCGGTGCCCAGGCCGCAGGGGGTAACGTGCTTGAAGATCACGGCGGCGGGCTGGTCGAACTCCAGCACAGCCTGGTAAGTACCATAGGCGTCCAGGATGTTGTTGTAGGAGAGCTCCTTGCCCTGCAGCTGGGCGAAAGGCAGCTTCTCGTTCCTGGAGTAGAGAGCGCACTGCTGGTGCGGGTTCTCGCCGTAGCGCAGGTCGTGGATCTTCTTCAGCCGCACAACCTTCCGGTCCGGGAAAGTCCCGGCGTTCTTCGACAGCTCTTCCGCTATCGCCCCGTCGTAAGCGGCGGTATGAGCGAAAGCTTTGACCGCCAGCTCTTTCTTGATCTCCACGGCCAGCGCGCCCTGGCCGGAACGCAGGGCGGCCAGCGCCGAGGCGTAGTCCGCCGGGGAAGTTATGATAGCGACGGAAGTGTAATTCTTGGCCGCCGCGCGGATCAGCGCCACGCCGCCTATGTCTATGTTCTCGATCAGCTCTTCGGACCAGGGCGCGGCTTTTTTGGCCGTCTCCACGAAGGGATAAAGGTTCACCACTACCATGTCGATAGGCTCGATGCCGAACTTGAAGACGGTCTCAACGTGGTTTTTATCTTCCCTTTTGTAAAGGATGCCGCCGTGCACCGCCGGGTGCAGGGTCTTAACCCGGCCGTCAAGCATCTCGGGGTAGCCCGTCAGCGTCTCGAGGGCGCGCACCGGCACGCCGGCCTCTTTGAGCAGCTTGTAAGTGCCGGAGGTGGACACCACTTCCACGCCTTCGGCGGAAAGGCCTTTGGCGAACTCCACCACGCCGGTCTTGTCGGAAACGGAGATGAGCGCCCGCCGCACCTTGCCGGTCTCGGGCTGGGGACCGGAGAGCTCCACCTGGCGGCCTTTTACCGTAAGCCGGCCGGCGCAGAACAGGGCAACGGCTTTGGGATAGATCGCCAGTTCCGCCGCGTTGACCCTGGCGGCCAGGGTTTCGGGCTTGTCGCCGGGCAGCACCGGCACCGGCTGCTGGATCACTATCGGCCCGCAGTCGTAATTCTCGTCCACGAAGTGCACCGTGGCGCCGCTTACTTTTACGCCGGCCTCTATTACGGCCTCGTGCACCTTCGGCCCGTAAAAACCCTTGCCGCCGAAAGCCGGCAGCAGGGCAGGATGCACGTTCAATATCTTGTCTTTGTACTCCGAGAGCATCTTGGGGCCCAGCTTCAGCATGAAGCCGGCCAGGCAGACCAGGTCCGCCTTATAGGTGCGGCAGAGGGAGGTTATATATTCGTCGTAATTGCCGGGCGCGAATTCCTTGGGGCTGGCGGCCTCGGCGGGAATGCCGGCCCGCCTGGCCCTTTCCAGGGCCCCGGCCTCTTTCTTGCTCGAAACGACCATCGCTATTTTCCCGTCTATGCGGCCGTCGCGGGCCGCGTCTATCAAAGCCTGCAGGTTGGTGCCGCCGCCCGAAGCGAAAACGACGATATTTTTCATTGTTTCCCCTATTTTATAACCACTTCGTTCCTGCCTTTCACCACTTCACCTATAACGACGGAGCCTTTCAAGGTTTTGAGCGCGGTCGCCACGGCTTCCTTGCGCACTACGGCTATCAGGCCTATGCCCATGTTGAAAGAGTCCCACATGTCGGCCTCGGGAATGGCGCCCAGGCGCTGGATCTCGCGCATGAGGCCCGGCACCTTCCAGGAATTCCTGTACACCACCGCGCCAAGGTGCTTCGGCAGCACGCGCGGGAGGTTACCGGGGATGCCGGCGCCGGTAATGTGGGCCAGCCCGACCACGTCCTGACCTTTTTTCCTGAGGGCCGCCCGGAGCTTGTTCACGTCCTTCACGTAGATCTTCGTCGGGGTGAGCAGGCGGGCCGCGTATTTCTTAAGGAGCTTGTTGTCGTCCAGCACTTTGCGGATCAGCGAGAAGCCGTTGGAGTGGAAGCCGGTGGAGGGCAGGCCGATCAGCATGTCGCCGGCGCGCACCTTCTTGCCGTCGAGCGCTTCGGAGTTCTTCACTATGCCAACGGAGAAACCGGCCAGGTCGTACTCGCCGGGCTGGTAGAAGCCGGGCATCTCGGCGGTCTCGCCGCCCAGCAGCACGGATTCGCCCTGCCGGCAGCCTTCCAGGATTCCCTCTATTATTTTCTTGGAGCAGGCCAGGTCCAGCTTGCCGGTGGCGTAATAGTCCAGGAAGATCATCGGGCGGGCGCCGCAGCAGAGCAGGTCGTTCACGCACATGGCCACCAGGTCTATGCCGATGGTGTCGTGCCTGTTCAGCAGGAAGGCCAGCTTTAGCTTAGTGCCCACGCCGTCGGTGGAGGCCACCATGCTGTATTCCCCGCCGGTCTCTTTTATGGAGAGCAGGCCGGCGAAGCCGCCTATGGCCTTGGATTTTTTCTCGAGGAATTCGGTGAATTTGTCCGCCAGCTTGATGTCCACGCCGCTCTTCTTGTAGGTAGTCATTGTTCCTCCGTAAATTTACAGGCCGATGTCTTTCCTGTACTGCATGCCGTCGAAATTTATCCCGTTCACCGCGGCGTAGGCTTTTTCCCTGGCCTCGGCCAGGTCCTTGCCGGCGGCGGTCACGGTAAGCACGCGCCCGCCGTGGGTAAGGTATTTGCCGTCCTGCTGCACTGAGCCGGAGTGAAAGACGGTAACGCCCGCCGGGACTGCGTCCAGGCCTTTTATTTCTTTGCCTTTCTCCGGGCTTTCGGGGTAGCCCTTCGAGGCCAGCACCACGTTCACGCAGGTCTGCCCGGTGACCTCGATGGTTTTAGACCCGAGCTTGCCGCCGGCGCAGGCGTCCAGCAGGCCGAGCAGGTCGCTCTTTATGACCGGCATCATGGCCTGCGCCTCGGGGTCGCCGAAACGCACATTGAACTCCAGCACCTTGGGGCCTTCGGGCGTGAACATCAGCCCGGCGTAGATCACGCCGCGGAAAGAAATGCGCTCTTTCTTTATGCCGTCCACGAAGCGCTGCAGCACTTCTTTCTTTATGAACTCCAGGTCGGCTTTAGATATTTCGGCAGGGCAAAGCGCGCCCATGCCGCCGGTATTGGGGCCGGCGTCGCCGTCCAGCAGGCGTTTGTGGTCGCGCGCGGGCGGCAGCATCAGGAAGGTCTCGCCGTCCACCAGCGCCATCACCGAGGCTTCCCTGCCGGTGAGGAACTCTTCCAGCACCACCTTGGAGCCCGAAAAACCGAAGATGCGCTTTTCCATGAAGTCGGAAGCCGCCGCCAGCGCCTCGGCCTCGTCCATGCAGATGCGCACGCCTTTGCCGGCGGCCAGGCCGTCGGCCTTTATCACCACGGGGTACTTCCTGTTCGCTTTAATTTTATCCTGCGCGGCTTCCCAGGAGTAGAGGACGGAGAAGCCGGCCGTGGGCAGGTAGTTCCTGTCCATGAACTCCTTGGCGAACTGCTTGGAGGCCTCCAGCATGGCGCCTTTCTGCGAAGGGCCGAAGACTTTTATGCCTTTGGCGGCAAGAAAATCGGCGAGGCCTTTGGCCAGCGGCGCCTCGGGGCCCACTACGACCAGGGCTATGGCTTTATCGGCGCAGAAGTCGGAGATGCCTTCGAAGTCTTCCTGCCCTATGGCCTGGCACTCGGCCAGGTCCGCCATGGCGGCCGAGCCGGGGATGGCGTAAAGCTTGCCCAGCAGCGGGCTCTGTTTCAATTTCCAGGCCAGCGCGTGCTCGCGGCCGCCCGAACCTATCAGCAGTACGTTCACAATCCCCCCTTGCCCGGGTATTTGCCGGTAAAACAAGAAACGCAGAAATTCCTGTCCCTGCGGCCGCCGCAGGCGCTCACCAGGCTGCCGAGGCTCAGGTAGTGCAGCTTGTCCGCGCCGATGAAGCGCCTGATCTTTTCCGTGCTCATCCGGCAGGCTATGAGTTCTCCCTTATTAGGCGTATCTATGCCGTAATAGCACGGCGAGATAATGGCCGGCGAGGCAATGGCCATTATGATCTTTTTTGCGCCGGCCTTCATCAGGCTCTTTACTATTTTCCTCGAGGTGGTGCCGCGCACGAGGGAATCGTCGATCAAGATGATGGTCTTGCCCTGGATCACGTCGCGAATGGGCGCGAGCTTGAGGTGGGCGGTGAATTCCCGCAGCCGCTGGTCGGGCTGAATGAACGAGCGGCCGGTGTAATGGTTGCGCATGAAGACGGTCTGGTAAGGGATGCCGGATTCCTTGGAATAGCCCAGCGCGTAGACGGTGCCGGAATCGGGCACGCCGGAAACGATGTCGGCCTTAACGTTCTTAAGCTCTTTGGCCAGCAAGGCGCCTATCTCGTAGCGCGCGGTCTGCACGGTGCGGCCCGCCACGGAGGAATCGGGCCTGGCGAAGTAGACCTGCTCGAAGATGCAGCGCGTGAAATCTTTTACCGGCGAGAAGCGGCGGAAGCGGGCTTTGCCGCCCTGGATGACGACCATCTCGCCGGGGGCCAGCTCGCGGATGGCGGTGCCGCCGGCCACGTCGATGGCGCAGGTTTCGGAGGCCAGGATAAAAGATTTTCCGATCTTCCCCAGCACCAGCGGCCTGTAGCCGTTGGGGTCGCGCGCCCCTATCACTATGCCGGGGGCCATGAACAGGAAGGCGTAGGCGCCTTCGAGCTTGGGCAGGTTCTTGGCCAGCGTATCCTCGAGCTTGCGGCCGCGGTGCTTGGCCATCAGGTGCAGGATCACTTCGGTGTCGCTGGTGGACTGGAAGATGGCCCCGCCTTTCTGGAGTTTTTCTTTGAGGGCGTCGGCGTTGGTGAGGTTGCCGTTATGGGCCACAGCCACCTGGCCAAGCACTGAGTCCAACACCAGCGGCTGGGCGTTCTTTAAGTGGCTGGAGCCGGTGGTGGAATACCGGATATGCCCTATGGCGGAGCGCCCCTTCAGGCTTTCCAGCGCGTCCTTGGTGAACACTTCGCTGACCAGCCCCATGCCGATATTATGCCGGAGCGTGCCGCCGTCGTCAGTCACTATACCGGCCGATTCCTGGCCGCGATGCTGCAGCGTAAACAGCCCGACGTAAGTGAGCTTGGAGGCGTCTTTATTATCAGTAATGCCGAATATTCCGCACATAGTTTTTCCTTTTCTTGCTTAGCCACGGACGTCTGCGGGGCCGGAACGCAAAACGCGCTTCGGCCACACCGTGGCCTCGCTCCACATTCGGGTTCGGCGCTTACGCAAGCCGAACCCTCACGAGGGTTTTGCTAACCCGGCCCCGCAGGCATCCGGGCGGACTCATCAATTCAAAAACCACGTTGCTCATCTGACATAGTCCACGGCGTTCTTGAAGAATTGGCAGCCGGCGGCCTCGGTTTCGCGGGCGGCGGCGGGGCGGTCGGGGTGCTGCCAGGCGAAGAAGTTGCGCTCGGGGTGCGGCATCAGGCCGAAGCAGGTGCCGGCGGCGTTGGTGATGCCGGCGATGTCCAGCATTGAGCCGTTGGGGTTCTCGGCGTAGGTCATGGCATGCAGCTCCCGCGAAGTTATGGACTCCATTACTTTTTTATCTTCCACTATGAACTTACCCTCGCCGTGGGCTATGGGCAGCTCTATCTCGTCGGGGAGGCCCTTGGTGAAGATGCAGGGGCTTTTCTTGTTTATTTTTACTTTTACCCACTTGGCCAGGAAGTGACCGCAGTCGTTGGTGTAAAGAGTGGCCGTCTGAGGCACACAGTGCTTTGATACGGCACCTGCGCAGGCATTGGATACCTGGGCGTTGGCCCTGTTCTCGGGCAGGAAGCCGGTCTTTACCAGGATTTGGAAACCGTTGCAGATACCGATGACAGGCCGCTTGCTCTTAATGAAGGCCCCGAAGTCGGCCGAGAGCTTGCTCATCTTCACGGCGTAGATCTTGCCGGCGGAGATGTCGTCGCCGTAGGAGAAACCGCCGGGGAAGGCCATCAGGTCGTAGTCCAGCACCTTGCGCTCGCCGGCCAGCAGCTGGTTGATGTGCACCAGCTCGGGCTCGGCGCCTACGTACTTGAACGAGTTGAAGGTCTCTATGTCGCAGTTGGTGGCGGTGCCGCGCAGGATTATCGCTTTGGGCCTCATATAAGTTCCCTCTTCCAGCAGTTCTTTAAAACCTTGAGCTCCTCTTTGAAGAGCCGCGCGCCGCCGTCTTTCACGGCCAGCACGGGGTTTTCGTTAACGTAACCTATCTCCGCTACCGGCAGGCCTTTGACGAGCTTCAGGAATTCTTTTTCTTTTCCTTTCACAACTTCGAGCGCCAGCCTGGCGGGAGCCTCGCCGAACAGCAGCTCCAGCGAAGTCAGGCCTTTCTCCCTGGTGGCTGCGCCCAGGTCTATCTCCGCGCCGAAGCCGCCGGAAAAGGCCATTTCGGCCAGCGTCACCGCCAGCCCGCCCTGCGAGACGTCGTGCGCGGCGGCCACGCAGCCGCTCTTTATGGCTTTCAGCAGCGCGGTGTAAAGCTTCACGGCGGCGCGGATGTCCAGCGGGCTGATAAAGTTGTTTTCGCAACGCGCCATGTCGTTGTACACCGAGCCGCCCATGCCGCGGGCGTTCACCCCGGCCAGGTAGACGGAGTTGCCGGCTTCCTTGAAGTTCATCGTGATGGCCTTGCGGATATCCTCCACCGGGGCGGTGGCGGAGATCAAGAGGGACATCGGGATAGGGTATTCCTTCCCTTCGGCGTCCTTGGCCTGGTTGTAGAAGCTGTCCTTGCCGGAGATGAAAGGCGCGCCGTAGCCTACGGCAGCGTCGTGGCAGCCCTCGGCGGCCAGCACCAGGTCTCCCATCACTTCGGGGTCGCGCGGGCTGGCCGCGCAGAAGTTGTCGAGGATGGCGGTGCGGGAGATCTCGGCGCCCACGCAGAGCATGTTGCGCACGGCCTCGTCCACCGAGTGCAGCGCCATC
The DNA here is from genome assembly GCA_021811185.1 of bacterium. Classification (GTDB taxonomy): domain Bacteria; phylum Elusimicrobiota; class Elusimicrobia; order Elusimicrobiales; family UBA9959; genus UBA9959. Next base: position 47,271 of record JAJZPL010000017.1, read on the forward strand.
TGGTAAGGGTCTATCTTCCCGGCGGCCGGGTTGAAGCCGTGGGAAACGGCGAAACCCGCGAAGTCGAGCTGGTCCAGCGTGGCGGCCTGCGGCCAGATCACGGTGGCGTCGCCGGGGCCGTCGCCGTACTTGCCCTGCAGCGGCTTTATCACCGTGCCGCCCTGCACCTCGTGGTCGTACTGGGTTATCACCGAATGCCGGGAGCAGACGTTAGGATGGGCGAGCATTTCTTTCAGTATCTGCCCATATGACTTGGCGGGCTTGGCCGGCGCGGCGGCGGATATTTTCACCTTGCGCCGGGCGGCCGGCTTCTCGAAGTTGGGCACCCCGCCGTGCAGGAAGGCCATCGGCAGGTCCACCACGCTCTCGTCCCCGTGCGTAACCAGCAGGCGGCCGTCGCCGGGGAAGGTGCCCATCACGCAGTATTCGCAGCTCTCGGCCTTCAGGATGGCCTCCAACTTTTTCATTTTGGCCTTGGGCACCGAAAGGATCATGCGCTCCTGCGATTCGGAAACCCAGATCTCCCAGGGCTCTATGCGGGTGTCTTTCAGCAGCGCGTTCTCCAGCTTCACGTGCGCGCCGGTCTCGGAGCCCAGCTCGCCGATGGCCGAGGAGAAGCCGCCGGCGCCGCAGTCGGTCACCGCGTTGTACAGGCCCAGGTCGCGGGCGCGCATCAGCACGTCCAGGGTCTTCTTCTCGTTCACCGCGTGGCCTATCTGCACCGCGGAGGCGGTGGTCTCTTCGTCGATGTTGGCGGAAGAGAAGGTGGCGCCGTGGATGCCGTCGCGGCCGGTGCGCCCGCCTATGGAAACGATCAGGTCGCCGGGGATCACCTTCTTCTCTATCTTGTCCACCGGGATCAGCCCGGCGCAGCCCACGTACACCAGCGGGTTCAGCAGGTAGCCGTCGTCGAAGTAAAGGCCGCCGGAGGCGGTGGGGATGCCGATGCGGTTGCCGTAGTCGCGCACGCCCTCCACCACGCCGCGCATGATGCGCTCCGGCGAATGGGAGTTCTTCGGGAGCTTTTTCCTGCCGCCCAGGTAGCCGAAGCAGAAGCTGTCGGTGTTCAGCACGGGCTTGGCGCCCAGGCCCACGCCCAGGATGTCGCGGATCACGCCGCCCACGCCGGTCTCGGCGCCGCCGTAAGGCTCCACCGCGCAGGGATGGTTGTGCGTCTCGGCCTTGAAGGCCAGGCCCCATTTGCCGCTCTTGCCGAACTTCACTATACCGGCGTTATCGGTGAACACGGACAGGCACCATTTCCTGTTAAGCGTTCTGGTAGCCTTCATGATGGTCTCTTTAAAAAGGTTCTTGTACTTTTTCAGCTTCTTCCCGTCGCGGAAAGCTACCGGGCCGGAGAAGGTCTTATGCTTGCAGTGTTCGGACCAGGTCTGGGCTATGGTCTCCAGCTCGCCGCGGGTGGGCTGCCGGCCTTTCAGCTTGAACTGGCGCTGGGCTTCTTTCAGCTCCAGCGCGCTCAGCGACCAGCCGCAGGCGGCGTCGAGCTCTGTGAGCTGTTTTTCGGTCAGGGTATTGAATTCGTTAAGGCGGTTTGGCATAGTTAGCAGTTCTCGATCTTGAATTTGTTCACCACTTCGTTCACCAGGGTCCTCGTGACCGCGCGCTTCAGCGCCGGCCCGTTGCCGCGGGGCACATAGTAGGCCCGGCCGAACCTGACGGCGGCGGGCTCCTTGCCCAGCACGTCCGCTATGGCGCCTTTCACGCTCTCACCCACCACGTCGGTCACCGAATCTTTCAGCCAGATCTCCACCCGGCAGGCTTGCCTGAGCCCGGCCTTGCCGGCCGACAGCGAGTACTGCTCGGTGATCTTGTCGGTCAGGAGTTCGGAAGCTATCTGGTCGAATTCTTTCTTTGTGAAGTCGGCGTCCACGCGGTACAGCCGGGACAGCCGCGCCATCTTCACCTTCAGCCCGGCATGCGCCATCCGGCCGATGAAGCCCTCTTCCTCGTTCTTAGCGTATTTCTCTTTGGTCCAGATCTCGATTATCATTTTGCCGCCTTTATAAATTAGAAGCCGGGTGACAACTCACCCGGCTTGCGTTATTTTGTTGAGGGCTTCCTCGTATTTTTTGAGGGTGCCCCGCACTACTTCCTCGGGCAGCGCCGGCGGCGCGGACACTTTGTCCCAGCCGCTGCCCTCCAGCCAGTTCCTGACGTACTGCTTATCGTAGCTCTCCGGGCTGGAGCCTGTCCTGTATTTAGCCGCGTCCCAGAAGCGGGAAGAGTCGGGAGTCAGCGCCTCGTCGATCAGGATCAGTTCCCCGTCCAGCAGGCCGAACTCGAACTTGGTGTCCGCCAGCAGGATGCCGCGTTTCTCAAGATGTTCCGCCGCGAATTTATAGAGGGCCAGGCTCTTTTCTTTTATGGTCCGCCCCAGGCCGGGCGGAAGGGCGGCTGCCATGGTCTCGAAAGTGACGTTCTCGTCATGCCCCTGGTCTGCCTTGGTGGTGGGCGTGAACAGCGGCTCGGGCAGCTTCTGCGCTTCTTTGAGCCCCGCCGGCAGCTTCAGGCCGCACACGCTGCCCTGCTTCAGGTATTCCTTCCAGCCCGAGCCGGTGATATATCCGCGCACCACGCATTCGAAGTCCACCCTTTTGGCCCGGTGCACCAGCATCGCGCGGCCGCGCATATACTCCCAGTCGAAACCCGCAGGGGCCGTGACCCGGCGGCGGATCTCGTCGATATCCGTGGAAACTATATGGTTCTTTATTATATTCCCGGTCCGTTCGAACCAGAAGGAACTTATCTTATTGAGGAGTATGCCCTTGCCCGGGACGGGCGTGGGCAGGATAAAATCGAAGGCGGAGATCCTGTCGGAGGAAACTATGAAGAGATACTTCTCTCCCGCCGCGTAAAGGTCCCGCACTTTGCCTTTGTGCATCAACTTCAGTTCAGCCATGCTCATCTCCTCTGGGCTATGCCGTCGGTAGACTGCCGGTTCAACCTGCCGCGGTCACTTCATTTCTTGCAAATATTTCTTATAACCTTTCTTCCCGAGCTTCGCGTCCTTGGCCAGCACTTCCCGCTTCAGCTCGGCCGCATAAGCCTTCAACCTGGCCCCCAGGCCCTTCTCTTTCAGCGCCAGGATCCGCACGGCCAGCAGGCCCGCGTTCTTGGCGGCGTTCACGCCCACGGTAGCCACGGGGATACCGGCGGGCATCTGCACTATCGAAAGCAGCGCGTCCAGGCCGTTCAGCGGCGTGGCGTTCACCGGCACGCCTATCACCGGCAACGTGGTGACCGCCGCCAGCACGCCGGGCAGGTGGGCCGCGCCGCCGGCCCCGGCTATGATCACGCCGAAGCCTTTCTTCTCCGCCCCGGCGGAAAAAGCGAGGGCGGCCTCCGGGGTGCGGTGGGCCGAAAGGACCTTTATTTCGAAGGGGACGGAGAAATATTCGAGGACGGAGGCGGCGGCAGACAGTACTCCCAGGTCAGAATCGCTTCCCATGACGATGGCTGCTTTAAGCATACACACCTCTGTTCGCGAGTAATTGCCGCAAGTTAATTGTATGAATTTAAAACCCGCCGCACAAATTCCCGGCGTAAACCGCGGGCGCGGCGCCGCGGCCGGTCAGGCCTGGTAGGGGCCGGCCTTGAAGCTGTTGAGCAGGCGGCCGGCCAGGCAGCGGGCGCCGGCGAAGCCGAAGAAAGGCTCGTCGGCCAGGGCGTGGTAGCCGTAGGAGGGAAAGCCGAATTCCATGAAGGGCAGGCCGGCCGAATAGCCTTCGGTGGCGGCGAAAGAATTCCCCACGGCCAGTTCCGGCCGGGAGAATTTGGGCAGGGCCTTGAGCGCCTTCAAGGCCTCTTCGCTCTCCGGCGCGAAGAAGAAAACTCGGGGCAGCCTGGCCGTGCCCAGCGGGCGCGGGAACGAATCCAGGAAGGCCGCGGAAACGCGCAGGCGGAGTTCGCGGGCATAGGCTGAGAAAGCGGAGAACAGGTACGGATCCCCGGCGAACACCACGTTGCGGTGGGCCAGCAGTTCGAGCAGCGGCGCCATCTCGGCGGCGGCCCCGCGCTGCGCCGTCAGCACGGCCGGCGGCAGGTCCGGGCCCAGCCCGGCGGCGGCCTTGACCGAAGAAAGCCAGGCGGCGGTGCCGGCCAGGCCCAGCGGCAGGCCGGTCTCCACCAGTTTGGCGCCGCTGCGGGCGGCCAGGCGGGCGGCGGCCTTCCTGCCGTAAGGCAGGGACACGACGGTGCCGGCCTCGAGCGCGCGGGAGAGCCCGGCGAAGTCGCCTCCCGAGGGAAAAACGCAGGCCAGGCTCAGGCCGCACAGGGCCAGCAGGGACCTGATTTCGGCTATATTCGCGGCATGGTCCCTTTCGCCGCGGTCGGCTAGGTAGCCCACCAGCGCCACGGAATTTTTTTTCAGCTTGCGCTTGCCGGGAGGCAGCGCGCGCGCCAGCGCGTCCAGCGCCTGCTCGTAGCCGTCCAGCCAGTCGGCGTCCAGCGAGCCGGGCGGCAGCCCCGCCACCGGGATCCTGGCCCGGACCGAAGCCGCTATGCCCTCGTAGTCCAGCCCGGCCAGCTTCAGGAAAGGCAGGCCGGTCAGCAGCGCCACGCCGAAATCCCCCCCGCCGGCTATGCCGGCGAGCAGCGCGGAAAGTTTCTTCTCCGGGTTCAGGTCCTGCGGCAGCGGGTTCGTCATAGTGCAGATCACGCGGTGCCGGCCGTCCGCCGACAGCAGCGTGGAGTTCAGGTCGTGGTTGCCGGCTATGAAATCCACCTTGGGCATCACGCAGTTGGGCCCGTCCACCACCGCGCAGGCGTCCGACACGGCGTTCACCGCCAGGAAGTACCCCAGCAGGTAAGGCAGGTTATAGGTCTTGCCTAAGTTATCGGGCGAGGTATTTTTCATTGAAATCCCAGTCGCAGAGTTCCAGCAGCCGGCGCGCGGTCTCCGCCGCGCCTTCATAGCCGGCCTCGAAAAGCCCCGAGGAGAAAGGCGTCCTGCCGGCCGCGGTCACGCGCGGGTCGCGGTTGATGTCGGAATAGACGATGCGCAGCGGCCCGGGGGCCGCCAGCAGGGCGGCCAGCTCTTCCCTGCTGCCGAAGAAAGCTCTGCTGAGCCTGCAGCCCGGCAGCCTGGCCCTGAGCCCGGCCAACGCGGCAGCGGCAGCCTTGCCTGCGTCTTCCCGCGGCACGAAGAACTTCAGCGCGAAGCCGGCCTCGGCCAGGAAAGCCGGCACCGGCACGCCGTTAAGCGCCTCAGGCGAATAAAGCGAAAGGATCTCCGCGGCCGAAGCCACGAAGCCCGCGGCGTAAGCCCGCGAGCGGGAGCGCAACGCGGCCAGTTCCCCGGCCAAGGCGCGTGCCGGCGGGGCGGGTTTCTTCCTGGAGCCCAGCGCGGCGTGCACGGCCTTCAGCCAGGCGGCGGTGCCGCTTACGCCGTAAGGCGCGGGCGGCAGGACGAACTTGCGCCCGGCCTGCTTCAGCGCGCCTTCCAGCACCTCGTCCGCGCGGACCAGCACCTGCAGTCTCGAAGCGGCCGCGGCAGCATAAAATTCTTCGGAGGCAGGCGCGGCCTTTATGCCGCCCTCGGCCAGCAGCGCCGCCAGCTCGTCCCTGCCGTCCCCCAGGCCCAGCAGGTTCACGTCCCAGGCCGCGCTTTTCGCGCCGGCGGAGAACCTGCGCGCCAGGTAAGCTGTCCGGGCGGCGGCTTTCTCCGGGCTGTACTCGTTGAAGCTGTTGTAATTCTGCGCCAGCACCTTTGCCCCGGCCGGGGCCTTGGCGCCGGTGGTGAAGGCGGCCACGTCGCTGGCCGCCATCATCGGCGAGCAGCCCACGTAGAATTCCACCAGCCCGCCTTTGGCTTTGCGGGCCGCCCCGCCTATGGAGGAGGCCATCTTAGCTTCGTCGCCGGCGGCGGCGTCCGAGGCCTTAAAATCCGTATTGAAAATTTCTTTGCCGGCCTTGGGCAGCAGCGGGCCGCGGCCGGAACGCCGCGCCACCCCGTGGCCGCTGCCGGCGCGGAACATGCCCAGCGTGCCGCCCTCGCAGCCGCTGAACCGGCACTCGCTGTCGCCGTGCTCCACCATCACCACCCCGGGCGGCACGAAAATATTGCGGCCTCCCGCGGGAAAGATGAAGCGCTGCCACTGGCCGAAGCCCGCGTGCGGGCGGCGCGGCGCCCCGCCGGCGGCTTCCAGCGGCGAAGCGGTGCCGACGAACTTCTGCAGCCCGTCGTAAAAACCGGGGCCGCTGAAAGCGGAGAGCAGCCGGTCGAAAGGCAGGCCGCCCAGGCCCCCGAGCGCTTTTTCGAAAGCCTGCCAGCTGCCCGCGGGGGCATTCTTAACCGAAGGGTGGAAACAGGCGGCCCAGTCGGAAAACTCCAGCATGCCGGGGAGGGCCGCGCGTTTGGGCGCTATTATTACTTTTATCTCCCTTCCTTTATAGAGCCAGCCGCAGAGCATCTGCCCGCCTTCCATGCCGGAAGGGCGCAGGCCCGCGCCGGCCAACAGCCCGGCAGCGGAGGACCGCTGGGCGCCTGGCACGCGCGCAGGCCCGGGATCGAAGGTTTTACCTTCCGCGAAAGAGAAGAAATCCGCGTCGCTCAGGGCCGAGGGCGGCCTGGCCTGGGGCTGCGCGGCCTTTATGGCGGCGCAAAGCCGCACTATGCTGACGGCGAAGGGGCTTTTGGGATAGGCCAGCACGGCGGGGCGGTGCCGCCGCTCGGCCAGGGCCACGGCCGGGTCGCGCGGGATCACGCCCAGCACGCGGGTGTTGACCGCGCGCGCGAACTCCGCGGCCAGGCGCGCGCCTTCCGGCTTCTTGGCGTTCACCGCCAGCCCGGCCAGGAACACCCCGTTGCGCGAGTAGTTCTCCACCATCTGGATCAGCTTGTTGGCGGCGTAAAGCGAAAGCATCTCTTCGGACACCACGATGACGGCTTTCCTGGCGAAGCCGCGGCGGAGCGGGGCCGCGAAGCCGCCGCAGACCACGTCGCCCAGCACGTCGAAGACGGCGGCGCCGTAGCCGCCTTTCTCCAGCAGCGCGGCGCTCTTCATGGCTTCCAGCATGGCGCCGATGCCGGTGCCGGCGCAGCCGACCCCGGGCTGGGGCCCTCCGGCCTCTATGCAGGAAACGCCGCGCACGCGGGCGGGCTGCACGCATTTCGCCAGCGCGGCCTCGTTGTCGTGGCCGGCCAGCGAGGTAAAGGGCGCTATATGGCGGCCCATCAGGGAAAGGGTGGAGTCCATCTTGGGGTCGCAGCCGACATGCAGCACCTTGGCGCCGGTCCCCAGGATGACGGAGACATTGGACGCGACGGTGCTTTTGCCGATGCCGCCTTTGCCGAAGAAAGCTATCCTCTCCATAACGGTATTCTAACTTTTCAGCGAGCGGTAATAAAGGCGTAACGGGCGCCCCGCCGCAAGCGGGGCACTTGTTTTTTTCCGGTGAAACAATTAGAATACCCGCATAAGCAGGGGATAGGCACGTTCAGCATGTAAAAGCCGGCCGCCCGGCCATAAACATAAGGGGGGGGAAATGCTCAGAGATATAAAAAGCCTGACAGGCTTCAAAATACACGCCACCGACGGGGAACTGGGGACGGTGGACGAATTCTACTTCGACGACCGCACTTGGGACATCCGCTACATGGTGGTCAAAACGGGGGGCTGGCTTTCCGGCCGCAAGGTCCTGATCTCTCCGGCGGCGCTTAAAACCCCGGACTGGAAGTCTAAAAGCTTTCCTGTGGCGCTGACGCTGGACCAGGTGCGCAACAGCCCGGATGTAGACACGGAAAAGACCGTAACTCGCCAGCACGAACTGGACCTGCACCGGCATTACGCCTGGCCCGTCTATTGGGGGGACGGTTTCTACGCCGGGAGCATGTCGGGCGGCACGCTGTTCCCCCCCACGCCTGAAGAAGAGAAAGAAGAACCCGCGGAGGCGGCGGAGCCCAACCACCTGCAGGGGACCCACGCGGTAAAAGGCTACCGCGTTCACGCGGCGGACGGGCTGATCGGGCATGTGACCGATTTTATCCTGGAGGACGGGCAGTGGATCATCCGCTACCTGGTGGCCGACACCGGCGCCTGGCTGCCCGGCCGCAAGGTACTTATCTCCCCCGGCTGGATAGAGAGCGTGGACTGGGAAACCGCGGAAGTGTTCGTCTACCTTTCCAAGGAAGAAGTTAAGGACAGCCCCGTCTACGATCCTTCCGGGCCACTCAGCCCGGACTACCTAAACAACCTTCACGACCACTACGGGCGGCCCGTGAACGAAGCGGCCGGCCGCCCCGGGGCCGCGGCGCGCGGCGGGAAGGGCTGAGCCGGAAAATCCGGCGCGTGAAACGAAGAAGCCGTCTCACGACGGCTTCTTCGGGCGCGCAGGGCCGCCGGGCTCAGCAGGAAACGAGCTGCACGTCGAAAGCTGCTTCGTTCAGCACCAGGTTCAGCGACTGGCCGGAGGCCTCGCCGTAGACGTAGTTGGACTCGCGGACCGAGGCCACCCATTTGGCGAAATCGGCTTTGGGCCAGGCCCACACCTCTATTTTTTCTCCGTTCCTAACCTCGTGCTCGATCACCTTGCGCAGGCGGCCGCCCCCCTCCGGGTTCTCCTTGAGCGCCACCAGCCGGCCTTCCTTTATGCGCCGGGCAACCTTGGTGAGTTTATTGTTGGCGATATTTCCGCATTCCACCCACACCGCCACGCCGCCGGTCCCGTCCGGCACCATCAGGTCCGGCGTGAAACCGAAATCCGCCAGCAGCGGGTCGTTCGGGCTCACTTCCACTACCGGCTCGCTGTCGAAAAAAAGTATGGCCGCGGTCAGGCGCAGCGCCACGTGTTCGGGGGTTTCTTCTTCCTTGGCCACCAGCATAATGCGCCGGCTTTTTCCGTTGATGTTGAGTTCGCACCGCACGTTCATATACCTTAATGGTATAAATAATGCGGGCAGGGGGTAAACAAAAAGGGCGGCGCTACTCGCTCCGGACCTCGTCCAGGAAGGCCAGGGCTTCTTTGGCACGCACCCCGGCCTGGCCGTCCATGGGCCTGAAAATATATTTCCGGGAAGGGGACCTGAGCGTGATAACGTAAGGCTGGCCGAGCTTGCCGGTTATCAGCCCGAACGTCTCAAGCTCCGCCAGGTCCTCGGCCCAGCTCCTGGCCCCGTAAAGCGACGCGAAGCCGGTGCCGGCCAGGCCCGCGTAAAGCGCCGGCGCCTCGTCGGCGCGCAGCTTGGGGCCGCCGCCCAGGCCGTAGAACGTTATGCGGTCCCTGCCCGGGAAATCGAAAGCCCTGTTCGGCCGGGAATAGGAATCCCAGGCGCTGTAGAAGAATTTCCCGGCCACCGGCACCGGCGGGAAATATTTGGCGGGCATTCCTTCGTCCGTGTAGGGCGTTATCCCGGCGGCGTAGTCCAGCCCGTGGGTGCCCTCGTGGAACAGGGCGTAGAGCAGGCCGCGGTACTTCTTCCCCGCGTCCACGGAGATCTCCCAGCCCGGGACGGGGATAAAGCAGCTCCTTTCCCTTTCGGTGAGCGTAGCCGAGAGCCCGGCCTTCAGCGAAGCCGGGTTAAGGACGATATAAAAATACACCTGGTCCCCGGCCCCTATCACCCAGCTGGTAGCGCCATTGCCCATGAAGCCGGACATGAAATAGATCCCGATGCACCTTTCCCTGAAAACCTTTTCATAGACCGGCGGCAGCAGGCGCAGGTACTCCAGCGCCAGGGCTTTCTCCGGCCCGCTGGGAGCGTAAGCGGCATAATCCGCCCGGCCGTCGGACTGGCGGTAATAATTCAGGATATTATCCGGCGCCGGCCCGATGCGGCTCGCTAAGTCCCGGGCGCCGTCGAAGGCATAAGTTTCCAGCCGGCAGAGCGCCGGCAGCTCCGCCTCCTTATCGGGACCGCAGGCCGACAAGAAGCAGAGCGCCAAGAGGAGCAGCGCTTTATTCTTCCTGTTCTTTAACCGGGGTTTTAACATGCAGGTCTTCCGCGAACACCCGCATCACGCAGCGGGCGCAGTCGAACTCCAGGCGGAACCGGCGGCCTTCGGAATCCTCCAGGAACATAGGCTCCACCTCTTTCCCCTTCTTGCACAGCCCGAGCCTGCGGCGCAGGCACAACTTGGCGGTCATCAGCGGCTTGCCGGCCATGTCGGCGCCGCCCTCGGCGGACATGGCGATGCTCTTGACGCCGTGGCGCTGGTAAAAGCGCTCGGCCTTCTTGTTAAGCACGTTGGCGCTGAAGTCCAGTTCCGTCTCCGGGTACGGGAAGTCGTTCGGCGTGAATTTTATCTCCTCGCGGGCCACGGGGGGCGCGGCCTGCTCCAGCGAGGCCAGCACTTCGCGGCGCAGGTCGTTCAGCGCCGACACCGGAATGAAGTAGGGCTTGGAAAGGTTAACTTCCAGCTTCTGCAGGTAGAAATCGCTCTCTCCCAGCTTAGAAAGCTGCTTCTGGATGGTCTCCAGGGCCTGCTCCGGCTTCTGGGCCGCGGCCTTAACGCCGCGGAGTTTCGCCTCGGCGGTGCCGCCGCGGGAGTCCGTCGCCTTCAGCATGAACCCGCCTTCATATTCGGAGAATTCCAGCCTTACCGCGAACTTGCGGCGCGCCTCGTCCTTCACCACGCTGCGGATGAAATCCTTATCGAGGTTCCTGAACACGGCGGTGCCGTTATCCACGCCCCTGAGATTGTCCGCGCGCACGCGGCCGTCCTTCACGCCGTTCACCAGCGAGCCGGACAGCACGCCGGCCTTGTCGAAGAAGGCGATGCCGTCGCCGGGGTGCAGCTTCTCCGCCCCGTGGATCTTGAAGGAGCCGTTCTTCACGTCGAACACAAGGCCCAGCGGCTCGCCCACGAACTTGGGGGTGTCCGGAGAGGTGATATCGGCGGGGTTGCCGTCGATGAAATACTCGGTAAAGCCGCGGTTGAAGGTTTTGGCGGCGTTCGGCGTGAACGCCACGAAGCTCATCCCCTTGGAGGGGCGCGCGAAGCCTTTTTTCTCTATCACCTTGTCCAGCTCGCGGCGGTACAGGGAAACGATGTTGCGCACGTAGTCCCGGTCCTTCAGGCGGCCTTCGATCTTGAAGGAGGTGACGCCCGCGTCGGCCAGCGCGCCGAGGCGCCGCGACAGGTTCAGGTCCCGGAGCGAGAGCAGGTGCTTGTTGGCGGCTATGGTCTCGCCGCCGGCGTCGGTAAGGCTGTAAAGCTTACGGCAGGGCTGGGCGCATTCGCCGCGGTTGCCGCTGCGGCCGCCTAGAACGTAGCTCATGTAGCAGTTGCCGCTATAGGACGTGCAGAGCGCGCCGTGCACGAAAGATTCCAGTTCCACCGTGGTTTTGGCGCGTATGGCCTTGATCTCCTCCAGCGAAAGTTCGCGGGCCAGGATCACACGCTTGAAGCCGGCCTTCTCCAGGAAAAGGACTTTTTCCGGGGTGGTGTTATTGGCCTGGGTGCTGGCTATAAGCGGGATGGGCGGCAGGCCCATCTCGAGCAGGCCCATGTCCTGGATAATGACGGCGTCGGCGCCGGCGTCCCAGAGGCTGCAGATGATCTTGTGGGCCCTGGGCAGTTCCTCTTCGGTAAGCAGCGTGTTGAGCGCGGCGTAGACCTTGGCGTGGTAGCGGTGCGCGTGGGCGGCGAGCTTGCCGATGTCGGACACGGTGTTGGCGGCCCCGGCGCGCGCCCCGAAATGCTCGGCGCCGATGTAGACGGCGTCGGCGCCGCAGTTGACGGCGTCGATGCCGGTGGCGAGGTCCCTGGCGGGAGCGAGAAGTTCCAAAGTTTTTTTGATCATAATATTTCCAATAACACGTTCTAGGCTGTAAAGCGTTTACGGCGGGCTAGTAAGAGGACCACGCGGTACCGCGCGAATCCTTATGGACGCAGTCTATAAAGACCAGCGGCGCGGAGCCCTTGCGGACCGAGTAAGCCCAGCCGCCGGAGTCGCGCGGTTCCGGCTTCTCATAAACCGCGGCCGCGTTGGTCCCCGCGTGCGGGAACCCGGCCAGGCCGCTGCCCCAGAGCGGCGGGAGCTCCCGGACGAAGCCGGAAGCGGCCAGGTCCGCCAGCCCCGGCGGGTAAACGCCGCGGGCCGCCTTGTAATCTTCCACGGCCGCGCGCAGCGCCGCCAGGTTGCCCTTGTTCGCCCCCTCTATGGAGTAACGCAGCACGTCTTTCACCTTTGGCCAGATCACAAGGAAGGGCAGCACCACCGCGAGCAGGATCCAGCAGAGCTGCCACGCCAGGGCCGAACGCTCGGGGTAAACCCGGTTCAGCAGCATATCCCAGGTCTTCTTCCACATGCGCCAGGTAAAGAACAGGAAAGCCGCGCCCAGGGCCGCCCCGAAGAGCGCCTCCGCGAACTCCAGCGCCGCCGCGGCGGCCTGGTAGCGCATAAGCTTTAGAAGAAAATAACCGCTATAGACCGAGTACGCCAGCGCCATCAGCGTGACGGGGACCAGCCAGGCCGCCCGCAGCAGCAGCACCAGCCTTACGTACTTCCTGGCCGGGCGCTGCCGCATGTCAGAGGGCCTTGGGCGCGGTCCCCGGCCCGCGGGAGATCTCGGCGTAATCGGCGTCTATCTTGTAGTACTTATAGGTCAGCTTTGCAACTTTCGAAATAAAATTCTTGGCGGCGGTGTAGCTGGGCGCCTCGCTGGTAAGCACCGCTATCACGTAATCCCCGCGCGGCGAGAACACGATGCCCGCGTCGTGGCAGGCGCGCCTGAGCAGGCCGGTCTTATGGCCTATTTCCCAGCCGAGCGGCAGGCCCTTGCGCAGGCGGTTGTGGCTCTTGTTGTGCTTGAGCACTTCCAGCATGAACTGGCTGGCTTCGCGGTTCACCAGTTCCCCGGCGTAAATACGCTCCATCAGTCCCGCCATCTCGCGCGGGGTGGTGTAATTGTCGTTCTTCAAACGGCCGGAGGCCAGGCTCATGCCGGTCTGGCAGATATTGGTCTGCACCAGGCCCAGCTTCTTGAAATTGTCTTCCAGGTAGTCCATCCCGACGTAATCTATCAGCATGCGCGTAGCGGTGTTGTCGCTCTCGGTGATCATCTTGTAGATGATCTCCATCACGGAAAGGGACGTGCCGTCGCGCACCCATTTGAGCGAACCGGAACCGCCCACCCTGTCGCGCCGCGTCAGCCTGATCTGCGTGTCCAGCGTGATCGCGCCGAGCTTTATTTTTTCAAAGACCGCGGCCATGATAGGCACTTTCACCAGGCTGGCCGAAGGGAAAAGCCGGTCCGCGTTATACTCCCAGGTCTTGCCGGTATGCAGGTCCTTGAGGTAGATGCCGACGCGCCCGGGGTAAGCGTTGGCGGCCTTTTCCAGCGAGGAAGCCATCTCCTGCCACTCCTCGTCCTTGATGGGCGACTCAACCGTCTTCGTCTCCCGGACCGGGGGCGCCAGGCGGCTTTTGAGCAGAACCCCGCCGTAATAAAGCGCGAACCCCGCCCCTACCAGCACCAGGGCGAGCAGGAATTTCTCCAGTAGCCGCCCCATGACCCCGCCGGCCGGTTTTTTTACCGGCGAGGCGGGGCCGCGGCGTAGATGCTGATCGTGATGAGGGGGCAAGCTCTGCTCCGTAAGGCGCTAAGCGCCTAGACCGCCTGGACCTTCAGCTCGAGGGCGTCGCCCTCTCCCTTGTAGTCCACCAGCAGCACGTCGCCCTTCGTCATCGTGCTGTTGAGGATGAACTCCGCCATCGGGTCCTCGAGGTACTTCTGCACGGTGCGGATAAGCGGGCGGGCGCCGTAGTTTGGATCGAAACCTTTCTTCACCAGGAAGGTCTTGGCGGCCTGCGTGATCTCGAACTTCACACCCTTGACCTCGAGCTTCTTGGTCACTTTTACCAGGCTGAGCTCCAGGATCTTCTCCGTGTCTTTCTCGGTGAGGGGACGGAACACGATGACCTCGTCGATGCGGTTGACGAATTCCGGGTTGAAGACGCGCTTCACCTCGTCCATCACGGTGTCCTTCATCGCCTTGTAGTCCTTCTCTTTGTCCTCGGTGGGCATGAAGCCCAGGGTCTTGCCCTTGGAGATAAGGCGGGCGCCCACGTTGGAGGTCATGATCAGGATGGTGTTCTTAAAGCTTACCTTGTGGCCCAGGCTGTCGGTCAGCGTGCCCTCGTCCATGATCTGGAGCAGGATGTTGAACACGTCGGGATGGGCCTTCTCGATCTCGTCGAGCACCACCACGGAGTAGGGCTTGCGGCGCACCAGCTCGGTGAGCTTGCCGCCTTCCTCGTAGCCCACGTAGCCGGGGGGCGCGCCGATCAGGCGGCTCACGGAGAACTTCTCCATGTACTCGCTCATGTCGATGCGCACCATCGCGTCCTCGTTGCCGAACAGGAAGTCGGCCAGCACGCGGGCGAGCTCGGTCTTGCCGACGCCGGTGGGACCGAGGAAGATGAAATTACCGATGGGCCGCTTGGGGTCCTTCATGCCGGTGCGCGAGCGCTTGATGGCCTGGCTCACGATGGTGACGGCTTCGTCCTGGCCGATCAGGCGCTTGTGGATCTCGCCTTCCATGTGCTGCAGCTTCTGCGTCTCGGTCTCGGTCATGCGGGTGACGGGGATGCCGGTCCACTTGGAGGCTATGCCGGCTATGTCCTCTTCGGTCACCTCGGGGAAAACCTTGTCGCGCCCTTCGCGCCATTTCTTGCGGGCGTCCTCGAGCGCTTTCTTGAGCTCCTTCTCGCGGTCGCGCAGCTTGGCGGCCTTCTCGTATTCCTGGCCGTAGATGGCGGCGTTCTTTTCCTTGGAGGCCTCTTCTATCTCGGTCTCCTTCTCCTTGAACTCGGCGGGCGCCACGGACAGCTTCAGGCGGGCGCGGGAACCGGCCTCGTCGAGCAGGTCGATGGCCTTGTCGGGCAGGGCCCGGTCGGTGATGTACTTGTCGGAGAGCTGCGCCGCGGCGAAGATGGACGCGTCTGTATATTTGCACTTGTGGTGGCTCTCGTACTTGTCCTGCAGGCCCTTCAGGATCTCGATAGTCTCGGCCACGCTGGGCTGCTCGACCACCACCATCTGGAAGCGGCGCTCCAGCGCGGGGTCGTGCTCGATGTGCTTGCGGTATTCGTCGAAGGTGGTGGCGCCCACGCACTGCAGCTCGCCGCGCGCGAGCGCGGGCTTGAGCATGTTGGAGGCGTCGATGGCGCCTTCGGCGGCGCCGGCGCCTATCACGGTGTGCAGCTCGTCGATGAACATGATGATATTGTTCTTGGCCTTGCGGATCTCCTCGATGATGCCCTTCAGGCGCTGCTCGAATTCGCCGCGGTACTTGGTGCCGGCGACGATCGAGGCCAGGTCGAGGGAAAGGAGGCGCTTGCCGATCAGCGTGTCGGAGATCTCGCCGGCGGCTATTTTCTGGGCGAGGCCTTCCACGATGGCGGTTTTGCCTACGCCGGGCTCGCCTACCAGCACCGGGTTGTTCTTGGTGCGGCGGCCGAGCACCTGGATCAGGCGGTCTATCTCGTTGGAGCGGCCGATCACGGGGTCCAGTTTGCCTTCCCTGGCCATCTGGGTGAGGTCGCGGGCGAACTCGTCCAGGATGGGGGTCTTGGTCTTGCCCTTGGGCCCGGTGTGTGAAGCGGTGTGGCCCTTGGCCGGCTGCTCTTTGGGGGCGTCTTTCTGTTCCATCTCGCCCAGGATGTTAAGGACTTCCTCACGGACGGTCTCGAGCTTGAGGCCGAGGTTCTCCAGCACGCGGGCGGCCACGCCCTCTTCCTCGCGGATGAGACCGAGCAGGATGTGCTCGGTGCCGATGTAGGAGTGGCTCATGTGCTGGGCCTCTTCCACGGCGTACTCGAGCACTTTCTTGGCGCGCGGGGTGAAGGGGATCTCGCCCAGCAGCATCATGTTGTCGCCGGTGCCTACTATCTTCTCGATCTCGGCGCGCACTTTGCGCAGGTCGATGCCCAGGTTCTGGAAGACCTGGCTGGCCACGCCCTCGGAAAGGGCGATCAGGCCGAGCAGAATGTGTTCGGTGCCCACGTAGTCATGGTTAAGGCGCTTGGCCTCTTCCTGCGCTATCAGTATAACGCGCTGCGCTCTGTCGGTAAACCTGGTTCCCATTGTAGTGCCTCCGTAATAGCAGAAAATCTGTTTAGACAACGAAAAAACCGCGGCATTTTGGACTATGCCGAAGCTATATTATGACACAATAGCGGTATTAATTCAAATTTCGCTAATATAATTATATATAGCCCCTAGTTACAGGCCTGTTGCGTGGAGACAGACGTTGGGGACAGGGACGCACGAATTCGGGACACATTACCCCGCTTGCCCCGGCATATCCGGGCGCCCCGCTATAATTTCATGGGGCCTAATCGGTTTTCATCAAGGAAATCTCTATACGGCGGTTCTTGGCGCGGCCCTCGGCAGTCGCATTATCGCCTACCGGGCGGTTCTCGCCGTAGCCTATGCCGGCCAGGTGTTTAGCGGGGATGCCCTGTTCGGCCATGAACTGCAGCACCGAATAGGCCCTGGCCATCGAAAGTTCCCAGTTAGAACCATATTTCCCGCTTTTTATAGGAACGTTGTCGGTGTGCCCTTCTATTATGATGTCGTTGGGGACTTTCTTAAGTTCGGCGGCTATGGGCGCCAGCACCTTCCTGGCGGGCTCCTTGAGGTCCGCCCGGCCCGAACCGAAAAGAACGCCTTCGGTCAGCACCAGCTTGACCTTCCTCTCGCTCGACTGTATCTGGACAAGCCCGGAGAGGTCGTTGGTCTGCATGGACTCCTTCAGACTCGTCTCCATCTTAGATTCGTTTTCCTGCGCCTTGGCGCGTTCGAGGCCGCGGGAATCCGCCTTGCCGCCGAAAGCCTTCTGTATATTCCCGAGGGATTCCTCGTATTTGCGGTTCTTGGTCTTGTCGGTCCTGGCAATGGAAAAAGAGAACAGGACCAGGAAGAAGATCATCAGGTAACTCATCAGGTCGCCGTAAGTGACGGCCCACAGTGCTCCTTTGTTCAGCTGGTTCTCCACTTCGTCGCGCCTGGGTCTGTATATCGCCATAAGATCGTCCTAGAGCCGCGTGCCGGCGTTCTCCGTATTTTTCGGGATGAGAAAAGAAAGCTCCGCCCTGAAATGGTTGAATAACGCCGTAAGATGTTTAACCTGGCAGGAGATAGACTCGAAATCGGAGCGGATCTTTTTATGTTCCGCCGAAATGCCCGCGGCCTCCCGCATAACCTGGCCGAAATTGTTCTCCGCGCTTTCCACGCTTACTTTCAGCGCCTGCACGATGGCTTCCAGGTCATAGAGCCTTTCCAGTTTGCCCTCGTTGCTCCCGAGCCTGTTCTCCAGGTATGAAAGGCGCGCCAGGCGCTCTTCCAGTTTGTCGACGCGGCGCGCGCAGCCGGCGGCCGTTTCGTGCGACACATTGGCCTTGCGTACAAC
Source organism: bacterium (assembly GCA_021811185.1). Classification (GTDB taxonomy): domain Bacteria; phylum Elusimicrobiota; class Elusimicrobia; order Elusimicrobiales; family UBA9959; genus UBA9959. The sequence goes on from JAJZPL010000017.1 coordinate 64,649, forward strand.
TTTCCCGAAGGCCGAATCAAGGGTGGAGAAACGGGCCTCAAGCTCGCTGACTACGCCGGACTCGAGATTGCCCAGGCGCTTTTCGAACGCTGCTATCCCCGCGCTGACCCCGTCCAGCTCTGCCAGGTCGATCCGGCGGCAGATCTCTTCAACGGCCACGGCCCGGGTACGGAGCGCCGCCAGGTCCGCCCTGACCTGCTCCAGAGCCTGGGCGGCCGTCTCTTTTTCCGCCCGTTTCTCACGGGCCGCGCCTTCCGCCGCCTGCTGAAGCCCGGCCACAACGCGTTCAAGCCCGGAGATCCTGCCCTGCGCCGCCTGCAGGTCGGTCTTAAGCCCGTCCGCCGCGGCGGGAACTGGTGCGGAGTTTTTCGCTTCGAGTTTTTTAATTTTATCTTCAAGTTCAGCTATTTTAGCGGTCAAGTCCTCTACT
>JAJZPL010000047.1 GCA_021811185.1 bacterium
CGAAGTCGTTGAAGCCGTAGTGCGAATAGGTCTTCATGATGTGCCAGAGTATCGGCTTGTCGCCTATCTCGGCCATCGGCTTCGGCTTCAGGTCCGTCTCTTCGCTGAGCCTCGTTCCCATCCCGCCCGCAAGTATGACAACTTTCATATCGTCTCCGTCAGCCTTTCTTCGTACCGCGGCCGTAGATGTCGCCGAAGCGCACTATGTCGTCCTCGCCCACGTACTCGCCGTTCTGTACCTCTATCATCTCGAGCGCCACCTTGCCCGGGTTCTCCAGGCGGTGCACGGTGCCCTGCGGCACGTAAGTGCTCTCGTTCTCGTGCACCAGCGACATGGTCTTGCCCACCGTCACCCTGGCGGTGCCCTTCACGATGATCCAGTGCTCGCTCCTGTGGTAATGCAGTTGGTGGCTTACCTTCTCTCCCGGGTTCAGCACTATGCGCTTTATCTTGTAGCGCGGCCCTTCCTCGAGGACCACGAAATACCCCCACGGGCGGTAGATGGTCAGATGCTCCACGCCTTCCTTGCGCTTCTTCTCCCTGAGCAGGTCCACCACTTCCTTTACGCGCTGGGCCTGGCCGCGCCTGGCTATCAGCAGCGCGTCGGTGGTGTCCACTATGATCAGGTCCTCCAGCCCTATGGTGGCTATCAGGCGCTTCTCGCCCATCACTATGGTTTTCTTCGTGTCCAGGGCCAGCACGTCGCCTATCTTCAGGTTCCCGTCCACGTCCGGGTCTATCACCTCGGGCAGCGAGTCCCAGGAGCCCACGTCGGACCACAGCAGGTCTATCGGCAGCACGGCCGCCTTCTTCGACTTCTCCATCACGGCGTAGTCTATAGAGATGGACGGCATGTCCTTGAAATTCGCCGTCATCTTCGCCAGCGTCTGCGGCATGCGGCGGCCGATCTCCGGCGCGTGGGCCTTGAACTCGGAGAGCATCGTGGCTATCTTGAAAGCGAACATGCCGGAGTTCCAGTAATAGTCGCCGGCCTTCAGGTACTTCTGCGCCGTCTTCGCGTCCGGCTTCTCGGCGAACTTCTCCACCCTGAAAACGCCTTCGGCGCCGGTCCGGGAGCCCCTCTTCACGTAGCCGTAGCCGGTCTCCGGCCTGTCCGGCTTCACCCCGAAAGTGACTATGTAGCCCGCCTTCGCGGCGGCCTCGGCCTGCCGGGCGTACTTAGCGAACTTCTCCACCGGCTCTATGATATGGTCCGAAGGGCAGATGAAAATGACCTCGTCCTTGCGGCTCCTGAGCTTCTCCAGGCAGTAGCGCATCACCAGAGCTATCGCGGGCGCGGTGTTCCTGCCCACCGGCTCGAGGATGACATTGTTCTCCAGCTCCTTCGAGACCGAGCGCAGGGCCGTCTGCACGTGGAAGCGGTAGTCCTCGTTGGTGATCACGAAGATGTCCTTGAGCGGCACCACGGCCGACAGCCGCTCCACCGTCTGGCAGAGCAGGGACTTGCCGCCGTTGAGCTTTATGAACTGCTTGGGCAGGCCGTAGCGCGAGACCGGCCACAGTCTGGTGCCGGACCCGCCGGCTAGTATTATCGCTTTCATAGTTCCACCTTCGCGCCTTCCAGGCGCTTCATCTCGGCGTCCACCATTATGGGCGCCAGCTCCCCGAATTTGGTCTTCGCTTCCCAGCCCAGCACCCGGCGGGCCTTGGAGGCGTCCCCCACCAGCTCTTTAACGTCCGCCGGGCGGTAGAATTCCTTCGACACTTCCACGCGCACGGCCCCGGAGGCGTCGCAGCCCTTCTCGTCCAGGCCTTTGCCCTTCCAGTCCAGCGGCAGGCCGGCCGCCTCGAAAGCGCGGCCGACGAACTCCCTGACCGGGTGCACCTCGCCGGTGGCGAGTATGTAGTCGTCGGGCTTCTCCTGCTGCAGCATGCGCCACATCCCTTCCACGTATTCCCGGGCGTAGCCCCAGTCGCGCAGCGCGTCCAGGTTGCCCACGGTCACCTTCTCCTGCAGGCCCTTTTTTATGCGCGCGGCGGCCGCGGCTATCTTGCGCGTGACGAACTCCTCGCCGCGCAGCGGGCTCTCGTGGTTGAACAGTATGCCGTTGCAGGCGTAGAGGCCCTGCGCCTGGCGGAAGTTCACGGTTATCCAGTGCGCGTACAGCTTGCTGACGGCGTAGGGGCTCTTGGGGTAGAAATCGGTGGTTTCGTTCTTCTGCGCGCTGCCGGTGCTGCCGAACAGCTCCGCCGTGGAGGCCTGGAAGAACCTGGCCTTCGGCGCGGTCTTCCTCACGGCCTCCAGCAGCCTGGCCACGCCCACCGCGTTTATCTCGGCGGTCAGCACCGGCTGCGAGAACGACATCAGCACGAAGCTCTGCGCGGCGAAGTTGTAGATCTCGTCGGGCTGCGCCTTCTCCAGCGCGTCCATTATGCTGCCCTGCTCCAGCAGGTCGAGCGGCAGGTCCTTTACCTTGCCCTCTATGCCCAGCTCGCGCAGGCGCCAGAGCCCGGCGTCGCCGGCGCGGTCGGCGCCGTAGACCTCGTAGCCTTTCTCGAGCAGCAGGCGGGAGAGATAAGCCCCATCCTGGCCGCGGTAGCCCGTTATCAGCGCTTTCTTCATTTCAGGCTGTCCGGGTCCACGTTCACCGCCTTCCCGTCCTTCCAGATGGCTATCGGCCGGCCCTTCTTCCTGTGGTCGGCTATGGCCTTCTTCACGGCCACCTTCATGGCTATCTCGGCCTTGTCCTGCATCGAAAGTCGTTTTTTCATAGTTTGTTCTTCGGCACTATCTGGTCGAAAAGCTTCTGGTTCTCCACGGTGACGCTGTCGCCGCGGCCCTTGGCGGCCAGCACCGGCCTGGGGCCGGAGTTGTCGAACAGCATCCAGCTGGAGGCGGCGTTCACGTAGACGCCGAAGAAATTGATGATGGACCGGTCGAAGCGGCGCCCCACGTCGGAGACCGGCACGTCGTGCCCGCCGTCGGCCACGCGGTTCTTTATGCGCAAAAGCGACAGCGCCGGCGCCGGCACCCACAGGAAGTAGATGTGCACCTTGTAGCCCTCCGCCTCCAGGCGGCGGAACAGCCGGCGGTGGGTCTTGCCGGACAGCGTGGTCTCGAAGCCGAAGTCCTCCCCGACTCGGGAGAACTCGTGGATGCGGCTCAGCACCAGCCGGCCGGCGCGTATGGCCGCGGCCGTCGGGTCGAACGGCGAGAGGCCCTGCGCTATCAGGTCCGCGTTCACGAAGTTGGGGCACTTCGCGTAGTTGGGCAGGAACTCCCTGGCGAAGGTGGTCTTGCCGGACCCGTTGGGGCCGGCCACCACGTAGACGTTGCGGGAAGGGGCCATCCGGTCAGCAGCTCTTTATGCCGGCGAAGCCGCCCTTCCTGAGCAGATGCTCGCTCTGCGCCAGCTTCAGGTCGCTGGCGGCCATCTCGCGCACCAGCTGCTCGAAAGAGGTCTCGGGCTTCCAGCCCAGCACCTTGCGGCTCTTGGCCGGGTCGCCCAGCAGGGTCTCCACCTCGGCGGGGCGGTAGAACTTCGGGTCCACGCGCACTATCACGTCGCCCTTCTTCACCTTCGCCTCCACGCCGGGCAAGGCCTTCACGGCCTTCACGCAGCCGGTCTCCTTTAAGCCCTTGCCCTTCCAGCCCACGGTTATGCCCACTTCCTTGGCGGCCAGCTCTATGAACTTCCTAACCGAGTACTGGCGGCCGGTGGCTATCACGAAATCGTCGGGCTTCTTCGCCTGCAGTATCTTCCACATGGCCTTCACGTAGTCGCGGGCGTGGCCCCAGTCGCGCAGGGCGTTCATGTTGCCCATGTACAGGCAGTCCTGGTCGCCCAGCACTATGCGCCCCATCGCGCGGGTGATCTTGCGCGTTACGAACTCGTCGCCGCGCAGCGGGCTTTCGTGGTTGAACAGTATGCCGTTGCTGGCGAACATGCCGTAGGACTCGCGGTAGTTGCGGGTTATCCACAGGCCGTAGAGCTTGGCCACGCCGTAGGGACTGCGCGGGTAGAAGGGCGTGGTCTCCTTCTGCGGTATCTCAACCACCTTGCCGAACAGCTCCGACGTGGAGGCCTGGTAGATGCGCGTTTTCTTCGCCAGCCCCAGCAGGCGCACGGCCTCGAGTATGCGCATCGTGCCGAGGGCGTCGCAGTCGGCAGTGTACTCGGGCTCCTCGAAGCTCACCGCCACGTGGCTCTGCGCGCCCAGGTTGTAGATCTCGTCGGGCTTTATCTCGGCTATCAGGCGGGTGAGGTTGGTGGAATCGGTGAGGTCGCCGAAGTGCAGCTTCAGGCGGGGATGCTTTACCAGGTGCGAGATGCGGGCCATGTTGTAGGAGGCCGCGCGCCGGCGTATGCCGTGCACTTCGTAGCCCTTTTCCAGGAGGAATTCGGAGAGATAGGAGCCGTCCTGACCGGTGATGCCCGTAATAAGCGCTTTTTTCATGTAGTCCGCCCTTTGGTATAAATAGCCACCCGGCCGGCTTCCCGGCCGAATATTATCTATATTATAGCAAGTTAGGCGGTTTCGTTATCAGCTGGCTGGATAGCCGGGCGGCAGGGCGGGTCCTGTCGGCGGTTTTGGCAAAGAAGGCCCTCGCGCAGACCGAAACTGCCAGGTATAGCATTAGAGCTGGCGGGAAGTTGGCCCGGAAGGCCTTCGCGCAGGGAGGCGCTTGCGTAGCGCGAGAGCCGGGGAGTATGCGGTCTAGGTTGGAAGGCCTTCGCGGACCGAGCCGCTTGCGTAGCGCGGCGAGGGAGTGAGGAGGGGCGGCCACGGTGTGGCCGACCCCGTGCCTGACGACCTAGACCGCATACTACCACCGCTCAGATCGTCAACTCCAACCCGTCGCGCGCGGCTTCCGCCCTCGGAAAAACCTTGCGGGCGATCCGCATCGCGTTCGCCCGGTCCGCCATCGTCCGGTACCGGTCCGCCGAAAAATGCGTCATCACCAGCCGCTTCGCCCCCGCCTCCGCCGCCAGCCGCCCCGCCGTATCCGGGTTGAAATGCGGCCACACCGGGTTGCTTTCCCCGGGCCCGTGGGCGCATTCCGTTATCAGCAGGTCCGCCTTGCGCGCCAGCTTCAGCGCGTTCGGGCAGTACCCGGTGTCCGTGCAGTAGGCCAGCGTTTTCCCCTCCAGGCCCAGCCGGAAGCCCAGCACCGGGTCCGCGTGCACCAGCGGCAGCGTCTCCGCCCTGAAAGGAAGCTCGCCCGCCTCCGACGGCAATTCCAGTATCCTCACCGGGTAGGGCAGCTTCTCCAGCGGCACCGTGAAGGGCCTGGCTATGAAGCGCTTCAGCACCCCGCGCGCGCCCTTCTGGCCGCAGATGGTGAGCCCTTTTTTGAGCCGGAACTTGACTATGGTATGCAGCCCGGCTATATGGTCCAGGTGGTAATGGCTGAGCAGTATGAAAACGGGCTTCGTCCCGTCCACGTAGCGGTCCAGCTTGTAGAGGCCGTTGCCGGCGTCCAGCACTATGTCCCAGCGCTTCGTCCTGACCAGCGCGCAGACCGCGTTGCCGGTGGCGGCGGTGTCGTACCAGCCGTTGGTGCCCAGGAAGATCAGCTTCATGCGGCTAGCGGGCGTTGCGCCGGCCCCGTCCCCCCGCCCGAGCGGCGGTTTTCCCCCGGCCGCCGTAGTTCTTCTCCTCCCACTTGCGGTACTCGCCGCTGCGCACCAGCGTCACCCACTGCCAGTTGGAAAGATACCAGGCCACGGTGCGGCACAGGCCCTCGGCCAGGCCCACGGAGGGCTGCCAGCCCAGCTCGCGGCGCAGGCGCGAGTAGTCTATGGCGTAGCGCCTGTCGTGCCCCGGGCGGTCCTTCACGAAGGTGATCAGGTCCGCGTAGCGCTTCCCCTTCAGGGCCTTGTTCTCCGACGACGGCACCAGCTTCTCCAGCGCGTCGCAGATGCCTTTCACCAGCTCCAGGTTGGTCATCTCGCCGTCGCCGCCCACGTTGTAGGTGCGGCCGGGGCGGCCCTTGTTTATCACGCGCCAGATGGCCGAGCAGTGGTCCTCCACGTACAACCAGTCGCGCACGTTCTTGCCGTCGCCGTAGATGGGCAGCGGCTTGCCCTCTATGGCGTTTATTAGCACCACCGGCAGCAGCTTCTCGGGGAACTGGTAGGGCCCGTAGTTGTTGGAGCAGTTGGAGATGGTCACCGGCAGGCCGTAGGTGTGATGGTAGGCCATCACCAGGTGGTCGGAAGCGGCCTTCGAGGCGGAATAGGGGCTGCGGGGATCGTACGGGGTGGTCTCCTTGAATTTCCCGGTCCGGCCCAGCGAGCCGTATACCTCGTCGGTGCTGATATGGTGGAAGCGCACGTCCTTGCGGTCCGCCCAGGCCGCGCGCGCGGCCTCCAGCAGCGAGAACGTGCCGTGGATGTTCGTCTCCACGAAATCCTTCGGCCCGTAGATGGAGCGGTCCACGTGCGACTCCGCCGCGAAGTGCACCACGCAGTCGAACCTGTATTTTTTGAACAGCTTGTCCACCAGCTCGTGGTCACAGATGTCGCACTTCACCGACGTGCAGCGGGCCTTGAACTTCGCCGTTACTTCTTTCAGGCTGTCCGGGTTGGCCGCGTAGGTCAGCTTGTCCAGGTTCACCACCCGCCCTTTGAAGCCCTTCTGCCTGAACAGGTAGCGAATGAAGTTGCTGCCTATGAACCCGTAGCCGCCGGTCACAAGTATAGTTCTCATGAATTCACCTTTACTCCCTTCCCGCCGCATCCCGCCAGCCCCCGTAATCCCGGCGAAAGCCGGGACCCCCTGTCAGCCCTACTTCTCCGCCGCCACTTTCCGCAGGTAGTCGCCGTAGCTGTTCTTCTTCAGCCCGTCGGCCAGCTTCAACAGCGCCTTCCTGTCTATCCAGCCCAGGCCGTAGGCTATCTCCTCTATGCAGGCTATCTTCAGGCCCTGGCGCTTCTCCACCGCCGCTATGAAATCCCCGGCGTCCATCAGGCTCTCGAAGGTGCCCGTGTCCAGCCAGGCGTAGCCGCGGCCCAGCAGCTCCACGTCCAGCTTCCCGCGCTTCAGGTAGGCCTTGTTCACGTCGGTGATCTCCAGCTCGCCGCGCGCGCTGGGCTTTATCTTCTTGGCCGTAGCCACTATATCGTTGGGATAGAAATAAAGGCCGGTCACGGCATAATTCGACTTCGGCTCCGCCGGCTTCTCCTCTATGGAGGTGGCCCGGCCTTTTTTGTCGAAGGCCACCACGCCGTAGCGCTGCGGGTCGTTGACGTAATAGCCGAACACCGTGGCCCGGCCCTTCCCGGCGGCCTTCACCGCCCGCGCGAAGGCCTCCGGCAGGCCGTGCCCGTAGAAGATATTGTCGCCCAGCACCAGGCAAGCGTCGTCGCCGCCCAGGAATTCCTCCCCCAGCAGGAAGGCTTGCGCCAGCCCCTCGGGTTTAGGCTGCACCTTGTAGGAGAGCTTCAGCCCCCAGGCCGAGCCGTCCCCGAAGATCTCCCTGAAGCGCGGCAGGTCCGCCGGGGTGGAGATTATCAGTATCTCCCGGATGCCCGCCAGCATCAGCGCCGACAGCGGGTAGTAGATCATCGGCTTGTCGTAAACGGGCAGCAGCTGCTTGCAGACCACGCTGGTCAGCGGGTAAAGCCGCGTGCCGGCCCCCCCGGCGAGAATTATGCCTTTCATGAAGTTCTTATACCTCCGGACTCTCTCGTGTCATCCCGGCGAAAGCCGGGATCCAGTAATCCGCCCGCTTAACGCCCAAGTTCCGACAGCGCCGGCAGCCCGGCGTCCTTGGGCGAGATCTTCGGCCTCTTCACCGGCCATTTCACGCCCAGCGCGGGGTCGTCCCAGCGCACGCCCGCGTCGTGGGAGGGCGCGTACTCCTTCGAGCAGAAATAGATCACCTCGGCGTCGCCGGAGAGCGCGCAGAAGCCGTGCGCGAAGCCCGGCGGTATGTATAACATCAGGTTGTTGGCGCGCGAAAGTTCCAGCCCGTACCATTTGCCGTAGGTCCGCGAGCCTTTCCGCAGGTCCACCCCCACGTCCCACACGCGGCCGTGGCCGCAGCGCACCAGCTTGGCCTGCGCGTGCGGCGGCCGCTGGAAGTGCAGCCCGCGCAGCACGCCTTTCTTCGAAACGGAGCGGTTCTCCTGTATGAAGACGTCCTTTATGCCCGCCTTGCGGAACTCGGAAAGCTTGTACTGCTCGGAGAAAGTCCCGCGCTCGTCGCGGCCGGTCTCCGGCTCTACCACTACCAGCCCGGGGATATGCGTTTTCCTGAAGATGAATCTCATGGGTATTCCTGTCGCCCTCCGAACACCGCAATATGATAACAATTATATTATCCGCGCGTTAATAGCGGAAATGAACCTCCGGAGTGGCCATTAGCGGGAATTAAGTATCGTGTCCCCGGAATTCGACCGCGTTAACGCGCTATGTGGTGAAGAACATGGGCTATAAACGTCTGGTAAGGCACCCCCGCTTTGCTGGCCTTGGCCTTTATCCGGTTAAGGTCCATGCTGTTAATGCGAATGTGCAGTATGGCATCCTTGCGTCTGCGGGCCAGCGCGGAAAGGAATTTCTTCTCTTCCCGCGGCGTTACAGGGATATATTTCCCCGCCAGGAGGTCTTTTTCAATTTTCCGTTCAGCCCGCGCAAGTTCAGCCTTCTTCATGGGAATTCACCTCTTTGCATCTTCTTCGTATATTTACGGCTCGGGAACAAAGTCTTCAGGAACCAATCTTTCCCGTCATACACGCACGGTGCGACCCACACGTAGCCGTTCACCTTAACGAGGAATAACCACTGCCCGGCACGTTTTGGATGACGCACAAGGCGCACATATTCCCCCAGCACAGCCTCTTCGAAAGAAAGCCCCCTGTTACGCTTCAGCCAGGCGCTTTTTTCGTCATCCCAGCGGATCATCTTCCCCTCCAATATTGTAACACAAATGTATTAACAGTCAAGACTAATTTACCGCTCCCCGGATCTCCCGCTGATGCAGTTTTACTTGCCCTGACCTTCCCCGCTAATAGCATAGCAGAGCAACCCGTCAAGGGCGTGTCGACTTGCCGGGCGAAAAGCGCCCGTAAGGGGACCTCCGGAACAGGGAATTAAGTATTGTGTCCCCGCAATAAATGAAAAAGGCCGCGCGGGGCGGCCTTTTCCGTGGGTTTACAAGGTTTACTGCGGCGTGGAAGAGCTGACCTCGCCGGACTCCTGCACCACCTGCGTGGAGAGGGCGCCGGTCTCGGGCTCCTGCACGGCGGCGGCCTCGGTCTGAACGGCCTCTTCCTGCTTTTCGCCCTGCTCGGGCGCGGCCTCCTGCTTCTTGGCCTCGGTAACGGCCTCCTCGGCCTTTATCTCCTGCTTCTCCTCCTTGATCTTGGAGGGCTCGTTGGGCGCTTTCACGCCGGCGGGAAGCGGCTGCGGCGGGGCGGTGATGCCGCCCGCCTGGGAAACGCTGAGGCGCTGGCCTGCCATCAGGTCGGCCGTGTGGTTCTGGTTGTCGGAGATCTGTACCGCGCCCTGGAAGAGGTCCCAGGTGGCGTCGCCGGCCGGGGACACCTCCACGCCGAACACCGTACCGCGCACCGCGCAGACGGCGGCAGGGGTGCGCACCGTGAAGGCGCGCCCGGCGAAATGGCGTATCCAGGCGGTGAGTTTGCCCTTCAGCACCTCAACGGCGTTGCCCTCGGGGGCCACCTTGCTCACGGTGAACGTGGTGTCCGCCGCCAGCCTGATCTTGGAGCCGTACTTTATGTAGATATCGGCCATGGCCTTCGGGCCGGTCTTCACCTGGTCGCCCTCGTCCAGCATGTACGGCGCCTCCACCGGCATCCAGGCGGCCGCGCCTTTCTTCAGGAACTCCACGTCGCCCTTGGTCTTGAAGATCTTGGCCGTGAACGCCTCTTCCTGCGCCCGGGCCGAAGTCCCCAGCGCCATCAAACAAGCCATCAACAGGTATTTCATCTATTTTCCTCCCTGACTAGTCCCTTAAACTTATTTCAAAAACGGTTCCAGGTCCCCGGAAAGGCCCTGCGCGCCGGCCGCGCTCTTCAGATATTCCAAGTCCAGCTCCGCCCCGGAAACGGCCAGCACCGAGCGTATATCCTCCGCGTGCCGGGTGGAGGCGCTGCCGCGGGCCCACCGCAGCTTGCTGAGTATCAGGTCCTCCGGCGAAATGAAGAATATCTCCTGCCCTTCGAAAACCTCCCTGCGCTTGCGGGTCAGCTCGCGCAGCCCCGTCCCGTCGGCTGGGCGGATAACCCAGAAATCCACCTTCAGGCCGGCCTCCGCGGGAATGTAGTTGAACTCGCCGCCGGAAGCTACCGCTTCCCTTATGGCCTCCTCGTCCAGATAGGCGCCTTTGCCGGGAGCCATTGCCCTGACCAGCAGGTCCACCTGGGACGGCTTAAGGGAGGTTATGAGGTCTATATCAAGGGTGCTTCGCGGAGCGCCCCAGACTGAAACCGCATATCCCCCGGTTATGCAGTAGTCAACGCCTGCGGCCTGGAGCTTTGCCGCCAGGTCCTTTATGAACTTTTTCAGTTCCATCTTTAACAGCTCGGTTCAGGTCCGAAAGGGTCTGCGACAGCTCTATGGCCAGGCCAAGGCGCGCGGCCGGCGGAATAGCGCGCAGCGACGCCAGCTGAAGAGTTTCGCCTTTCGTGTTCGTCTGTCTGCCTGGCATATCGATATTATACAAACTGGGCGGCGTACCGCCGTAAATCCGGCCCTGCGCGCCGGCATGGAGCCGGGGCCGGCCGGCCTATTCGTCGCGCGGCTCGGCTTCGGCGGCGCGGGGCTGCGCGGCTTCCCCGTTATCCGGGCGCCCGGCAGCCTCATCCCGGCGAACGTATCCGTCATCCCGGCGAAAGCCGGGATCCAGCTCCCCCGCTTTGCCCGGCTGTTTCCTAGGCCAGCCACTGTAGGCGGGCACCAGGTCCTTTATAGCGCCAAGCATAGCCGCGTTATCGGCCCCGGCGGCCAGGTGCTGCAGCGCCTCGCGGCGCTCGTCGGTAAGCCGCGCGTCGGCCTCGGAAGGCACCGCCGCGAAGATGTCCGCGTGGCCGGTGTCCTTGCGAATGTCCTCCTCGCGGAAAAGCTCCTCGTACATCTTCTCGCCGGGCTTCAAGCCCGTGAACTTTATCTCTATGTCCTTGTCCGGCACCAGGCCGTTGAGCACTATCATGTTGCGGGCGAGATCCACAATTTTGACCGGCTCGCCCATGTTGAGCACGAAGATCTCACCGCCCTCGCCCATGGCACAGGCGTTGAGCACCAGGGAGACCGCCTCCTCGGTGGTCATGAAATAGCGTATCACGTCGGGGTGCGTAACGGTCACGGGGCCGCCGGCTAGTATCTGCTCCTGGAAGATCTTCACCACGCTGCCGGAGCTGCCCAGCACGTTGCCGAAGCGCACCGACATGAACTTCGTGCCGCTCTTGCCGGAAAGCTCGCGCAGGGCCATCTCGCCCAGGCGCTTGCTGGCACCCATCACGCTGGTGGGGCGCACGGCCTTGTCCGTGGAAATGTTGAGGAACCGCTCCGCGCCGTAGGCGGCGGCGGTGCGCGCCAGTATGTAGGTGCCGAGGGTGTTGTTCTTAACGGCCTCCTGCGGGTTGTCCTCCATAAGCCCCACGTGTTTGTGGGCCGCGGCGTGCAGCACCCAGGCGGGCTTGTACTGTTCGAACAGGTTCTTAAGCAGGCTCTCGTCGCGCACGTCGCCGGGCACGCTGACTATCATGCCGGTGTAGCCCTTTTCTTTTAGTTCCTTGTCGATATAAAAGAGCGCGGTGTTGTGGTTCTCCAGCAGCAGCACCCGGGCGGGGTTCAGCCCGCAGATCTGCCGGGCCAGCTCGCCGCCTATGGTGCCGCCGGCGCCTGTGACCAGTACGGTTTTGCCGGCCACGCCCGCCTTGACCAGCGCCATGTTGATGTCGACTATGCGGCGGTGCATGAGGTCGGTTACGTCTATCTTGCGGATGTCCGGGGTGAGGCGGCTCTTGGTGATGAGCTCGTTGGTGGTAGGCAGGGTTTTAAAATCGACTTTGCGCGGGTTGCCGGCGGCGGCGTAGACGGCCATCAGGTCGGTAATGATCTTGCCGCGGCTGTGGTTTACGGCCACGAGGACCTCGTCCACCTGGTACTTGTTGATCACTTCTACTATTTTGTCCCGCCCGCCGTGCACGCGCACGCCGTGTATGCTGCGGCCGTGCTTTAGCGCGTTGTCGTCGAGGAACCCCACCACGTGGCGGCCGGACGGGCTGCGCTGTATGTCGCGCAACACGGCCTCGCCCAGGTCGCCGGCGCCGAAGACCAGCATGCGGGAGAACTGCCCGTTAAAATCCTTGTGGCGCACATGCCTGGTGGCGCGAATGACAAAACGGATTCCGCCGACAAAAATAACGGCGATAAAGGGGCTGATCAGCAGCACCGAGCGCGGGAAAGCGCCATGTTTGAGAAAAAGCACCGCAACCATGACGAACAACTGGCTGGCGAACATGGCTTTAAATATGGCGGTAAGATCGGCCATGCTGGCATAGCGCCAGATGCCGTTGTAGAGGCCGAAATATCTGAAAGCCGCCAACCGCATTATCACGATTATCGGCAAGGTTATCAGGAAATTGGCGATTTGCCCGGGGGGCAGATGGGAATCGAACCTGAGCAAAAAGGCTAAATAGTACGCCGCCGACACGGAAACGATGTCAAGAATTGCAATCAGCAGACTATTATGTCGTTCCAGTTTTTTGCCCATAATACTCCCCGCTACAGTATCCCAAATTATGGGGAGCGGCGCAATGTAACTAACAATACTTTGGCGACCGCCAGGTTAATGGCTGACGCCCTTGCCGGCTCGAAGTTATAGATAACCAGCGGGATTCTTTGTCTGCCAGTTATGGGCGCTCAGGCACATGTCATCGAGGGTCCGTTCAGCGCGCCACCCCAAAAGCCGCCGGGCTTTTGCGGAATCCGCATAACACTCGGCGATATCCCCGTGCCGACGCGGTGCTATCTTATACGGTATCCTTACCCCGGAAACCCTCTCGTAGGTTTTTACAACGTCCAGCACGCTGTAGCCGCGCCCGGTGCCGAGGTTTATAGCTTCAGCTCCGGTATGCCCTGCCGCGTCCTCCATAGCCGAAGAATGGCCGTAGACCAAATCAGTCATCTGTATCTTATACTTTACGGCGGTGGCTTCCGGAGTCGGATGATCTTTCCCGAGAACATTCAAAAATTCCCTCCGCCCGGAAGCCACCTGCGTGATATAGGGAAGAAGATTATTCGGTATCCCTTTAGGGTCGTCGCCTATAAGTCCGCTTTCATGCGCCCCGATAGGGTTAAAATACCTAAGCAGAACAACTGAGAAATCCTTCTGTGCGTTCGCCTGGTCGCGTAGGATTTGCTCGTTCATGTACTTGGTCCAGCCATAGGGGTTGGTGCAAGTCAGGCGCGCGTCTTCAGCTATAGGCACAGTTTCAGGGATACCGTAAACGGTGGCCGAAGAGCTGAAGACTATCCGCTTTACGCCATACCGCTCCATGCAGTCCAGCACGACCATAGTGGTGTTTAGATTATTGCGGTAGTATTCCAGCGGTTTCTCTACCGATTCGCCGACAGCTTTCAGGCCGGCAAAATGGATCACGGCAGAAATGGTCTCCCCCTCAAAAGCCGCTCTCAACGCCGCGACATCGGCTGCATCGGCCTGGACAAACCGAAAGTCCTTCCCGGCAAGCTCTTTGATCCTGCTCACCACCTCCAACTTACTGTTGCGGAAGTCGTCCACTGCCACAATCTCATAGCCGGAGGAAAGCAGTTCTACGCAGGTATGCGAACCGATATAGCCCGCCGCGCCAGTTACAAGGATCTTGTTCATATTCAGTTTTGGTTATCTCTAATGGCTAACGCCTTTGCCGGCAACAGCCTGAAGCGCGGTCATCCCGATAATTTTCAGGTCCAGCAGCAGGGAACGGCTATTGAGATATTGATAGTCATAATCCACTTTAATAGGAATAGGCAACTCATCCCGTCCATTAACCTGCGCCCAGCCGGTTAAGCCCGGAGTGATATTGTGAACCCCTTTTTGCGTGCGCAGGTAGATAAGGTCCTCCTGGTTGAACAGCGCCGGGCGCGGCCCGACAAAGCTCATATCCCCGCGGAGAATGCTGATAAGTTGCGGCAGTTCGTCCAGGCTGGTCTTGCGCAGAAAGCCACCTATTGGCGTAAGGAATTTCTCCGGCTCTGTCATCAAATGGGTGGCCATCGGCGGGGTCTCCACGCGCATGGTACGGAATTTAGGCATCTTGAACAGCCTATTGCCCTTCCCGACGCGGTTAGACCAGTACAACGCGGGCCCGCTGGAAGTCAGACGCACCAGAAGGGCGATCAAAAGCATCGGTACGCTCAAAAATGCGAGCACGATAAGACTCAGAACGACGTCGAAGGTCCGTTTCATTACACTTTGCTCCGTGCGGAGAACCACTCCACGGTACGCCGCAAGCCGTCGTCCATAGAGACCGGCGGGCGCCAGCCAAGCTGCTTGCGTATTTTGGCGCTGTCCACGGCCAAAGACGCCAGCAAGCTCTCAGCGGCAGCACGTTTTCCGACGGCCCTGCCGGCGGCCGTCAGCAGTTTTGCGGGGAAAGGGAATAGGCGGACAGGGTGCCCCATATAGGATCCGAGCTTTCGCACCAATTCCGGCGTAGAAACGAACTCGCTGTCAGATACCAGATATAGCCCGGCCGCAGCGGGATGCGTGCAGCACAGGGACAAAGCTGAAACGAGATTCTGCACATAGATGAAACTTTTGACATTGCGCACCGAAGCGAACGGCAGAGGCAGCCCGGCGGAAACAAGGCGCAGTAGGGAGGCGAAATTACCAGGATTACCGGGTCCGTACACGAGGGGAGCCCGCACTACAACGACCTGCATTGAAGAAGTCCCTGCGATTTTTACCAGCTCTTCTTCGGCTTCCCATTTTGAAACGGAGTAGTCATTGTGGGGCAAGGGCGGGTCCGTTTCTTTATACGGGTCGGCGCCGGAATTATTCCCGTTAACCCCGACTGTACTCATGAAGACAAAGCGCTTTACGCCGGCGGCGGCCGCCTGCCGGGCCAGGT
>JAJZPL010000018.1 GCA_021811185.1 bacterium
ACCATGCAGGGCAAGAATAACGACGACATCAATAACTGCTCCATCGTCCTGCGCCTGTACTACAACGGCCAGGGCCTGCTGTTCACCGGCGACGCCGAAGCCCCTATCGAGAACGCCATGATGCGCCTCTTCAAATCCGGCCTGGAGTCCTACGCGCTGAAGGTGGCCCACCACGGTTCGCGCTATTCCTCCACCGAGAAATTCCTCGCCCGCGTGAAGCCTAAAGTCGCCATCATCTCCGTGGGCGTGGACAACGTTTACGGGCACCCGCATAAAGAAGCGCTGGACCGCCTTACCGCCGCGGGCGCAAGGATCTTCTTCACCACCGGCGGCACGCAGACCCTCACTATCCCTGCTCCCCGCAAAGGCATCGAGCCAGTGATCGGGGACCCCGTCATTTACGACCCTTCCGCGCCGGTGCTGCCGGCCGTGGACGCCGTTATTTACACGCCCTCTGTAGAGGCGCCCGCGCAGGTAAACGGCCCGGCGCTGCAACAGCTTAAAGACGCCCTCGCGGAGTAACTCGAGCGGAAAAACAAAAGGCCGGCTAAGGCAGAACCTTAACCGGCCTTTTTCCGCGCCGGCGCCGTTACGCCTTGCGGCGCCCTGCCGCCAGGAAAAGCGCGGCCCCGCACAGCACCAGTATCGATGAAAATATCTGCCCGGAAGTTACGGGAAGCCCGCCGAACGGGTGGTTTCCCGCGCGGAAGAGTTCGCACACGAACCGGACAAGGCCGTACCCAACGCAATAGGCGGCGCACACCGAGCCGCCCGGCAGCCGCCCTTTCTCCACCCGGAGCAGAAGGGAATAAAGGATAACGGCGAGCAGCGCGTCCCCCGCCGCCTCGTAGAGCTGCGCGGGATGGAGCGGCACCCCCAGCAGCGCCGCCGGCACCGCGGAGTCCGGGTTATTGAAACTAAGGGCCCAGGGCGTGCCGGCCCGGGCGGGAAGCCCGTAGCAGCAGCCCCTGAAGAAACAGCCCAGCCGCCCGAAAACCTGCCAGAGCGGGATAACGCAGCAGATGTAGTCGAAGATACGCGTAAAATCGCGCTTAAAAAAGCGGCAGAACAGGTAAACCCCGCCCATAACCCCCGCTATGAACCCGAACACGGAAAAACCCCGGTTAACCGCGAAAAGGGCGGACCAGAATTCATGGGAACTTAACGGCAGCTGGAACAGGATGGACGCGGCCCTGGCGCCGATAAACCCCGAGAACAGGACCGTGTTCACCAGCACCCAGAATTCGTCCGCCCGCTCGAGCCCCATCGCCCGCTCGCGCGTTTTAAGGAAAAGAAAAGAAAGGATGCCGCCGAGGGCGATGAAGAAGGCGTAACTGCGCAGTTCAAAAGCTCCGAGATGAAAAAGCGTCGGACACATTAGTCTTTCCCCTTAGATATTAAGGCAGGGCGTGTGTTTAGCGCCGGGAACGGCGGCCCGGTAACAGGACGCCGGCCGGCGCCCTACGGGGCGCTAACGGCCGGCGTCCGGTCCCGCCCTGAGCGAATGGCCTTTAGTAAACCTTGGCGGCCCTGATCTCGGCGGTTTTCCGCTTGAGCTCCTGCATCTCGTCGGTATCCAGGTACTTCTGGAACTGGCTGAGGATCGTCGGGTACATTTTCTGGATGGCGAAAGCCATCGCGTCGGCTTTCCCGTCGTAAACCAGGTTATTGGACTTCGCGTAGCCGGAGAGGACCTGCCTCGTCCCGCCGCAGCCGTCGGAAACGTTGCTGTACATGGGGATAGTTTCGAACACGTCCACGCCGCGTATTTCCACGGGGTCCAGTTCCAGTTTCTTTATCCACATCTTCTCGCCGGAAAGCGGCTCCTGCATGACGAAGCTGATCCAGCCGGACACGACCATTACGAACTCGCGCCCGCTCCTGAATTGGCCGTAGTTGTTGATAGGGGCGCAGGGTATGCCTTTGGCGCGGCTCTCGGCGCAGTTATCCACGTACTTAACGTCCGCCGTGAGGAAGATCTGCGGGGCCAGCGTCAGCGCCGCGCTTTTCTTCTCGGAATAGGTTATCTCGTCCAGGGACGGGAAGGGCCCGGTAGTGGTCAGGCCTTTAGCCAGCAGTATTTTGTCCAGGTCGGTCCCCATGGAGGCGGAAAAACCCTTGCCGACCTTGGAGTAGATCTCCGTATCCAGCGCGCTTTCCTTTTCCCGGTATTCCGGGTTTACCACCGCTATCACCACGGGCACCGACCCGGGCTGCTTGCGCGGCATGTCGGCGGGGATATCGTATTGGTACGCGTACTTCCCGCCCCAGGGCGAAACCGGCAGCGGCGTCGCCAGCTCCTGCTGCTGCGGCGGCATGCAGGCCTGGAACAGCCCTACCCAGGTGCACAGGACCAGCAGCGCGCAGACCTGCTGAAGAATTTTATTGTGTTTTGGCGTAAAAGAAAATCGCATAGGCCCCCCGGAGTATTGAACACGCTCCCGTGTTATTTTCAGAATAATAACACATCGTCAGGAGCCTGTCAATGCGGCCGGGCCACTGGTCCACATCCCGGCCAAGAAAGGCTCCCGGGCCCTATTTAACGCAGTCCTTCACGCCTTTCCAGCCCCATTTTATCTCGCTGGCCGAAGGCGGGGAGGTGTTATCGTCAAAGAAGAGCTTGCGCAGGCCGGGCAGTTTGGCGGCGGAATACATAGGCGTGGTGATCATGGTCCGGGCGGCCTTCCAGCGGCTCTCGCTGGATTCCGAGCAGGCCCACAGGTAATGCTCCGCGTCGCGCAGCGCGGGAAAATCGCGCTTGTTGCGCATCTGGTAGGCTATTTCCCAGGCCTCCTGCGGGTTCCTGGCTTTGCTGTTTATGCGGTCTATGACCTTCTTCACGTCCTCGCTTTTGGGCGAGGGGTTGTTCACGAAGGTCTCGTCGAAATCCTTGGAGACGGAATAAACCGCCTTGAGCGAGGCGTAACCCGCGGTCTTGATCTTCTTGTTCTTAGCCGCGGCGTCGGCGCCGTCCTTGTCCACCTCGTTCATAACTTTGTTATACTCGTTCTCCTTCTTCATGTCGTCGTAGCCTTTCATCCCTTTGAACTCGTCGGTCAGCTGCATTTCGGGCGGCGGGGTATAAGAAAGTTTCTTCCGGGAAACGCGCTCGCCCGGCTCGGGCAGGGAACTCTTGTGTTTCCCGGAGAGCGCCACCGCGTCCCCGGCGCCTGCGCCGCCGGCGGCGCCGCCGTCGTAAACCTTGGACAGGGCCGCCGAGTCCAGGCCTTTTTTATTAAGGCCGCTGTATTTCTTCGCTGCCGCTTCGCTTCCCTTCTGCTGCCGCGCTGCGCGCTGCTTGCTCTCCCTGGCCGCGGCCTTCGCCTGGTCGGGGTCCTGGCGCAGCGTAAGACCGTTCTCCGCAAGCCAGTCCGCGTCCTCCTGGTCGAAGCGCCCGGCGGCGGACTTCTGCTTGATAAGGGCCAGGCGCTTCTGTTTTTCCGCCAGTCCCGCGGCCGCGCCGGGGCCGCCGCTCTCGCAGGCGGCCATCCGTTTTACCGAGGCCGCCGGCATGGCGAGCAGCGCGTCGCCGTCGGTCAGCGCCCCGGCGGAATCGAGGTCGCGGCCGGCGGCGGCGCAGGCGGCGGCGGCCTTCTTGAGAATGGCGCCGCGTTCGGCGGAGGGCAGCGAATCCCACGAGCCTTCGTCCTCTCCGGTATAGGCGGAGATCCAGCCCCAGGCGTTATAATCCCGGGAAACCTGGGCGCCCCACGGCGCCCCGCCCTGTTCGCAGCGGGCTGCGGCGGGAACAAAGGAGGCCAGGAAGAAAAACAGGGCCAGCGTTCTCATGCGTATAGCCTACCAGAGAAAACGCCGGGGCGCAATATGCGGTAAGGCACACGCGGGGTTTTTATGCTATCATGTTTCTATGCATAGAAACAGAGCGGAGACGAACCTGAAAGCTTTGAACGAACTTTCCGCCGCGCTGGCGTCGGTGAACGAACAGGGCGACATGCTTGAATTCCTGGGCGAGCTTCACACGCCCGCCGAGCTTAAAGATATGGCGCTGCGCTGGCGGCTCCTTAAAATGCTGCACCAGGGCTATCCCCAGCGCGCGATAGCCCAAAAATTGAAGATAAGCCTGTGCAAGATAACCCGCGGCTCCAGGCTGCTTAAAAGCCGCAATTCAATTACAAAAGAACTTATTCGAGGATAACCATATGAAAAGGATACAACAGGACCAGCTTCCGGATTCTAAAGGTTTTTTCGGCGACTACGGCGGCAGCTTCATCCCGCCCCAGCTGCAAGCGGTAATGGACGGGATCGCCGCGGCCTACCTTAAGATCAAGGCGGACCCCGCCTTCCACGAGGAACTGGGCGGCCTGTACAAGCACTACGTCGGACGCCCCAGCCCCGTGTTCAGGGCCGACCGCCTTACCCGCAGCGCCGGCGGCGCGGAGATCTACTTCAAGCGCGAGGACCTGAACCACACCGGCGCCCACAAGATCAACCATTGCCTGGGCGAAGCGCTGCTGGCTAAAAAGATGGGCAGGAAAAAACTCATCGCCGAAACCGGCGCGGGCCAGCACGGAGTTGCGCTGGCCACGGCCGCCGCGCTGCTGGGGCTGGAATGCGATATTTACATGGGCGAGGTGGACATCCAAAAAGAACATCCGAACGTCAGCCGCATGAAAATACTCGGCGCGAAGGTCGTCCCGGTAGCGGCGGGGCGGCAAACCCTTAAAGAAGCCGTGGACGCGGCTTTCGAGGCTTACCTCAAGGACCCGGAAACCCAGTTCTACGCCATAGGCTCGGTGGTGGGGCCGCACCCTTTCCCCCTGATGGTCCGTGATTTCCAGGCCGTGGTGGGCAGGGAAGCTAAAAAACAGTTCGTGGAAATGACCGGGGCGCTGCCGGACGCGCTGGTGGCCTGCGTGGGCGGCGGTTCCAACGCCATAGGCCTGTTCTCCGCCTTCCTGGACGACGAAGCCGTAGCCATGTACGGCGTGGAGCCGGCTGGCATCAGCTTTAAGGACGGCGAGCATGCCGCTACGCTCACCAAGGGCAGGCCCGGCGTGATCCACGGCTTCCGCTGCTACCTGCTGCAGGACGACCAGGGCCAGCCGATGAAGGTCTATTCCGCGGCCAGCGGCCTGGACTACCCCGGCGTGGGGCCCGAGCACAGCTACCTTAAGGACACCGGCCGCGTTTCTTACGAATATATTAACGACGCCGAGGCGATAGAGGCCTTCTTCTCCCTGTCGCGGCTGGAGGGCATCATCCCCGCCATAGAAAGCGCGCACGCCGCGGCCTACGCCGTTAAGCTGGCGAAAAAACTCGGGAAGGGTAAAAAAATACTGGTCAACCTGTCCGGCAGGGGCGACAAGGACGTGGACTTCGTGATAGAGAAATACGGCGCCGCCTACGGCCTGTGACCGCTAGTTGAAAAGAAGGGCTGCTTTCAGGCCGCAATCCAGCAGGAACTTCGCTTCCTCTATCTCGTAAGTTACGTTCCTTACGGCACTGATGGAGAACTTGTTGCCCTCCAGCCTGGCCTCGTAAAGCCCGGCCGCGCAGAAGGGAGAAACGGCCTTGTCCAGCGCTTCCGCGCAGGCCGCCAGGGCGCCCTGCGGCTCCGCGCGCAGCACGAACCCGCAGGCCTCTATCAGCCTGGGCGTTTCGGCCGGGGAGGACAAAGCCCCCAGCGGTTTATTGAAGGCGCCTTCCTTATATATACGCAAGCGCAGGTTGTTGGGGTTCTTGACGGTAAATTCCAAGTCCAAAGACGCGGGATGCCGTCGGCTCACTACGGGGATCCATCTATATTCCACCGGGAGGCCCGCGAGCAGGCCGCCCGTGATACCCAGCGCGGCCGAGAACTCCGCCCCCAAAAAGCCCTTATCCGCACCCATCTCCCTGGGAACCAGCTTCTTTGTAACCCAGAGCGTAAAGCCCGCCACCAGCAGGCCGAGCAGCAGCCCCGCCGCGACCTGGAGATTAAGGTTCTCGTCCGTAATATGGATCGGGGTGGGATGACCGTCCGGTTTCACCGCGATGACATCGTAACTTACTGTTTCGCTCATATTACTTTCCTCGAACTGATCCTCTTAACCGGCGGCGGCCGCCGCGGGCACGCCCCGCTATTTCCGACGGGACTTGCTTTATTTTACCAAACAATCCCACGGCGCCGCGGCCAGGCAGAGAAAGCGGAGAAAGGTCAATGGAAAGCGGACGGCGGCGGTTACACCCGCCGCCGCTTAACGGTAAAATCGATTTCAGGAAGCTGGAGCGGCGCTGGTCACGGAGGGAATATGATGCGGATAAATATCTATGCCAAGGCGGCCTTCGCCGTTCTGGCGGGTGCGCTGCTGGCGGGCTGCGCCTCTTCGCCCATCTCCAAAACCCTGCGCCAGGAGGCGAGCAAGGACTTAACTTTTGAACGCGCCGTTAAAGACCCCAACGCCTACAAGGGAACGCTGGTGATCTGGGGCGGCTATATCGTGGCCGTCGCCAACACGCCGGCCTACACCGAGCTGACCGTCCTGGAGACACCGCTGGAAAGCGCCGACGAACCCGGCCTGGCCGAGGGCTCGCAGGGCAGGTTCCTCGCCCGCATCAACAAGTTCCTGGACCCGGCCGTCTACCGCAAAGGCAGAAAAGTGACCGTGGCGGGAAAGATCTCGGGACAGGAAACGCGGCAGCTCGGAAAAATAGACTACGCGTACCCCGTGCTGGACGCGGACGAGATCCACATGTGGGCGCGCGAGAAACCCTACCCTTACGACCCGGCTTTCGAGTTCGGTTTCTGGTACGGCCCGGCTTTTATGGACGAAGGCTTCGAGTACCATGGCGAGGAAAGGGAGCGCGGCCGCTGACGGGGCCGCTGAGATTTAGTTAATAGACGATCAGGAGGTATTATGAAAAAAGCGACATTCGTAAGTTTAGCGCTGGCGTCCGCCCTGCTGGCGGCAGCCGCGCCCGCGGTACGCGCGCAGGAGAAGGCGGGCGCCGGCAAACCCGCGGCTATGCACGACACCGCCGCCAAGGACCTGGGGACCTGGCTGCGGCAGGCGCGGCAGAAGCTTATGCGCCAGGAGGACCTGACCTCGAAGGACTTCGACCGCCTGTTCTCCGACGAGTACTTCCGCGGTTCGCAGGACCCGCTTGCCGACATAAACCGGCTGAACGCCCGGCTGGACGCGGACATCGAGGCCGAGAAGAGCCGCTTCAAGAAGGCCTACGACAAGTGGTTCTCGGAGCGCATGGACATGGTGGACCTAAGCCCCTCGGTGCAGGAGACCCCGGAGAACGTGACCGTTACGTTCAAGAAACCGGCCGCCGCCCCTGGCAGCAAGTTCAAGGTGGACGTGAACAAGAACCGGATCAAGGTCGATTACCAGAGCCGGTCCGCCGAAACGGAGAAGAAGGCCGGGGAAACGCTGAAGAGTTCCTCTTACCAGCATAACGAGAAGATCATGTCCATCCCGCCCAACGCCGACCCCTACCGCTACAAGGTGGAGGACCTGAAAGACACCCTTACCATAGTCTTCGGCAAGAAGAAGTAACCCCGCGGCCTTAAGCCCCGCCCGGCCCTGACGCCGGGCGGGAGGCCGCTGAACCGCGCGGGCCAAAGTACCCAGGCTAATTTATGCATAAGACCTATATACATATTCCGGGATTAATGTCATACTATTCAGGTAGTCAAACCAGAACTCAAGTTTTTGAAGCCTATTCTACCAAGCAACTTCGGAGGAGATAGAGCAAAGAGAGTTGAGTCAGGTAAATTAAAGTTGCCAGGAGAATAATACAATGAGCAAGAGAATATACGTGGGCGGCCTGCCCTTCACCACTACCGAAGCGGAAATGAACACCCTGTTCGCCACTTACGGCCAGGTTACCAGCGCTAAGCTGATCACGGACAGGGAGTCCGGCCAGTCCCGCGGTTTCGGCTTCATCGAGATGCCGAATGACGCGGAAGCTGCCACTGCCATGGAAAAGCTTAACGGCACCGACTTCGGCGGCCGCAAGCTGACCATCAACGAAGCGCGCCCCATGGAAGCCCGCACCGGCGGCGGTCGCGGCGGTGATCGCGGCGGTCGCGGTGGCGATCGCGGCGGCTACGGCGGCGGCAACAAGTGGTAATCTAAAATCCTTTAACGGTTTTAGAACCGCCGTCCTGAAAAAGGGCGGCGGTTTTTTATTGGCGGGGAACCGGAAGGGTCAGAGCCCGGCAGGCTGCCGGTCTTTTTCTTTTTCCAGCTTCCAGCCGGAGATCCGGCGGATCAGGAAGCCGGACCCGTACAGCGCCGCCCCGGTGAGGAGCAGGCAGAGGATGCGCACGGTGGTCGGCGCGGAAGCCGCGTCGTAAAGCAGGGCCTTGCAGGCGGCGAAGCCGAGCACCAGCATGGCGGACTTGGCCATGGCCTCGTCCTTCCTGTCGAAAGCGAAAGCTATGATGCTGACCGCGTACATCAGCCAGGACGCCGAAACCGCCAGCGAGCTGGTGTCGGTGGTCAGCCGGTACAGGCCCGACACGGCGAGCACGTGCGCGGCGCCGAGCAGCGGCCCGTACCCCGCCTTCCCCGCGAACTCCTCGCCCCGGGCGTAGACCAGCGCCCACAGCGCCGCCAGCGAAGCCAGCGAGACCGCCAGCCAGGAGAGCTCCTTGCCGGACAGCAGGTGTGAGACCATCCCCACGTACTCCAGCAGCAGCACCGCCAGCACGGCCAGCGCCGGGATGCGCAGCGCACCGGCTTTGCCCGCCCCGTCCAGCTTTACCGGGGAGAGCGCCAGCCCCAGCGCTATGGCCACGAACAGCCAGGGCCGCGCCAGGGCGGGCAGCAGTTCCAGGTAGAAGGAATGGAAACACACCACGGACACGAAAGCGTAGACCATGGTCTGGCTGCCTATGTTGGCCTCCGGGAACCACTTCTTCGCCGACTGGTAAAGGCCGAGCAGGATGCCGGCGAACCCCAGCGACAGCCACGGCGCCAGGCCGGGATGCATGCGGTTTATGAAGTAATATTCCATGGCGTAGAAGAACAGGAGCAGCGGCAGGAAGCTGGCCGACTCCGTCTCGGTGAGCGGCTTCATGCTCTGCCGCGTGTAAAGATAAGCCCCCATGGCGAACACCAGGAAGTTGAGCGCCAGCATCCCCGCGGTCAGCCCGTCCTGCCTAAGGTAAAGGCCGGCGAAAGCGGTCATCATGATGGAGAGGTACGCGGCCACCAGCGTAAGCGTGCGGGAACGCACCCAGATGGAGATCACCGAGAAAGCCGTGGAGCAGAGCAGGAAGTAGTAGACGGTAAAAGTGGAGGTGGAGCCCAGGGACAGCACCACAGGCGCGCAATAGGAGCCCGCGGCGGCGGTGACCGGGTACCAGTCCTCCCTGATCCGCGTGTACAGCCAGATACAGGCCCCGGAAACCAGGCTGATCAGCGAGATGGCGTCTTCGAAAGTTATCAGCGAATACAGCCGGTGGGCGGCGAAGACGGTGAGGTAGAGCACGATGATGCCGGCGCCCGGCAGCAGGCTGGAATATTCGCGGTCCGAGTCGAGCAGCGCGAACCCTGCCCCTATCAGGCCTATCCCCAGCAGCACGGCCAGCCCGATCTGCCTTACCGGTGTAAGCCAGCCGGAATCTATCGAAAGCTTTATTATGAACGCGGCGGCGAACACGAAGCAGATGGCGGCCACTACGCCGAGCCAATTACCGGAACGTTCCGCGCGGGTCACGGGGCTCCCCGCGGGCGCCCGGGAATCTAAAAGGTCTTTCAGGCCCGGCGCGGCGGCCGGCGCCGGGACGGACGCGGGAACGGGAACGCCGGGGGCCGCGGGCGAAGGAGGAACCTCGGGCTGCGCGGCCTTCATCAGCGCGCCTTCCACGCGGGAAAGGCGCAGCTCGAGCGAGTTCATTTTACTCTCTAATTCCAAGGGCTCCATTTTGCCTCCGTACGCTTTTTAAAATTACTCTCACCCGACCGGGCCTCTTCCCCATATTCTATCAAACCGCCCTTCCGCATTGAACGCGGCGCGTCAGTTATTGGGCCGGTAGGTCAGGAGGGCCGTGTCGGCGCCGAGCTTCCGCGCCTCCACGAGTTTGAGCGCCGCCGCTTCCGGGTATTCCTCGAACAGCCTCTTGCCGCTGCCGAGAATTACCGGGAACACCAGCAGGCGGTACTCGTCAACCAGCCCGCTGCTCCTCAGCGTGTTCACCAGGGTGCGGCTGCCCGCCACCAGGATATCCCCCGCGAACTCCTTCTTAAGCCTGGCCGCGGCTTCCGCCACGTCGCCGTTGATGATGGTGGTGTTGTTCCAGGAGGCCTTCTTCAGCGTGGTGGAGGCCACGAACTTGGGCATGCTGTTCATCTTGTCGGCGAACTCGCCGGTGCGCGAAGGCCAGGCGGCCGCGAAACTCTCGTACGTCCTGCGGCCTATAAGCAGCGCCCCGTGCGCGCGGACCTCGGCCAGCTTGTATCCAAGCCAGGCCTGGTCCGGGTATTTCATCACCCAGCCGCCGTGCCTGAAGCCCGGTTCCCCGCCCGGCGCCTCCATTACCCCGTCCAGCGACACGAATTCCGAAACTATTATTTTCCCCATTTTGTCCCCCCTTCCCCGCTCAGCCCCAAAGCCCCGCCCTCTTCCTGCCCTGTCCCGCGGCGGCCGCGGGGTCCGCGGCCGTAACGAGCGTTACGAGCAGGTCGCCGCGCGTGCCGTCCTTCCTGCGCAGCCCGCGGCCAGGCACGCGCAGCCTCGCCCCCTTGCGCCAGCCTCGCGGCAGCTTGAGCCTGAGGACCCCGTCCAAGGCGGGCACCTGCACTTCTCCGTCGGTCTCCGCCGCCAGGAGTTCGGTCTCAAGGTCGTCTCCGGCCACTTTAAAATCTGGATGCGGGGAAACGCGGATCTTTAAGCGGTTCCCGCCGCGGCCCGGACCGGCTAAATTCAGGCCGTTCAGCGGCAGGCTGTCCCCGTCGCGCAGACCTTCGGGAAGTATAACCTCCACACTCTCCAGTTCCACCGCCTGGCCCGCCCCGCCGCATTGCGGGCAGGGCCCGGCCCGCAGCAGGCCGGCGCCGGCGCAGCCCGGGCAGGCGGTCTTTACGCACACGCTTAAGACCTGGCGCGAGCCCCTCAGCGCTTCCGCCAGCGAAAGGTGCAGTTCTAAATCCGCGCCTCCGCTGCAGCCGGGCGCAGGCCCGGCCGCGGGACCGGCTCCGGCCAGGTGTCCGAAAAGCGCATGAAAGAAATCGCTGAAGCCGGCGGAGAGTCCGACTGCGCCGTGCGGAAAGACCAGGTCCTGCCCATGCCGCAGCTTCCCCCACAAGCGGTCATAGGCCCCGCGTTTCTGCGGCGAGGACAAACCCGCATAAGCCTCGTTTATAGCCTTGAACCTGCCTTCGGCCGCCTTATCGCCTGGGTTGTGATCCGGATGGCACTTCAGGGCCAGCTTGTGGTACGCGGCCCGGATCTCGCCCGGAGAGGCCTTGTTTGGAACTCCCAGGACGGAGTAATAATCTACAAATTTAGGCATGGACGATCCCGGAATTTTTTCCGCTCCCCCCTTCCGCACATTCTAGCAAACCCCGGGAGACAAATTTCAACCAGTTTTACCGGCGGCGAAATGGAATGCGTGGAAGCCGCCCGCGCCAGCTCGCCTTTCGCCCGCTGAAGCCTGGTTTCCGCAGAGCATAAAAAACCGCCGGGGCTCCCGGCGGTTTTTTCATGTTACTCTTTAAGAAGCGGAGGGATCCTTCCCCTATTTAGGGAAAAGGCCGGCGCGGCGGACCACGGCGGCGATGCCGGCGGCCCAGGGAGCCCCGCGGGCTTCCAACGCGCCGCAGAAAGCTTCCACGTCATATTTAACCCTTACGATCTCGGCGCTTACGCCGCCGTCCACCGTCACCACGGCGTACGAAGCCGCGGTGTTCCCGTCCAGCGAGCTGCCCACGCTGCCTGGATTCACCGCCAGCCCGCCGTCGGGCAGGGTGACGACGTAAGGGGAGTGGATATGCCCGCATAGGATATTGCGGCCGAGGCTGGCGGGCAGGAACTGTTTCTCGTCGCTCCCTGGGGAAGCGTGGAAAGCGGCGAACTCCGCGCCCCCCAGCCTGAACGCGAGCTGCACCGGCGCGCTCCCTAGCCAGGCCTTGTCTTCCGCCCGGAGGGCCGCCCCGGTCCATTCCGCGTGGTCGGCGCCTTCCGCGCAGCGGAAATACCGCTCGAGTTCGGCGCGCGGGGCTCCGGAGGAAAGATATCGGTCGTGGTTGCCACGCACCCTGTAAGCCGGATTGAGCGCGGCCAAACGGCGGGTAACCTCTCCGGGGAACGGCCCCATGTTCACGGCGTCGCCGAGAAAGCACAGCGGAGCCGAGCCCAGGCCGCGCCTAGAGACATCCGTTAGCACGGCCTCGAGGGCGTGCAGGTTGGAGTGCACGTCGGATATCACGACCAGTTTTTCAGCCATAAAGGGATCCGGGCGTCCGGCCTTTACTGTGAAGCGGCCGAGAGCGTCTCCCTCAACTTGGCTCCCACGATCTTGTTGTAGCCTTCGGTCCTCTTCTCTACTTCTTTGGAGAACTTCTTGTAGAAAGCGTCCTTCTGGTCGCTGGCCGCCTCGTATTGCCTGAGCAGCGCCTTGTGCTCCTTTTTCAGGCTTTTTACGGCGGCCTTGGCGGCCTTCTTGTCGGCGCCGAGCTTGGCCTGCTCGATAGCGGTCTCTTTCTCGTTGATCAGTTTCTGGATAGCCGACAGCCTGCGGTCGTGGGCCGCCGCCTTCGCGTCCATTTCCTCCATCCAGGGCTTAAGGTCGGCCGCTATGCCGCTGTACCCGGCCAGCAGCGGCTGGAAACAATGCGGGCACGAGGAGGCCGGGAAAGCGGGCTTGGCGGGTTCGGCGGGCACGGCGGGCTTCTCGGCCACGGCGGAGGCCGCGGGCGCCGCCGTAGCCACCGCAACTTGGGGGGCCGGCTGCGCTTCCGCCGGAGTAAGGGCAGCCGGAGCGGCGGTGCTCACCTGCGCCTGGGCCGCGGCCTTGAGGCCTTCCGCGGCGGACGCTTTAACCGGCTCTTTTTTCGCGCGCTTAGGCTTTACCGCCTTTTTCTTCGCGGGCGTTGCGGGCGCGGCGGGGCTTACCTTGGCCGGCGCGGGCTGCGCTTCCTGGGTGAAAGCGGGAGTAAGTGCCCCCGTCAGCAAGAGCGCGGCTGCTATTAATATCATTTTTTTCATTGTCGTAGTTTTCCTTGTTTTTTTACGGCCGCACCCCGCGGCCTCGTTCTTGTATTTCAATATTTTAAGTTCAAAAATCATCAGCGGCTGCCTTGTGCCTGCCGCTATTGGCCCTTATTGAAGATCCTGCTCTCCATCTCGTTCACGGCGTCGGCTTCGCTTTTCCCCAGCGCCGGGTCCGCCTCTGCGGCGGCGCCCGCGCCGCTTTTGGGCTGCTTTTTCTCGGCACCCTTGTCGCCGCGCTTCTCGCTCGCCGCGGCGCCCTGCGCCGGGGTATTGCGCTTGAACCTGATGGCCGTACCGTAAACTTTTATCTTCTGCCAGCACCATAGCCCCAGCGGCCCGAAGCCCCGTTCGTCGTCGACCTGCGGGTTGACGATGGCCTCGGCCGCGGCGTCTTTAAGCGCGTTCTCGGTAGCGGCCCCAAGCGAGGCGTTCCCGTTCACCGGCAGCACGCAGAGCAGGCGGGTGCTGGTGCTTTCGCCTGTGGCCGGGCCGACTATCTCCATGGCCTGCGGCGAAAGCGTCATGCCCGTAGGGTGCGGCGTCACCAGCGCGCACCCGCCAAGCGAACAGGCCGTCAGCGATAGGATAATTTTTTTCATAATTCCCGGATCCGTCCATCCGCTAAAGTTCATAAGGATATTCTAGCAAAAGCTCCCCGCCGCTTTTCCACCCTGCCGGCAGGCCCAGGGCCGCGCCTTTTTTGTTAAGATACCGTGGAGGAGAGATCTTGCTATGCCTATCGCGGAAGCCTGGCTTTATACCATGGCCAGCGTAACGCTGGTCAGCGCCCTGTCGCTTACCGGGCTGTTCTTCCTTTACATGGACGAGGAGCGGCTGCGGCGGATCCTGCTCCTGCTGGTGAGCTTCGCCGTGGGCGGCCTGTTCGGCGACGCCTTCCTGCACCTGCTGCCGGAAGCCTTCGCCAGGATGGGCACCGGGCCCAAGGCCCCGCTGCTGGCGCTGGCAGGCATCTTCATGTTCTTCATCCTGGAAAAATTCCTGAGCTGGCGGCACTGCCATGTCCCTACTTCGGAAAAGCACCCGCACCCCATGGTGTTCATGAACCTGATCGGGGACGCGGTGCACAACTTCATCGACGGGGCGGTGATCGGCGCGAGCTTCCTGATAAGCCCGCATATGGGGCTCGCCACCACGCTGGCGGTGGTGCTGCACGAGATCCCGCACGAGATCGGGGACTACGGCGTGCTGGTGCACGGCGGGTTCACTCCGAAAAAAGCGCTGGTCTTTAATTTTCTTACCGCCCTCACGGCCCTGGCGGGCGGGGCGGCCTCGCTGCTGGTAGGCACACATTTCGTCAGCTACACCTACGCGGCCCTGCCGCTTACGGCGGGCGGCTTCATCTATATAGCCGGCTCCGACCTGGTCCCGGCGCTGCACGAGGAGTGCGACACGGTAAAATCCCTGCTGCAGCTGTTCTTTATCCTGCTGGGCGTAGGCCTGATGAGCCTTATACTGCTGCTGGGCTGATCCGCCTATTCCCAGTTTATCTCCAGCAGGTCCAGGCGCCCCGAATTATATTCCAGCTCGAAGTCTTTGGCCAGGCCGGTCCAGAACCCGGCCTGCGCCGGCCCGTATTCCAGGCTGAATTTCCCGGACAGGCAATTGGCCGCCTGCCAGATCACGCGCTGGTGGCGGAAGTGTTTAAGGTCCTGCAGATGCCGCTCGTGGAGGAATTCCAGCACGAAACGGTCGCGCCCTTCGCCCAGGAACTTCAGCTCGGCCCTGGCGCCGGCGGCGCGGGCGCGCCCCTTGGCGAAATCCAGCAGCGCGCACACGAGCAGGCAGCTGCGGGATATCTTTTCCAGTTCTTTATCGGTATACATCGCGCCTTTTAAGCCCCCCGCTATTTCTTCGCCCTTTTTTTCCCCGCGGCCTTGGGCCGGGCCAGCAGGCGTTTGGCCGCCCTGCCAACCTGGCCGGAAACGTAATCGTCGAAACCGCAGGCCTGCAGTTCCTGTAAAGGCGCGCTCCCGTATTTTCCGGAGACGGCCGCGGTCACGGCGTCAGCGGCGGCGTCCAGCCTGGCCGCGGACACCTTGGGCGCGGGCCCGCCGTTATCCAGCGCTGCGGCCAGCCGCCAGAGCCTTATGGCCTCGCGGACCCTGGCGCGGTCCGGGGCCAGCACGGTCGCGGTGCTTTTAGCCGGTTCCAGCGAGGCCCTCTCGCTACGCATCTTTTCCACCAGGTCCTGCACGGCACGGGCGGCGGCCCAGTCCAGCCAGCCGGCCGAGTTTTCATCCCTGGCCGGTTCCGCCGTTATGACGGGCGGCACAGGCCCGAAGCGGTAAGCGCGCTCCGCCCCGGTATAAGGCGGCACAGGGGGCTGCGCGTAAAGCCTGGCGTTGGCGCCGGCGATCAGCGGCCCTATGGCCCCGTTCATGAGCCGCGAGGCCTTTTTATCGTACGGGCAGGTCCAGCCGCGCACCGGGCCCAGCCCCGCCACGAGTTTTTCAATTTGCTGCCCGGTAAGATAGGCCTGGTTCCGGAAAGCGGTATCGTCGGGATACTGGCGCCAGCGGCTGCCGAAGCGGAGGCTCGCCGTATTTGAACGCATCTGGAGGCGCAGCGAAGCTTCTATGGCCGCGGCGTCGGCCTTGGGCGGCAGCCCGGCCGCCCGCTGGCGCGCGAAAGCCTCTTTAACGTTGGCCTGCGCCCTTGCGGCCGCAACCACGTCGTTAACGGCGTCCGCCGCCTGGGTCGCGGCCCCGGTCAGGGTGCCGGCCACGGCCCCGCGCTCCGCGTCCGTAAGGTCCTGAGCCCTGGAAGCGCCCGCCGCTCCCAGCAAGATCGCCGCTGAAATCAAAAGTGTTTTCATATATCTTCTCCCAGCCTATTCTAGCAAAAGACTCCCGCCGTTTCCCCGCCGCTTTGCAAAAAGGCCCCAGTAACGCTATAATATCCTGGACATTGACATTTGTCATACTCCGTACCAAGGAAAGAAACGATGAAAAGAAACCTGCTCCTGTCCGCCTTCTCCGCCCTGCTGGCGGCCGCCATCCCCGCCGCCGCCTCCGACTGCCCGGGCTTCCTGCCCCCTAACGACCTCAAGATCCCCGTCAACTCCCTCGATGCCAGGGGCATCCAGGAGACGCAGTTCAACGAAGTCATCAACACCATAGAAAAGATCTACAAGCCGGTAGTGGCCGCCCAGGGCAAGGTGCTGCAGATCAACCGCCTCTGGACCAACGACACCGTTAACGCCAACGCCTCGCAGAGCGGCAATAAATTCGTCCTCAACATGTACGGCGGCCTGGCCCGCCACGAGGCCGTCACCATGGACGGCTTCGCGCTGGTAGTCTGCCACGAGTTGGGCCACCACCTGGGCGGCGCGCCCAAGGGCGGCTGGGCCTCCATAGAAGGCCAGGCCGACTATTACGCCAACCTTAAGTGCCTCCGGCAGGTCTTCGCGGATTCCTCGTCCAACGCTTTCACCGCCATGAAAGGCAGCGACGAAGTGGCGCAGCAGGAATGCGCCGCGGCTTTCCCCGCGCCCGCCGACCGCGCCATCTGCGTCAGGGCCGCCATGGCCGGCAAGTCCGTGGCCCGCCTGTTCATGGCCCTGCACAACGACCCCGTCGCCCCCGGCTTCGACACCCCCGACCCTAAAGTGGTAACGACCATGTTCACCGACCATCCCGCCACCCAGTGCCGCATGGACACCTACCTTCAGGGTTCTCTCTGCCGGCAGCCCGTGTCGGCCCCGCTGAGCGCCACCAACGCCGCCGCCGGCACCTGCACCCGCTCCGGCGGCTTCACCGGCGGCTTCCGGCCGCTGTGCTGGTACAAGCCCGCCAACCCAGCCGAGCTGCTGCCGCCGGCCGCCCGGGCCTTCGGCGCGGAAGAGGAGCTTCCTCCCGCCTTCTCCACGCTCCTGGGCAGCCTCGCCTGGTAAGAACGAACCGCCTTTACGAACGAAACCGCCGGGCTGCCCCGGCGGTTTCGCTTTTTTATCCGCCTTAAAAGATCAGGCCAGGTTTATCACTATAAAAAGACAGATCAGCACCATTCCCCCCAGCCCGGACAAGAACAGGGAGTCGGCCGCCCGCTCGAAATTCAGGCGCCGGCGATGGTCTCTGGTCTTTATGGCGATATAGGACACGATGCAGGCCGCCAGAAAAATTATGGCGTCGAGCGCGGTTATCTCGTCGGCGAGAGTTTCCATCTTCTTCAGCGTCGTTATAAGGCTGATTATGCCTATCACGGTCAAACAGACCCCGACCATGGCGGCCGAGACCTCGAAAATATGTATCGAGAGGCTGTCTTCCTGTTTTTCGATGAAAGTAGGGTCCTGCATAAAAGTTGTTTTCCTCGCTCCTGAATTATTGCGGCGGGCCGGCTTGCTCGGCGTCCCGCTCTATTTCCCCGGCGAGTTCCTGCGGCAGGAAACACAGCGCCCCGGCCCTGGCCAGGCGCCCGTCGCGCCGCATCGCCAGCGAGGCGGAGATCACCGTGTATTCCAGTTCCGGGTCCAGGCAGGAACTAAGCCCGGCCGTCACGGCGCCAGGGCCGCCTTTCACCAGCATCGGCACCGAAGGAATGGCGCTTTTCCTTAACGCGTTGATCAGCGGACTGGTCATGGCGTTCAGGATTATATTCCCTATCTCCATGATCAGCGCCTCGTCCACCTCCATGCCGCTGACCCGGTACACGGGCCCGTCCACGAAACAGCCGGCGATGAACTTGATATCCAGGGAACGGAAGATCATGGCGGCGGAAAAAGGCGCGCCGCCGCGCAGGTTCACCTGCACGGCGCCCACGGTGGGGCCGAAAGCCGCCAGTTTTACCGCGTCGGAGATCTTCCCGGAGAACACGCTCAGGTCGCTCAGTTCCCAGGCCCAGGAGGAAACGTCGGCGGTCCTGAGCATGCACCGGCTCAGCCCGCCCGCCGCCAGGCGCGTTATCCCCTCGTTCCGGCTGCTGTTCAGCGGCTTCCGGTGCAGCGCGGTGAGGAAGGCTTTTTCAAAATCGCCGGGCGCGAACGGCTTGTAGATTATCCCGGACGCGCCCAGGAGCAGCAGCCGCCGGTTCACCCTGTCCTGCTCCACGGCCGTCACCATGATCACCCTGGCCTCCGGGTCCAGCTTCCTGATCCCTTCCAGCACCTCCACCCCGGACATGCCGGGCATGATGATGTCGAGCAGTACCAGCTCCGGGCGCAGCTCCGCGAAAGCCTTCAGCGCGGACGGCCCGTCTTCGGCCTCGCCCGCCACGGTATGCCCCTTGCTTTCCAGGATGACCCGGATCAGGCTCCTGATATCCGCGCTGTCGTCCACGATAAGAACTTTCATTAAATTCCTCCCCGCCGGCTTGACCCCGACATTCTAGCAAACCCGGCCGGAACAAAACCGCCGGGCTTCCCCGGCCGCGTTCGCCCAAAAGCGTTTTTGACGCGGGGGCCTGGTTTTATATAACGTATCAGCATGAGCGCAGGTAACGGCGGAAGGCAGGGAACCTCTATCTTCAGCCTTGGCGGCGGAACGGGCCGGAGCGCGTGGGGCTATTATCTGGCCGCGGCCTTTATTTTTGCAATGGGCCTGGTCTTCCTTAACGACTTCCGCTACGCGCTTGCCGCCCAGAAGCGGTGGACCCCGGCGGCCGGCAGGATCTCGGGGAGTAAAGTGGTCTGCTACAGGAGCCGGCGCAGCACGTCATACTACACCTACATCACCTACTCCTACAGCGCCAACGAGTCCCTATACGGTTCCCCCGAGCTGGAGGTCAACAGGCAAAAGATCTACTTTAGCGAGGACGGGGCCCGCGAGGACCTGCAGGAGCGCTTCCCGATCGGGAAAAACATGGACGTTTATTACAACCCGTCAAACCCGTCGGAATCCAGCCTGGGGCTGGCCGGCGCTCCCAGCCCGCTGGTCCCTATCGTTTTCTTCCTGGCGGCCTTCGGCATAGTCGGCCTGGCCCGCCATGAACGCTAGCCGCGGGCGCTGTTAACCCTACCGCCCGTTCTCCGGGCAGCAGCGCATAAGCCCGCCCGCCGTCTTTTCCACCAGTTCCTTGTCGCCGCGGGGGCACTTTTCCGAAACAAGCGTCCTGAATTTTTGTTTTTGTACCGGGCTTTGGTTCCGGGCATACGAGGAGAACTCCGCGAAAGTGGCGCCGCGGGCCGGCAGTTCTTTTTCCAGGATCGCGCGGTAACGGCCGCGGGACGCCAGCAACTCCCGTTTCAGTTCGCCGGGGTCTCCGCCCTCCCCGCCGAGAGCCTCCAGGAGGGCCATGTTCTCCTCTATATCCTCCATCAGCTTCGGGGACGAACACAGCAGCGCGGCCAGCGCCGCGCCGGCGTTGCCGGCTTTGCCGGGATTGCCCGCTGCGCTGCCCTCGGCCCTGGCCGCGAACCTGGCCTGGGCCTTAGCCGCGGCCTCCTCGGCGGCAGCGGTCTTCTTCTCGCGCTCGGCGGCCTTTTCTTTCACTTGTTCGCAGCCGGCGCAAAAGAAAGCGGCGGCCGCCAGCAGGATCATATGTTTACTCATCGATTCCTTATGTCGGACGTTCATATCAGGTCGATTATGCAGTTGGCCTGGGTGCAGGTGGTAACCCCGCTGTTTATGTCGTAGAGCAGGGTATACCGGCCGTAGGCCGAAGCCGGGGTGGGCGTCGGGTTCCTGGTCGCGTAGACCGTGCCGTCCTCATCCAGCATGTACGTGAATATTTTCTGGACGCAGCCGCCCGTGCCGGCGCAAGCGGCCCCGCTGGAATCGGAGAAGGCCAGGTCCAGGTCTCCCCAGTTGTTGGTGTATTTGCCGTTCTTGGCCATCACCCGCGACTGCGCGGATTTTACCGTGCTGAAGGTGCTCTGCGCTTCCGCCATCCGGGCCTTCTCCACCACTTTGAAATACTGCGGGATGGCCATACTGGACAGCACGCCGATAATGAGCACCACTACCAGGAGTTCTATCAGGGTGAACCCGCCGCGAATTTTGATCATATGTATCCGCCCCCCGCGGTACTATACGCTAAAAGACTACAAAATGCGTGCCGGTGAAGCAACAAAGCCGCAAGAAGGCGGCCGCTAAAAACTGTCGGCGAGGCTAGCATGCGCCTCCCCGGCGCGGTGGATGACGAACCGGGGGGGCCTGGCCGGGCTGCCCCGGCTGCTCCGCCGTATTTTCCCGGGGTTGGAGCGGTCTTTACGCGGGCGCGCCGCAAAAACGGCACACCAGCTCGGCGAGCGGTTCGATCCGCGACGGTTTACAAAGCACGTCCACGGCGCCAAGGGCCTCTGCCTGGCCTTCGGGCACGTCCAGGCCTGTGATAATGGCTACCGGGATAGCGCAGAGGGCAGGGTCATCCTGCTGCGCCTTGCGGAATTCCCAGCCGGTCATTTCCGGCATCATCAGGTCCAGCAGGATCAGGCGTGGCCGCGCGGGGGAGTTCCGCAGGTAGGCCAGCGCCTCCTTGCCGTTACCGGCCGCGGCCGTACTATAGCCCCGGCCGGCCAGGGCCGCGCAGATCAGGTCGCGGACGTTCCTGTCGTCATCGACCACAAGCACGGCTGGCTCGGCCGCGCCGCTCATGGCCGCCCCTTTTCAGGCGAACGCACGCATAACCTTTGTCCTGGAAACATAGATGACCCCCCTGCCCTCATAATAACAAAAAATAACGGATCCTGCCCGGCAAAAAAACAAAACCGCCAGGCTTCCCCGGCGGTTCTGCTTGTGCGGGCGTTCAGCGCACTATGGACAGCAAGATGAAGGTTTTGTAATGGTCCGGGGTGTAGTAGACCTCGCGGTGGTTGCCGATCATCAGGCGCTCCGCGCCGCGGAAACTCAGCACTGCGCCGGCCATATAGGTCTGGCCGCCTATCACGACGGGTTCCGGCTTGGAACCGGTAGGCCGGTTGGGCACGATGAGAGTATATTCCAGGTAATAACCCGCGGGCTTGGCGGGCAGGCCCGCGTGAGGCTGGCTGTGGACATTCCCGTCGTTGCCGTACGGCATGGGCTTGCACACGGCGATTTTGGCCAGCAGGTCGTCGATGGCCTGCACGCGGCGCGCGTCGCTGACTACGGGTGAGAAACCCTTCCCGGGCAGTATCAGCTGGCTGGGCACGCAGGGCGGATTTTCATACCTATCGGAACCTGAGTCGGTGTCCACCTCGACCGGCGTGGAGACGGCCACATCGAACGCAGGCAGCGCCGCCAGGCCCGAAAGATAATCATAAGCCGCGGTTTTGGGGGCCGCGAAGGCCGGCGGCAGGCCGGCGAGAAAAAACGCCGAAAGCAGGAGCGCGAGGTTTAGTTTTTTCATTACTTAAATTATGCCTGAAAAAGCCGCGCCCCGGATGGGCTGAAAGACCCAGGCCGCTCCGGTCTTTAGGCCCCATAAAACAAAACCGCCGGGCTTCCCCGGCGGCATATCGTTGCCCGGCCTGCGGCGCTATTTTCCGCGGTTCAGGCCAAAAATACCGCCGGCGAAGAACAGCGCGCTGGCGGCGGAAATGCCGGCGGACGGCGCGCGCGACACCGCGTCCGCAGGACTGAAATAAAGGTACATCTCGTAACTTACCCCGATCAGGCCCAGGACGGCGCAGAACCCATAGAAGAGAGTTATCGGCGTGAATTTGGCGTCCAGCTCTTTCGGCGCGGCCGGAACCGCGGCGGGCCTGTCCACTTTGACCTCTGTATGCCCGCCGGAAAGGCCGAGCAGTTTTCTTAAGAGGTCCAGTTCGTGCGAGTCCAGCCAGACGCCGCCGCAGGCCTGGCATTTATCCACCAGCAGCAGCGGGTTCACCAGGCCGCCGCGCGACATCATGTTCTTGCAGCGGGGGCAGGCGAGGCTTTCCGCCTTGGGGTTGATCAGGCTGAAGTCCGCGGGAACCGGCCCCTGCGACTGCTGAAGCAGGGCTTCAAGTTCGCCCTTGTCGAACCAGGTCCCGGAGCAGCCCGGGCAGACGTCGAGCGGAATATTCCCCAGCGTAAGGGTCTCGACCAGCGCCTCGGAAGAACATTTGGGACAATTCATCATAGATTCGATCCAGTCTCCTGTTGGAAGTTTCCGCAAAAAAAACCGAGCAACGCTATATTTTAACTTTTAATCCCCGCGCCCGGAGCCTTTTTCTCCTGCCTGGCTGCTGTGGCGGACATTACCGGCAGAGGCCCTGGCCGAAATCCGACGCCGTCCGCATCACCCTGGCCGTCTGGAAACCGAGGGACACGAACTTGCCGACGTCGTTCAGGTCGCGCGTCTTGATGGCCTCGTAAAAAAAACCGAGCGAGCCCGCCTGGGCGTTTATAAAATCCCTGTTAAAACCGTCCTCCGCCAGCTTGCAGCCGAGATACATGGCCGCAAAAGCCTTATAGGTCTTCTTCGTGCCGGCGTCGAGGCCGGGAAGCGTGGCCGCGCCGGTCCGCGTAGCGTAAAGCACCAGGGCGAAGTAAGTGCCGTCCTCGTACTCCGAGTAATGCCCCGAGAGCATCTGGCTGAGCGGCACAAAAACCCGGGCGTAATCGTCGTAGCGCCGCGCGAAAAGAAGGTCCGCCTTCAGCCGGTCGGTCTGGACCCCGTTGTCGTCCAGCCCCAGGAACCCGGCCAGCTTTACGGCCTTGGCCCGGTCCGTCCAGCGCGGCATCGCCGCGGCCACCGTCCGCACCAGGTCTACGCTTCCGCCGCGGGCTGCGGCCCGGGCCACGGCGCTCACGGCCGCGGGAAGATTGTCCAGCAGTTCGGGATCGTTGAAAACGTCTTTGGCCGCCTCTATATCCGAGGCCATGCAGAAGGGCCCGTAGTAGCCGCTGTCCGTCCTGCAGTAGGGAGTGACGTAATCCAGGCTTTTCCTTGAGAACTCCACCGGGAGCTTTTCAAGCGCTTCCACCGTTTTTTCGAACCTGGCGTCGGCCGTGACTACCGGATGGTCCAGGTCTTTTAACAGGGCGGCCTCGCCGCAGTCGAACTTCGCCAGCGCCCTGACCGCTTCGGCTTCGGCGCCGAGCGCCGGCAGGCGCCGCAGCACCGCGGCTTCGGCGGCGTTCGCGCAGGCTTCCTTGCTGAAATCGCCGGCGCGGCCGGAAAGCGGTAAAACTAAAAGAAGGACCAGGCCAGCGAACCCCATATATCCCCGTTTATAGTTCATGCAACAATTCAACCAAAATCCGGAACCGGCCGTAAGGTCCGAAAGTCCCCCTAAAATATAGGCCGATCGGTACGAACAGCTTAGCGGGCCTGCGCCTGTTCCCCCGTCCTTTGGCCTTCAAGGTTTTGTATCATAGTGTATGCCGGCGCGGCAAGCTTCGTGCGGAATTTCTATTCGTTCGCGCCAGGGAGTTTTTTTATGGGATCACCTTCTAGTTTTGCAGCCGTACAGCCCTATCTCCTGCCCGCCGCGGTCGTGGCCTTCCTGCTCTACCGCCAGTTGCGGTATAAGAGGATCAAGAGCCAGCTCCCGCAGCTGCTTAAAGACGGCGCGCTCCTGGTGGACGTGCGCTCGCCGGAAGAATTTTCCGCCGGCTCGCGCCCGGGGAGCGTCAACATCCCGCTCGACGTTCTAGGCCAGAGGGCCGGGGAGCTCGACAAGGAAAAGACCATCCTGCTTTGCTGCGCTTCAGGAACGCGCAGCGGCATAGCCGCCGGGATCCTGAAACGGCTGGGGTTCAAAAAGGTAATTAACGCCGGCCCCTGGCAGAACACGCTCTAGAAAGCCGGCTGCTCCGGAACGGGAGCCCCCGGGCCTTTCCGCCCTTTGACTTCGCCCGGAAATGTGCGAAAATATAGCATGCCGTCCGGAAAAAGCGACATAACCGCCAAACTACCGCACCGAACTCCTGCGGGAGCACTTACTTCTATGAATTCAGACAACCATCACCGCGAGATCATCCTGCTGGGCCTGCCGCCCGTCACCCCCGAAGTCAGAGGCATGTGGCACAAAGGCTACCCGGTCCACAAAGGCGAGACCGAGGCCAGCGTGAACTTCGCCACGCTCCTGGCCAAGAAGCAGGGCATAGTCCCCGACCAGGACCTGCTGCGCCGGGAATGGCTTAACTTCGTGGACACCCTGCTGCTCGCCGGGTTCCACCTGCACATCATCCCTTTCCCCGAAGGGCTCAACCGCCCCGACAGCCTGTACCACGACGCCGTCTTCATCCGCGACGGCGGCATGATCTTCCGCAGCATCTGGATTAAGGGCCGCTTCAGCGTGAAGGACCGCATCACCGAGGGCGAGTACCATTCCCGGCTGATCTCCACCAAGCTTAAGAAGACCGTCATAACGCTGCCTAAGGAAGCGTTCCTGGAGGGCGGCGACATCAATTTCATCGAGACCGCCGGCGGCAGTTACTATTTCGGCGGCCTGTCGCGCTCCAACAGGCTGGGCCACGACTTCGTGCGCGGCATCGTGCGCCCCGACCATTACGTCCTGATAGAATCCGACGGCTACCACCTGGACACGGTCTTCACACCCGTGCTCTCCGCCGGCAACGAACTGGTTGCGCTGATCATCGCCGCCGGCAGCATCAAGGCCAAAAGCATGGCGCAGATCCGGGCGCTGGGGATCCCGGTGATAGAAGTGTCGGCGCAGGATTCCTCCGGCGACGGCGACACGCTAGGCGATTACGCCGTTAACGCGCTGATCGCTCCGGGCGTGATGGTGAACTGCAGCCGCTTTACCACCCCGGGCGTGGAAGAGAAGCTGAAGAAGCTGGGCATCGAGCGCTTCGTGGCGCCGCTGACCAGCTTCAAATACGCCGGCGGCTCCGTGCACTGCCTCACCAACGAGATCTACTGACCAGCCGCCGTTCAAAATAAAACCGCCGGGCTTTCCCGGCGGTTTATTTTTTCAGAGCAGGCTTCGCCCGCCTGACCGTCCATTGCCTCTGGCGGCCGGCGTCCAGGTGCACGAAAGCCGCGTCCGGGTAGTAGCCCACGCCGCCGGCGCGCAGCGTCCTGGCGAACGCGGCCGCCTGCAGCGGGGAGCGGCCTGGCACCCTGATGTCGGCCGCCCAGCCCAGCATATGCGTACTGTACCTGGCGGCCCCCGGCACCCTGGTGTTGAGCCGCGGCGAGCGGTAGCCGCTTAAAAGCACCAAGCCCCTGCCGCCGAACTTGTCCTCGACGGCGTCGAGGATCTCCAGCAGCATCAGCGCCGGCGGGGTTTCCTCGCCGGAGCCGCTGGAGCGCATGATCCGCTGTATTTTTTTTATCCCGTCCTGGTCGTAGGTCCCGTCCTTCCTGCGGTAGACCGCGGTTATTTTTTCGCCGAGTTCCGGGCGCGCCAGGGTAAGGCGGCCGTCGCCGCCGAGGTTGACCGGGGCGGGCGGGCGCGTTTTCAGCCCGCTGGCGAAGATATAGGTTTCCAGGTCGGCGCCTTCCAGGTCTTCAAGAAAACTGTCGTTAAGGTCGGGCGGCTGCGGCGCCTCTTTCAGCAGGGCGGCGAAGTCCGCGTCCGTCAGCTGCGTGTTCCAGGCCGCGCCGGCGCGCCGCCCCGCCGAGACCAGCAGGGAAGCAGCGATAATTATAAATACAAGCCGCTTGGTCATCGGATAAATCCCGGCGCTCCTCTTTAGCGTAAACCTGAAAACCCGGCCGCGCCCCGCTCAAAAGCCTTCCGGGGCCTCTTCCTCCTCGCTCTGCGCGGCGAGGTCAAGGAGTTCGGCGCACCGGTTCTCCTCGTAAAGCTTCAGCATCTTCTTGTCCAGGCTCTCCTGTTTTTCCACCGTCCAGCCCTTTACGGCGCTTTGCGCCCTGGCGGCCCGCACTTCGGCGCTTTCGGCCTGGATGGCCCGCGTATTCTCCCGGAACTTCCCGCACGTGGCCATGTTATCCTTCAGAGCGCCGCAGTCATATTTATTATTTACGGAAAGGAGGCCGGCCTCCGGCCCGGCCTGCGCCTTCTCAGCCTGCCAGACCGGGGTACAGGCAGCGAACCTGTCGGCCAGGGAGAACGTTTTCAGAGACTTGGCTTTGCTGGGCGCGGGAGCGCCCAAGTGCTTCCGGTTAGCGGCCAGGATGCTCCGCGCCAGT
The DNA here is from genome assembly GCA_021811185.1 of bacterium. Lineage (GTDB taxonomy): Bacteria > Elusimicrobiota > Elusimicrobia > Elusimicrobiales > UBA9959 > UBA9959. Next base: position 26,158 of record JAJZPL010000018.1, read on the forward strand.
TTCGCCTTGGCCGCGGCCGCCGCCTTGGCCTGGTCGCTGGCGCGGGGTGCCGGCTTAACCGGGTTCGCCTGCCGTTTCCGCGCTTCTTCCAGCCCGGCTTGCGCCTCCGCGTATCCTGGATAGGCGGCCAGGATAGCGGAATACTCCTCCGCGGCCCTGGCCGGATCGGCGGCTATCAACTTTTTTGCGGCGGCGGCCCGCGCCTCCACGGTTCGGATCTGGCCCAGCCTCTCCTGCGCTTGCTGCGAAAACCGGGAAGCCAGAACATCCGCGGCCGAATACAAATTGCCGGCCACGAAAAAGTCCCCGGCGTTAAACCTGAGTTCCGCCAGCCTGAATTTGGCTTCGGGTATCTTACTGTCGCCGGCGCGGGACATGCGCAGGAATTTCTCATAGCTTTCCACGGCCCCCGGCAGGTCGCCCCGCCCGGCCTTGATGTTCCCGACCGCGTACTGACCGGCCGCCGCTTCGGCGCTATCCGGATATTTCAGGACCAGCCGTTCATAAGCCGCCAGCGCTTTAGCCGTATCCCCGATCTGCTCAAGCCTGGCGGCCTGCCTGAGGCGGTAGCGGCCGCCGTTGAAACCGAACTGGTAAACCGCGGCCGCGAGAATTAAACCCAGCCCGAAAAGCGCAAGGGTCGTCGCTCTGGATCCCGCTGCTTTTTTAACGGCCGCTTTCTCCGGTTCGCCCGGGGGAGGCTGTTCGGAAGTTTGCTGAACAGGCGCGGGCTCCGGCCTGGGCGCTTCCGCAGGCGGCCCGGGTGGAACGTCCGTTTTAAGAACTTCGGGCTCCGGTTCAATTACAGGGGGTTCTTCTATTGTTTGCCGGACAGTCGGCGGCTCAGAAGCGGTCGCTTCGGCCGGCAGCCCCGCGGGGAGCTCCGGCAAAGTTTCTGTCCTATTCTCCGGTCCGCTTGCCGGAGCTGGCTCGGCAGTTTGCTGAACAACGGGAAGCTCCGACGCGGGCGATTCAGGAGTCGCTTCGGCGGGCTTCTGCGGCGGCTCCGGCGTAATAGTTTCGGGGGTTTGAGCGTGGACCGGCCTCGGGAAATCCTTCAGCAGTTCGGCGTCGAAAGCGCGCGATTCCAGCCTTACCAGGATATCCTTGATGTTCTGCAGCCCTTGATCCAGATCGTCTTCCCGCATTTCAATATTCTAGCAAAAGGCTCCCGCCGCCTTTTTCCGGGTTTTTTCCGAAATTTAAATATGGAAGACCGTTACTGGCCGCGCCGCGCTTTAAGGGTGATCCCGGCTAAACGGCGGCCGCCGCTTTAGCGGCTCGGCGGGAGCTCACCCCGGCTTTAACGCGGCGTATCAGCACCGGGAGCAGGAACATGGCCGCCAAGATGATCCACATGGCCCGGTACGGATCGCCCAGGTACGCGCTCAGCTTCAGGGTGGCGGCCATCACCACCCAGAAATAAAGCATGTCGCCGGCTATGGCTATGGCCCAGCCGCTTACAAAACCGTGCCCGGCCGCGGCGGCGGCGGCCCGCCCGGTCATAGGGTCCACGCCGAAAGCTATCAGGATAAGCGCTGCCGGCCCTGCCCCCCGGTACTGCGCGGTGAGCTGCAGCGTGGCCGTCTTGAAGGCCCAGGCCAGCCGCGCCAGGAAAGGCACCCTGCGCCCGCCCGCCACCACCAGCAGCATCAGCGGCTCGAAAGCCAGCGCCAGCAGGACGTCCGAAAACAGGTAGAGCCCCGACGTAACGGCGAGAGTAAGCCCGTGCGCCCGCGCGAAAAGCACCCCGGCCGGGATACCCCCGCCGATCGGGATAATAAAAAGCGTAAGGACCTGCAGCATCCCCTTATTTTACAAAACAAACCGCCGGGCTTCCCCGGCGGTTCGGACGATTTATTAACTCCGCCTAGCGGACTACTAACTGTATCAGCGCCGTCAGCGCGGGCATCATGATCGAGCCCATCATGGCCTCGCCGGCCACCAGGCCCGAAGCCAGGGGCGTCGCGTAAAGCCCGAACGACCCGTGTTCTTCGGGCGAGAACCGGCTCCACACGGCGGAGATCACGCTGCCCACGGCCATGCCGATGTTCAGCGAGGCCGGCAGGATCAGCGCGAAGCCCAGCGCAGCCGGGATCGGCACGAACCAGAAGCGGCTCACTTCGTGGCCCTTCTCGTTGGTCTTCTTGAAAGCGAGCAGCAGCTCGAAGAAAACGCCGATGAAGATGGCGATCAGGGACGCCCGCAGCGCGCCGTGCGGCAGGAAGGACAGGCCTTTCTCCATCACGATGGCGAGCGTGGCGATCTTGAGGCCCGTAGGCGCCGCCAACTGGCCCGGGTTCAGGCCTATGCCGTAAGTCTTCTCCAGGATATTGAACATGAACGGCGTCAGGATGGCGCCGATCGGGATCACGATCAGCTGGGCCAGGATCAGCGTCTTGAACTTGCCGCCCAGGCGCTGGGCCACCCAGAACGACGGCACCACGTTCTCCGACGAGGCCTGCGGGTTGGCGCTGACGTAGGCGGCGGTCAGGTTGGACCGGATCTGGGCGGGCCAGATGATGCCGAACAGGAACTGCGTGGCGTTGGCCATCAGCGAGACCGGGCCGGAGCCGGTGATACCCAGCACGCGCAGGCCGGCTATGATCAGGATGGGCTGGATGGCGATTGCCAGCAGCACTTCCTTCCACGGCATATCGAACCAGGAACTGGTCATCCAGACCAGCAGCGTGACGGTCACGGAGATGCCCGTAATGGTCCACCAGAGCGGGATGGTCTCGTCGGCCATGGACTTGAACTCTTTCTTCTCGAACTTCACCTTGTCCTTGTGCAGGAAATGGAGGACGATCGGGATGACGATGCTGGTCAGCGCGGCGGAGATCATCAGGGCCGTGGCCGGCCACATCATCCACTGCACCACGTACTTGAAGTGCGAGGCGGCGCCGACGTACTCGCCGGCTTTGCCGCAGGTGGCGTTCAGGAAGTCCATCGCCTGCGCCTTCTGCGCGCCGTCCAGGCCGCCCACGGAGTTGAGGGTGTTCAGGCAGGTGTTGAAACTGTCCCCGGTCACGCCGGAGAGGGCGGAGTACTTGGCCACCGTCTCGCCGAAGGCGCTTACCAGCCAGGTACCCATCAGGCCGGAGAGACCTACGGAGAGCGGCACCAGCATGCCTATGCCCATGGCCGCGAACTCGGGCCCTAGCGCTATGTTCAGGGCAGGGTTGCCCACTATCGGGCTGATTACGCCGAGCCCGTCGCGCAGGAAGGTCAGGAAGCCGGCCACGCCGGTGCTGACCAGCAGCACGTCGCGCTTGGTCTTGGTGGCGGCGTTGGCCTTGGGGTCGGTCAGCGTCTGCGCCACGGAGAGCGTCGCCTTGCTGGTCGGCCACGGGATAGAGTGGTCCTTCAGGATGGAACTCCGGGGCAGGATACCCATGAACACGCCGAGGTTGGCGGAAACGAGCAGCCACAGGAACATCTGCCAGGTGCTCAGGTTGAAGCCTATGTTGCGGCCGAAGACGTTCTGGATGTAGAAGAAGGCCGCCAGGATCACGACCATGAAGGCTATGCTGGACACCAGGCCGATCATCGTCTGGATGATGTTCAGCTCGATGGCGAGCTGCTGGCCCTCCATCCGCTTGCCCAGCACGTAGGCGGCAAGGAACATGCCGCCTATGGTCAGGTCCACGCTCTGCCCCAGCTTCAGCGTAACGTACGGGGTCGCGGCGGCGGCCACCGCGCACAGCAAACCGCCGAGCAGCAACAATCTCCAGTTAAGTTCCTTCATAGATCTCCCCGGGCCTTCGCCCGCGCTATCGTAAGTTCCTGCAATATTGTCCCGGCGTCGCGTTCTTAAAAAAAGCCTTTCCGCCGTTCTTAATACATATGATACAAAAACGAAACCGTTCCCGACAGGCCGCGCCTCGGCCGCCAAAAAAAACCGCCGGGTTTCCCCGGCGGTTTAGCCCTTCACCGCTTGCGCCAGGCCGCCTTACTTCAGGATCTGGTCTATCCTTTTAAGGCCCGCAGCGGCCCCGGAGTTGGACGGGTCCAGCTTAAGGGCGGCCTTCCATTCCGCGCGGGCTTTAGCGTAGTCGGCGTTCTGGAAATATTTAACGCCTTCGAGATAGCGCCGCTGGGAGGCAGAGACGCCCTGGTCCGCCGCCCCCTTCCGGCTTGCGCCGCCCAGGCAGGACCGCGTAACCTGGTCGCCTTTGGGGATCCGTACAAGGGTAGTAAGGCCGTTCACGAGTTTCACGTCGGTCATGCTCCGCACCTCAAAAGCGTCCTGCTGCGTATAGATCCTGGGCATGGTCCGCGTTTCCACCATATCTTCCTTCAGGGGCGTATTCGCCGCCAGGTCGTACCGGGCCACCAGCACCACGGCCAGGTCGCCGTCCTCCGGGGAAACCGCGCGCCTGTAGTTTATGCCCGCCCAGAAAGAAACCGCCAGCAGGATAAAAAATATAGAGAGCAACGCGCCTTTTTTGGCCATAAACGATTCTCCTTGGATCTTATCCGGGGCACACCCCCGCCCGGAACGTATTCTAGCAAAACAAGGGCCGCCGGGCTTCCCCGGCGGCCGCTCGTCGCTAGCCGCCCCGCAGGCGGCGCTTGTCCTCGCCGCTGTCCCGCACCATGCGGCCGAAGCTCTTCAGCCTGCGCTTGGCCTCTATGCGCTTTACCAGGTCGCCGCCCAGCTCGTGCCGCTCGGTTTCCCGCCGCAGCTTGTGGTAGCTCTTCAGGCGCTCCGCCGGCAGCGTCCCGGCCTCTACGGCGGCCGCCACCGCGCAGCCGGGCTCACCCGAATGCGAACAGTCCTTGAAGCGGCAGCCTTCCGCCAGCGCGCTGATATCGCTGAACGAAGCCGCCAGGCCTTCGCCGGCGAACGCCACCCCGAACTCCCTTATGCCGGGCGTATCTATCACCTGGCCGCCGCAGGGCAGGAAGTACAGCTGCCGCCCGGTAGTGGTATGCCTGCCGCGGGCGTCGTCCTCCCTGACCTCGCCGGTCGGCGCGGCTTCGCGGCCCGCCAGGCGGTTCAGCAGCGTGCTCTTGCCGGCCCCGGAGGACCCCACGAAACAGCAGCGCAGCCCGCCGGCCAGCTCGTCCTCCACCTCGGCCACGCCTTCGCCGGACAGGGACGACAGGCACAGCACCCGCGCGCCGGGCGCGGCCCGCGCCACTGCGTCCAGCCTGGCGGCCAGCTCCTCCTCCGGGCACAGGTCCTTCTTGGTCAGCACCGCCACCGGCAGCGCGCCGCTGTCCCAGGCCGCCACCAGCAGGCGCTCCAGCCGGGCTATGTTGTAGTTTCCGTCCAGCCCCATTACGATGAACACCTTGTCGATATTGGCCGCCAGCGGCTGCGCGTCGCCGCCGGCGCCGGGGCCTTTGCGCAGCAGCATCGAACGCCGCGGCAGCACCGCGTGAATAACGGCCTTGGCGCCGCCGTCGTGCAGCGTCACCTCGGCCTCGTCCCCCACCACGGGGTAGTCCAGCCTGGAGGCCGCCTCCCCCGCCAGTTTCCCCGCCGCAATGGCCGGCAGCTCCCTGCCCTCCAGCCGCACGGTGTACATCCCTCTCCGCTCCGCCGTTACGAGCGCGGTCGTTGAATTATTTTCAGGCATTTTCATCTCCTGGTCTTAGCCGCCAGGCGCGCACAAAGCGCGCGGCCGCGCGGGGCAAGCCCGCGCCGGCAAGTACCGGAGTCCTCAAGCCTTATGGGAAAGTTAAAAACGGAAGGAGGCCCGGCAACCGCTGCTCATTACAATCTCCGTCATAGCAAGCCTCCTGTGAACTGGAATGTACTGCCCGGATATTATACCTCCCGGAACGCGAGACCGCCAGCCCTGCCGGAAGCGCCGCTGATCCGGGCAGAAGCCATATAGGCGCGCCCAATGTAATAAAATATCCTGATGCAACCTGACCTGCGGGGCCTGACCCGCGCGGAGATAGCGGCGGCGCTGGTGAGCCTGGGCGAGAAGCCCGGGAACGCCGGCGCGGTCTTCATGGCCTTGCACCGCCGCGGCGCTCAGGACCTGGCGCGGCTGCCGAACGTGCCGGAGCGCGTGTGCCGGGCGCTCGGCAGCGCCTTCACGCTTGCGCCCCTGCCCGCGCCTGAGCGCAGGCTGGTTTCCGCCGACGGCACCAGGAAGCTGCTCTTCAGATTCGCCGGGGACGCGCCCGCCGAATGCGTGGTGCTGCCGGGCAAGGACCAGCAGACCGCCTGCCTCTCCTCCCAGTCGGGCTGCGCCTGCGGCTGCGCTTTCTGCGCCACCGGCGCGCTGGGGCTAAAGCGCTCGCTCACGCCGGAGGAGATAGTGGCCCAGTTCGAGGCCTGCCTGCGGGAGTCGGTGGACCTGCGGAGCCTGGTCTTTATGGGCATGGGCGAGCCTTTCCTGAATTGGGAGAACGTAAAGAAGGCCATCCAGATCCTTTCCGACAGCCGCGGCCGCCATTTCCCGCAGGTCAAAATGACAGTCTCGACGGTGGGCGTGATCCCCGTTATAGAGGAACTGACAGCCTCCGGCCTGCGCGTAAGGCTGGCCGTCTCGGTGATAGCGGCGGCCCCGGAGCTGCGCGCGCGCCTGGCCCCCATGGAAAAAACTTACCCGCTGGAGCGCGTGCTGGCCGCCGTAAGGCGGTACTGCGCCGCGCGCGAGGCGCACGTTATGCTGGAATACATCCTGCTCCCCGGCGTGAACGACCGCCCGTCCGATTCCGCGCTGCTGGCAAAATTGATAGAAGGCATCCCCTGCCGCCTCAACCTGATCCCGTACAACCCGCCCGGCGGCCCCGGGCCCGCGGCGCCGCGCGTAAAAGAGTTCCAGCGGGAACTTATCGCCGCCGGAGTGCGCGCCTACCTGCGGGCCGAGAAAGGCGCCGACATCGCCGCCGCCTGCGGCCAGCTGGCCGCCGGGCTGAACCAGGGCTGACCCCCGCAAAACAAAACCGCCGGGCTTCCCCGGCGGCCGCGCATTAACCTCCGGCGCTAGGAGCGCACGCCGCTGCCCCTCCTGCCTTTTCCCTTAGAATAATTCAACTGGGTATCCACCAGTTTTTTAAAAACCTCCATCAGGTTTTCGCTTTGCGCGCCGAGATTCTCGTGGCCGGCTTCCTCCGCCTCTTTGCATAAATAATAGATGGCCTCTATGGTGGAGATACAGTGTTCCCTGGGCTGTTTTTTTATCGCGAATTGGGAGCTGTAGGCCCGGGAAAAAGAGAGCCGGGGCAAGGCGCGGATGTTCTTGCTCCTGCTCAAAAGCCTCCTGGCGCATTCCCAGGTGCCGTCGATAACGAAGACCAGCGGGGTTTTCCCGGAGAGGGGACCGGGCCCCAGCGTTTTGAAGTTCACGGCTTCAGGCCCGGGGTACAGGACCAGAGGGAGACAGGAGGGATCCCGGAGCAGGGCGTTAACCCGCGCGTCCCGCGTAAAATCTGTCCCTATTAAAAGTTCCGCGTTCTCCAGGCACAGTTTCGCCAGCCGGGCCGTCCCGGTTTTTTGTTTTTTGGCTTCCTTGGTATGCATCAGGATCACGAAGCGCATCCTGGTAGCGAAGGGCTTTATGCTGCCGCATAAACAGTTCTTCTTAGCCCTGAAACAGACGTAGCATTCCTCGCGGTTAGCGCTTTGGACCTCTTTTTGAATATCGGTGCTTTTAACCATGAACGTTTTATACCGCGGGCGGCGTATGCAAACGGCCGAAGCCAAAAAAGCCTCCCGCCATAGCGAGCGTCAGAAAGATCATCGGAACCGTTTTCTTTATCATAACTCTGTTCCCGCAAATCCTACAGCTATATGATACGGGCTTTCACTTGACATGGGCTTTTAGGCCCAAACCCGCAAGAGCCTGTTATGGCCGCATTTTACTCCGGCCTCGCGGGGAGCGCCAGGCGGATAACTTTGAGGATGTCTTTAGTGGAAAGTGTTTTCGACAGCGTGCCCCGGCAGTTGGGCAGCTTGGTGAAACCGCGCACCAGCATAGGGTCCGCCCCGATGGCGGACAGCACGATAAAAGGTATCTGGGAGGTTTTCCGCATATTCCGTATCGCTACGGCGACGTCATGCCCGGTCATGTCGCCAAGATTATAATCCAGCAGCACCAGGTCGGGGAGATAAGTAAGCGCCCCCTTTACCCCGGCCGCCCCGGTCGCGGCGACATGCGTTTCGAACCCCTCTTTCTTCAGACAATCCGCAAGCATACAGGAAAGCTCGGGGTTGTCCTCAACGATAAGTATTTTCATGGTTTCGCGCCAGGCTCAATTCTACAAAACAAACCGACCGGCGGCGCGGCGGCCCCTGCCCCCCCGAAAATGGCGATTGACAACGGGCGGGTATTTTAATGTAATCGCCTCAAAGGGAAAGATAAAAGGGGGACATATGAACGTATTCGATTTCGCCATGAAGATGGAACTGGACGGCAAGGGCTTTTACAATAAACTGGCCCGGGGGACGGAACTCGCCGGCCTGCGGGACATTTTCCTGCGGCTGGCCGCGGACGAGCAGAAGCACTACGAGGTCTTTCTTGCGCTGAAAACCCAGGCCCTGCCAAAGACCATGCAGGACACCCCCGCCCTTGAGCAGGCAAAAAACGTCTTCGAAGACCTTCTCGCCCGGAAGGACAGCCTCGGCCCCGTCAAAGGCGACCTGGAGGGCTACGCCCGCGCCATAAAAACGGAGGAGGACAGTTTCAAACTCTACGAGGGGGCGGTTGGGAAGGAGACCGACCCGGCCGTCAGGGAACTTCTGCTGCGCATCGCCGGCGAGGAGCACAAGCACTTCGAGATCCTCCACAACATCTACGACTTCGTCAACGCCCCCAGCCAGTACCTCGCCTGGGGCGAGTTCAGCAACCTGGCCGGGTTCCACCAGTTCGGCCGCGACGTGGATTGACCGACGGGCTTCCCCGGCGGTTCCGCAGCGTCCCTTGCTCCCGCTTATTTTCCCTTCTTCACCGCGGCCGGCCTGGCGGGGACGGAGAGGTTCGCCTCCTCCTTGCGAGCCATGGCCGCCCTGTCGACCAGCCAGTCCAGGACCTTCAGCGTGCCGGCGAACAAGTCTGGCTCCGCCTGGTTTGCCCGGTCGGCGCCGGCTATCAGCGGCGAGGCCTCAAAACGCCCGTCGACCGCTGCCAGCGGCACGCCAGCAACCTTGAAGAAGCCCTGCAAAAACGACGCCCGTTTGATCTTTGTCTGGACGCCAAATGATCTGAACAAGTCCAGGAACTCCTTACGGCCGACGCCCTGCCTGACCACAAAATCGGTTATCCTGCTTTCCGTGTCCAGGACTTGGTGTTCTACGTGAAGAGCGTCGAAGACCTTATTGTGCACCTCGGCCTTGCCCAGCAGTTCCAGCGTGTAATACAACCGCTGCATCAGTTCGTCCGACTGCCGGAACGCTACCGGCACGCGCGTGAATTGTATATCGCTCCCGCGCGCTTTAACCCACGCGGCCAGGTACGGATCGAACGCGCTGCAGAGCGGGCTGCCATAACTAAAAAATTCTACGACCTCTATTTTCAGGCCGGGCACGGTCGGCATCGCCTCCGCCAGCGTCCGGTAATCCACGCCGTCGACCGGGCTGGTGCTCGACGCCCCGGCGGTGGCCGCGCCCAGGCTCAGACTCAACGCCGCCAAAGCTGTTTTGATCAAACGCATAGTATTCATTCCCTTATAGCTTCACCGTCTTAAAGCCCCGCCGGGACCGCCAAGTGGCGGGCGGCGCAGAAGGCGCGCAGGTCCGCGGGCAGCGGCACGGAGAACACGCGCTCCAGCCCCGCTTTCCGCATATCTATTTCGGCGCAATGCAGCGCCTGCCGCGGCAGCAGGAGCTTTTCCGCCAGGGCCGGCGTCCAGCCGTCGTCGAGGAAATCGAGGTAGCAGCGGGCGTCCGGCCCGTAGATCTTGTCCCCCGCCAGGTAGTGCCCCAGCCATTGCGCGTGCGCCCGGATCTGGTGCATGCGGCCGGTGCCGGTGACCACGCGCGCCAGCGTAAAGCCGCCGCCGCTGGCCAGCGGGGTAAAATGCGTCACCGCGGCTTTACCGTCGGGTCTTACGCCCGCTTTGGCGTACACCGGGCTGCTCTCGTCCAGGCCCAGCGGCTGGTCCACAGTCACCGGGCCGGGAAATTCTCCCGTCATTATGGCCAGGTAGGTTTTCCCCACCAGCCGCCGCTGCATTGCGGTCTGCAGGCGGCTCGCCACGGCGGGGGTCTTGGCGAACACCACCACCCCGCTGGTCTCGCGGTCGAGCCGGAACACCAGGTGGGCCGCCGCCAGGCCGAAGCGCTCGCGCACCGCGCCCGCCAGGCTCGACCAGGGCCCGTCCTTGGACGGGTGGCAGATCAGGTCGCCCGGCTTGTTTATCACTATGACCTGGTCGTCGTGATGGACTATCCAGCTGTCCAGTTCCGCCGGGGCTATCTGCCCCACGTTCACCAGCCTGGGCCGGCGCGGCCAGGGGCAGGCCAGCCGCGGGTTGAAAGCCGGCCTTTCGTCCCCGTGCGTATAATCCGCCAGCCTGGTATTAATAGTTATTGTCATTAAAATAAAAATTTGGGAAGCCTCGCGCCGCCCTTTCAAGTATAGCAAACGCCCCGGCCGCTTACTGGCGGCGCGCTTTTTGCCCCGCAAAACAAAACCGCCGGGCTGCCCCGGCGGTTCGCTGAATTTCAAGACCTGGCCCCTATTTATATTCCTCGGGCCAGGGGGCGGTGCGGGTCTTGGGGCCGCCGGGTTCCGCCCAGGCCTTGCGGGTGCCGGACGCCTTGGTGGGGAACAGGTCCACGGTAAGTTCTTCCGGCCAGAACCACAGCTTGATCTCGCGCTCGCCCTCTATGGGGTCGGACGAGACGTGCACCACGTTCTCGAAGATGCCCTTGGTGGTCACGCGGCCCAGGCTGCCGCGGATTGTGTGGTAATCGGCCTCTTCGGGGTTCGTCGCGCCGGCTATGGCGCGGGCTTTCCTCACCGCGTTCTCGCCTACAAAGGCGAAGGCCAGCACGTTGTCCTGGTGGTTGTCGAACTCCCCCATGATGAAGCGGATAAGTTCCTCGTAAAAGGGCTTCTCCTTAAGGTGATGGTAATGCGCCTCGGCCAGTTCCCTGGTTACCTTGGTCAGGCGCGCGGCCACCATGCGCAGGCCGGTGGCCTCGAATCGCGTCAGCACATTGCCAGCCAGCCCCTTCACCATCCCGTCGGGCTTAACAATTACCAGTATAGCTTCTTCCATTTATTATCTCCCTGGAAAACGAGTGAGTCAATTATATAAAACTTGCGCCGTAGCGCCGTCCCGGCAGCTGTTAAGGTGCGCGTTTTCCGGTGGCGGGCTTTTCGAAATATTTGGCGATATCTATGCCCTCGCCCAGGGCTATCCGGTAGGAAACCCTCCTAAGGAAGCTGCCCAGCACCGCCAGCCCGCCCAGCGCCAGGATGGCCACCGCATAGCCTATGCCCGTCCTGCCGAACCTGAAGAAGACCGCCACCGGCCACACAATAAGGATAAGGCAGATCCCCAGCACCCCGGCCGAATAAAGCCAGACGCCTGCCTGCCAGAGCCGCCGCCCCCGCGACCCCCGCCGCACCATCTCCTCGTAAAGCGCATGATCAGGCTGCATATGTCTCCAGGCTCCCCACCACATTCTACCAAAACAAAACCGCCGGTCTTCCGCGGCGGCCCCGCGCAGCTTGTCAAAGAAAGGCCGCGGCATCATCAGCGCCTCTCCATGTTAAAGATCAAACATTGAATTTGCTCCGGCCGGGAGGTATACTCTAGCCGTGCAAACCCGTAAAATATCTGCCGGCGTGTTGGCTGCGGCCATGGCGTTATGCGCCACACCGGCGGCGCTATGCGCGGCGGACCGAGGGACTGCCGCCGCGGCCGCAGCTCCCCCCGGTTCTCCGGAAAACATACAGATAGAACCTCCGGCCATCCTGATCAGGGGGCTTCTGCAGCCCGCGGACGGCATAATAAGCAAGGGGCTTACGCATATCAGCGGTCCGCAGCAGGGCAGAAAGCCCGAGCTGTCCCTGGTTTCCGCGCAGTATGACGCGGCGTTCCCGGAACAGATATCCTATACCTTTTACAGCATGGTTTTCGACGCCCGCGGCTATAAGCCCGGCACTGCTTTCTACTGGATAAAGCTGAAGTCTTCCGGCGTTCCGGTTAATCCCCTGCAGCCCTTTTCGCCCATCAGGTACCACGAGGGCCTGACCTATAACAAGGACATCCTGCCCATAACGGGGGATTTCAAAGACCTCGACGAGATCGTCCGGGGTCTGCAAAGCCGTTTCAGCGCCGACCTGGGGCTTAGCCTCAGGCGGGAACTCTGCGCCCGGGGCCCGGTCCGGTTCAAACTTATGCCCCGCCTTACTCTTCTTCACAGGGCCAGCGGGCTTTCTTACGCCTGCGACCTGAGCCTTTACGCGGACTTTGAACATGTTGCCGGCGTACCGGACTGCGCCAACAAGGCCTGCAATACAGGCTCCAGGGTAAGCCTGGAGATAGACGCGCTCACCGGGAATTACCGGGCGCAGGATTACTGGGATGGCCTGGCCTACATCCAGTATGCCGCCGGGCTGAAACCCGTTAAGCCCGGTAAAGATAAAAAGGCGGAAGCCGCCGCGCAGCTAAAGAGGGCCTTTTCGATGTTCGATACCCTGTTCGCCCCCGGAGGCGACCCCGCCTACGGTTACTCGCATGAACTGCTGCAGGATAACCTGAGCGAGAATAAGGCCCACTACGGGAAATCTACCCAAAGCGATAAGGCCGAGTCCAGGCGCATTGCCGAGAAACTAGCGAGAGAACAGGCCGATTTCGTGCGCCTCGCCCGGGCAATGGCAAAGGAAAGGCTCAAGTCCGTACAAACCGCGCTCAAGCTGGATCCGCAGCTGGCTATGGCGCATGCCGCGCTGGGCCTCCTGCTTACCAAGGACTGCGCTCAAAAAATACCGTCGGTCTCCGGGAACTGCGAAAAAGGCGTCCGCTCCCTTCTGAAGGCCAGGGAACTGGCGCCTGAATTGGCTTTTCCAGCTTATGTGCTGGCTAACCGCCTGGGTCTTGCCGAATTCCCGAAAGGGCTCAAGGCCGGGCTGAAAACAACTTCGGCTGAGCTATGCGGTAAGTTCAAAGGTTCGGCTCCCGCCTGGGACTGGGCCTTTTCCCAGTCCTGCGGCGGCAAGGAAAGCCAGGCGCAGGCCGCCCCCGTGCTCAGGCCCGGCGAAATTTTACTCCGCTACCTGGACCTGGAACTTCCCGGCGTGCCGCGCTGAAGCAGCCGCGTAATTTTCAGGCAAATATATAGTCCCGAAAAAAAACGCCGGGCTTCCCCGGCGGTTCCGTTCTTCAAAAGTCAGGAAGATAGTAAGCAGCGTCCCCTATGTCCGTTCAGGAGGCTTGGGGGCGGCAAAGGCGTGGCGGCTGAGCAGCCACAACCAGTAAATGAAGCCGGCGTAAAGCAGGATGGAGAGCGGGATATAGTAATTATCGATGAACCGCGGCATGGGGATGTTTTTGGCGAAAGGCAGGGAGCCGAGAACGATGGGGAAACCCGCCAGCGGGTCCAGGAACCACCAGGACATCCCGAAGAATTCCTGCGCGTCCCGTTTGCTGAAATCCATGGTCAGGAGCATATAGGTCATAGCCGCCCGGTGCGCCGCCAGCACAAGAACGGCGTACCAGAACGCAAACTGTATTTTCAGCCTCTTGCGTCCGTCCTCCTTCTCCAGCCCCGTCCTGTTCCCGACGATATAGCTCACGGCCCAGTACAACCCGCCCGCGCCGAACGAGAGCACCCCAAAAAAGGTAAAAGCGGTCATAGAAATCCCCAAGTCTTATAAAAACGGTTCACCTGCGCCCCCGCCGCACAAGCTCCCCGTAAAGCGCCCGATCAGGCCGCACAGATATCCAGGTTCTCCACCACCATTCTACCAAAACAAGCCCGCCGGGATAACCCGGCGCCAAAGAACTATAAGCCTACGTTCATGAAAACAGAGAGCCCGGGGCTGGCCCCGGGCTCTTAAGCGCCTTACCGCTTGCGCGGCGGCTGACCGCAGCCTAACGGCAGCGGTATTTCCCGTCGCCTTCCTTGCGGCATTTCATCTTGCCGCCGCAGTTCCAGCTGCCCTTGCCGGCTTCGGCCTCGGTGCACAGGTCGCCGTTGTTGCCGCTGCCCACGCAGTTCCACTGGTAGTTGCCGGTGTTCTGGCAGGTCAGCTTCCCGCCGCAGCTCTTGCTGCCGTTATGGTCGTCCACCTTGGCGCACAGGTCGTTCGGGTTGCCGCGGCCGACGCAGAAGTGACCGGTGCCGGTGTCGCGGCAGACCAGGCTCCCCTCGCACATAACGCTGCCGTGGCCGGCGTCAGCCTCCTCGCAGCGGTCGCCCTGCTTGCCCTTGCCCTTTTCCTGGCAGGTGTAGCGGAACTCCCCGAACTTTACCCGGCACACCAGGTCGCCGCCGCAGCTCTTGCTGCCGGCGTGGGCATCGTCGGCGGCGCAGTCGTCGCCCAGTTTACCGCGCCCCACGCAGCGGTAATCCGCGGGAGGGGTGGTGCTGGTGTTGCGGCAGACCAGGTTGCCTTCGCAGTCTATGCTGCCCTTGCCCGCGTCCGACTTCAGGCAGGATTCGCCCTGCTTCTTGCTCACGGGCGCGTAGCAGTGATATTCGTCCAGGTCGTTCTTTTTAGTCTCCGGGTTGTAGGCCTTGGTGTCGCTGGCGCGGCAGACCAGGTTCCCGCCGCAGCTCTTGCTGCCGGCATACGCGTCGGTTTCGGCGCAAAGGTCGTTGAGCAGGCCGCGCCCTACGCAGCGGTAGTCCTCCCAGGTCGGTTTTCCGCTAAGGAAGCTGCCGCTCTTGACGACGTTCCGGCAGGCCAGGTTCCCGGAGCAGTTGCTGCTGCCCTTGCCCGCGGTATCCTTGGGGCAGTCGTCGCCCTGCTCGCCCAGAAGGCAGGTATGCACCTGGGTTCTGCCGTCGGGCCCCATATGGGCCCTGCAAAGGCTCCCTCCGGGGCAATCCTTATCCGATTTGCAGGGGCCTTTGTCTATGCTCGCCGCCGCCACCGAGGAAAGAAGGCAGAGGCCCGCGGCCAGTGCCATAAGTTTGTTCGCTTTCATCTAGTTATCTCCTTAAAGTTGCGGAATACCGTCTCAAGCCCGGAAGGGGAAACCGCGCAAAAATTCAGCCCCATCCGCTCTCAACTTATCATAAGTTTATAAAAAATAAAAACGGGAATGTTTTTTTATTTAAGGCTAATGAGAAAAATGCCCCAGTTCCCGGCAGAATCAGGCGATGGCCGCGCTTATATTTTGCCGCGGCTCAAAGCCCGGCGGGGACGGCCAGGCCGCGGGCGGCGCAGAAGGCGCGCAGGTCCGCGGGCAGCGGCACGGAGAACACGCGCTCCAGCCCGGCTTTACGCATGTCTATTTCGGCGCAATGCAGCGCCTGCCGCGGCAGCAGGAGCTTTTCTTCCAGCGCGGGCGTCCAGCCGTCGTCGAGAAAATCCAGGTAGCAGCGGGCGTCCGGCCCGTAGATCTTGTCCCCCGCCAGGTAGTGGCCCAGCCACTGCGCGTGCGCGCGGATCTGGTGCATGCGGCCGGTCCCGGTGGTAACGCGCGCCAGCGTAAAGCCGCCGCTGCATGGCTGTCTGCAGGCGGCTCGCCACCGCGGGGGTCTTGGCGAACACCACCACGCCGCTGGTCTCGCGGTCCAGCCGGAACGCCAGGTGCGCCGCGGCCAGGCCGAAGCGCTCGCGCACCGCGCCCGCCAGGCTCGACCAGGGCCCGTCCTTGGACGGGTGGCAGATCAGGTCGCCCGGCTTGTTTATCACTATAACCTGCTCGTCGTGGTGGATCACCCAGCTGTCCAGTTCCGCCGGGGCGATCTGCCCCACGTTCACCAGCCTCGGCCGGCGCGGCCAAGGGCAGGCCAGCCGCGGGTTGAACGCGGGCCGCTCGCCCCCGTTCGTATAATCCGCCAGCCTGGTCTTGGTAGTTTTTTCCATTAAAATTAAAGAATAAAAAGTCTCCTCGCCTCTTTTAGTATAGCAAACGCCCGCTTCAGGGCCGTTGCAAAACAAAACCGCCGGGCTGCCCCGGCGGTTCTGCGTCGCTTGTTGAAGCTTCTTGTTTACTGCAGGTTCACTTCGCCGCTCTTAACGAAACCCTCTGTCCAGGTCCCGCCGCCGAGTTCGGCCCTGCGGACCTTGTAATAATCCCCGTCCTGGCCGATCACTATCACTTTCGCGCCGCGGCTGAGCGTGAAGTGCTTGCCGGGGAAGAACCAAGTGGCTTTTTTATACACATCGGTGCCGTCGTCTTTCGCGACGGCGACCTTGTTGGCGTTCGTCCTGGTGTACATCTGGCGGGCGTCGCCCACGGGCTGGCCCTTCGAGAGGAACGTTACGCTAAGAGTGTCCGCGTCCGGCGCGACCACGTCGTAGAGCTTGCCGACCTTGAAGGTCACCACGGCTTTCGCCCTGCCGGCCACGCTGTTGGCCTTCAGGTCGGGCACGAGGGCGATCTCGCCGCGGTCGCTCTTGACCACTACGGTGACGACGTCCGACGCCTGGAACCCGAAGTTCCTCACTTCGGCCGTCAGCACGATATTCTCGCTCGCCTCGAACTTGCCGTTATTGTTCTCGTCGGAGAACAGTATATTGGCTACCTTCAGGACCGCGTTCTCGCCGTAATACTTGTCCGCCGACGCTATGCCGGCCTGTTTGCCCGCTTCGAAGGCGGCGGGATATACCGTGGCAGCCGTCTTCTCGTAGCCGGCTTTGTAGCCGAGCTTCGTCTGTTCGGCGGCGCCGGCCGCGAACCCTTCCTTCTGGCCGAGCGCCTGCCCGTTGTTTACGCCCAGGGCCCTCTGGTCGGAATACTCCATGCCGTTGTACTGGTCGTAGTAGACGTTATAGGTGGTGTTGTACGCGGTCTGGTAAGCTTGCTGGAAGCCCTGCTCCTTGCCTTCGGCGAAGCCGTTGCGGTAGCTGGCCGAGTACTGCGCGTCGTAGGCCCGGCGGTAAGCCATCTGGAAGCGCTCGTTGTAGCCTTCCCGCTTGGCGAACTCATACGCCCGCTGGTAGCTGTTGCGGTAGCCTTCCTGGTAGGCCTGCTGGTAGGCCTGCTGCTCCTGCGGGGTAGTATACCCGTTGCGGGCCAGTTCTATGGGAAGGCCTTTGGTAGTTATGCCCCGCATAAGCGTACCCTTAGTAAAGAAGGCCTTGGTATCGAGGGACGTATTCTGAAGTTCCAGTTCGCGCTGGCTGAAACCGGCCTGGTAGCCGGCCTTCTGGCCGTTGCCGGCCTCTATGGCAGCCGCTTCGGCCTGGCCTTTAGCGTAGCCCGCATTAAAGGACGCGGCGTCCTGCAGACCGAGCTGTTTCGCCGCGGCGAAGGCGAGGTTGTAACCGTTGGTATAACCCTGGTCATAGCAGCGCTTCTGGCCGGCAGCGGTGCCGTTAGAGATACCGGCGTTCTGGCCTTCTATGTTGCCTTTCTGGGTGCCCATGGACTGGTCTACGCCGTAGCCGTCACGATACCCCGACTGCCTTCCGGCGGTATCGCCTTCATATGTGCCTCTCTGGCGGCCTTCCCTTTCGCCCGCATCTATGCCGTCAGAGTAACCGCGCTGCCTTCCTTCCCTGCCGCCGGCTTCGGCGCCGTCCCTTAAACCGTCGTTACGCGCATGAGTGGTGTCTACCGGCTGGGGCTGGGGATTCGGCTGGGGAGGCTGCGGCTGGGGATGCGGTTGGGGCTGCGGGGGCTGGGGATGCGGTTGACCGCCGTGATTGTCGCCGGGGTTGTTGTGGTCGCCGCCGGGGAAGCCGCCGTGGTTATTGCCGGGCTGCTGAGGCTGACCAGGCTGCCCGGGATGGGGCAACTGGCCAGGCTGCCATCCTTGGGGCAGCGGCCGGGAATCGTTCTTTTCTTGTATGATCTGCTGAAGAGTGCCGTTAACATCCGACAACTGCACAACCCCGTCGCTCGAGGCGAAGACCACGCCCGAGGCTATCAGAAGAGAAGGGAACACCGACGCCGCGCATGATATTTTTTTCATTAACGCACCCCTGGTTTCCGGAGTTCCGGAGAATCTAACCGATAAGATATTGTACCCTAACCCTCCCTGCATACATAGAGCAGAAAGGCCCGGTACGGCGTGAATAAATGGCGCTCAAGCCCTGGGCCCTTTGGCCCCAGGGGATATAGCCGGAGTTTTTCCCTGTAAAACAAAACCGCCTTGGCTTCCCCGGCAGTCACTCTCCCGCTCCGCATTTCGCCTGCCGCGATTATTAGGTAAACTTGTATCAATGAAACTACCCTGGGTGCCGCATCCGCTGGACCGCGAGATCTACAACATAGCCGTGCCGGCCTTCCTGGGCTTCCTGGGCTTCGTCCTTTTCGACGCCATAAACATCTTCTGGGTGGGCAGGCTGGGGACCTCCGCCATAGCCGGCGTGGCCTCGGCCGCCTTCCTCACCTGGGCGGTCTACGCGGCCATGAACGCCACCACCGCCGGCGCTAACAGCCTTATCGCGCAGCTGGTCGGCGCGGGCCGCGCCGAAGAAGCGCGGCAGACAGCCGTAGAGGCCGCCTGGCTGAGCCTCGGCGTCTGCGCGCTCCTCATGGCGTTGCTGCTGCCCGGCATCGGCGCGATCTTCCGCCTGATGGGCCTGCGGCCCGAAACCGCCGCCTACGCCCGGCAGTACCTCACCATCTACGCCTGGGCCCTCCCGCTTTATTATCTCTGCACCCTGGCCGGCAGCGTCTTCAACGCCCACGGCGACACCCGCACCAACGTGCTGATCATCTCCTCGTCGGTGGCCCTCAATATCCTGCTGGACCCGGTGCTGATCCTGGGCTACCTCACCGGCCGGCCCTTCGGCGTCCCCGGCGCGGCGGCCGCCTCAGCCGTCTGCATGGCCTGCGCCCTCGCGCTCCAGCTGGTCTTCCTGCGCCGGCGGGGTTACCTGCCGCCGCTCGCTGAAGTTCTGCGCCGCCCCGCCTTCACCCGCTCGGCGGACATTCTCAGGATCGGCGTGCCGGCCGCCTCCGTGAACGTGGTCTGGTCCCTGGTCTACCCGGCCCTTACCGCCATCATCACCCGCTTCGGCGAAGCCCCCCTGGCGGGCCTGAGCGTCTGCTTCCGCCTGGAAGGCGTGCCCTATTATTTGGGCATAGGCTTCTCCACCGCCATGGCTACCCTGGTAGGGCAGTCCATGGGCCGCGGCGACATCCGGCGCGTCAGGGAAATAGTCGCGCGCGGCCGCCTGCTCATCACCGCCCTGCTGCTGCCGGTGGCACTGGCCTTCATCTTCATTCCCGGCCTGCTGGTGCGCCCGATGACCACGGACCCCGAAGTAATAGCCAACGCCGCCCGCTACCTGCGCACCGTAGGCTATTGCGAGATCTTCCTCGGCTGGGAACTGCTCTTCGAAGGGGTCTTCACCGGCCTGGGCCATACCCGCGACTACATGCTGGTCTCCGTCCCGCTCACCCTGGCGCGCTGGCCGGCGGCCTGGCTGCTGGCCATAACCCTGGGGTTTGGAACGCCGGGAATATGGTGGGCCATAAGCCTGTCCACTTTAGCCAAAGGCATTTGGACCTCCCGGCTCTTCCATAAGGGCGTCAGCACCGCCCGCCTGCTCGCTCCGCAACTCCCCCCCGCCCTGGCGCCGCAGCAGTAGTCGTTTCGCCTCCCAAAACAAAACCGCCGGGCTTGCCCGGCGGTTCCGCATGACCTGTTAATGAATGGTTACTGGCAGGCAGGCTGGCTCAGGCGCACTTCCAGGCCGGGCGCCAATTTGCGCAGGTCCTTGCCGCTGTCAGCCCACGGCACCTGGCGTCCGCCCTTACAATGGAAAAAGATATCGGCGGCCAGCGCCCCGTCCTTGTTCACCAGGATGTAGGCAGTCAGCGGCCCTTTAGGCATGATCGTTCCCGTTTCCTTGCCCGCGGCGGTTCCAAGTTTCCTTGTGATCGTCCACCTGACCGCCCTAACACCGGAGGCGGCGGCGGCATCGGAGTCCGCCCACTTCAGGGCCCGGGCGTCCACGGTGACCAGCTCCAGCGGGAAGGCGGCCGCGGCCGCAAACTCCTGCGCCCTCTCGGCGGGCAGGTATTCGGTAAGTGTGAGGTTTTTCAGCGCGGAACCCGCCTTGTAGTCTATGTGGTACTCCAGCTTGTAGCGCAGCTTGAGAGGCAAGTCCTTGACCTCCTTAACCGAGAACAGCAGCTGGGCCACGGCGGCGCGATTAACGTTCTTCCAGACGCCGTTCTTCCACTCCGCCATCTGCGGCGGATTTTTTTCAAGCTGCTTGCCGGCAGCATCCACTATCTCCACCCTCAAGACGCAGGCGGTCAGCGCCTTGCCCAGGGGCGTGCCCGTGCTTATCTCGGGAAGGCTTACCGTGCCGTAGTCCGGGACCGGTATGTAGTTATTGTCCGCCGCGCGCGCGCCGCCGGCGGCCGCCGCCATCAGGGATAAAGCCGTAAAGACCGTCCTATAGCATCGTTTCATAGTTCTCTCCATCCCGTTGACCCTTTCGCATATTCTACAAAACAAAACCGCCTGGCCTCCCCGGCGGTTCCGTGTGACGCCCACCGGCTCCCTCTACCGGAGCAACGCTTCGGCCTCTACCCGCCTGATCTTCTTTTTAATGACGCCTTTTTTAAGCAGGGCGCCGCAGAGCAGGGCGGAAAAAATGATCCCGGCATAACCGACTATGGTCGCGATCGGCAGCAGGCTCAGGAAGAGCACGCAGGTCAGGAACAGCGGGATGGCGCTGGATCTGCCGGACTTCGCTATGCCGACCGTAAAATAGTCGTTGATCTTCCTGGTGACGAGGTCCACAAAGACATCGGCCACCTGCTCGCCGCCGTCCAATTGCCTTCCCGAAAGTTCGGAGAGCTGTTTTCTTCCCTGCTCCAGCACCGGAGCTATAGCCGCGGCCGGGGCCGGCTCCTGCCCGGGACGCACCGCGTTCTGATTCTGCAGGATGAATTTATCCACGGTCAGTTCCCGCGCGGACGAGAAAAAGGAATATTTGGGGTTTATATGGCCGTAGAGTTTCCCAAGGGAAAGCGTGACGTCCCTGCTGATCTCGAAGGTCGGGAGATTCAACTCTTTCCCCGCCCTGCTCACCAGGGCGTAATACTGGCTGGTAATAGCCAGGATCAGCGCGAAGACGAAATAACTGCGCCCGCTCATGAACGAATTAAAGAAACGCAGCTTGATAGAGAATTCCAGGCTCTCCCGGATATTACGCATAGCCCAATAAGCCAGGCCGGTAGAAAGCAGAAGAAAAACCAAATGGAGCGGCGTGGCGGCGAAAACAAGGCCCAGCAGCAGCGAACCGGCCAGCGCCGCCCCCAGGTAAGCGGCGCTCCTTACGAGCACCGTGCTCATGAAGAAAAAAACGAGCAGGATGAAGAAGATCGTTATCGGGGCGCCCCAGATGCTGGACTCGGGCACCATCACGGCGCGATACAGTACATACCAGGCTAAGAACGCCGACAGCGGCAAACCCGCCAGCAGCGCCGGCTCGAGGATCTTTTTTCGCATAATATAAGGGAAATTGTAGCAAAGACCCCGCTTCAACAATAGGCCTTTTGGGCAAGGCCGGGTGGGCCCGGCTGCCCATGCTTATCTTCGCGTTGCCCTGTATTATATATTACAGGAATTCGCGGGGCCCAAAATTATGATTATTAAATTTCTTTTAGCCCTTCTCCCCCTTCTTCCGGCGCAGGCGGCGCGGGCAGGGGCGGAACTGGTTTTCTACGATTCCATAGAAATGAACTCCGCGGGCGAAGCCGTGCTGAAAGGCGGCGTTTACAAACAGCCGGTATCCGCGAACAAGGGCGCGCAGGAAATAGCGGCTCCCATGCCCGTAGACGGCCTTTACCACATGCGGTTCGTGGCGGACGCCCAGAGCATGGCCCGCGCCCATGAATACGCGGACCTGCTGCTGGGCCACCCGGCTTTCGCCTCGGTCAGCGGCCGCTTCCGCATCGAATATGTACAGGGCGACGCGGACCTGATGAAATGCGGCAATACCGTTCCGCAATCCCCGCGCATCATCACTTGCGACAAGCAGTATATCCTTTCCCTGGGCACCGTGCCGGTGCACATGACGGCGGTCTTCACCAGCCGCGGGTCCGGGGGCAGCGGCGGCGCTGTGCCCATCGTCTCGATAGATTACCCCCTGCCCGTAATGCTCCACGAAATGCTCCACGCCTGGACGCTGCAGGACGAGTACACCTACTCCGATTCCGAGGCCGCTTATTACTGCAATAACCCCCGGATCCTGAAATCGCCCAACACCACCTCTTTCGCCGCCCAGGAAACCTACCAGTCCGACGCCGAGGCGCTTAGCGCCAACCGGAACAATATCCCCTGGGCCGACAGCATCCGCCTGCCCGTTACCACCAGCTCCGCCACCGCCAGCGGCGCCGCGCTGGTGCTTGGCACGCCCCAAACGACCGAAACGGCGGGCATGGAACCGGGCCTGTATTCGGGTTCCAACTGCAGCCGAAAGATGCCCTCTTTCCGGCCTTACAACGTTGACACCATCATGAAAACCCTGTCCACCACCCTTATCCCGCCCATCCACCAGAAAGCGGTGCTGGCGGAAATAGCGCGGGTAGCCGGCTGGTAAACAAAACCGCCGGGCTGCCCCGGCGGTTGCGCTCCACCGAAGTTAGTAAGCAGCGCCCCCTGGCTCCTATTTTGCCCCCCGGTGAAACCGCTCAGGCCAGCGCTTTGGTGAAAGTTTCCAGGAAATACTCATCATTCAACAAAAACACAGGCTCGCCGCTCTTTCTTTTCCCAAGCCCATAAAGCACCTTGCTCCCGCCGCAGGTGCCGGCAAGAGTCTTCTCATCGAACTCACCCAATCGCTCGGTGGAGACGATCTCATCCACGGCTATCCCGACGCAGCTACGCCCCCTCCCGAACGTTACCAATATCTCCCGCCTGACCTCTTTATAGGCAGTTTTGATATCATTGAACAGGCCCATCATCTGGCGGAGTTCCTTCTCCCTGGTAGCCTCTATAAGGGCCGCCGCTTTGTCATGCTCGCCATTCGCCATATAGGCCTGCGCGTCCTTGGCGATTGCGTGAATGGCTATATGCGGAAAGTTGAAACGGGAGAAGGTGATAGAAAACATAATGCCGCTATTTTTCGTGTCGTAGGAATCATACCACCTGCCGAAAGCGCATTTATGCGGGTCCGTAGTTAGTTTAAATTCGGCATTCTCCTTTACGGATTTCTCCAGGGCCGCCAGCCAGTTCATATGGTCCTGAAACCTGGCGTCCATCATCGTATTGAACTCACGCAGGTCCGTCTCTTTTGACTTGGCGGCGAGTATGCTTTTTATATCCACCAGCGGAACGGAAATGCCGCGAAAGTCGACAAGGCCCTTTATCTCCCGCGGCGCCCTCGGGAACGGGGTCGTTTTTCCGATCTCATTCAGAGAAAGCACGTGTTCGCAGGAGATACCGTATTTTATGCCCGCAATATTCAGCAGCACCCAGGGTTTTTCTTCTTTTGTCTTGTTCATTGGTTCATTTCCTTTGGCCCCCCCCAGATAAACGTCCCATCTATACTTCAGCCATTCCCGCCCAAACCTTTAACGCACTTCATGGAACGTTGTATAATTCCTTAAAGGCCGGACAAATACAATGAAAACCGCGGGCAATAAAATCTCTTTCCTCACAAAACGCGCCCGGCTGCCGCAGCTGGCCGCCGCGGCGCTGCTCGCGGCTTCCCTGCCGGGCAGCCTCCGGGCCGCCTGGAACGACCTGGGCGCCTTCCCCGCCCCGTCCGTGCCCGCCGTGCCGCAGCCCGCGGCCGGGCAGCCCGATACCGCCGCCGCCAAGCTGGTGGAAGGCGTGCTGTTCATGATAGCCCACCCCGAGACTACGCCCCAATACCTGGGCGGCTACCACCCGGACTGGCACGACAACAACGACCACTGCTACTCCATCTATTTCCGCATCGCCATCGAACAGGGCCTGCTCTCCGAAAGCCGGGGCGAGGCCATAATGAAAAGCATCAAGCCTTTGGACGGGGAGTCTTTCCGGGAAGCAATGTTCCCCCTGGGCTTCCGACGCCTTACCTACAAGGCGGCGGGCGGCAGCGTGGTGTTCCCGCCCGACCCGGTTCCTGCCGGCTGGCTGATCTCCATGGACGGCAGCGACCACAACATGCTCAGCACCGGCCGGGTGCTACCGGACGGCCGCCACGAGGTCTTCTCCTTTAAAGGCGGCGGCCCCGAAACCCCCGTCTGGGGCGATTCGGTAGGCTACGACCCAAACGCCAGGATCCACGTAATGACCCTGGAGCAGGAGTTCGAGAACCTGGCCGCGGACGACCAGCCCATAGACGATATCTTCGTAGCCGCCGGCCGCCCCGCCATCCTCCCCGCCGGCAAATAATCCAACCCAAAATAAAACCGCCGGGCTTCCCCGGCGGTTCAGCGGCATCAGCGTTCCGGGCACGCCAAGGAATTATTTAACACGCAGCACTTTTATACCGGTTTTAGACACGACAACCTTTACCCTGTCGCCCGCCTTCAGCCCGGCTATCTCGGCGGGGGTCACCTTGAAAATAGTGTTATTGACCACCAGTTCGTTCCTGGCCGCGTCCACGGCCTCCACGGGCCCCATTTCATGGCCGGCCACCCCGCTGAACGGCTCGGGCGGCAGTTTCTCACCGGCTTTCAGGATAGTGGTCTTTCCCTTGCGGAATTCCGCGGTGACATCGTCGCCCACTTTCAGCCGGGCGATATCCGCGGGGCTTACCCTGATGATATTGTCGCCGAGCATGATCTCGTTCTTAACCGGGTCTATGGACGAGACAGGCCCCATCGCCACGCCGCCGCCCTTAGGGTTGAACAGCCTGGGCGGAACTTTATCGCCTTCTTTCCTTACCTTTACTTTGGCGCCGTTAACCTCCACGGTAACCTCGTCGCCGACCTTGAGCCTGGCGATATCCGCGCGGCCGATCTTTATAAGATGGTCGCCGATCACTATCTCATTCTTGGCCGTGTCTATGGCCGCCACGGGCCCGAGAACGACTCCGCTTTTGGCGTGAAAAGGCGCCGGCGCAGCCGCTTTCTCCTGGGCAAAACCCGGGCCCGTTAAAACACCTGCAACTATTACCGAAAGAATATACTTATTCATTTTGTTCCCTCCATAGCCCGTCCGCCGCCAAAACAGCGGCTTCTGACCTTCCTTATTTTAGCAAAACCTCCGGTCTCCACGGCGGCTTTGCGTTAAAGGTTAAAAGTAAAGGCCAGCCCCCCCCGCCCTGGCGCCATATTCCCTGCCCCCATATCCTCAGCCTAAGTTCATTCAGGAATTTGCCGCGGTCAAGCGGGTTTATCACGAAATTCTTCGCCAGACCGGACTTCCGCCTTATGGTAATAAATTTCCATGGCCTGAAATTAGTCCAGTGTTCGTTCCAGAACGCATAACCCTTGCCCGCTTGAGTTTGGTAAAATTTGGCGATGGAACTTTCCGGAGCGTCAAGCAGATTACTCGGCCATGTCCTGGCCTTCGCCTTTCTTTGTCTCGGCACGTTCATACTTAACGACGTCTATCTTTTCCACGCCTCCAAGTCCTGGCCCGCCGAAGCGGGCACGGTAACCGGCTCGTACAGCAGCTGCGCGGCGGGCCGGAACTACAACTGCACCGCCGAGGTAAGCTACGCTTACGGGTCGCGCACCGGCCAGGCGCAGATGCAATCCAGCGGCCTGTGGTACACGGGCAAGTGGGCAACGGATGAGATGCTGAAGAATTTCCGGGAAGGCGCGCCCGTTAAGGTCCGCGTCGACCCGGCCAGGCCGGGCCGCACCAGGCTGGAGGGCGCCGGCGCCATGGACTGGCGCGCGGGCGTGTTCTTCCTGGCGCTTGCCGCGGGCATCTTTGCGCTCAACAAAGACCGGGGCGGCGCGCACGCCCCCGGGCAGGATGGCGCCAGCCCGTACCCGCACGGCGTCCCGCCCGCGGCCACCGAAAAGGAACCCGCTCCGAAACCATACCGCAACGCCTACCCCCGTTACGGCAGGCTCATCTTCGCCCTGCTGGGGATAGCGGCCGCCTTCCTTATAAACTTTTTCATAGCGTTAAGACAGTAGCCCAATTAAC
The DNA here is from genome assembly GCA_021811185.1 of bacterium. Taxonomy (GTDB): domain Bacteria; phylum Elusimicrobiota; class Elusimicrobia; order Elusimicrobiales; family UBA9959; genus UBA9959. The sequence continues at coordinate 52,262 of JAJZPL010000018.1, forward strand.
GCATCCCTCCGGTCGCCTTTTTTAAAACAAACCCGCCGGGCTGCCCCGGCGGTAATGCTAAATTTCAAGACCTAATCCTTTTGCCCGGGCCGGTCAGCGCGCGGTGAGCACGCCTTTCTTAACGTCCACAAGTTCGGAGCGCCCCTCGCCTTCCCAGGTCTTTACATTGAAGCGCTGGCCGGGAGCCGCGGTTACCACCTCGAAAGCTCCGGCGGTCAAAGGCGCCCCGGGCCGGCAGACCCGCGGCTTGCGCGAAAGCCTGGCGAACACGGCGTTGTTCTTGCCCGTCACCACCGCCGCGCCCGAGCCGTCCACCAGCACGGCGGTCTCCTCGTCGACGCCTATCCCCTTGGCCTCTCCGGTCCAGCCGTCCTGTACAAGCCTGGCCATAAAGGCCAGCAGCCGGCCGAGCCGGCCGCGCTGCGAAAAATGCGAATCGGCAATTATCCCTTTCAGCTGGGGGATTTCCAGAAAATCCTTGCCGAGCGTGACCTCCAGGGCGTAAGGATTTTTCAGCGCCTCGTCGGAGGTGACGGTGTCGTGCAGCGCCTCGAACTGGAATTGCCCCAGGATGGCGAGCCCCGCGCTGATCCCGCCCACCGGAACCCCGCGCTTTATGGCCCTGTTAACCGCGTCCTGTACCGGGGTATGCTTCCAGAACTTCACGTATTCAGCCTGGTCCCCGCCGGCGAAGTAGATGCCGTCGGCTTGGTCTATCTTGCCAAGGATGAACGGGTCGTACGCGGGAGCCATGGAGTTGAAACTAAAGGTCTCTACGGAGTCCGCCTTGCCGAGCGTGGCCAGCATTTCCTGCGCCCCTTCGTCCTCGTCCGCCCGCAGCACCACTATATCCCCGCCGTCCGCCCGGCGCAGCAGCCAGCGGATCGCTTCCCCGGGATCGTCCGCGCCGCCTTCAAGTACGGCTCCGCCCTGCGGGGACGCTTTGGCGTCCGCCGGATCCCCGGTGAGCGAATAGGCGAAGCCCTTGCCGGCCGCGGCGGCGGCCTGCGCCAGGCCCGCGAGGAACAACGCAGGGAGCAGCCACGGGAATTTTAATTTTACCATTGCCAAGATTATGCCGTAATAAACCACCCTCCGTAAGGGCAAAAGGACCCACCCCGCCCCGGGCTTTGTTCCGGGAACAAACCCGCCCGTCTGCACGGCGGTTTTGCATGCCCTGCCGACAACTAGCCATTAAGCCGGCAGCGTCCCATATCCCCTTATCTTACCGAAGGAATAAACACCGGCTTGGTGAACACGTAATCGCTGTTCCTGAGCGGTAAATGGCAGGCAAAGCATTCCCTGACGAAATCGGGATTCTTGCCGTACGGTTTAAGTTCCTTGCCCACCCAGCGCGCGAACCCCCAGCCGCCCGTCTCCGCGTACTTGCGGGAATCCTTTACCATGAATTCCACCTGCACGAAATCCCCCGGCACCGAGGCCGGGGGCCAGGCCTCGTTCGTTTTTCGCTTCCAGGCCACTTTGGCCATCACCGTCCCGTCCGGCCAGGGCTTTAAGCGCCCTTCACGGGCGGCCTTTATTGCCGTAGCATTCCCCAAGATAGCCCTCATCGTATCGTTATCCGAGCGCGCCGAAGTGGAGATCAGGCGCCAGTCGGCGAAATCCGCCGGCAGTTCAATGCCGTTAGGCGCCGGCGCGGGCCTTTCTTTCTTGGAGAACGCCAGCCCGGCCCCCAACGCCAGCACGGCGGCCGCTATGAATAGTTTTCTCATTATCTCCCTCCTGAATATAGCAAGGCTCCCCCGATTCTACCAAAACAAACCGCTTGGCATACACATCGGTAATGCTAAATTTCAAGACCTGATCCATTCATACTGCGCTTCCCTTTGCTGTTTGTGATAGAATGGGCCTTGGGAAGGGAAAACATTTAAAGGTACAGGAGGAGTTATGGAACAAAGAGAACTGGGGCGGTCGGGGCTTAAAGTTTCGGCCATCGGGCTGGGCTGCATGGGGATGTCGGAATTCTACGGGCCCTCCAACGACGCCGAATCCGTAAAGACCATCCGCCGGGCCATAGACCTGGGGATTAATTTTTTCGACACGGCCGACATGTACGGCCCCTTCGTCAACGAGGAACTGGTAGGCAGGGCGCTGAAGCCCCACCGCTCGAAGGTGATCCTGGCCACCAAATTCGGCAATGTGCGCGGGCCCAAAGGCGAACGGCTGGGCGTTAACGGCAAGCCGGAGTACGTGCGCCAGGCCTGCGAGGCCAGCCTTAAGCGCCTTGGCGTGGAGACCATAGACCTTTATTACCAGCACCGGGTAGACCCCGCCACGCCCATAGAGGACACCGTAGGCGAGATGTCCCGGCTGGTGGAGGAGGGCAAGGTGCGTTTCCTGGGCCTGTCCGAAGCCGCGCCGCAGACCATCCGCCGCGCGCATAAGACGCACAAGATCGCCGCGCTGCAGACCGAGTATTCCCTCTGGACCCGCGACCTCGAGGCGGAGATCCTGCCCGTGATCCGCGAACTTGGCATAGGCCTTGTGCCGTACAGCCCGCTGGGCCGCGGCTTCCTCACCGGCAAGATAAGATCGGCCGACGCGCTGACCAAGACGGACTTCAGGCTGATGACCCCGCGCTTCCAGGGCGAGAACCTGCAAAAGAACCTGGAGATAGTGGCCAGGCTGGAGGAAATAGCGGCGCGCAAAGGCTGCACCACCGCCCAGCTGGCCCTGGCCTGGGTGCTGGCTCGCGGCCATGACATAGTCCCCATCCCCGGCACCAGGCACGTTAAATACCTGGAGGATAACGCCGCCGCCGTAAAAGTAGCCCTGTCAGAAGAAGACATGAAAGCCCTGGACAAAGCCGCCCCCCCGGGCGCCGCCGCCGGCCAGCGCTACCCCGAAGCCGCCATGCACACCGTGAACGTCTAGCAACCCGCCTCAAAAAACAAAACCGCCGGGCTGCCCCGGCGGTGCATTGCTGTTAATAAATAGCATTAAGTCAGTGGACTCTATCGTCACTTTTGCGCATAGGGATTTCGTCGATTTCCTTATTCATACGCATAACAGCATCCTGAGTGAACCAGGCGGATATTCTTTTGGCAAAGTACGCGGCGATCAGTACGAAGATATAAACACTCACAGTGCTGACCCACTTCGGCAGGCGGAAGCCAAGACCAAGCTGCACCTTGACCGAAGCCCAAGCCAATAACCCAAGCAAAGGGAACCACAGCATTAACTCCCTGAAAGACAAGGGCATCGGCATCTTCCAGAAACATTTATCTATTATTTGCCCGTCCACCACGACCTTTATGGCGACCACACAATCCAGGATATAGGTTTTGATCTGCACATACCCTTTCTGCCCTGAAACCAGCGTGAAGCGGTGGAAATGATCGAGGCCGACGCAATTCATCTTTTGTGAAACCTTTAGCCCGTCCACGAACACCCGTTCCATGGCCGTACCGGAAGAAATTTGGACATCAATCCTGTGCCCGCCGTATTTGCTTACAAGTATGCTGTCGGACTTCGGTTTTTTCATAGTTCACCTGCATCCCGCCGCCCCAGCAACGACTGCAAGCGGAATAGGCAGATATTTTATCTTCACTTTCGCCATATCGCCAGCAGCGTCCCTTACTGCCATTTGCTATTTCCGCTATTCATCTGATATCTTTCGAATTCGATGCGGTACTCCGGGTCCTGCGGGGCCTGGGGCTCCAAGTAAACTTTCGCATTGCTTCTCAGCATTTCCAGGATACGGGGCCTAACACCCATTGGACTGACCTGCAGGGGGATCCAAAACTTGTTTTTCTCCGCCCGATCCAATTCCACCACTATCCCGTATGGAGTATTCACAACGCGCGCCAAAGTATTCCAATCGAATGAACCAACGGCTTTTTCGGACCGATACGACACGCCTTTATCGGAAAATATCAGTTCGACACTGGCGATTATTTCGCTTGTTTTCAGCAGGTCCCGGCGAAAGCCCCACCGCAGCACGATCCAACGCATTACCTTGGAGAACAAAAACGAGAAACCCGCAATAGCGGTAAGCCCTATCACCTGCCGCTGCCAGGGTGTTTTATAATAGCACATCATCCCGACCAGGATCAGGTAAGTCAGCCCCGTGCGCAAATATTCTTTCTTCGATGCGGCCGGCTCGTCCCACATTTCACTCAAAGTATTGTCCGCGGCGCTTAAATCGAATTTTACACTTAATTCTTCGTTCATAATTACCCGTAAGAGCCAGGTTTCCCGGTCGGTTTACCTGGTCTTGGCGAAGAGGAGCCCGTCCACGGGACGGCCATGCTTAACGGCGTCCTTGACCAGGCGGCCTTCGTACTTGTAGCCGGCCTTTTGCAGCACCCGCGCCGAAGCCTTGTTCACTACGAAGACCTTGCCGTAGACCCGGCGCAGTTTAAGCTCGTTAAAAGCGTAGCGCGTAAGCGTTTTTACCGCTCCGGAGACTATCCCCCTGCCCCAGTATTTAACGCCAAGCCAGTAACCTATCTCGGCCCTGTGGCCGTTCATGGCGGATAAGCCTATGCCGCCTATAACCGCGCCGTCCAGGTCGATGGCCAGGTTAAGCTGCGTCCTTTCCTTGCTGCGCTCCAGCTTGCGGTTGAAATCCACCCACCCCCGCGCGCCCTCGAGCGTGTAGGGATACGGGATGTTCAGGGTATAGCGCTCCACCTTCCTGTCGTTTATGTTCTCCACTATAGAGGGCTCGTCCCCCCTGCGGAAAGGCCTAAGCCTATAAGGTCCGAATTTAAATTCCATATGATAATCCCCCAAGCCAACCGCCAATATTCTACCAAAACAGAACCGCCGGACCGTTAACGAGGGGACGCTGATGACTAAATGACTAATTACGACCAGCACCCCAATATCTTCATTCAGCCAAAACAAAACCGCCGGGCTTCCCCGGCGGTTCGCAAAGGCCCAGACGCTCCGCATATTTGGTATAAATATCTGGACGACGGAAAAGGATGGTCCATGCGGAAACTTACACTTTACACCGGCATCAACAAGCGCCTCTACCATTCGCTGTTCGGGCTTTTCTTCGGCGCCATGGCGGCCGGCGGCGGTTTTTTCCTGCAGGCGGCTCCGGGGCTGGCCTGGCGCGGCCCCAACGGGCCGATCTACGGTGTCATGGCCTCGATCTTCCTCGCCTGCGGCGGCTTCCTCGGAGGTTATTTTTTATGGGTGACCGTGGACTGGCGGCCTGAACTGGCGCTCAGCGAAGAAGGGCTCAGCCTCCCGGCCGGCGGCGCGGCGGTAATAAGCTGGGCGGACATAGCCGCCGTGGATTATTCCATACAGACCAATCCCCGCAACAGCTACTACACCGTTATCCTGCGGCTGAAAGTGCTGGACCCCGAATTCAAATACCCTGTCCGCGGAAAGGCTTCCGCCGCCGGAGAAGGCGGCGCGGAAATTATTTACGAACAGGACATAGCCAACCTTACGCTGGACTACAAAAAGGTGCTGCAGATAATTTACGACCATCTGCCCCCTGGCACCCCTCATCCCCCCGCCTAGCCAGAAACAAAACCGCCGGGCATCAGCGTCCCCTATCCCCACGCATTCGCCCTTAACGCAGATACGGGCAATCGGGCGGTTATTCGAGAGTATCTATTCGCCGGAGAAAACCTCCGACAGTTCTTACGTATTCGCGCGGTTCTTCAAGCGTACAAAGGTGCGAGCTGTTTTTGAATAAGTGGAACTCCCCCCCCGGAACGCTGCTTGCGTGCTTACGAACCGTATCTGGCGTGGCTTCGTCATATCTGCCGCACGTGAAGAGCGCCGGAACTAGAACGCCATGAAGATCTTTCGCACGGTCGAATTTCTTCAGTGAGCCGGTTGCGATGTACTCCGTAGGGCCCCACATCTTCATATACCCGTCCCTGGCTACACCCGCCGCCATTAGTTTCATGGAATGCGGCTGCTGCGCGCCCTTGCCGACATTCCTGACGATAAACTTGTCCCCATACGCCTTATTCGCGGCCTTGAACGCTTTCCCGTCGTACTTCTTAGCGCGCAGGGATGCGGCAATGGCTTTTTGATGCTTGATCGGAAGTTGTTTTATAAGGCGTCCGGCATCCGTTGTCCATTGCCTCGCATCCAGGCAAGGGGACGAGAACACGAGCGCGCGCACAGTATTCGGGGATGAAAAATAGTATTCCGCCGCGAGCATAGAGCCCCACGAATGGCCAAGAAGAGCTATCTTCCGGTATCCAAGCGAGACGCGCAGATCCTCGAGTTCCTGGACGAAGGTTTTAACGGCCCAATATTTCCCATTGATGCGATCGGAACGGCCGCAGCCGATCTGGTCGTAGATCACGACTTCGCGCTCGTCCGCGAGAGACAGTATCTCGCTATAAGTTTCGTGAGTACCGCCCGGCCCGCCGTGCAGGATAAACAGCGGAGTGCTTTTCCGGGCACGGGCCGGCAAAAGCCGGCGGAAAAACGTACGGCCGATACTGCGGCCCATATACCCTTGTTCCTCTATATGTGAAACGATTTTAGTCTTCATAATGATCAGCGCAGAATGCAGGATTAGCCCCGTTGGAATATTCTACCAAAACAAACCCGCCGGGCTTCCCCGGCGGTTTTGTCTTCTTGCTTATAAACAGCTATTAAACCATCAGCGTCCCCTATCCAGACTATCCCCCTCACGCATCCTCCCTCGCTTGACAGGAACCACCTTGGTTTTGAATTTAGAGCCCTCTACCAGCGTTGGCAGGATCTTAGATAATACCCACCCGTTTGTTCTCAGGTAACTTTTTCCACCTACAGTCATGCTCCACGGAGAGGTCTTATCTCCGGTAGGCGTGAAAGTGCGCACCTTCTTGTTCCCGCGATACTGTTCAATGATGCATTCAGAATTCTTCATATGTACCTCAAAGGGGTCCAACCCGGCATTACTCCCGCCAGTCGAAAGTCCTGAAGGAAGAGATCTCCAGTGCTCCTTTCAAGAACAAATGCGGCGCGCGTTTCCAGAACACAGGATGCTCCCCTTTGGCCTTACATTCCCGGTAATACAGCATATTCGCCTCTGGCATGCCGGAAAGCTCCCGGACGCGTTCCGGCCGCACCGGCTCCAGGTCCGATGGCAGCAACGTCCGGCTCTCCTGCCATATACGGGTATTAAGATAAAGCAGGCTCGGCAGCGCGGGGAGCGCTTTCATAGGGATTTCGATCCAGGTAAAGCCCAGATTCCGGAAATCAAACCCGGCATCCGCCAACTTGCGAAAGATCACGTAGGGGTGCACCAACGAAAAATGGAGGACGTCGTTCCACAGCGCGTCCATTCCGGGGATGGACACATCGAGCAGCCATTCCCGCCCCCGGTACTTCCGGACTTCCCTTTCATACACCTCAGGGAGAATTTTCTTCAACGTATTCAGCGGGTAGAGCCTGTCGCCCACGAAGCCGCTTCGCTTCCCGTGATATATACATAACTCGCTCATCCCCAAATTCTACAAAACAAAACCGCCGGGCATCCCCGGCGGTTCCGCTCTTCAGAAGTTAGGAAGATAGTAAGCAGCGTCCCCTATCCCCCCTATCTTGTTTTGGCGAAGAGGAGCCCGTCCACGGGACGGCCATGCTTAACGGCGTCCTTGACCAGGCGGCCTTCGTACTTGTAGCCGGCCTTTTGCAGCACCCGCGCCGAAGCCTTGTTCACTACGAAGACCTTGCCGTAGACCCGGCGCAGTTTAAGTTCGTTTAAAGCGTAGCGCGTAAGCGTTTTTACGGCGCCTGAAACTATCCCCCTCCCCCAGTACTTAACGCCCAGCCAGTAACCTATCTCGGCCCGGTGGCCGTTCATGGCGGACAAACCTATGCCGCCGATAACCGCGCCGTCCAGATTGATAGCCAGGTTAAGCTGCGTTTGTTTCTTGCCGCGCTCCACCTTCCTGTCGTTTATGTTCTCCACTATAGAGGGCTCGTCCCCCCTGCGGAAAGGCCTAAGGCTATAAGGTCCGAATTTAAATTCCATATGATAATTCCCAAGCCACCGCCAATATTCTACCAAACAAAACCGCCGGCCCCCCCCCGGCGGTTCCGCATCAGATGACAAGATTCAAGACCTGAACAGATTCTCCAAAACCCTAGGCAGGACAATAACAGCTTTCTGCTATGACTCTTTCCTTGAAATCGGACAGATTAAGCACGATGTGCTCCTTAAGTTTTGGACGCCCTCCATATTCACATGAAATCCGATTCGGGCATTCAGAAGGGTCCTTAAAACCTTTCCGAGTTCTCCAGAATGCAATCTGGAATTTTTTTACCCTATTCACATTGTGGTCATAATCGCTCGTGTAGACTTTTTTTGCAGTATCCAAGTCATAAACGTCCAGAGTCCTTCCGAATTCGTATGTGCCGGTGTCGACAAACATCCTATTCTTAACGATCCCATAAAACCCATTAAATTCCTTCACACCAGGACTCCTGTATGAATCTTTTGGAATAATACTAAGGATATTCTGTAAAGAATCCGTTGAGCCGCAAACCTCTTCGTTTTTGCCCCTGCGCCGCTTATAAACCTCAATATTCTGTCCTGGTTCCTTATAGTCCGAAACCTTTACAATATACTTTTTATAGATAAAACAGCCGTCTATTCCAGACTCATAGATCCATACAGTCTCGCCAGGCCCATAAGCTGTACCGGAGGACATAAACACAAAGCCAGTATCTTTACCATAAGAGAGCGAAGGCAAGGCTGAAGCGCAGAAAATCAGAACCGTAAACACTATTCTCTTCATAATCTCCAATTCCATACGATGCCAAAAATTACACGCCCGCCATTTTCCCCTGCCCACCGCCACAGCCGCGGCCGCTTTATCCATTAATTCCAGCAAACCAAACCCGCCGGGCTTGCCCGGCGGTTCCGCATCAGATGTAAAGATTCAAGACCTGCGCCCATCTCAACGGCGCCTATACGCCGAACTTGCGGAGTCCGGGGAAGAGCGCAGCCAACAAGCCCAGGGAAAGCAGCACCCCTATTTTAATAAGCAGTTCTTTCCAGGGGAACAGCTGGCTACCATCGGGATTGCTCCAGCCGCCCGGAAAATCGTCATCGATCGTAACAAGGTGCCCGACAACCACCAACGCAGAAAATCCAATCAAAGTATAAATATACGCCACCCGCCAAAAGGCTGAAAGACAGATCGCCGTTCCAATAACGACTGCCAGTGGAACAAGTAAATATTTTATCTTCCCTTTCGCCATATCGTTATCCGCGTCCCCCTACTCCCGCGAAGTACCCCAATTCACCGGAACATGAATAAAGCCACCACGCAGCAGGCAACTACTCCGATATTCCAGATAAGGACACACCAGCGCAGTATGGTTAGATAGCGTCTCGCATCAATATCGTTTACAACCCAACTCGGAGTCCAGAAGAGCCAGACAAAGCTTAATTTATTAGTCGCCAACCCGCTCTTAAACAGTCCGCCTTCACTTGAGCGCCAACCCAAAAGCCCCATAGGCTTGCCGTCAGCAATCCAGCAGTCGTTATGTTTATCATACTCCAGTTTAACAAGCCGGTCAAAGCTTGAGAATGCAGTAAACAGACAGCCTAAAAGTATCACAGCCGCGAATATCATAAGCAGGATCATATTTTACGTTTAGGCCCAACTCTTCCAAATAAGATAACAATTTCCACCCCCCTCCCGATATACCCCCAAAAGGGTATCCCAAAACAAAACCGCCGGGCTCCCCCGGCGGTTCGACATCAGATGTCAAGATTCAAGACCTGACCCCATCTCATCTCCCGCTTTTTACCCGGATTTTACGCGGATTTCACGGAACTCTTACCCCGATTCGGTACAATATTATTGATCCATTACATGCTGAAAAAACAGGAGAATATAATGCCGGATAAAAACAACATCAAAAAGTCAGCCGCCCTGCTCGCGTTCTTTATAAGCGCCGCCGCGTGGGTAACTGTCGAAGCAAAAAAGGAGCCCCGCCCCATACCCGCGGACGTTTCCGTGCAGTCCGAAAACCCCAACACCGATATAGTCCTTCGCCCCCTCACCGATTAACGCGCTTCCCCGCCAAAACAAAACCGCCGGCTTGGCCGGCGGTTTTGCATGGCCTTTTTCATAAATCGTTATGGGATACCGCGCAGTGTCTTCACGGCATCCGCCTTCATGCGCTCCAGCCGCCTGTTATTGGCGTCGGTCGGCTCAAGCTCGCAGCACTTGCGGCAATATTTCAAGGCCGCCGGGTAATCACCTTTCAGCTCGCAGAGCTCGGAAAGGCGCAGCCAGGCGGCGGCGTTAGCGGGGTCAGACCCGGCCGCCGCCCTTACCACCGCCTCCTCCTCGGCAAACATGGCCGCCATAAGTTTCCTGTCCCTGGCGACCATAGCCACGCGCCAGGCATAAACCACGGTAAGCACCGCGGCCAGCGCGGCCAGGAACCACCCAAACAACGCTACAGCCCCCGTAAAGACCGTAATTGTCACAGCGGCAAATACCAGTGTAAAAAGCAGTCCCGCAAAAAAGATCCCGCCCAGCGATATGTCCGCGTCCGTCCCCTTGGTGCCGACCTTCACGATACGGTCGACTACGAAGAACACGCCGCCGGCCATGGCAGCGAGAAGCAATAAATATACAAGCAAAGGAAACCGCATGGCTTAAATATATCAAATTCCGGATATTCCAAGTTTTCATCCTGCGTAATGGTGTAGGATCTCGGAGATGAATGTCTGGCCTCCTACTGCCCATCCGTTTTATGAAGGGCGGAAGCCTATTTGCTTATTTGGACCAGCTTGGTTATCTTCTGGTTGGCTCATCCCGTTCATTAGCTGGCGGATAACGTCGACAATAGCTTTTATTTCCGCGTCGTGCCCGCCTAATCTGCGTTCCAGCTCCGCCAGCTTAACGGCAAGTTCCTTATTGGCGGACACCATGTCCCGCAATCTCACAAAAGCGCGCACCACCGCAATACCGGCCTGGGTAGCCTCCCTGGAGTTAAGGATATTCGCCGCCTGGATCGCTCCGTATTCTGTAAACGCATAGGGCAGGAACTTTATATTCTGACCGCGCTTCAAGGTAACAAATTGTGACCTTGAAAGTTCCTCCGCCTCCCGCTTGGTCAGCTGGAACATAAAATCGACCGGGAACTTTTCGCTTTTCCGCTTAACAGCCTGATTCAGCGCTTTTGTAGCGACGCCATATAAAGGCGCAAGGTCCCGGTCCAGCATCACCCGCTGCCCGCGGATAATAAGTATCTTTGACTCGATCAGCCCTTGTAAAACAATTTCTTTAACCATAAGCCCCCCCGCGATACAAATAGCATAGCAGACCACCCCGACAAGGGCGTGTCGCTCATTAGAGGGTCATTTTTCAAGAAAAAAAGTCCC
>JAJZPL010000001.1 GCA_021811185.1 bacterium
CGAAGGGCCTGTATAAAAAAGCCCGCCAGGGAAAAATAGTCAATTTTACCGGGGTCCATTCGCCTTACGAGGCGCCGGCCGCCCCGGACATAACGCTGCGCACGGACAAACTAAGCGCTCCGGCCGCAGTCAGGATCGTAACCGGGTTCCTTAAAAAGAGAGGACTGCTGCCATGAAGACCGCAAGATCGACCGAGTCTACTATCAGCCATTTTTCCAAGCGCGCCCGCGGCTACAACGCTTCCGCGCGCTGGGTGCGGGACGGCGCGCTCATCTCCAAGATCCGCAAAGCCGCCGGCCCCCTGCGCGGCAAGGCGCTGCTCGACCTCGCCATCGGGACCGGGGCCATAGCCGGGGCTTTCAAGGGCCGGGCCGGGCTGGTGGTGGGGGTGGACAGCTGCTCCGCCATGTCGGCCAGGGCCGCGGGCCGCGCGGACCTGCTGGTCTTTGCCCGCGGCGAGGAACTGCCTTTCCCCGGCGGCAGTTTCGACATCTGCACCTGCAGGCAGGGCCTGCAGTTCATGGACCTCGCCGCCGCGCTGGCGGAGGTGCGGCGCGTGCTCAGGCCGGGCGGCAGGGCGGTTTTCTGCCACCTTACCTCCTACGGCGGCGCGGACGACGGGCCCTCGTTCCTGATACAGAAGCTCCGGAACCCGGCCAGGAAAAATTTCTTCTCGCCCGGCGACCTGGCCGCCGCCGCGAAAAAACATTTCTCCCGCGTAACGGCGCGTGAGCATATCACCCGCGAATCCGTGAATAACTGGATCTCCAACGGCGCTATCTCAGCCGCGGCGCAGAAGCGCATTCTCGGGGTTTATAAGGACGCCGCTCCCGCTTTCGCCAGGACCCACCAGGTGGAGTTCAGGGGCGGAGAGGTCTTCGACTCGATGCGGATGGAAATAATCACGGCGGTAAGGTAGGCGACCAAATGAACAACTCCCTGAGTTCCCGGTTCGGCAGGCTGCTTTGTCTGGTTCTGATAGCGTCGGCGTGGGGGTCAGCTTACTGCGCCGAAAAAGCGCCGGGCCTGTACTGGTTCGTGCCGGACGGCATGCGGGCCGATCTCGGCGGGAAGGACGTCTTCCAGCTTGCCGCCGAGGGCAAACTGCCTAACATCCGCAAGATGATGGAGAACGGTTCCTACGGTTATTCGGTGCCGGTCTATCCGTCCCATACCCCCGTCAATTTCGCTACGCTGATGACCGGCTGCTACCCCGAGCTGCACGGCATCAGCGACGGGCAGATGCGCGTGGAAGGCTTCAGCCTGGCCAAGCCCTCCGTTTCCGGTTTTTCCTCCACCGCCAAGAAAGTCGCGCCCGCCTGGAAACTCTTTGAGGACGCGGGGCGCACCGTGGCCGTGGTTTCCGTGCCCGGTTCCACCCCCCCCGAGATGTCCTCCGGTATGACCATCCGCGGCCGCTGGGGCTCCTGGGGCTCCGATTTCTGGGCCGTCAATTACGAAGCTTCCCCCGACGTTAAACCCTCGGCCGGGAATTCCACGCGGCTCTTCTTCATGGGGCCGCAGCTGACGCAGCAGGTTAAGACCGCGCCGGCGCAGGGCTGGAAGAACGCGCCTGTCTCCTATTCCCCGCCCCTGGAGGCGGAACTTACCGCTTACGGGACCACGGTTTACGCCTACATCTACGACAGCACCGACGACAAGGCCGCGGACTATTCCGGCGTCCTGTTCTCTTTCGACAAGAGCTCCGCGATAGCCGACCTGGTAAAGCCGGGCTCCTGGAGCGGCTGGGTGCCTCTCAGCCTGACCTGGGGCGGCGAGCCGCTCGCGTCCAGCCTCAAGGTGTCGCTCATCAGCCTGAACCCCGCCGGCGGTATGAAGGCCCGGCTGCTGTTCGACCCGATGAACGCCACCACCGTGCAGCCTTCCGATTCCGTCCCCGGGATGGAAAAAGAACTGGGCCCGATGGTCGACTTCCCGGACAACTGGCCGGCCCAGCTGAACAATTCCCCCGAAGAAAAAGCAACGTTCTTCGCCGAGGCCAAGATGGCCCTGGACTGGCACAAGTCGCTGGTGCCTTTCATGTATTCCACTCTTAAGCCGGATATTTTCATCCAGGACACCTATACCCCCAACCAGATGCTGGAAAGCCGCTGGTGGCTGCCGTACGTTGACAAGAACAGCGCGCGCTACGCCGCCAGTACCCCCGAGGAGCGGGCGTCCGCCCTGGCCGACCTGGAGGAGATGTACCGGCGCCTGGACGCGGTGCTCGGCGAGGCGCTCAGGCACGCCGGGAAAGATTCCGTGATAGTGCTGAGCTCCGACCACGGCATCAACCCGCTCAACCGCTACGTGATGCTGAATAACCTGTTCGCCAGGGAAGGGCTGCTGAAGTTCAGCACCGACCCCGTGACCGGAGTGCCGGCCATGGACTGGGCCGGCACGAAAGTCGCCCACCTTAAGATGATAGGCGTCTACCTGCGCCCCGACAGCCTCGCCGGGAAATGGCAGCGCGGTTCCGGCCCGGAGTACGACGCGCTGCTGGAGAAGGTCAAAACATTGCTGCTGGACCTGCGGGACGGGGAGACCGCTCCCATAGACCGCGTCGTCAAATGGATGGATGCTAAAGAGCTGAGGATGCCCAAGGAACGCATCCCGGACCTGCTGCTGGTAATGAAGCCGGGTTACGGCCTGACCGAGGATATGTCGCCCGGCCTGCCGGTGTTCCGCGACGCCCGGGAGGGAGGCTACAAGCAGGCCCTCCTGGCCGAGAAGAATCCCGCGCTCTGGACCCCGTTCGTAGTGATGGGGCCCGGAGTTAAAAAAGGCTACAGGCTGAAGAGCAACGTGAGCAACGCCGACCAGCTGCCCACCCTGCTGAAGCTTACCGGAGTCCCGGTCCCGGACTATATGCAGGGGAAGGTTATAAATGAACTCCTTGAAAAATAAAACAGCGCTGCTGGGGCTGCTGCTTGCCCTGGCGGGCGCGGCCGGCGCGGGCGCGCCGGTCCCGGCGCGGCCTTTCAGGGCCGCGCTTGCCGAAGCCGGCCTGGAGTACGCCGGGGCCAGGCCCTTCCTGGTAAGCAAGAATTATAAACGCGGCGACTGGAAAAGCCTGCCGCCGGCTTTCTGGACGCTAACCGCCTCCGACGGGGCCGTCAGGCTCCGCCTGGAAATGACCAAAAATATCGGTCCCGGGAAGGCCGGGAAGACCATGGCGCAGCGCTTCGCCAGGGTGGACGCGCTCTATGCCGGCGGCGCGGCTTACCCCGGCATGGTTACCACGGAATTCGAGGTGCCGCCGCAGCTGCGGCCTAAGGACCTCAGGACGGGGCCGGGCGAAAAAAAAGTAAAGGTGCTCGCCGCCACGGCGGGCCTGGCTTACGGCGCCGGTTCGGAGGACCTCGTAGCCTACAGGGGGCTTATGGGGTACGTTTATTGTGAAAAAAGCTCGCTGCTGGCGCAACTGGAGCTTTTTTTCCCGAAAGAAGGTTTCGATCAGGCGGCGGCTCTCAGGGAATTCGACGGGATCCGCTGCGCCGCGGCGCCGCAGGACGCCGTCAGCGTCAGCACCGCAATAAAAAATAGATAAACAAGGCGAAGCTATTCTGCGCGGCTTCCTGTGCGGGCGGCCCCGTCCCCGTGCTTCGTCCCGGGGGATCCCGGCGCCGCAGCGGCCGGACTTTACCGCGCCGGCGCTATCTTGATGCGCGGGCGCCGGACCTCCGCGGCGACCTTCTGGCTGGTGAGGCGGGGCAGCAGGAAACGTTCGGCGCCGGGCGCGAGGGGCGCGCCCGCGTAGCTGAACTTGCTCCGCCATTCTTTCCTGGGGTCGGGGTAGAAGCCGACGAAGTTCTCGGGCCAGTGCTTGAAGTCCATCACCGGGCCTTTGCAGTAAGAGTCGGAGATCCGCTGGTACGCCCGCCGCATGACCTTTTCGGGCAGGCCGTTGTAGTTCAGGAATTCGTCGTGGACCATGGCCTGCTCGGTGGACAGCCAGCGCAGGTGTTCCACTTCGCTCCGGATGATCCCGCGCTTGAGGCCGTCGGAATAAATGTTCGTTCCGGGCATGGCGGAAAGGTATTTTACGCGCGTGATGCTCTGGGTCTCTTCGGCCCATTCGCACAGGTGTTCGAGGGATTCCTCGGTCTCCCCGGGCAGCCCGACGATGGTGAGGCCGCCGAAAACTATGCCCGCGGCCTGCGTGTTCTTAACGGTGCGCAGGATCAGGTTCTCCGTATAACCTTTTCTTGCCTCTTTCTGCACTTCGGGAGAGAGGGATTCCACGCCGAAAAGAATGATGTCGCAGCCCGCGGCCCTCATGGCCGCAAGCACTTCGGGGTCCGCGTCCGTGCAGCGCGTCATGCAGCCCCAATGGATCTTGAATTCCTTGATGGCCTCGCAGAGCTCCAGCGTGCGCCTTTTATCGGAGGTAAAGGTGAGGTCCGCGAACATGATGAAGTTCGTCTTGTACACCTCGGTGTAGACCTTAAGTTCGGCCCGCACTTTCTCTACGGATTTTTCCCGCAGCTGGGGCGTGGTGCGGTAGCAGAACGTGCAGTCCATTTTGCAGCCCCGGCTGTGGGAAGAGATGATCTGGGGCTGCAGCCCGAGCGGGCCCTTCGCCTGGGGCCACAGGGAGAGGTTCATGGCCGGAACGCTGTTCAGGTCCTTCATCTGGCCGCGGGGGGGCGTGTGCCGCAGCTCGCCGGCGGCCGTGCGGTACCAGAGGCCGTTGATCTTCGCCAGGCGTTCCTCGGGCCATTTGCCGTCCGCGAAGGCTTCCATCAGCTCCTGGATGGTGATTTCTGCTTCGCTGATGACCGAGATGTCGGCTTTCGTGTGGCTCATGAAAACGTGCGGAACGGAAGACACCAGGGACCCGCCCAGGATAACGGGCAGTTTCGGGTCCTTTTCTTTCAGCAGGGCCGTAAGTTCCTCTACGAAGGGGTAATCGTCTTCGCCGGTATAGAGCATTGCCACGTCCGTGGCTTCCATTACCTGCCTGCAGGCTTCCTGCAGCGGGTCTACGGCATAACGGACGTCCACGATCCGCACCGGGTACCCGGCGTTGTGGAGCACCGTGGAGATGACGCCGAGCCCTTCCTGCGGGGAAGTTATGAAAAACTCCCAGCCGCGCATCATGCTGAAAGGTGAGGGGCCGAGCACGAGCGTGATCCGCGGCTTGTTCTTGTCGGTGGCGCAGGGCTTTTTGGCCTGCTCCGCCATCTGCCCCATATAATGGGCGTCCGCCGGGGAGTCGGCCTGCGCGTAAAGTCCCGAATCTAGAGAGTGTTTGTCGGACATGGTTTTTATTCCTGTAGGAGATCCGGATGGGAGCCAGGATGAACGGGGCGAAGCGGCACCCCCGGCGGTCCCTGTAAAATTTATTGTATCAGTATAAAACTTGGGGTGTCAAGGAAGAGGAGCAGGGGGGGCGCCGCCCTCCCGCACACGGCCTGCAGGTTGTTTTTTTTGTATCATGATTAAAATATGAAAGCGCCAAAACTGGAAAATAGCCGGACCTTCAAGAACGTGCGTATGGCCTTTGCCGATGAGGCCGAGCTCGTTTTTCGCTACCTCTACTGCGCCACGCTGGCGGAATTCGAAGGGCAGGAAAAGCACGCGGCGCTTTTCAGGGAACTCGCGGAAGGCGGCGCTTGCGGCGTCCATGGCTGCCTCGATTTTTTGAAACTCGCCCAGGACCCGGATTCCGAGATCGCTTTCGGCGGCACGCTGAAGAACCTGGAGTCGCTGCTCCAGACCGAAACGCGGCAGCACGCCCAGACCTACCCCGAGATGGCGAAGGCCGCGCGCGAGGAAGGCCTCCCCGATATCGCGAGCTGGTTCGATACGCTGGAAAAAGCCAAGCGGGCCCACGCCCGCAGGCTTAAGGGGCTCGGCCATGAATAAAAAATATTCCGTGCGCGACATCGTGGTCCTGTCGGGGCTCGAGGCCGTCAGGAAGAACCCTTGGATGTACGTCGGCTCCGTTTCCGAGACCGGCTACCATCAATTGCTCTGGGAACTGGTCTACAATTCCGTGGACGAGGCCCTCGCCGGCGCCTGTTCGAAGATCGGAGTGACCCTCGCGGACGACCACTGCGCGGTGGAAGACGACGGCCGGGGCATACCGACGGAACTGCACCCGGGCGAAGGCGTTTCGGCCTGCGAAGTGGTGCTGACCAAACTCCACTCGGGCAGCAAATTCTCCAGGGCTTCCTACCGGTTCAGCGCCGGCCTTCACGGCCTCGGGCTTTCCTGCGTGAACGCCCTTTCGGAACGGCTCACGGTGGAGATCCGCCGCAACGGGACGCTGTATGCCCAGGAATACCGCCGCGGCGCGCCGAAACGGCCCCTGCGGGCGGCCGGCAAGACCGCAGGCCGCGGGACGCGGATCACGTTCTGGCCGGACAAGAAGATCTTCAAGACCTTCAGGGGGTTCAACGAGGCTCTCTGCGCGGAGTTCCTGGAAGAACTGTCCTTCCTGAACCCCGGCGTGGAATTCACGCTGGCCGGCGGCCGGAACGCCGCCCCCCGTTCGTTCAGGAACGGTTCCGGGATAGCGGGGCTCCTTTCCAGGCTGAACGCGGCGGCCCGTCCGCTTTTCGCGAAGCCGCTGGAAGTCCGGCTGGAGAACAAGACGCTTTGCTGCGGCGCGGTGCTGCAATGGACCACCGGCCGGGAGCCGCTGATCCGGTCTTACGTGAACTGCGTGAACACGGTGCACGGCGGCACGCATGTTTCCGCTTTCCGCCGGGGCCTGACCCGCGCGATCAACCGGAGCATGACGGAAACCGGCAGGCTGGCCGGCGCCGGGGACGCGGCCGAGGCGGACGAGGTGGCCGAAGGCCTGACCGCCGTTATCGACCTTAAACTTGCGCATCCGAATTTCGAGGGCCAGATCAAAACGAGGCTTACCAACGCGGACGTCTCGGCTACGATAGAGAACGCGGTCTGCGCCCAGGTCCTCGCCGCTCTGAAAAAAGACCCGAGGACCGCCGCGGTCATCGCGGACAAGATCCTGCAGGTGCGCAAAGCCCGGCTCGCGGCCAGGCGGGTGGCGGAAAAGATCTATTTCCAGCGCGTCGACCGGAACATCGACGAAGAGGTCTACAAGGAGCAATTCGGGGCCAGGTCCAGGAACTGGCACGACTCGGCCGTCTGGATCACCGACAAGGAACTGCTGAAAAAGCACGCCGGCCTTTTCAAGCCGGACCGGGACGCGGTGGCGCTCGACGTCTGCTGCGGGAGCGGCGTCGTGGGGGCCTCGTTCAGGGGCCGCGTGAAAAAGATCGTGGGCCTGGACCTGACGCCCGAGATGGTAAATTTGGCGAAGCAGCGGCTGGACGAGGTCCGGCAGGGGACCGTTTACGATCTCCCGTTCAAGGCCAATACGTTCGACCTCGTCTGCACGAGGGAAGTGCTGCACCTGCTGCCGTGGCCGGAGAAGCCGGTTTCGGAGATCTTCCGCGTGATGAAGCCCGGCGCCCAGTTCATAGTGGGGCAGATCCTGCCCTACGGCGCCGCCGACGGGCCGTGGATGTACCGCGTTTTCAAGAAGAAGCAGCCCCTGATCTTCAACATGTTCCAGGAGGAGGATTTTAAACGCCTCCTGACGGACGCCGGGTTCGTGGACCTGGAAATGAAAGAGCTCCGCGTCTGGGAGTCCATCGACGTCTGGATCGACAGTTTTGAGACCACCAGCCTGCACCGCCACGAGATACGGCAGCTGTTCCGCGACGCCCCGGCCGAGGCCAGGGCGGTCCACCCGTTCAAGATCTCCCCGTCGGGCGAGATACATGACCTTTGGAGATGGTGCGTTTTTTCGGTGAGAAAGCCGCTTTGAGCCGCCAGGGCGTGCCGGCGGCAAAGCCGGCCAGGAGGGCTTTGCCGCAAACGGGCAGCTTCAGTATTTGGATTTCCAGACGTCGTCTTTTTCGGTGAGGTTCAGGTTCTTCAGCGCGGCGTAGACCAGGCTGTTGTCCACGAAGTTCTCTATCTTCACGTCGTTCCTGCCGATAAAATCGTATTTAACCAGCAGGTTTTTCACATCATACAGCAGGCCGGTCCCTACGGCCGGGACCAGGTCGTACTGCGGGTAGTTCAGGCCGTTCAGGTTCATTGCCATCTGCAGGCCCTTGTCCTGCACCTTGGTCCGCTCCTCGTAGCTGAGCCCGTGCTCGTATTTGACCCGCTCGATGTAAACCTCCAGCAGTTTTGTGAGTTCCGGGCGGTTGGCCTGCAGGTAGCCGGTGGTGCAGACCAGCAGCGCCTGGGAGAGTTCCGGGTTAGCGAATTCGTCCATGGACTTGATGACGTTGAATTCCCCCGCTTTTTTGGGGACGCCCATAAGGTGGAAATAGCCGCCGTCTATAACGCCGTTCTTCGCTCCCACTTTCATGTCGTCCTCGAAAACGTCCTCGGCGATCAATACTTTGCCGCGGGGCAGGCGCCTCTTCTCCGCCAGGGTCTTTGGCAGGGACTTGAGGAAGACGGCCTGGGTTTTAAGGTTAATGCCGGCCTGCCGCAGATATTCCCTTAAAAAAATGGCGTCTCCGGGGCCGGCCCGGCGCGAGACCACTATCTTGCCGAAATAATCCCCCGGCCTGGCGGTTCTCAAGCCTTTGCGCATCAGGAAGACGTGCCCGGCCTGGCCTTTCACGTCGTGGCCCAGCTCGGCTATGGCCACGATGGGCTTGCCGGAATAGATGGAGTAGATGAACGAGGACTCGCCTACCATGGCCAGGTCGAACTTGCCGGCCAGCATATCGTCGATAAGCTCGGTGCCCTTCGTTTTCCCTACGTTATCCGTGCCGCCCTCGTTGAACTCCTCTATGGACCTGGGGACGATCTCATAATCCTTGCCCCGCAGCGGCGCGGCGTAGTACTCCACGTTAAGCCCGCGCTTCTCGAAAGCGTCGGTCTCGTAGGCGCGCAGCAGCAGAGCGGTGCGGCCGCCGTGGAAGTAGCCGACCCTGATGGGCCGGGCGGCGGGGGCCGTGGAAAGTTCGACGTCCGCGGCCCGGCATGGAGAATTGGCCAGCAGGAGCAGGCCGGGCAGGAGCAGGTTAAGGCAGTTTTTTTTCTTTGTCATTTTCTACGGTCCAGGCTTCCAGCAGGGGCCTTAATGCTTCAACCATCTCAGGCTTCCGGCTGGTCAGGTCATTCTGCTCCGAGGGGTCGGTCCCCAGGTCGTATAATTCCGTTTTGGCGGGGGCGTCTTTGCTCTTTTCGGTAAAGATAAGTTTCCAGTCCTTCTCCCTGACGGACCGAAGGGTCAGGCCATACCCCTGGGTTTCGGAGAAGACGGGGCGGACGCCTCCGCTGAAACCTTCGCTGCTTTGTGCTCCGGATATGAGGCCTACCAGGCTTTTGCCGCTGATGCCGGGAGTTCTTGGCGCCTTTGCCAGGTCCAGGAGCGTGGGCATCAGGTCCACCAGCTCCACCGGCTGGTCTATCACCGGGGCGGCGGCCTTAAGCCATTTTCCGGGGATGGAGATTATCAGCGGCACATGGACCAGTTCCTGGTAGAGCCGGGGCGGGTTGGTGCAGTGCAGCACTCCGCCGTGGTCGCCAAGGCCCTCGCCGTGGTCCGCCATCACCACGATGACGGTGTCTTCGGGGGCGGACTTGCGCGCCCGTTCTATTATTTCGCCCACGAACTTGTCGGCGTAGTCGAGAGAAGCGTCGTAGCGCGCCGCGATATACTCCATGTCCGCCGGCCCAAGGCGCATAGGCGGTTTATTCGAAGCGGGCTGCGCCCCGCCGGGGCCGCCGTGCTCAGCGGAACCCTCCGGCGAGAAACTCCAGCCTCCGCCGTCTTTCCGTATGGTCGAAAGGACGTCCCGGGAGAGCCAGGTCGAAGCCAGCGCGCCTTTGTAGTCCCCCGCGTACTTCTTAACGAAACTCTCCGGAGCGCGGTAAGGCCGGTGCAGTTCGCTGGAATGAAGGAGGAGGAAAAAAGGCTTTGTTCTGTCGGCGGCCATCCACTTGTAAGCTTCGGGCAGAAAAGCTGGGAAGGATTTTACCGGGCTGCCCCTGTCGCTGCTCCTGTTGCGGTAATTGCGGTACAGGTCGAAGCCGTGGTCGAAGCCGTAGTCCGGCCCGTTGAAGCGCCCGGTGAAAAAACCTGCCGTGCGGTAACCGGCTTTTTTTAGCGCCTCGGGCAGGGTTATCTCGTTCCGGCCCAGCGGGAGATCCGGGTAGTCGAAGCCGCTTACTCCCTTCCCTGGCCCTAACATGCCGAGCGCCCGGGGATATTTGCCGGTAAGGAAGGAGGCGAAAGAAAGCAGGGTCCAATTGCTCTGGGAGCAGGCGGACCTGAACAGTACGCCGCTCCTGGACAGTTTGTCGATGTTGGGGGTAGTCGGGCGCTTGTAGCCGTAGGCGGAAACATGGTCGGCCCTGAGCGTGTCTATCACGATCATCAGGATGTTGGGCCTGGCGGGCGCGGCGTCCCCGGCGGCAAAGGCGGCCGCCTGAAGGAGGTTCAGCGCGAGCGCGGCGGCCAGGGTGAGTTTTGTCCTTTTCACGGTTTATTTTTCGAACAGGGGTCTGCCGTCAAGGGCCGGTTTTATTTTTTTCAGGTCCAGGCCGCAGCTTTCCAGGATGGTCGGGGTGATATCCTTCCTGTCTCCGTCCTTGAGCTTGCGCTTATTGTTCGTGGCGAGGAAAGTTTCGGGCGCCGAGAAATGCTCGAAGCCGCCCTCCTGGAAGCCGTGGTCGGTGGTCACGTAAATCGTGGTCTTTTCGGAGAGCCCGAGGGCCGCGAGTTTTTTAACTATCTCGCCGAGCCAGTGGTCCGCCGTTATCAGGCCTTCGCTGTATTCCTTTGAATTCTCACCGTACAGGTGGCCCTGCTCGTCCGGTTCCTCGAAGTGAAAAAAAGCGACGAACGGTTTCCCGGCGCAGGCGTCCAGGGCCGCCAGCGCCCTCTCTCCCACTTTCGCGGCGGGCCCGAGGCCGCTGGCGTATAGGTCGACGTGTTCCCGGGTGAGGAAATAGGGCTCGCCGGCGCGGCTGACCCAGGCCGGGGGCTTGCCGTCCCTGGTCTTTGCGGTGGTGACCTCCTTGTCCGACCACCATTTCGTCTTGGCCCTGGTGACGGAGTCGCGGGAAATGCAGTTTTTGCAGATCTCGTGCGGGCCCCTGGCGCCCAGGTTGTTGATCTTGCCCGTCAGGAAAACGGCGGCGATGTTGCCGGCGCCGAAGCGCGTTTTAAGCCTTTCGAACACCGTGTAGCCGGCGGGGATGGGTTTGTAGTTCCGGTTCCCGCGTATGCCCAGGCGCGGCGCGCTGTAGCCGGTAAGGATCTCGGTCCAGCCGGGCTTGGTCTGGGTTTCCCCCGTGGTTACTTCGGTGAGGACCAGACTGCCTTCCCCGGCCAGTTTCCGCAGGTTCGGGAGCTTGCCGGCGGCCAGAAGTTCCAGCACATGGTCCCTTTGAGCGCCGTCCCAGCCCACCAGTACCACGTTCCCGGCTACCGCGGGCAGCGGCGCACGCTGCGGCGCCGCGCCGGCAAGCGGCAGGGTCAGGGCGAGGAAAAAGGTTATTTTATGGCTCGTGTTCTTCATGGCGATCCTTATATAATATCATACAATATCAGCAGGCCCGGCCTTCTCCATGCCGCTTGGCCGCACCCTGAATATGCCTAAAAGATCATTTTTCCCGATGTTCAAAGTCCTGCTGCTGGCCGCGCTGCTGCCGGGCGCGGCGCGCGCCGCGGGCCCTTCCCTGGCCGGACGCTACAAAGGCTACAACCTGCTGGTGGTCTCCATAACGAATATAGGCACCGACCACATGAGCCTTTACGGTTACGGCCGGAAGACTACGCCGAACCTGGATAAGTGGGCGGCCGGAGCCCTGGTGTTCGAGGACGCCTATACGCCGGCTTCCTGGACCCTGCCCGCGGCCACCTCGCTGCTGACCTCGCTGTCTCCCAACGCCCACCAGATCATGGGAAGGAACCGGGACGTGCTGCTTTCCCATAAAATAAAAACCCTGGAGGAGATCCTTAACGCCTCCGGGTACAGGACCGCCGCCTTCACCGGCGGGCTGGACTATATGCCGTCGCTGGGGCATATGCGCGGGTTCGGGACCGCGCCAGACAACGCCCCTTTTACCAGGTTCGACGTTACCATCCCGCAGGCCGAGGGCTGGCTGGCGAAGAATAAAAACAGGAAATTTTTCCTGCTGGTGCACGGCTACGACGCCCACCCGCCCTTTCTTCCCTCAAGGTTCGAAGGGGTGTACAGCAGTACCGCCGGGCGCAGCGTTACGGTGGACCCCACACGCACCTACCGGGGCTACCGGGAAAGCAAGGACGCGAACATAACCGCCTATTACCATGAACCGCGGCCGTCGCCGGGTGTGGGCGAAAAAAAACGGGTGTCGGAATCCGTCACCATCCTGACTCCGGACGATGTGAATTACCTGCGGGACCTTTACGACGAAAGGATACTTGACGAGGACAGCCGGGTGGGGGAGTTCCTCGCCTCGCTGGACAAGGCTTTGCTGGAGAAGACCATCGTGGTAGTGCTGTCCGAGCACGGCGAGATGTTCGCCAAGCACGGCCGCTTCGGGAGGGCCGGCGGGATACGGGGCACCCTCTTTGACGACGTGGTCCACGTCCCGCTGCTTGTCCGGCTGCCCGGCGAGCCGGGGCGGCGCGTCCGGGGCCTGGTCCAGATCGAGGACATTATGCCTACGCTGCTGGAATTGCTGGCGGTCCGCGGCCCGGCGAAGGTCCAGGGCTCTAGCCTGCTGCCGCTGGTAAGCACGGGGACGGCGGTGAACCAGTACGTATATGGGGGCACCCGGTACAATACTTACATGCCGGAGACCTACGGTCCCTACGGCATTGCCAGCGTCAACGAATATATACGCGACTATAACTGGAAACTGATACACGAGGTGACCTTCCCCGACGGCAAAAGGAAGAAGGCGGGGGACGCAGAAGAAACGTTCGAGCTTTACGACTTAAAGAACGATCCCGCCGAAGCCGTGAACGTGGCGGCCGCCAATCCCGGGGTGGTCAAGGACCTGGCTCAAAAACTGCGCCAGTGGGTGGAAACGTCCAAAAAGTTCAACAGGGCCGGCACTTCCACCCGGGCGATCCCGAAAGAAGTGCTGGAGAAGGCTAAACAGCACGGATATTGGTAGATCCCCGGCGTCGTCGCGCTCAGGGGACCGGGGTCAGGGCGTCTTCCTGGTCCGAGAGCTCCATCTCGAGGACATAGGACCTTGCGGGATCTTCTTCCGCGAGGTCTTTCTTTTCCCGCGCGTCGGCCGCGGTATCGTAAAGCTCCCTGCCCTGGGTAAAGCCGTCCTCGATAAGCTTCAGCCCGCCGCTTTTGCGTATAGCCCTCTTGCTGAAATGGAACAGATAGTCGGTTTCGGAGAAAGCCGTGCGCGCGCCCTTTTCCCCGGCCATATAACCCGCCAGGCTCGTTCCGCGCAGCTGTCCCTTCAGGCTGTCCGGCGGCTTGATGCCCAGCAGGTCGAGGACGGTGGGAAAAATGTCCAGGGTCCTGACCTGCCCTTTAATTACCCGGCCCCGGCGGCCCGGCACGCGGATAATGAGCGGAACGTGGATCATTTCGTCGTAAAGCGTCATGCCGTGGTCTACCCCGCCGTGGTCGAAAAGCTCCTCGCCATGGTCCGCAACGACGATGATCACCGTGTTCTCCGCGGTCTTCCCCCGGGCGGCCAGGTTTTTAAGGAATTCCCCGAGCAGCCTGTCCGTGCGCAGGATCTTTTCGTCGTAGACGTCGGTCCAGAGCCTGACGTCGGCGTCCGTGTGTTCCGGTTTCTTCCCGTCCAGCAGGTCCA
This sequence comes from bacterium, assembly GCA_021811185.1. Lineage (GTDB taxonomy): Bacteria > Elusimicrobiota > Elusimicrobia > Elusimicrobiales > UBA9959 > UBA9959. The sequence continues at coordinate 13,792 of JAJZPL010000001.1, forward strand.
GCCGCATTTTTTCATGGCGGGCCTTTATCCCCGCCGCGGCCTGCGCCTCGTCCTGCCCTATGAAACTGTATTTCCCGTCCATCACGAGGTTGTGGAACGGGTGGGTGTCGTAGCCGTGCACGAAAAGGAAGAAGGGCTTGTCCCCGTTCTTCTTAAGCCAGGCCAGCGCCTCGGGGAACGTGGTCCCGAAGCCGGCGAAGTTGCGGCTGTCCGCGTACACGTCGAAACCGCGGCTGAAGCCGTATTCGCCGCCCACGCCTGCCCCGCCGGTGAAGGCCGCGGTGCTGTATCCGCGGGCTTTCAGCGCCTCCGCCAGCGTTACCGCGCCGGTGGAAAGGGAAACGGGGAGGAGCTCGGAACTTCCCGGGGTTATCCGGAACTTGTTGGTCACCTGGTGTTCCGAAGGGTAAAGCGAGGTGAAGATCGACATGAAAGCGGGCAGGGTCCAGCTGGCCTGGCTGACGGCGTCCGTGAAAAGGAAGGCCCCGCCGGCGAAGGCGTCCATGTTGGGAGTGGTCTTGCGGGCGTAGCCCAGCGCGCTTACGTGGTCCGCGCGCAGCGTGTCCCAGCCGATAATGATCAGGTTCTTCCTGGCGCCGGCATAAAGCGGGGCGGTCAGCAGTAAAAAAGCCGCTGCGGCGGAAGCGGAAGCCGGCTTGAGAAAGGCAAGTTTCATGGTTTATCCGTTCTTATAGGTTGTTCTTCAGCCATAGTTCCAGGTTAACGAATCTCCACAGCCCGGAAATATCCGTGGTCTCCGGCGACACCGCGGCGGCGAAAAGTTCGTCGAAATGCCGCAGCACGGCTTTCTGGTCCAGGAAGCCGGCCGAATAAAATTTGCGGCCCCCCAGGACCGCTTTAAGCTCGCCCTTGTTCCTTTTTAAAAAATCTTTCCAGGCCGCGATGGGAACGGTGCCGCCTATCTTCTTCTTTCTCCAGCAGACGCTCTTGGGCAGAATGCCGTCCAGCGAAGTTCTTAACAGGTATTTAGTCCAGGGGTTATGGAGCTTGTAGCAGAGCGGCAAAGAAAGCGCGTAGTCGACCAGGCGGTGGTCAAGCAAGGGCCGGCGGCGCGTGAGGGCGTAATCGGTATGGAATTCGCCGCTGAGGCTTAGTGTGTCCCGGTGGAGAACTCTCTGCAGGTTCAGTTCGGGGATGGCGGTCGGGGGCGTTTCACGGTGCCGGAAGTCCCGGTAGAAGTCCCGGGCAAGGACTTCCCGCGGGAAAAGCGGCGATAACTGCGGGGAGGTGGACTGGGTTTTAAGGAAGATCCTGTAAAATCCGGCCTGGTTCTTTTTGGTTATACCGAATTCCCTGAGCCGGCCGGCGTGCAGCGATTTGAACTCTTTAAGAAAACCGGGGAGGTTCCCGCCGCGTATAAGCTGGTTGAGGTAGATCGCGAAATATCTTTCGGGGTACCCGGCCAGCAGTTCGTCGCCTCCTTCGCCGTCGAACAGCGCGCGCAGTTTTTCTTTTTTAGCCCTTTTGAGGATCGCCAGTTCCCCGAAGAAAGGGGTCATGTGCATCGGCCGTTCCGCGGCCGCGGCCGCCGCGGCCGTCTCCTTCCAGGTCAGGCGGCGGACTTCCGAAGGCGGGATCAGGCAATGGGGGGAGCGCGCCGTCCTGGAGACCGCTTTAATATATTTATATTCGCCTTCCCAGAGGATGCTGAGGATCTTAAATTTACCCGGGCCGCCGCGGTCGGCAAGGCAGGTGACGCTGGAGGAATCCAGCCCCCCGGAAAGCATGGTGCCTATCGGGTGCGGCGGCTTCGACCTTATCCTGACGGAATCGTCCAGCAGCCGCAGGAATTCCGCGGAATATTCCTTGAGCCGCTTTTTGTCGAATTTGCCCATTTCCGGATTATAGCTGGGCTCGTAATATCTCCTGACGGCCGGCTTCCCGCCGGCCCCGAGCGTCAGCGAATTCCCGGCTTCCAGCTGTTTTATTCCCCTGATAAAAGTCCTGTTCCCGGCGTTGGCGCGGTTGAGGACCAGGTAATCGAAGACAACCTCCGCGTCCGGCTCCTTTTTTATGAAAGGGCAGGCCGAGAAAGCCTTTATCCTCGAGCTGAAAACGAAAACGCCGCCGCCGAAAAAATAATAAAAAGGTTTCAGGCCCAGCCTGTCGCGGGAACAGAAAAGGCGCCGCTCCCCTGCGTCCCACAGGGCGAAGGCCCATTGCCCGTTGAACCTGCGCTGGCAGCCGGCGCCCCACCTGGCGTAGGCGTGGATCACAAGCTCACTGTCGAGCGTGGAGGTGAATTTGCGGCCGGCCTTTTCCAGTTCGGACCTTAATTCGGTGTAATTGTAGATCTCGCCGGAGTAAGCGACGCTCGTCTTTTCAGCGGAGAACAGCGAGCCCGCGTCCGCGCATTTGAAGACGGGGCCGCTGCCGGCGCGGGGCGGGCCGCTCAGGCCCAGTTTCCTCAGCCGTTCGCCGGCGAGGCGGCCGACAGGTCTGCCGGGCGGTTTTAAAGCGTAAGTTCCGAAGATCATAGATCGTTGTGTGCGCCCGCGGCTGGTAAGACCGGCTCTGGCGCCGGCGGCCCTTATGCTGCGCGTGGGGAATAAAGTAGTATAATTATTTGATTGTAGTATAACGAAGCCGGCCAGTACAAATAGGCGCCGGCCGGACGGACGGTGTACCTATGGCTCGGCGAACGCTCACGGCGGCTATTATTCTGTTCCGGCTCGCCGCGCCCGCGTGCTTCGCCGCGGGGGCGGGCGGGACCCCAGGCAAGTACAACGTTGTGCTGGTCCTGATGGAGACCCTGCGCCCGGACCACCTGGGCTGCTACGGCTACCGAAGGGCGACCAGCCCGAACCTGGACAAGCTGGCGGCCGGCGGCGCGGTCTTCGAGAACGCTTTCGCCCAGTCGAGCCAGTCCCTGATCAGCGCGGCTTCCGTCTTTACCGGGCTTTACCCGCCCAGCCACGGCGTGACCAGGGCCGACCAGCGCCTTTCGCCGGGGATCCCCACGCTGGCGGGCGAACTCAAGGCGCGCGGGTATAAAACCGCCGCCTTCACCTCCGGCTTCTTTCTGAACCGCAGTTTCGGCCTCGACAGCGGGTTCGGGGAGTACGACGATTCCAAGGATTTCGGCACGCTGGCGGACGTGGTCCCCGGCGCGGTCAAATGGCTGCGCGCGAACAAGGATAGAAAATTCTTCCTGCTGGTCCACGGTTACGACGCCCACGCCCCCTACCGCGCCCCGAAGGAGTTCCTCTCTAAATTCGGGGGCGCTTACTCCGGGCCGCTCGCCGGCGTGCCGCTGGATTATAACCTTGCCGACCGGATCTGGGGCGACGGGATCTATGAGGATTTCCACCTGAAAAAGAAGGTCGCTTCTCTCGAAAAGCGGGACGTGGATTTTATCGTTTCGCAGTACGACGGGGCGGTGCTTTACGCCGACGACCGGCTGGGGGTCCTGCTGGGGGAGCTGCAGGCGCTGGGCCTTAAAGACAAGACTATCGTTCTGTTCATGTCCAGCGCGGGAGAGGCGCTGATGGACCACGGGACGATAATCAGCTCCTTCCACGGCGGCTTATACGACGAGGGGATACACGTCCCGTTCATCGTCAGCGTTCCCGGCGCGGCCGCGCGGCGCGTTAAGGGGACGGTCCAGCTGGTGGACGTTCTGCCCACGGTGCTCGGCCTGCTGGGGTACCCCGCGCCCGCTTCCGCCCAGGGCGCGAGCCTTAAGCCCGCTCTGGAGGGCGAAGCCCGGCCGGAACGGGCGGTGTTTGCGCAGACCCTTTCCCTTAAAACGGGAGCGCCTTACGTGGGGATCCGCCGCTATCCCTGGAAACTGTTCCTGGAAGACGGCGCTTACGAATTGTACGATCTTGCCGCCGACCCCGCTGAAAAACTTAACGCCGCCCTCCGGTTCCCGGAGGAGCTGGGGGCGATGAAAGCGGAACTGGACCGGATGATAAAAGCGATGCCGCGCCGCAAACCCGGGCGCAGCCGGCGCCCCATGGCCGTGGTGGCCGAACGGATGAAAACGCTGGGCTACTGGTGGCTGGAGCGGCCCCGGTCCGACTACTGGGCGGAACAGAGACGCAAGCGTGAGGAGGGGCGGTAGCCGCCGGATAGAACTTATGCTGAAAGGAGCGGGGAGCGCTTTACAGATGAAAACGCGGGCCGCGCGCGCCGCCGGCTGCGCGTTATTTCTGCTGCTGGCGGCTTCGTCCTGCCGGGCCGCCGACGCGCGCCCGAACGTGATCCTTATCAGTCTTAACGCCCTGAGGGCGGACCATCTCGGAACTTACGGCTACGCCAGGGAAACGGCGCCCAATATCGCCCTGCTCGCGCGCGGCTCCGCCGTGTTCGACAGGGCCGTTTCGCAAAGCCACTGGACCCTTTCAAGCCTGGCTTCGCTGTTCACCTCCAAATACGTGCGCAGCCACGGTCTTTACGACCGGGGCGGCCGGCTCTCGAAAAAAGAGACAACGCTGGCGGAAGCGCTGAAGGCGGGGGGCTACAAGACCGCGGCGTTCACCGGGGGGCTGGATACTTCGGGCTTCTACGGCCTGAACCAGGGTTTCGAGCTTTATGACGACGAGACGGGAAGCAGGCCGATGGGCTCGTTCAGGGAGATCATGCCGAAGGCCCTGAACTGGCTGGCCGCGCACCGCGGCGACAGGTTCTTTCTCTTCCTGGATTCTTACGACATCCACCCGCCTTTCGATAAGCCCTGGCCGGCCGGGGTCGCTTCCTCCTACGCGGGCTTGCTGAAGGGGAAGACGCTGGATTACGGCCTGTTCAGGGATTATAAGGACGGCGAGCTCCCGGTGGGCGGCGGCAAGGTAAGGCTGGGCCGTGAGGACCTGGACTACGTTAACGCCAGGTATGACAACGGTATAACCTACGCCGACGGTTTTCTCGGCGCGCTTTTTAAAAAACTCCGGGCCCTCGGGCTGGCGGACGGCACGGTGATAATACTTACCGCCGAACATGGCGAAGAATTAGGCGAGCACGGAAGTTTCGACCGTTTCGGCAGCGGCGACCTGCACGACGAAGCGGTCCGCGTTCCCCTGATCGTGAAGCTCCCGGGCAAGGACCTTAAGGGCGCGCGTGTGCGGGCCCAGGTCCAGCTGATAGACATTATGCCCACCATCCTGGACCTGGCGGGGCTGCGTCCCGGCCCCGGGGCGCAGGGAAAAAGCCTGCGGCCGCTGCTGGAGGCCCCGGCGGCGGAGCTCGACCGTTACGTTTATTCCGAAGCCGGCCCGCGGAAGTGCGCGGTCGGCACGGGCAAGTGGAAACTTATCTATGACAAAGGGGACTATTCCCTTTTTGATCTCGCCGCAGACAAGGCGGAGGCCGTGAACGCCGCCGCGAAGAATCCGGACGTGGTCTATGAACTCGCGCAAAAACTCGCCGCGTGGCGGCGGGAGACGGGGCCGGCCGGAGGCCGGGGCGCGCAGCGCGTAGCGCTGACGGAGGAAATGAAGCGGAAGCTGAAGGAGGCCGGGTATTGGACTTCGGACGGGCCCCGTCCCTGAGGCAAGGGCGGGCCGGCCCCGGCGGCTCAACGCTATGTACATGACCAGAATTAAAACGCCCATCGCCCTCGCGGTCCGCCGCGCCTTCTTCGCCGCGGCCGCGCTGGCGCTTTTCCCAGGCTCCGGTTCCTGCGCGCCCGCGGAGCCCACCTGCGCGCCGGCCGGCTGCAACATCCTGGTGATCGTGGTCGATTGCCTGCGGGCCGACCACCTTTCTTTGTACGGCTACGGCAGGAAGACCAGTCCGAATATAGACGCTTTCGCGGGCGAGGCGGCCGTGTTCACCAGGGCGGCTTCCCAGGCGCCCACTACGCTGCTGAGCTTTGCCTCCATCTTCACGTCCAGGGAGGTTTCCTCCCACGGCGTGGACGGGTGGGACAAGGCTTTGGGCGATTCGGCCCTGACCCTGGCCGGGATCCTGAAGATCTACAATTACCATACGGCGGCTTTCGTTGGCGGGCTGAACCTGAACCCGCTCTTCGGGCTGGACCAGGGCTTCGGGACGTATTCCCAGATCAACCGCACCGACGCCTCTTTCAAGGACACCCTCCCGGCGGCGCTGCAGTGGGCTGTGGAAAAAGCGGCGAAGAAAGAAAAGTTCTTCCTGGTGGCGCACGGCAACGACCTCCATACCCCGTATGTTTTTCCAGCGCCGGCGCTTTACGACAGGGGGTACAAGGTAAGGAGCGGGCTCGCTTCGCTTTCCGGCAACGAGGCTATGGTCTTCGCGGCCTACAAACGCAAGCTGCGCCTGGGGAAAACCGGCCAGGTCGTAACCCTTACCGGCGATGAAACCGCCCATTACGTGGCCAGGTACGACGAAGGGATAAATTACGCCGACGGGCTCCTGGGCGGTTTTTTCAGCGGCCTGCGCGCGGCGAAACTGCTGGACGACACGATCGTGGTGCTGACCGCCGACCACGGCGAGGGCCTTTTCGACCATGACTATTTTTTTCATGATTTCAACCTTTACGAAGATACGCTCAGGGTCCCGCTGGTCATAAGGGTTCCGGGCCTGGGGCGGCGGGAGATCTCGAGGCGGGTCCAGCTGATAGATCTCATGCCCACCCTGCTCGATCTCGCCGGCATAGCGCCGCCCGAGGGCGCCCAGGGGCGCAGTCTTAAGCCCCTGCTTGCCGGGCAGGAGCCAGGCCCTGGCTTCGACCGCGATATTTTCAGCGAGAGCGGAGTCGGAGGCAAGGTTATCCGCTCGGGCAAGTGGAAACTTATCCGGTACCCGGGCAGGACCGAACTTTATGACCTTGAAAAAGACCCGGGCGAACTTAACGATCTAGCCGGGACGGAAAAGGCTGTAGCGGCGGACCTGGAAAAAAAGCTCGCGGCCAGGCTGGCCGCCGATAAAAAAAACCAGCTGGGCGAGCCGCTGCCGGCCTCGGGCAAGTTCGCGGCCGACATGAAGCGCGACAACGCTTACCAGAAGAAATTTTACGAACGGATCCCTTCGCTGGTCGGTCTGGGGTCGGCCGCCGAATGACCGCTTCCGGCGGCCGCGGTCGTTTCCGGATATAAAGCAATGGGGCGCCTTAAGGAACGGGAAAATGCGCATGAGTAAGGTACTGATCGCGGTGCTGCTGGCTGGTTCGGTCTTCTTTTCCGGGGTGGCGGGCTGCCTGGCGGGTTCGGGGAAGGGCGCCGTACCCGGACAGCCTGCCGGGGGATTCCGGGATATGGAGGTTTCGCTTAAAGCGGCTTCTTCCAAGGCCGTCCTCGCCTACCTGCGCGCCCCCGGCCAGGGTACGCTGCGGGCGGCGCTCCGGACCTGCCTCGACGCGCGGGAGCGCCTTTCCGCCGACATGCTGAACGATTTCCTGATAGCTTTCTGCCGGCACGAGCAGGGTGACGCCGCCGCCGAGAGCAAGGCGCTCTCGGGCTACCCGCCCGAAGCGAAAAACACTTACCGCTACATTTTTTACGAACACAGGCCGGAGCTCGCCGACGCTTTGTACCTGCTGCCAGCCTATATGTGCGCCAAGCTCCGCGAGACATCCCGGGCGGGGGAATATTTCCCGGCCGGCGCCAGGTGCCCCAGCTTCGGCGGCCCTATCACGAGTTCGAGTTACAAACGCGGCGGCCGTGTTCTCCGCAGGTTCAGCTGCGCCGAATGCGACGGCATGCTCGGGCTTGGCGGCAAGAAGGCCCTGGGCAACCTGCTGCTCCGCGCCAGGGATAACACGCTGAACTCGCTTCTGATCCAGGTGGCGCACGGTTTGGACGACCGGCGCAGTTTCGAGGGCGAGAAAGTGGACATCGTTCCCCGGCTTCTTTCCATACTGGGCTTAAAACCGGGGCAGGTTGTCGGCGACATCGGCTGCGGCATAGGGCAGTTCACCTTCCCGGTGGGCAGGCTGGTAGGCCAAAACGGCAGGGTTTATGCGGAGGATGTGGACGTGAACGCCGTGAACCTGGTCAAATACTGCGTGCAGAAAGGAGCCCTGAAGAACGTAGTTCCCGTGCTGGGCGGCCTAACCGACACCGGCATTCCCGCCGGGTCGCTGGATACCGCGCTGCTGTTCCATGTGTACAGGGGCATCGTGAAGGAATTCGACGCCGCGCAGGCTGAGCCTTTCCTGGATGGTTTTTTCGCCAGCGTCCGTAAGACGCTTAAAGAGGACGGTACGCTGGTGCTGGTGGACAACGTGGACCCCGCGTTCGACGTGACGGCCGTGAAAGTAACCGAAGCGCTGCGCAGGCGCGGCTTCAAGCTGGCGGCCGACAAGAGCGACGCGCGCATCCACCGGCTGGTTCTGTTGTTCAGGCTGGCCGCGCCGGCGGGCCCCAAGGAGAAAACGTTGTTATGAGAAAAACTATCATGGACAGGGCCGACGCCCGGGTAAGGGAATTCCACGAGCTGATAGCGCAGGGGCTGGTGAACAAGGCCGGCGAGTTCGTCCCCACGCTGATGTACCCGCCGATGATGCAGCACCCGCCCATCACCGAGGAAGCCTTCCTGAAAGGCTATCGGCCGCCGAAGGACAACCGCTTCTGCGTGTACGCCCACATCCCCTTCTGCGTCGTGCAGTGCGCTTTCTGCCATTTCCCAAACATCATAGCGGCCTCGGACGGCGACAAGGACGTTTACCTGGACCACCTGGAAAAGGAGATGAACCTGTACCTGGACAAGCTGGGCGTGGACCGGATCAAGGCGCGCTCCATGCTGCTGGGCGGCGGGACGCCCACCCATATGACCCCGGCGCAGCTGGCGCGGTTCCTCAGGTTCTTCTACGCCCGCATAGACGCGGACGCGGACACGCAGTTCTCGTGCGACCTGGACCCGCTCACTATGCTGGGCTACGAAGGCAGGGAGCGGATGCGGCTGCTGCGCGGCGCCGGCGTGAACCGCCTGGCGCTGGGCGTGCAGTCCTTCTCCGACGACATGCTTAAGCGGATGGGCCGCCACCACAACGCCGCCGACACATTGCGCGCCATCGGCGTGGCCCGGGAGATGGGCTTCAAACTGAACATCGAGCTGATCTACGGTTACCCCGGCGAGACCTTCGAGCACTGGACGGACATGGTTAAACAGGCGCTGAGCCTGGACGTGGACGAGATCATGGTCTACCGCCTGAAGATCCTGCCTTACGGCGCCAAGACCGGCGCCATCACCAGCCTGTTCGACTCCCGCGGCAACCCGCTGATCTCCAACGACGAGCAGATCGTGCTGAAGTCGGTGGCCATCGACCTGCTGGAGGGCAGCGGCTACGCCGAGACCACCGCGCGCTTCTTCTCCAGGACCCCAGGGGATTATTCCCGCTACTCCAGCGACTGGATGGGGGACCAGCACGACAATATCGGCTTCGGCTATTACGCCATGAGCATGTTCCGCGACCGGTTCAAGCAGAATACCCGGGACATGAAGGAATACTGCTCCGAACTGGACGCCGGGCGCCTGCCGATAAAGACCGGAATCATCCGCACCCGCGACCAGCAGCTCAGGCGCAACATCGTTATGCCGCTCAAGAACAGGGACCTTTCCAAAAAAGGCTACCGCGAGCGGCTGGGCGTGGACGCCTCGGCGGTGTTCCCGGAGAAGATAGCCCTGCTTAAGAAGGCCGGCCTGCTGGAGGAGGACGCGGACGCGCTGCGCCCCACCAGGAAGGGCCGCTTCTTCCTGGATGAGATGACGCAGTTCTTCTACCACCCGGAGTTCATGCCTTTCAAGAAGGAACAGTACAACGAAGGCCCGCTTAACCCTTTTACGGGCCGCGAAGCGCAGGACCTTAAGGCTTGAAGGCCGGCTTTAGCGCAGGAAAATAAGGACCACGCCTGAAAAGGCCGTTACGGCGCCCGCCAGTTCGCGGGCCGTAATTTTTTCTTTCAGCAGCAGGGCCGTGAGCGGCAGGATGAAGAGCGGTTCGGTCATGTTAAGGATGGTGGCGATGGAGGCGTAGGTGTACTTAAGCGCCACCATGGAAAGCCAGAATCCGCCGAAGATGACGACGAAAACGGAAAAGAGGGTGAGCCTGAACAGGCGCCTGTCGCCGAACGGGGCCAGCCAGCCTTTCAGGCCGCCGGTAGCCAGGCCCCAGCCGGCCAGCGCCGCCGCGGCCCAGAGGTGGCGGATAAAAGAGCCTTGCAGGGCGGAAACCCCGGCAACCCCGCTTTTAGCCAGCACTATGCTGAGGGCCGTGCAAGCGGCCGATAGCCCGGCGTAGGTAAGGCCGGGGATTACTCGCCGCGAGGGGCCTGCGCCGCGAGGCTTCCATACCGCCAGGGCTATGCCGGTAAAGACCAGCAGCGAGCCGGCCCAGGCTGCGGCGGGAGGGCGTTCGTTGAGAAAAAAAACGGCCAACAGTATCGTTGCGGGCGGTACGCTCAGGCCGGTCAGCATCATCAGCCTGGGGCCAAGGCACAGCAGCGCCCGGAAGAAAAGAATGCCGCCCAGGGCTATGCCCAGCAGGCCGCTGACCCCGAGGATATAAAAACTGCGCTGGTCCATAGGGGCTATCCCCAGCGCCGCCAGCGCCAGCCCCATATAAACTAGGCCTATGGCGCTGTTGGCCAGGTTCATGCCGGCGGGGGGCACCTTGTCCCCTATCTTCCTGAAAAGGATGGAACTGTAGGCCCAGGCGGCGGCCGAGCCCAGCGCCGCGGCGCAGCCTATCGTTTCTTTCAGCATCGGTTCCCCATTCGTTTATTTTACCTAACTTGCCGCCGCGCGGCCCGGGTTATTTACTAAAATTAAACAGAGATGCCCGATATCCCGGTCTGGAACAAGTGCGGCAACCGCTGCGTGATGTGCGCGAACACGGTCTCGTTCAACCGCGGCCCTTCCGCGCGCTACCGGCTGCGGGCGCAGATAGGGCGCTTCGAGCGTTACCTGGCCGGCGTTCCCGCCTACGCCAAGAACGCCGGCAACCCCGCCGCGCTCAACCTGACCGGAGGAGAGCCGGCGCAGAACCCGGACTTTTTAAAACTGCTGGCTTATTTCAGGAAGAGGACCCCCGGGCGGGAGCTCGCGCTGCTGTCCAACGGGCGGCGCTTCTGCGACGCTGACTTCGCCAAAGCCGCGCTGCTGGCCGGGGGCAAACCTTTCTCGGTGGCGGTCCCGCTGCACGGCGCGGGCCCGGCCTCGCACGACGCCGTAACCCGCGTGCCGGGCAGTTTCCGGCAGACCTTGGCCGGGCTGCGCAACCTTTTCGCTTACAAGCGCCCGGGGCAAACCGTGGAGATACGGCTGGTGCTGCACCGGGGCAGCGTAAAGAACCTGGGGCCGCTGCTCCGCCTGCTCCTGCGGGAATTTTCCGGCTTTGGCGGCTGGCGGGCGGTGGCGCTGCATTACGAGCTGGTAGGCCGCGCGGCTCGCGGCTCCACGGCCCTGGACCTGGGGTTGGAGGCCTCGGCCGCCGCGGTGAACGCCTGTGCCCCGCTGATAAAGAAGTTCGGCGAGTTCCGGCTGTATCATTTCCCGCTCTGCCTGCTTAAGCCGGTGCTCAGGGCGAAGGCCTGGGTAAGCCTGCCGCCGGAGGACAGGGCCTATCCGCCGGCCTGCGGCGCCTGCGCGGTCAAGGGCAGCTGCGTGGGGCTTACGCCGCGCGGCCTGGCGCGCTTCGGTACGGCCGGTGTACGGCCAGTGGAGGAAAAATGAAACTGCTATATCCCGTCTGTCTTTTATCTCTTACGCTGCAGGCCCCGTGCGCGGCCGCCGGCCCCGTGAAACCGGACCTGTCCCCGGTCTGCGCCGCGGCCGGCGCAGGCGTTCCAGGGCGGCCGGGGATAAAACGGGTGGTAGTGATCGGCGGCCCGGAGCAGCTGCCCGACCCCGCCGTTCTCAAGGCTTCTTTGTCCGGGGTGGAGGTGATCAACTGCGTTCTTAAGCCCGGCGGTCAGGGCGTGGAAGGCGCGTTCAGGGAGGCGCTGGGCTACCGGCCTGACCTCGCGGTAGTGCTGGGTGCCGGCCCGGCGGAACCTCCTGCGCCCGAGGGCTTTTATCTTCGGGCCAGGAAGGCCGCTTACAGGCTGCTTAAAAAAATGCGTATCCGGCGGCAGGCACCGGCCGTCGACGTCTTGGCCGAAAAGGCCGGACGCCTTCGCGCGCTGGCGGCCATAGCCCGCGCTGAAAAAGTACCGCTCCTTCTTTGCGCGCTGCCGGTGAATTTGTCGGGCCAGCCTCCCGCCTACTATCTTCCGCCGGAGAACGAGGATTTCGCCGCCGGGCTGCTGGCGCTGGGGCCCGATCCTGCCCGGGCCGCGGAGCGGTTTACCAGGGTGCTTAAGAAGGCGCCAGGCAACCCGCTCGTGGAGTTTTACCTCGCCAAGGCGCTGGAGGCCGGGGGGCGTTTCTCCGAGGCGCGTTCCCATTACTCCCTGGCGCTCGACCTGGATCTTTTGCAGGAGCGGCCCTCCCCGCGGCTGAATTCGATCATGAAAAAATCCGCCGCCGATTCCGGGGCCGGCTTTTGCGACCTCGAAGGGGCGTTCTCACGGGCCTCGGCGAACGGATTGCCCGGCTTTGAGCAGTTCTCGTACGGGGCGCGCTGGCGCCCCGCCTATAACGGCCTGGTCTGGGGGGAAATAGCCGGCGCCGCCCGGACCGCCGGCCTGGCCTGGTTCGACTATAAAGCGCCGCCCGCTCCGCCCGCGCTTACAGATAAGGACCTGCGTGACACGCTGGCCGCCGCGGCCGCCGAACTCTCCGCTTATCCCCCGGGCGGGCCGTCCGTGCTGTCCGAGCCCGCGGTTGCGGCTTTCGGTTTTGCCGAAGCTCTCCGAAAGGGGCTGCCGGCCCGCTTCATAAACGGCGGGAAGGACCTTTCCGGGGCGCCCGCAGGCCTGCTGCGGGCGCACCTGGCCGAAGCGGCCCGGCGCCGGGGAGACGGTCAGCTGGCCGCGGCCCAGGCGAAGCTGGCCCTGGCTTCCGAACCTTTTAACCCGCGGTTCCGGCTCTTGAAGGACCTTTGCCTGCTAGGCGCCGACCGGAAAAAAGAGGCCAAGGGTGATCTTGAACAGTTATTCTCGGTCCCGGCCGTCCGCACTATGGCGGTCTCCGCCGCGCGTTCTTACGGCCAGCTGGCGCCGGGCTCTCCCGACCCGGCTGTTCCTCCGGAAAAGGAGCTTTCCTCCTCCAAGAAACTGTCCGATGAGGCCGTCGCCAAGCTGCTCAAAGGCGAAAGCGCTGCCTCCGGCCGTCTGCTACTGGAGGCCCTGAAAGCGAACCCTTTTAACGCCGAGGCGCTCATTACCCTGTGCTCGCTTAAATATTCCGATGGGGAATTAAGGACGGCTCTGGCCTTCTGCGACGGCGTTCCCGGAGCTGCCGCCAGCCGCTACCCGGATTCCGGGCTGGTCCTTGCCGCCGATTCGCTGCGCCTTAAGGCCCTGATATACGCCAGGCTGGGACGGCAGGCCGCAGCGGCGGCGGCGCTTAAGGCGGCCCTGGCCGCGGCCCCGCAGGACTGGACCAGCCTGGCCTCGGCCCGGGCCGAACTCCGCACGGCCGAAGGCTACTAGGCCGGAGATTTAGCGGACGGATTTTTTATATCATATGGGACTGGGTTCGTTCCGGTAAAGCCTTATGCGTTTTAATAAATTACCCCTGTACCTGCTGCTGCTCCTGGCCTCCGGCTGTACCTCGGACCAGGCCGCGCTGCGGCGCGGCAGGGATGCTTACCCGGACCTTTCCGCCCTCAGGGCGGCCAATACCGAGGGGCTGGATTATTCCCGGGAACTTTATAACAGGGGTTCCAAGGTGGCCGTGTTCGCCATCCACGGCGGCGACATCGAGGCGGCTACCGCGCGCGTGGCGCGCCGCGTGGCGGGCAAGGATTTCAACCTTTATATTTTTAACGGCTGGCACGGCCGGGACAGCGGCGACCTGCACGTTACCGCGGTGAATTTCGACGACCCGGAAGCCGCGGGGCTGGCCGCCTCCAGCCTGCTCGGGATCTCCATCCACGCGCAGGCCGACCGCGGCGCCTGGGTCTGCGTGGGCGGCAGCAATGCCGCCGCGGCCGAGCTGGTGGCCCGCAGGCTGGAAGCCGCCGGGTTCCAGGCCGAAACCCCCTGCGCCCGCCTGCCTGGAACTTCGGGCAGGAACATCGTGAACCGCCCCGCGGCCGGCGGGGTGCAGCTGGAGCTGACGCTGCGGCTGCTCTCCAGGCTCGACAGGGACGCGGAAGAGCTGGGGAAGTTCAGCGAAGCGGTGCGGCAGGCCGCGCTTGAATTTGTTAGTTCGGCTACATCAATAAAAGGACAATAAACATGAAAAAGATAAGGATCTTCGCTTTCGGCGGAAATGAAGTTGCCCCGGTGGGCATGAAGGATAAGGACGGCAAGGCCATCAACCCCGACATCGCCATGCAGTGGCAGCGCACTGCCGAGACCGGCAAACTGGTCGCCGACATTTTCGAGAAGCACCCGCAGGACCGCTACGTGATAACCCACGGCAACGGCCCGCAGGTGGGCAACATCCTGATGCGCGCCGAGATGTGCCGGCCGGAGCTGTTCCCGCTCCCGCTCGACGTCTGCGTGGCCGACACGCAGGGCGCGATGTCCTTCATGATGGCGCAGCTCAACAACGAGCTGAACATCCGCGGCATCGACAACCTGCTGGCCGGCATCGTGACGCAGGTGGTGGTGGACAAGGACGACCCCGATTTCAAGCACCCCTCCAAGTACGTGGGCCAGTCCTATAACGCCGAAGAGGCCAAGCAGCGCCAGGCCGACGGCTGGACGATGAAGATGTACAAGAAGGACGCCAGCGGCAACGAGATCTGGCGCCGCGTGGTGCCCTCCCCCGTGCCCACCGACATCGTGGAGATCGACGCCATCGAGGCCATGCTGGAGAAGGGCATAGTGCCCATCACTGTGGGCGGCGGCGGCATCCCGGTGCGCGAAGTGACCCCCGAGATCAAGGACGGCAAAGAAATTTATACTACCAACTACGGTGTGAAGTACGTGAAGCCGTCCAAGCCCGGAGCCAAGCCGCTCAAGATGTACACCGGCGTGGAAGCCGTGATCGACAAGGACCTGGCCAGCGCCCTGCTCGGCTGCATGCTGATGAAGCGCGCCAAGGCCCGCGGCGAGGAAGTGGAGGTCAGCCTTACCATCTTCACCGGCGAGGACGGCGCCAAGCTGAACTACCAGAAGCCCGACGAGAAGAGCCTCAGGGTGATCAAGGTTTCCGAGCTGGAAGCCATCTACAACCAGGTGCCCCCGCCTTTCCCCGCCGGATCCATGGGCCCCAAGATCAAGGCGGTCATCGAGTTCATCAAGAACGGCGGCAGCGTCGCCTATATCTCCAAGACCGAACTGTTCGAAGAGACCCTTGCCGGCAAAGCCGGCACCACGGTGCTGCCCTAAGAAGGTGGGGACGCTGCTTACTAACTTCCTAACTGAAAGTTAGGAAGTTAGTAAGCAGCGTCCCCTCAATTTATGAAAAAAATAAAAACTTTACAGTGCATTCGCTGCGGCAAGGACCATAAACTGACGGACACCAAGTACAACTGCACCTCCTGCGGCGGCAACCTGCAGGTGCTCTACGATTATAACCTGATCAAGAAGCGCCTGAATTACGACGTGCTGAAGGACAACCCCGAGCGCAGCATCTGGCGCTACCTGGACATCCTGCCGATCACCAGCATCAAGAACGTGCCGCCGGTGCAGGTGGGTTGGACCCCGCTGTACCGCGCCGAAAAGCTGGGCGCCGAAGTGGGCGTGTCCAACCTTTACATAAAAGACGACGGGCGCAATCCCAGCGCCTCGTTCAAGGACCGGGCCAGCGCCGTGGTGGTGGCCCGCGCGCTGGAGCTCAAGGAGAAGGTAATCACCACCGCCTCCACCGGCAACGCCGCCGCGTCGCTCGCCTGCCTGACCGGCAGCCTCGACATGAAGACCGTGATCTTCGTGCCCGAAACGGCGCCTTCCGCCAAGGTGGCGCAGCTGCTGGTGTACGGCGCCACGGTCATCATGGTAAAGGGCACCTACGACGACGCCTTCGACCTGTGCCTGAAAGCCACCGCCGAGTACGGCTGGTACAACCGCAGCACCGGCATTAACCCCTTCACCCGCGAAGGCAAGAAGACCTGCGCTTTCGAGATCTGCGAGCAGATGAACTGGGAAACCCCGGACAAGGTGTTCGTGTCCGTGGGCGACGGCAACATCATCAGCGGCATCTGGAAGGGCTTCGTGGAGTTCCACCGCCTGGGCATCATCGAGCGCCTGCCGCAACTGGTGGCCGTGCAGGCCGAAAATTCCGACGCCATCACGCGCTCTTTCGAGACGGGCACGGAGATCCAGCCCGTGTCGGGCGCCACCATAGCCGACAGCATCTCGGTGAGCATGCCGCGCGACGGCCTGGCCGCCGTGATGGCCATTAAGGACTCCGGCGGCTTCGCCGTAAGGGTGACCGACGCGGAAATACTCGAGGCCATCCCGCTGATAGCGCGCGGCTCCAACGTGTTCGCCGAACCGGCCGCCGCCGCTACTTACGCGGGGCTCCGCAAAGCCGTTAAGGAAGGCAAAGTGAAAGAGAACGAATCGGTGGTCCTCCTTATAAGCGGCAACGGGCTCAAGGACATCCAGAGCGCCATGAAGTCCGTGGGCAAGCCGTATATCATCAGCCCGGATATCGGCGAGCTCAAGAAGCTCGTGTCCGATAATAAACTGGCCTGACCTCGGGCGCAGCGGCGATAAAAAAACTCCCCGGCTTAAAACCGGGGAGTTTTTATTTGTAAGGGGGAGTTATCAGAGCGGCAGGGTCAGGGTGAAGGCGGAACCCTTCTGCAGCTGGGACTTGGCGAACACGCGCCCGCCGTGCGCCTCGGCCACCTTCTTCACCAGCGCCAGCCCGAGGCCCCAGCCTTCCACCTGGCCGGTGAAGGAAGCCTCTACCTGGTAGAACTTGTGGAAAATATTCTCGAGCTCTTCGCCGGGGATGCCGGGCCCGTTGTCGCCCACCGAGAGCAGCGCGTGGCCGTCGCGGGCCTGCGCCGAAAGGATCACCAGCTTGTCCTTGGCGGGGTTGAACTTTACCGCGTTCTCCACCAGGGCGCGCACCGCCGTGGCCAGCAGCTTGCGGTCCGCCTTCACTTTTACGGCTTCCTGCGCGACGAGCTTTATGTTCAGGCCTTCAGCGGCTTTCAGGCGCCCGCGCATGTCCTCGGCTATTTCGCCCAGGAACTCGGCGGCGTCGAACTCTATCTTCTCCAGCGCCGGGGCGTCCAGGCTGTCGATGGTCACGAAATCCAGCAGCCCTTCCACCAGGCCGTTCAGCTTCTGGCCCTGGCCGTAGATGGTCTCGGAGGCCTTCTCCACCAGCTCGGGCATTTCCTTGCTGGCGGCTTCTTCTTTGAGGATCTGCGCGTAGCCGTTGATGGACGCCAGGGGCGTTTTGAATTTGTGCGAGATCAGCGAGAGGAAGTTCCTGGCCATCCGTTCTTCGAGGCGCTGAGCGGTTACGTCCGTAAGGATCCAGAGGCGGCCTTCCACGTGGGAGGCGCCGTCCTTGTCTTCGGCGAAAAGCTTTATGGCCGAGCCGTCCAGGAAGAATTTCTTGGGTTTTTCCCTGTACAGTTCGAAGCGGCAGGACATCTCCCCGCAGGCCAGGAGCTGGTCCATGCCGGGCTTCATCTCGAAGTCCGGGAAGGCGCCCTTAATGTCCGTGAATTTGTACTTGTCGTGTTCCAGGTAGACCTTGGCCGAGTTGTTGATCAGCAGGATCTCGCCGTTGACGTCGGTGAGGATGGCGCCTTCCTTGATGCGCTTGAAGACGATCTCCATCTTGCGCTTCTCTTCCTTCACGGTGGAGAAGAGCCTGGAGTTCTCGATGGCGATGGCGGCCTGGCTGGCGAAAGCCTCGAAATTGTTCTTATCGGTCTCGGTGAATTCCCCGTCCAGCTTGTTGATGGCCTGCACCACGCCGATGGCCTTGCCCTTGATGATCATCGGGCAGGTGAGCAGCGAGCGGGTGACGTAACCGCTGCGGGAATCGGCCTTTTTGGAGTGGCGCGGGTCGGAGGCCACGTCGTTGATGATGATGGAGCGGCCTTCCTTGGCGCAGGTGCCGGCTACGCCCTCGCCCAGTTTGAAGCGCATCTTCTGCACGTCCTCGGGCAGGCCCAGGGCCACGTCGAAATAGAGTTCCTGCGCTTTCTCGTCCAGCAGGTAAAGCGAGGCGCGCTCCGCCCCTACCACGCGCGAAGCCAGGCGCATGATGGTGGTGAGCAGCTCGGAAATGTCTAATTTGGAGGAAAGCAGCCGTGAGACCATCACGAGCATTTCAAGGCTTTCCTGCGACTGCGTTATCATCCTGTCCCCTTAAAAGAATACCTGCAGCAGTATTTTATAATAATTCTTCCAAACGGCGCCTTCGTCTTTATAAAAATTGTAGGCCAGGTCGAGCGTGGATTTTTCGGTTATGCCTATCTTTATGCCGGCTATGCCCGAATTCGCCGCGTTCGCTCCCCTGTAGGATATTTTACTATATCCCGCGTAAAGGTGGCTGTCGAAATCCGGCTTCATGCTGCGGGCTATCTGTACGGCCGCGGCCCATTCCGGTATGGCGGTCACCTGGCGGAAAGTCCCCAGGTAGGCCAGTTCGGCCTGGTCCATGGCCGGGTTCAGGAGCGTGCCGTTGGAAACCCCGGAGGGCTTGGTGAAGCCGGAAGCCGAGGCCAGGAAGAAGAACTGGTTGAAGAAGGATTTCTCGACCTGCACTTCGTAGGCCGACTGGGAAAAGGTCTTGGGGGCCGCGGAGGTGGTCACCTGGGCTCGCTGGCTGGCCCA
Source organism: bacterium (assembly GCA_021811185.1). Lineage (GTDB taxonomy): Bacteria > Elusimicrobiota > Elusimicrobia > Elusimicrobiales > UBA9959 > UBA9959. Next base: position 32,544 of record JAJZPL010000001.1, read on the forward strand.
GGCGCCGGAAACCGCCAGGCGCAGGTAGCCGGCTTCGGGGTCCTCGTTCACGGCCGCCAGCAGGTAAACCTTGCCGCCGGAAGCCCCCGCGCGGGTTTTGCCCGACACCGGGTAGACGAAGGGCTTGGCCGAAACGGAGAAAAGGTCCCCGGAGTAGGTAAGGGGCAGGCGGAAGGAGTAGACCCGGTCGCGGTAGGCGGCGGTGTCTCGGTAGTAGGCGGCGTTCAGCCCGGCGGTAACCCGCGGGGCCAGGTTGGTAAAAAGGGTAAGCGAGTCTTTCTTCAGGCCGTTGGAGCCGGTGGCGTAGTCGTTCTCGGCCCACCAGGCGGCGCTGGCGCCGGGGAGAAGGCAGGCTGAAAAAAGTGCGGCCAGGAGGAGTCTCTTCATCGGCTTATATTATATATTAAACCCGTCTTATAGCGAGAAAATAAAAGCCCCCGGGAGGCCGGGGGCTTTTTGCGGTATAAGGCGGACTTAATTGTTGAGGCCGAAGAGCGCGTTGTGCACTTTCTGGCTGACCTTTACTTCCGTTATGTAGTAGTAGCGTGCCAGGCCTACGGCGTAATCCGCGGCGTTCAGGCCGGTTACGTCCACCATTACCATGTAGCCGCCCAGGTTGTCCTGAACGGGTTCCGCTTTAAAGCCGCCTTCGGTGAGTTCTTTTATTACCGTGTCTATGTTCGCGCTGTGGTCCACCATGCCCACCAGGGTGTTCTCCATGTCGGGCTGGGCTTCGTTAACCTTGATCTTGCGCAGGGTAAGCCACTGGTTGGGCTTGCGGTCGGCGGACTTGGTGTTGTTTAGGCCAAAGAGCTGGTTGTGCACGGCCTGACCTACCTGCACTTCGGTTATGTAGTAGTAGCGGGCCAGGCCCACGGCCAGGTCGGCGGCGTCCTGCCCGGTTACGTCCACAAGCACCATGTAGCCGCCGTGGTTATTCTGGAAGGGGGAGGCTTTAAAGCCGTTGTCGTTCAGTTCTTTAACGACCTTGTCTATGTTCTGGCCGTTCTCCACCAGGCCCACCAAGGTATCGTTCATGCCGGGCTGGGCTTCGTTGACCTTGATCTTGCGCAGGGTCATCCAGTTATTGTTCCTGGGGGTGGCGGGGACCGGTATTTCAAGGGAGGGGAGCTGCATGCCGGCTTTATCCAGCACGCTGTTCTCAGCGGCGGTGGCGGAAATAGAGGAAACGGCTATAAGGGCCGCTACTATATAGGAAAGGTTTTTCATGCGGTATTGCCTCCGTTCTGTCTGATACTTATATTCTGCCAGAAAACTATGTTTGCCACAACAGGCGTTGGACCCCTTGGTTTACCGTTTTAGGGCCCAGGGTATCTGGGCCTTTAGGCCTAGTAAAAATTTAGGCCCCCTAAGGCTTGACAGGTCAAAACTTTCTGGTATACTATTTGCGTAAAGGCAACCGGAGGATTTTATGAAAAAGTTACTTTCAGCCCTGATATTACTCGCCGCGCCGGCCATACTTAGCGCCGGACCCATGAAGCTGGACTTCGCGGGCAACTCCTATAGCGGGGACAACCCCGTGGCGCCAGCCGTGGCTGTTAAAGCCGCCGCCGTCACCCCCGCCAAGGCGGCTCCCAAGAAATGGACCGTCATGGTCTTTGTGAACGCCAAGAACAACCTTGAACTGGCCGGCCTTTACAACGTGAACCAGATGGAAAAGGTCGGTTCGGACGCCAATATCAACATCCTGGCCGAAATGGGCCGTATGAACGGACAGGCCCAGGGCGACACCCATCTGGACGGAGACTGGACCGGCGCGCAGCGCATCTTCGTAAAGAAAGACAATGACGAGAACGTTATAACCTCCCCGGTTATAGAGAAACTGGCGAAAGTGGACATGGGGGATTATAAACGCGTGGTGGACTTCGTAAAATGGGCCAAGAAGAACTATCCCGCCCAGCGCTATATGCTGGTGCTCTGGGACCACGGTTCCGGCTGGATGGACCCCCAGCAGACCACCAACCCGCAGAAGGGCATTTCTTTCGACGATGAGACCAACAACTACATCCGCACCAAGCAGATCGGCGCCATCCTTAAAGAAGCCGGCGGCGTGGACGTGCTGGCTTTCGACGCCTGCCTGATGCAGATGGGCGAAGTGGCCTTCGAAGTTAAGGACAACACCAAGGTCATCATCGGCTCGGAAGAGACCGTGCCCGGCCTGGGCTACCCCTACGCCGCCTTCCTGGGCGCCCTGGCCAAGAACCCGGGCATGACCAACGAAAGCTTCGGCAAAGCCGTGGTGGCTTCCTTCAGGGCTTTCTACACCGCCAACGCCAAGCCCACGCAGCTTTCCGCTATCCGCTCGGATAAACTGAACGACCTGGCCCTCAAGATAAGGGAATTCTCGGCAGCCGCCAAAGACGCCGGCCAGCCCGAGGCTCTTAAAGCCGGCCGCGCCGGCGTGCTCCGCTACGACATGATCGGCGCCGCTTCCGACCCCAAGATGGAGATCAGCTTCTACGGCGACCTGCACCAGTACGCAGGCCTGGTGGCCGCCGCCATGAAAGGCGACGCCCTGGCCACCAAGGCCGCGGACGTTAAGGCCAAGGCCGCCGCGCTGCAGACCTTCATCGACCGGGACCTCGTGATCGCCAACGGCACCACCGGCGTGAACCGCGTGGGGCGCAACATGTCCGACAGCCGCGGCATCTCGGTGTACCTGCCGCCCGTCAACCCGGCCATCGCGCAGGCCAGGCTCGAGAGCATCTTCGAGGGCAAGTACACGGACTTCGTGTTCGACGGCGCCACCAACTGGCACGACTACGTTACCTTCCTGTACGGCGTGAAGTAAACCCGCCGACGTAATAAAGGGGACAGGCTACTTTATTTTAAATAAAGTAGCCTGTCCCCTTTTTTGTAGAATTCAAATATGAAGCGCGTGCTGCTGGCTAATTTTGCCGAGTGCCCGGAGAACCTGCATTTCGAAAGGGCCTTCGTGCGCGCCGCGGCCGCGCGCGGGTTCAAGCTGGACATCATCCACGATTTCGACTACCACTACAGCTTTCTGGGCGCGCTGCCGCCCCCTGGCGGGAAGCGCCTCAAGTACGCCGGGTTGGAAAGCCTTGCGGGCTGCGCGGGCCCCTACGACCTGCTGGTGCTGCTGGACTTTCCCAAGCGCGCGCGCTGCGCCCCGGCCTTCCTGCGCCTGGCGCGCGGCAAGGCCAAAAAAAAGATCTTCGTGGCCAACCACCTGCTGCCCATGCCGGGGCATAACTTTACGGCCGATCTCTGCCGCCGGCTCAAGGTTCTGGGCGGTCTGGACGGCGCCTGCGTGCTGGACTTCGACGACGCCGGGCTCTGGGGGGAGATGGGGCTAGCCGGGGAACGGCTGACGGGGCGCGGCTATTCAACGGATTGCGAGTATTACAGCCCGCAGAAGGTGCAGGCCGGGAATTATGTGTTTTCGGCTGGTTCGGCGGGCAGGGATTTTAAGGCGCTGGCCTCCGGGGTTAAGAAGTGCGGGCTGGACCTGAAAATTTTCAGCGACGCCAAAGAGAAGGCCGGGCAGGGATTGGAGTTCCTGCCGCTGGCGAAGAATTTACATAACCTCCGGGCCGCGGCGGCCGGGGCCAGGGCTGTGGTCATCCCTGTCAGCGACGCTCATATTAACGAGGCGGCGGGGAACTCCATAGCTTTCCTGGCCATGGCGCTCGGCAAGCCCGTGCTTACTAAGCGTACGCGTTACATGGAAAAATTTATCGCCGACGGCAGGAACGGTTTCCTCTACGACAGCCTCTCGGCCGCCTCCGTAGAAGCGGGCCTAAAGCGCATCCTCGCCCTTGGCCCGGCACGCCGGCGCGCCCTCGGCAAAGCCGCCCGCGCCGCCATCCTCGCCAAAGCCAGCCTCGACCGCTTCTGCGCCGCTTTCCTCGAACAATACGTAAAATAATATAAAGCCGGCTTTATTGTGTGAAAAGGCGGCGAGGGTTTTAATTTGTTAGAATTTATACGGCAATCCTGCTATTTGAGCGGCGGCAAGGGGACCATCTATGGAGCAGATCCTTATCTTGGACTTTGGCAGCCAGTACACCCAGCTTATCGCCCGCAGACTCCGCAGCCTGCATATCTACTGCGAAATCCTCCCTTTTAGCGCGCCCGTCGAGGACATCCTCTCCCGTTCGCCGCGCGGCCTCATACTTTCCGGCGGCCCGTCCAGCGTTTACGACCCCGCCGCCCCCAAGCCCGACCTCGCTGTGTTCAGCCTCGGCCTGCCCGTGCTCGGAGTGTGCTACGGCATGCAGCTGATGGCCCACCAGTACGGCGGCGCCGTCTCCAAGGCCGCCAAACGCGAGTACGGCCTCAGCGCGCTTAAAATTTTAAAAGGCTCGCGCCTGCTCGCCGGGCTGCCCGCCGGGATGAAGGTGTGGATGAGCCACGGCGACGAAGTAAAGAAAGTGCCCGCCGGCTTCCACGTTACCGCCCGCGCCGACGGCTCGGACATCTCCGCCATGGAGAACCCGGAGCTCGGCCTCTATGCCGTGCAGTTCCACCCCGAAGTGCACCACACCGAGAAAGGCGTGAAGATCCTCGAGAATTTCGCCCGCGGCATCTGCGGCTACAAAGAGCGCTGGAGCCCCTCCTCATTCCTCGCCGGCAGCGTGGCCGAAATAAAAGCGCAGGCCGCCGGCAAGACCGTGATCTGCGGCCTCTCCGGCGGCGTGGACTCCTCCGTGGCCGCCGTGCTGGCGCATAAGGCCATCGGCGATAAGCTCAAGTGCATCTTCGTCGACACCGGGCTGCTCCGCCACGGCGACAAAGAGCGAATGAAGGAAGTTTTCCAGGACAAGTTCGGCTACAGCCTCAAGATAGTGGACGCCTCGGCCCTGTTCCTCGGCCGCCTCAAAGGCGTCACCTCGCCCGAGAAGAAGCGCAAGATCATCGGCCACACCTTCATCGAGGTATTCGACAAAGAAGCCAAAAAAATAAAAGGCGCGTCTTTCCTGCTGCAGGGCACGCTTTATCCCGACGTTATCGAATCCGTTTCGGTCAAAGGCCCTTCGGCCGTTATCAAGAGCCACCACAACGTGGGCGGCCTGCCCGCCAAGATGAAGATGGGCCTGATCGAGCCGCTGCGCTACTTCTTCAAGGACGAGGTTCGCGAACTAGGCCGCTCCCTCAGGATTCCGGAACCGGTGCTGATGCAGCACCCCTTCCCCGGCCCCGGCCTGGCCATCCGCGTGCTGGGCGACGTAACTCCCGAGCGGCTTAAAATCCTGCGCGAGGCGGACCGCCTGATGCGCGAAGAAATACAGGCCGCCGGCTGGTACTCCAAGATCTGGCAGGCCTTCTGCGTGCTGCTGCCGGTGCGCTCGGTAGGCGTGATGGGCGACGAGCGCTCTTACGAATACACCATAGCGCTCCGCTGCGTAAGTTCCGTGGACGGCATGACGGCGGACTGGTCCAAGCTGCCGCACGACCTGATGGGCAGGATCTCGTCGCGCATAGTCAGCGAGGTGCGCGGCATCAACCGCGTGGTTTACGACATCACCTCCAAACCGCCGGCCACGATAGAATGGGAGTAACCTATGGATAGAACTACTACCGGCCTGGTTTCGATCCTTATCGCCGCGGCCCTTATCCTGGGCGGCGGTTACGTGTTCATGCACGCCACGCGCGGCGGGGTGAACCCGGTCACGCTGGGCTCCTTCGGCGCGCTGCTGGCCGGCATAGTCTTGGGCTTGTTCGGGGCCTCGCGATTGGCCGCCGGTTCGCAGGAGGGATTGGCCGGAGAGCTCGGCCTGGAGATTAAAGGCGCCGTCGGCCTGCCCGGCTCCGAGCGCGTGGAGATGGAGGGGGACTTCGGCGGCTTCAAGGTGCATCTCAGCCGGCGCGAGACCCATTCGCGCGGGCGGTATGGCGGCAGCCGGAACGAGACGGAATCTTACTTCTTCGAGATAACGCTCCCCAATCCCGCCGGGCTTTCTTTTTACGTCGGGCCCGATTCGCTGCTTAGCAGGCCCCTGGGCTTCCTGCCGCCCGAGCTGGAGCTGGCGCGGCAGTGGGCTTGGGTGGACCTGATGACCGTGCGGGGCGCGCCGCAGGGCGTTGCCGAATATTTCTTCGGCAACAGCGCCAACTGGCCGCTCTTCCGGGATTTCTTCGGCAGGACCTCGTGCCGGCTGGACGGGGAAACCATGGAATTCAGCCTGGGGGAGGAACTGGGCGGGCTCCTGGCCCCGGACTACGCCGGCTCGCCGCAGCAGATAAAGGACCTCATAGCCCTCGGCCTGGCCGTGGCGCGCCTGGTAGCCGCCCTGCCCCCCTCGGCCTGACCACAGATAAGGAGATACGATGCTTCAGGATAATATCCAGTTAGGTCTTACCTTTGACGATGTGTTGTTGTTGCCCGCGATGTCTTCCGTGATGCCAAGGGAGACCTTGCTCCGGACCAAGCTGACCCCTAAGATCACTTTGAATATCCCGCTGATCTCCGCGGCCATGGACACCGTGACCGAGGCTGCGCTGGCCATAGCGATGGCGCGCGAGGGGGGTATAGGCATTATCCACCGCGCCATGCCCGCCCGGCAGCAGGCGCTGGAAATAGCCAAAGTTAAGAAGCACGAGAGCGGCGTGATCACCAGCCCGGTAACTATCTCGCCGGACGAAACCCTAAAAGACGCGCTGGAACTTATGCGCAAGCACGGCATCTCCGGCCTGGTGGTAGTCTCGCAGGGCAAACTCGCCGGCATCCTCACCAACCGGGACGTCCGCTTCGAGAAAGACCTGAATAAAAAAGTTTCCGCCGTTATGACCAAAGAAGTGGTCACCGCCCGGCCCGGCATTTCCCTGGACCAGGCCGAAGTTCTGCTGCATAAACACCGTATAGAAAAACTGCCCCTGGTGGACAAGGACGGCCGCCTGAAAGGCCTGATCACCACGCGGGACATGATGAACACCAAGGATTACCCCAACGCCTGCAAGGACAAAGCGGGCCGCCTGCGCGTAGGCGCGGCCATAGGCGCGGGCGCCGACGCCGTGGAGCGCGCCGGCGAACTGGTAGCCGCCGGGGCCGACGTGATCTCGCTGGATTCCGCGCACGGCCATTCCGCCAACGTGCTGAAGACCCTTAAAGAAGTGAAGCGCCGCTACGGCGTTGAGGTGATAGCCGGCAACGTGGCCACCTACGAAGGCGCGCTGGCGCTCATCGACGCGGGCGCCGACGCCGTAAAGGTGGGCATAGGCCCCGGCTCCATCTGCACCACGCGCATCATCTCAGGCGTGGGCGTGCCGCAGCTTACCGCGCTGAAAGAGTGCTGCCGCGCCGCCGCCAGGAAGGGCATCCCGGTAATTGCAGACGGGGGCATCAAGTTCTCCGGGGACATCACCAAGGCCATCGCCGCCGGGGCCGGCTGCGTGATGCTGGGCACGCTCCTCGCCGGCACCGAAGAAGCTCCCGGCGACATCATCCTTTACCAGGGCCGCTCCTACAAGGCTTACCGCGGCATGGGTTCGGTGGGCGCCATGGAAGCCGGCTCCAAGGACCGCTACGGCCAGGCGGGCGTGGAAAAAGACAAGCTGGTCCCCGAAGGCATAGAAGGCCAGGTGCCGTACAAAGGCTCCGTGGCGGATATCGTGCACCAGCTTACCGGCGGCCTGCGCTCCGGCCTGGGCTACTGCGGCTGCAGGGACCTGGCCCAGCTCAGGAAGAAAGCGCGCTTCGTGCGCATCTCCAACGCCGGCCTGAAGGAAAGCCACGTGCACGACGTAAAGCCCACCAAGGAAACCCCCAACTACACCTCGGGCGAATAAGAGGGGGAAAAAGAAAAGAACCGCCGGTTGCCTCGGCGGTTCTTTTTTATATTTAAGAGGCTTATTTGCCTGGCTCCCCGGCGGGCTTCTCCAGTTCGAAGCTGTTCATCAGCAGGGAGTTGAAGTAGGTGTCCTTGCCTACCTGTTTTATCTTGCTGAAATATCCGCACACTTTCACCCGGTCGCCTTTTTCGAAGGCGGGCAGGCGCAGCGAGATGATGTTGATGAAATCGTAGCTGCCGTCGGGGGCGGTTTCCTGCAGGCTGAACACGGTGTAAGGGCGCACCAGCTTGTTGTCTTCCACGCGCAGGTCCAGCACCTGACCTTTTATGCAGACGGCTACGGCTTCGTACTTTGCCGGGCTGCGGTTCAGGTCCATGATCGACACCAGCGAGTTGGCCCGCCTGAAAGACGGCAGGCTGTAGCCCCCCACAAGGAAGCCCAGCGCCGCCAGCAGCGCCAGGACCAGGATCACCCGGCCCCAGAAGTGGTTTATGAACCAGGCCAGCAGGCTCTTCTTGTTTTCGTCCATAAGTTCCCTCTAGAACGCCCGGCTCCGGCGCGCCCCGGAAAGGGGGCCCTCTTCCTGGCCGCCGGCGTTCTCGACCCGGTTCAGAAAAATAACGTTGTGGTAGGTGTCCTTGCCCACCTGCTTTACCGCGCTGAAAATGCCGCAGGCCAGCACCGCGCCGTCCGCGGACAGCTGCCGCTGCGCGAAGGAGATGATGTTGACGAAGTCGTATTCGCCCGAGGCTTTGTTCTCCTTCAGGCTGAAAACGGAGTAGGGGACGTCGGCTTCGGCGGCGTTGGTCTTGAGGTTCAGCAGGGAGCCCTTCACGCAGATGCGCCTGGCGTTATATTTGGCCGGGTTGGAGTTCAGGTCGAACACCGAGACCACGCAGTCGGCCGGCACCCGCGCCTTGCTGAAGCAGCCGAAGGCGTAACCGGCCGCCAGCGCCCCGAAGGCGCAAAGAAGCAGCTGGGCCCTGAATTCGCGCAGGACCCAGGCAGCGAGCTGCCTGGTATTATAGTCGAGCATATGCCCCCGTATCGCTACGGATCCCGTTACCCCTGGCTGTCTGAAAACGCAGCCCCCCCGGCTGCAACCCCAATATAGCAAATTAAAAAGAACGGCCGGACACGCTTTTTATTGACTTTATTCGCCCTTAAAGCTGGGCTTGCGCTTCTCCATGAAGGCCTTGATGCCTTCTTCATAGTCGCCGCTGTTGTAGACCTTGCGGCGCAGCGCCTGGATGCGCTCGAAGGCCTCGGGGCTTATCGGGTGCGCGTCCGAAAGGATGCGGAACTGCTCTTTGATGACGGAGACCGCCATGGGCGAATTGCCCAGGATGATCTTGGCCAGTTCGAAAGTGAAGTGCTCTATCTCGCGGGAGCTCACCAGGTGGTTCAGGATGCCGAAATGGTAGGCCCGCTCGGCCTTTACCGGTTCCGCCGTGAAGAACATCTCCTTGGCGATATTGCTGCCCACGCGGTTGATGAAGTGCATGATGCCGGAGGCGCTGTAGGCCAGACCCATTTTCACGGGGGTGATGGCGAAGGTGGAGGTTTCGTCGCCTATGGCCATGTCGCAGGTGACTACCAGGTCCGTGGCGCCGCCCCACACGCTGCCCTGCACCATGGCGATCACCGGGCCGGGGAAGCTCTGGATCTTCCTGAAAGCCGTTTCCATGGGGCTGTCGTAGGCCAGCGGGTCGTTGTGCACCTTGGGCAGCTGGGTGATGTCGTGCCCGGCGGACCACACGCGGGCGCCCCTTTCGGCGCGGAGGATCACCACGTTGATCTTTTTGCTTTCGAAATCGTTAAGGGCCGCTACCATTTCGGCGCAGAGTTCCAGGCTTAAAGCGTTGCGCCGGGCAGGGTTGTTGAGCGTGAGCACGCCGATGCCGTCTTTAATGTCTTTCAGAATAAGCGCCATGGTTCTCTCCTTTGGATCCGTTAAAAACAACCCCCGTAAGTCTTATAGCATTGTATAATTTTAAAATGAAATTTTTCCCCGGGATCTGCAGCCTGTTGCTTCTTGCCGCGCCGGCCCGCGCGCGCGCGGCGGACGGCGGGCCGGATAAAGCCGCCGGGGAGATTTCCGCCCGGGTGGTCAAAGAACCGGCCGGCCTTGAGGAGCTGTTCTCTAAAAGCCTCTTCAGGCAGCTGTCGCTGAAAGAACTGGCCGGCGTGCTTTCCGGGGTGTATGAAAAGAACGGGGCGGTAACACGCGTAGTGTTGGTCAGTTCCGCCGCGGCCTCCGGCCATTATGTTTTCGAGACCTCGCTCGGGTACAGGGTGCCGGCCGCGCTCGGGCTGGACCCGGAGGGCAAGGTGAACAACCTCTTCTTCGGGACCCCTTCCCGGATAAACCCGGCGCTGGCCGCGGCGGCCGCCTCGCTGGCGGCGCTGCCCGGCCGCGCGGGCCTGCTGGTCCGCCGGCTGGACGGGAGCGGGGAAACGCTGCAGGCGCTGAACGAGAACGAGGCTTTCGCCGCGGGCGCGGCCTTCAAACTTTACGTGCTGGGCGCCCTGCTGGAGCGCAAGGTGCCGTGGAGCAGGGTCTTCACGCTGAAAGAAGAAGACAAGTCCCTGCCGCCGGGCCTGCTGAGCTCCTGGCCGGACGGGGCGCCGCTGACGGCGCACACGCTGGCCGCGCTGATGCTTTCGGCCGGGGACAACACCGCGGCCGACGCGCTGGTCTCGGGGATAGGGCGCAGGAATATCGAGAACTCGCTGGCGGCGCTGGGCGCCTCGCCCGGAGGGCTGAAGCCTTTCCTGAAAACCTCGGAGATGTTCAGGCTGCGCGCCGACACCCAGGCCGCGCTTAAATACTTTAACCTGCCGGAGGCTGAGAAATACGGTTTCCTGGCGGACTTGGCCGGGACTCCGCTGCCGGCCGGGGAATTAAAGCCGAGCGCTTTCGGCCTGGACAAGATAGAATGGCCCGCCACGCCGGCCGGCCTGTGCCGCGTAATGGACTACCTGCGCGTAAAGGACGACCGGCGCGCGCTGGAACTTCTGGCCATGAACCCGGGCCCGGTCCCGGCCGGGGCGGCTTTCTATTACGCCGGCTACCGGGGGGCCTCGGAGCCGGGGGTGCTCTCCATGACCTGGCTCGTAAAGGATAAAAATTCCGGCTGGTACTGCCTTTCCGCCGTCTGGAACGACAACGTTGAAAAACTGGAGGAAGGCAGGTTCTTCGCCATAATGCGGTCCGCGCTGGCCGCGCTTGCCAACCCGGACTAGAAGACCGGGCTTTGCCCCGCCTTATGGCCCTTGACAATGATTTTTCACGCTATTAAACTCTAAATACAGGCTTAGTTGGTCTTAAGGGTATCCATATGAATAAACTGCTATTGGCTTTTTTCCTGGCGCTGCCGGCCTACCCGGTTTTTGCGCAGCTTACCGAACCGGAGCAGGCTCTGGCGCAGAAGTGCCAGGACAATATCGACCCGGCCGGGAAACAGCTTTCCCCGGAAACGGCCGACGAATGCGTCAAGGGGTTCAACGCCGGCGAGCCCGAGACGATGATCAAAAGATACTCCGACGAGGACCCCGAAGCCGCCAGCCGCGCGCTGGGCTACAATAACGCGCTGCTCGACCTGAAAAAGATAGTGGTAAAGCAGAACGGCTACAACGCGGCCAAAGCGCTGCAGCGGGTACTGGAGAACCCCAACTGCACCCTGTGCGAAATGGACCTGGGCCCCAAGCCCGAGAAGATCTTCGGCTGGGTGGAAAAATACGCCGGCGACCGCCTTGAGGAAGTAAAGAAAGGCGTCCGCACCTGGGACGCCCTTGGCCCGGTGCGCACCAAGTCCCTTTCCTCCGAAGCGTACTCCCGGACCAGGGAGGACTGGAACGAGCAGAAAATAATGAGCCGCTACGCGGAGCTTTCCACCTGGGCCGAGAAGGAAACCGACAAGCTGGTGGCCGCTTCCGGGCTGAGCACCGCGAGCGCAGTCGGCGCCGCCGGGCTGGTCCCGGTGCTGCGCGAGGACCTGATCTTCGCCGAGGACGCCCCTTACCGCGCCAAGCTGGACGCGCTGGGCGTAAAAGCCGCCGCCGCGGCGGCTCCCGCCAAGCCCGCGGCGCCTTCCGCGGCCGACAAGAAAGCCAAGGAGCTGGCCGCCGCCGGCGGCAAACTGGACGCCATGGCCGGGCGCACGGGCGACCAGAGCGAGTATTTGAACCAGACTTTCGATAACACCGCGGCCGGCAAGCCCGCCGCGCTGGGCGGCGCCGGCACGGGCGCCGCGGCGGTAAAACCCGGCGCTTCCGCCGCCATAGCCCCGGTCAAGATGACCGCGGACCAGGAAGCCGAACTGGGCAAGCAGATGATCCGCACGGAAGACGGCAAGCTCAAGGGCAGCCTGGTGGACGTGATGGACCAGACCGAGGCAGGCAAGCGCACGATAGCTTTCTACGGGGACAAGAAATTCGCGGCGGCCGGCAGCAACAAGCTGGATTTCGGCTTCCAGCGGGAGCCGGGCGTGTTCGGCTTCTGGGACCCGGGCGCGAAGCAGATAAAGATGAACAGCGAGATCGCCGAGGAATTCGCCGCCAAGCGCGGGCTGACCCCGGAGCAGCTGCTTAAGGACCCCGCCGCCATGAAAGACCTGGCCGTTTACATCTCGCCCACTTTCGTGCACGAGTCCGAGCACCAGAACCAGACCGCTCGCGCCATAGCGGACGGCATCGATTATAAGAAATACTCCAACGGCACCAGCGACGACCCCTATACCCGGGCCAAGGAGAACCTCTCCAACAAGTGGTCGGCCGAGCACATGATAGAGTACTGCTCCAAGAACGGCGGCGCGGGCTGCTTCACCAAGTTCAACGCCATGCACGCCGACAACGCCGACAAGTTCATGCAGGGCGGCATGGAAGCGCTCGACACGCTGAAGGCCCCGCTCTACCCCAAGATCGACAGCATGGAGGGCGGCACCGCCCGCGAGTTCAAGATGGCCCAGTCCTATGCCAAGCAGCTCGGCGCGCTGGAGGCCAAGCAGAAGGCCACCCCCGCCGCCATGACCGAAGAGGAAAAGCAGGACCTGAAGGACTACAAGGAAATGATGGACTCCCGCTTCAAGTGGTACACGGTGACCTACCGCGAAGCCGTGGACGGCGAGAAAGAGGCGCTGGCTTTCCGCAAGAAATACGCCTCGAGCGGGCTCGGCCTTTCCGTGCCCGCTGGCCTTTAAGTTCCGGAGAACAACGATGAAAAACATCCTTACGGCTTTCTTGTTCTGCCTGGCGGCCGCGCCCGCGGCCGGCGGCGAGGCGCCCGGCCCGCAGCCTTATACCGAGCCCGGTTATTTCTCCGTGACCTTCCCGCAGGGGTGGGTTAAAAAAGAAGAGGGCCTGGGTCTTTCCGCCGACGAGAAGAAGGTTTACGGCACGGAGTATTTCGGTCCCTCGGCCGACGGCCTGGCCGTGCGGGTGGGCGTGTATTACTACGCCCCGGGCAACCTGGTGCAGGCCACCCCCGAGAAGTTTATCCAGCTGCATTCCAGGCCCGCCATCGGGATCAACCTGGACGGCAAGGTGTACGGCCCGGTGAAGGCGGGCCGGGCGGGGAATTTTTACGCCAAGGTCTTCGAGCGCAAGGTCTTCGAGTACCGGCCGGCCGACGCGCTGCACCCGAAGAAGCTGCACGTGTACGAAAAGTTCGCGGTGGTGCCGGTCAAGAACGGTTTCTTCGTGCTGAATTTCTACGCGCCTATGGACCTGGCCAGGGCCAACCTCAAGTTCTACGACCAGGTCCTGGCCTCGTTCAAGCCGCTGCTGCGCTGAACCGGAGGCCCCGCAGCCTTAGAAACTATGCCGCTTAAAAACAAAGAAAAACCCGCCGAGCTCAAGCCCCAGCCCGAGGCGCCGCTGCGGGCGCTGTATAAGAAAACTTTCGGGCGCGAGCCTGAACTTTTCGAGCCGCTCAAGGCCGACGGTTCCGCGCGCCGCCTGTTCCGGCTGAAGGACGGGGACCGCTCCGTGATCGGGGCGTTCGGCCCCGACAAGCTGGAGAACCGCGCTTTCCTGGAATTCTCCCGGAGGTTCCGTGCCGAGAAACTGCCGGTGCCCGAGATCTACGGCGAGGACCAGCCCCAGGGCGTCTACCTCGAGGAGGACCTGGGCAGCACCACGCTGTTCGAATTTCTCACCGCCGAGCGGAAAGGCCAGGACATCCCGGCGCAGGTAGGCGCGGCCTATAAAAAAACGCTGGAGTGGCTGCCGCGCTTCCAGGCGCAGGTCTCCAAAGGCATGGACCTTTCGCACTGCTACCCGCGCGCGAGCTTCGACCGCCAGTCCATCATGTGGGACCTGAACTATTTCAAGTACTACTTCCTTAAACTCGCCAAGATCCCTTTCAACGAGCAGAAGCTGGAGGACGATTTCCTGCGCTTCACGGAGTTCCTGCTGGAGGCGCCGTCGGATTCCTTCCTGTACCGGGATTTCCAGAGCCGCAACATCATGCTGCGCGGCGGCGAACCCTGGTTCATAGACTACCAGGGCGGGCGCCGGGGCGCGCCGCACTACGACGTGGCCTCGCTGCTGTACGACGCCAAGGCCGACCTGCCGCCCGAGACGCGCGCGGCGCTGCGCCGGCATTACCTGGCGGCCGCCGGCCTGGAGACCAAGGCCTTTACGCGCCACTACCACGCTTTCGTCTATATCCGCATCATGCAGGCCATGGGCGCGTACGGCCTGCGCGGTTTCTACGAGGGGAAGACGCATTTCCTGCAGAGCGTGCCCTACGCCGTGCGCAACATCGAGTGGCTGCTCCGGAACGCCGAGCTCGAGGTGAAGGTGCCCGAGCTGACGCAGTGCTTCAGGCATATCGCCGCCTCTTCTTACCTGCGCCAGTTTGGAAAAACTAAGCTCGGATTGACGGTGCGCATCACGAGTTTCTCGTTCAAGAACGGACTGCCGATGGACGACAAGGGGCACGGCGGCGGCTTCGTGTTCGACTGCCGCGCCTTGCCGAACCCGGGCCGCTACGAGCAGTACGCGCAGCTGACCGGCAAGGACAAGCCGGTGATCGAGTTCCTGCAGAAGGAGCCCGAGGTGGAAAAATACCTGGGGCACGTCTTCGGCATCCTGGACGCCAGCGTGGAGAACTACCTCTCCCGGAACTTCACTTCGCTGATGGTCAACTTCGGCTGCACCGGCGGGCGGCACCGCTCGGTGTACTGCGCCGAGGCGCTGGCCGCGCACGTAAAAGAAAAATACGGCGCCAGGGTGGAGCTGACCCACCGGGAACAGCCGGAGCTGAACAAGTGAAGGCCATGGTCTTCGCGGCCGGGCTGGGCACGCGCCTGCGCCCGCTTACGGATACTCTGCCCAAAGCGCTCGTCGACGTGAACGGCGCGCCCATGCTGGAGCTGGTTATCCGCCGCCTGGCCGCCGCCGGCGTGGGCGAGCTGGTGGTGAACACCCATCATTTCCACGAGAAGATAGCCGGCTTCCTGGCCTCGAAGAATAATTTCGGCCTGCGGATAGAACTTTCGCGCGAGGAGGCTTTCCCGCTGGAGACCGGCGGCGGGCTTAAAAAAGCCGCGGCTTTTTTCGACGACGGCAGACCATTTTTCGCCTACAACGCGGACGTTTATTCCGAGCTGGACCTGGGCGCGCTTTACGGGGCGCACCGGGCCTCCGGCGCGCTGGCCACGCTGGCGGTCAGGGAAAGGCCGTCGAAAAGGCGTTTGATGTTCGACGCCGGCATGAACCTGAAAGGCAGGGAAGGGGAAGCGGCGGACGCGGGCCTGAGGCCGCTGGCCTTCAGCGGCATCCAGGTGCTGTCGCCTGAAATTTTTAAAAAAATTACCGAGGAAGGCGTTTTCTCGGTGACCGCGGCCTACCTGCGCCTGGCCGCCGCCGGCGAAAAGATAAAAGGTTTCGAGGACAAGTCGCCTTTCTGGTGCGACATCGGGGACCTGGAGCGGCTGGAGGCGGTCCGTTCCCGCGCCAGGGCTCATAAAAAGGTAAAATAGTGCATGGCTTCAAGGATAGCGGACGGCTCCGAAGTTTACTGGGACGGGCGGCATTACGACGCCTTCAACCAGCCTTACCAGGACGACCTTAAATTTTATCTCGCCGAGGCGCGCAAGGCCCGCGGCCCCGTGCTGGAACTCGCCTGCGGCACCGGCCGCCTGACCATTCCCCTTCGCAAAAAAGGCGTGGACATAACCGGCCTGGACCTGGCCGCCCCCATGCTGGAACAGGCGCGGGCCAAGGCCGCCGCGGCCGGGGCGGAGATAGCCTTTCTGCGCGGCGACGCCCGCAAATTCCGCCTGAAGAAGAAGTTCAAGCTTGTCTTCATGGCCTTCAATTCCATGCAGCACCTGGGCAAAGCTGAGGACCTGGCCGGGCTGTTCTGCAGCGTGGCCGCCCACCTGGCCCCGGGCGGACGTTTTATTTTCGACATCTTCAATCCGGACCCCATGTACCTGATAAGGGATACGGAGGAGCTGCTGCCGGTGGCCTATTATGACGACCCCGCGGGCGGCGGCAAAGTGCTGGTGAACGAGTCCTATTCCTATGATAAGGCCGCGCAGGTCTCGCGCCTGACCTGGCATTACCGCAGCGAGAAAACCGGCAAAACCCTTAAAAAAAGCCTTAATTTACGGTGTTTTTTTCCGCAGGAGCTGCTGGCGCTGGTGCGGTATAACGGTTTCCGGGTGCTGTCCCGCTACGGGGATTTCCTAAGGAAGCCTTTCACCGGCTCTTCCCGCAAACAGATCGTGATCTGCGCGCCCAGCGCCGGGGCCCGTTAACCGTCTCTTGGCCGCTTGGCCGTCTGATGCGCATAGCGCTTGTTACGGCATGGCCAAAGGCCTAACGAGCATAGCTCCTGATGCGGCACAGCCATAGGCTTGAAAAGTCTCCCGATATTTGGTATCCTAAACCTACTATGAACACTTATGAGTTGATGTTGATCATTAATCCGCAGATTTCCGACGCCGAAGTCGGGGAAGCGGTGGATAAAGCCAAGAAGCTCCTCACCGACGAGAAAGCCGAGGTACTTGCCGAAGACAGGCTGGGACGCAAGAAGTTCTCCCACGCCATAGGCAAAAACCGCGACGGTTTCTACGTCTATATGAAGGTGAAGGCCGCTCCCGAGAGCGTGAAGGTTATTACCCACGGCCTCAAACTGCAGGAAACCGTGCTGCGCGCCATGATGATGAAAGCCAACGTGGAGCAGCCGGTAAAGAAAGCCTGAGGCAGCAGACCTCGGGCCGCCCATGGAAATACGGATCCCAGAATTAAACCAGATCCTTATCGCCGGCAGGCTTACGCGCGACCCCGAGTTGCGCTTTACGCAGAAAGGCCAGGGCGTGTGTTCCTTCTCGTTGGCGGCAAACCGCCGCTACAAGGACCCGGCCACCGGCGAGTGGAAAGACGACACTACGTTCGTGTCGGTTGCGGTGTGGGGCCCGGCGGCCGAACGCTGCAAGGAAAAGCTGAGGAAAGGCAGCCCTGTAATGGTAGAGGGCAGGCTGGCGAGCTCGGAGTATACCGACAAAGCCGGCCAGAAGCGCAAAGAACTTAAGATCAACGCGCGCAGGGTGCAGTCGCTGGCATCCGGAGCGGCGGCCCCCGAAGGCGGAGAGGCCGTCCCGCACGACGCGGAAGAAGTTCCCGCCGAAACAGGGCCGAAAGGCGACTCTTCCGGCATAGAAGAAGTACCGTTTTAAATTAAAGCCAATGGCAGCGCCGTATCGGGGGCATAGCCCGCAGAACGGCTCAGACAGGAGCAAACATTATGGAGAATAACGAAACTACCCCCAAGCCGGCCGAAGCCGCCGCCCCCGCGCCCGTCGCGCGGCCCGCAGGCGCGCCGCCCATGCACCGCTCGTCCGAGGGCCCCAGGCGCCCCGGCGGCCCCGGAGGCCGCGGCCGCTTCGCCCCGCGCCGCAAGGTGTGCAGGCTCTGCGCCGAGCACATCGACCTTGTGGACTACAAGCAGGCGCAGATCGTGAAGACCTTCTGCACCGACACCGGCAAAATGCTTTCCCGGCGCATCACCGGCGCCTGCGCCAAGCACCAGCGCCAGATAATGAGGGCGGTAAAGATCAACCGCAACCTGTCCCTCATGTCCTATAACGGCTAATTGGAGCAATTAACATGAAAGTAATACTGAAAAAAGACGTCAACAACCTCGGCCGTTCCGGCGAGATAAAGGTAGTGAAAGACGGCTACGCCCGCAACTTCCTGCTGCCCCGCGACATGGTGGAATTAGCCACCGAAGGCGCGCTCAAGGCCTGGAAGAACAGCGCCGACAAGCGCGCCAAGCGCGTGTCCACCGAGGACGCGGCCCTTAAAGAGCTGGCCAAGCGCCTCGACGCGGTCACCCTCTCCTTCTCCCGCCCCGTCTCCGAGGACGGCGTAATGTTCGGTTCCGTGGCCAAGAGCGATATCATAAAGAACCTGGCCGCCGCCGACATGGAAGTCAGCAAGGAAATGATAAAGCTGCCCGCTTCCCTGAAGGCCGTGGGGACCTTCGAAGTGGAAATAGCGCTCAAGATGGACATCGCGGCCAAAATAAAGGTAGCGATCTCGGCGCAGAGCAAGTAACAGCCTTTCCTTTAATGCCCGGGTCCTGGCTTTCCGGCCGGACCCGGGCTTAATCTTCAAAAACGCAGGGGGCGGTCCCATCTTATGACCTACAGCAAGGTTCCTCCAAACTCATTAGAGGCGGAAATGGCCGTCCTCGGGGCCATGCTCATAGAGAAAGAGGTCATCGAGGGCATCACCGAGATCCTGCAGCCCAAACATTTTTACAGCGAGATCCACCGCAAGATCTACGAGGCCATCCTGGAGCTCCGCTCCCGCAACCTCCCCGTGGACGTGGTTACCCTTTCCGAAGAGCTCAGGAAGAACGGCCGCCTGGAGGAACTGGGCGGGCAGAAATACCTGGCCGACCTGATGGAGAAGGTCTCCACCGCGGCCCATACCCAGGCCTACGCCAACATCGTCAAGGACAAGGCCGTGCTGCGCGACCTGATCCGCGTCTCCACCTCCGTCGTGGAGAAATCATTCGAGGGTTCGGAGGAAGTGGACCGCATCCTGGATTACGCCCAGCAGGAAGTGCTGGGTGTGGCGCAGAAGAACACCGACCACGGCTTCGCCTCCGCCGCCGACCTGGCCAAGGAAGTGCTGGACCGGATAGAAAAATATTATTCCAACCATTCCGCCATCACCGGCGTGCCCACCGGCTTCAGCCGCCTGGACGACATGACCGGCGGCTTCCAGAAATCGGACCTGATCATCCTGGCGGCCCGCCCGTCTATGGGCAAGACCGCCATGGCGCTGAACATGGCTTACCATGCGTGCGTGGAAAAAAAGGTCCCCACCGCTTTCTTCTCGCTGGAAATGAACAAGCATTCCATCATGCAGCGTATGATCTGCTCCGCCGCGCGCGCCAATCTCGGCGGCGTCAGGAACGGCCGCCTGCCCCGCGAGATCTGGCCCAACCTCACCCGCCACACGGCGGAGGTTTCCGAATCCCCGCTTTACATCGACGACTCGCCCGGCCTGAACATCCTGGACATCCGCAACCGCACCAGGAAGCTGATGAACCAGCTTAAGGCCGAGGGCAAGACGCTGGGCATCGTGATGATAGACTACCTGCAGCTGATCCGCGGCGCCGGCAAGACCGAGAGCCGCCAGCAGGAGGTCGCCGAGATCTCCCGCCTGCTCAAGGACCTGGCCCGCAGCCTCGAGGTGCCCATCATCGCCCTCTCGCAGCTTAACCGCCGCAGCGAGGACAAAGGCCGCGAGGGCAACCGCCCCCAGCTTTCCGACCTGCGCGACTCGGGCTCCATCGAACAGGACGCCGACGTGGTGGGCCTGATCCACCGCGAGGAATATTACAAGCGCGAGGACCCGACCCTTAAGAACAAGGCCACCCTGATCATAGCCAAGCAGCGCAACGGCCCGGTGGGCGACGTGGAGCTGCAGTTCTTCCACGAGTACACCAAGTTCGAGAACCCGGCCATGCCCGGCATCGAATCGGGCGGCGTGCCGGAAGAGGCCGTTTTTTAGGCCCGACCGCCATGGCCATGATCCTGAGGCCGACCCGCGCCGAGATCCGGCTTTCAGCCGTAAGGAACAACCTTAAGAAGTTAGCGAAAACAGCCGCGCCCGCGCGGCTGCTTTTCGTGGTGAAGGCTAACGCCTACGGCCACGGCGCCGCGGAACTCGCGCGCCTGGCGGAGCGCGAAAAACTCGCCTGGGGCTTCGGCGTGTCGTCGGTGGAAGAGGGCCTGGCGCTGCGCGAAGCCGGGGTGAAGAGCCCGGTACTGGTACTGGGGAGCCTGTATCCTTTCGAGAGTTTCGTGGCGGCCATCAACGCGGACCTGATGGTGACCATCGCAAGTCTCGACGCCGCGCGGCAGGTGAGCGAGGCCGCGCGCAGCCTTTCCAAAAAGGCCGTCTGCCACATGAAGCTGGAGACCGGCATGGGCCGCATAGGCGCGCGCCGCCCTTCGCTGCTTAAAATTTACGACGAGCTTTCCGCCTCCGGCAACGTTACCGTGGCCGGCATGTACACGCATCTTTCCAGCGCGGATTCGGACCCCGAATACACCGCCAGACAGCTCGGCTATTTCAGCGAGACGGCCGCCGACCTGAAGGCCAGGGGCGCGCGCGGGCTCACGCTGCACGCCGCCGCTTCGTGCGGCCTTCTGAATTTTCCGGAAAGCCGCTGGGACATGGTGCGCTCCGGCATAGCCGCGTACGGCCTGGCCGAGGGCTTCGAGCCGGCGCTGGCCTGGAAGACGAAGATAGTTTTTCTCAAGAACGTGCGCGAGGGCGCCTTTATAAGCTATAAC
Organism: bacterium; assembly: GCA_021811185.1. Taxonomy (GTDB): domain Bacteria; phylum Elusimicrobiota; class Elusimicrobia; order Elusimicrobiales; family UBA9959; genus UBA9959. Next base: position 53,147 of record JAJZPL010000001.1, read on the forward strand.
AAGTCTTTCAGGGCCGACCGGCCGCTGAAGATCGCCACTATCCCGGTAGGTTACGCGGACGGCTATATCCGGCGTTTCTCCAATAAGGCCGACGTGCTGATAGGCGGGAAACGCTGCCGGGTGCTCGGCAACGTGACCATGGATATGACGATGGCGGACGTGACCGCGGTGAAGGACGCGGCCGTCGGGTCCGAGGCCGTGCTGCTCGGGCGGCAGGGCGGGGAGGAAGTGACGGCCCAGGAGCTGGCCGACCTCGCCGGCACCATAACGTACGAGATAGTAACGCAGATATCGGCCCGGGTGCCGAGGGTCTACGCCGAATGAAACATCCAGTTCTGGACTATACCGGGCGGCACTTTCTGAACCTGGCCGAGGCCATGGGGACGGCGGCGCTTATGCTGAAGTCCGTGGTCTTCTGGTTCTTCAGCGCCAAGTTCGAGCTGCGCGAGACCGTCAAGCAGGCGGTCAAGATCGGCGTGGATTCCATGACCGTCACCGTGCTGACCAGCTTTTTCACCGGCATGGTGCTGGCCCTGCAGATGGGCCAGTCCATGAAAAATCTTTTCAACGAGCCCATGTACATAGGCACCATGGTGGCCTTCACCATGCTGAAGGAGCTGGGCCCGGTGCTGACCTCCGTGGTGGTGGCCGGCCGCGCCGGCGCCGTAGTCACCGCCGAGATCGGCACCATGCAGGTGACCGAGCAGATAGACGCGCTGTACACGCTGGGCACCAACCCGACGCGGTACCTGCTGGTGCCGCGCTACATCGCCTTCATGCTCACGCTGCCGCTGCTCACCGTGTTCGCCGACTTCCTCGGCACGCTCGGCGGGCTCCTGGTGGCGGTGGTGAAGCTCCGGGTCTCGCCCACGGTCTACATGAACGATATTTATACGACCCTCTCCGTGAGCGACTTTATGCACGGTTTCATCAAGACTTTTTTCTTCGCGTTCATGATCGCCACGGTGTCCTGCTACAAGGGCCTCCGGACGAAGGGCGGCGCCGAGGGCGTGGGCAAGTCTACTACGGAAGCGGTGGTGGCCAGCATGGTGCTGGTACTGGTGATGGACTATTTCATAAGCGCCATGCTGGTGGCGGCGGGCATATGATAGAAATAAAGAATTTAAGCAAAGCTTTTTCCGACCGGAAGATCCTCGACGGGATCACCGTGGACATCAAGGACGGGGAACTGTTCAGCGTGATAGGCCCGTCCGGCATGGGCAAGAGCACCTTTATTAAATGCGTGATCCGCCTGCTCAGGCCCGAGAACGGGCAGATCATCGTGGACGGGCAGGATATAGGCTCCACCAACAGCGAGTTCACGCTGGCCAGGGTGAGGCGCAGCTTCGGCTACCTGTTCCAGGAAGGCGCGCTGTTCGACTCGCTTACGGTGATGGAGAACGTGGCTTTCGGTCTCAGGTACCTTACCGACAAGCCCCGGAGCGACTACCCGCGCATCGTAAAAGAGAAGCTGGCGCTGGTGGGGCTAAAGGACGTGGAAGACCTGAAACCGTCCGAGCTTTCGGTGGGCATGAAAAAGCGCGTGTCGCTGGCGCGTTCGATCGCCGCCGAGCCGAAGTACATGCTTTACGACGAGCCCACCACCGGCCTGGACCCGGTCACCACCGGCATGGTGAAAGACCTGATCACCGACATGCGCGAAAAGCTCAAGATCACCTCCGTCGTGGTAACGCACGACCTCAAGCTCGCGCTCGAGATCTCCAGCCGGGTGGCCATGCTCTATAACGGCGAGTTCGTGGAAGTATCCGAGCCCGCCACGTTCCGCCGTTCCGAGAACCCCGAAGTGAAGGAATTCATGGAGATCTCGGGTCTTTCCCGCAAATAACCGCCCCGCGGGGCCGTTCCCGCGCCAATTCCCCTTGATAAGCCCTTTTTGCCCTGTAAAAGGGGCGCGAAAATTGCTATTTTATAGGCTGAAGTATAATATAGATATCTATCGCGGTCCGGCTGTGTTAAGGATTTCATGAACGGCGAGACAAAGGTCGGCATTTTCGTGCTGGTCGGTTCCATACTTTTCGGAACCGCCATTTTTCTGCTCGGGGATTATTCCTTCGAGCGTTTTTACCCCGTTTACGCGGAATTCTCCGACGTGGCCGGCCTGCCCGACAAGGCGGTCGTAAAACTTTCCGGCGTCGAGGTCGGCAAGATCAAGAGGATCTATCTGAAAGACGACAAGGTCATAGTGCAGCTGGCCGTCCGCGACGGCGTGAAGATCTACCGCGACGCCAGGTTCCTGGTGGGCTCCACCAGCATGATCGGCTCCAAGTTCCTGGAAGTGGACCAGGGCACGCCCGCCGCCGGCGTGCTGGAGGCCGGCACCACCGTGCGCGGCGAAAGCGCCGTGCCGCTGGACCGGGCCCTGGCCAACGCGGTGGCCAGCGTGGAGGGCCTGGTAAAGGACCTGCGCGGCAACGGCGACCTGGGCCAGAATCTGAACGACGTCCTCAACAACCTCAAGGACGTCACGGCCAACATCAACGACCTCGTGGCCACCAGCCAGCCGCACGCCGAAAAGGCCATGGAGCGCCTGGATTCCATTACCGCCAAGCTGGACGCGATGCTGACCAAGACCGACCAGATCGTGGACAAGATCAACAGCGGCCAGGGCGTGGCCGGCGCGCTGGTCTCCGACCAGAAAATGAAGGAGAACGTCTCCGACACCCTCAACAACCTGAAGGACGCCAGCGCCTCGGCGAAGGCGGCGCTCGGGCGCATAGGCGGCTACCGCACCTTCCTGAAATGGGATTTCAAGTATGACCCCGCCACCAAGGGCTCCAAGGACGATTTTGGCATAAAGATCTACCCGCGGCCGGGCCGCTATTATTACCTGGGCGGGTCCAATATGCTGAACAAGAAGGACAGGGTGCAGGGCACGGATTACGAGACGCTGAACACCATAGACGCCCAGCTCGGCTGGGAGCTGAACGCCTTCGACCTGTACGCCGGGATCCTGCGCGGGGCCGGCGGGGCCGGCATGCGCTGGAAGCCCTTCTTTAATTCCAAGTGGGACCGCCTCGTCGTTATCGTAGAGGGCTCGGATTTCACACGGTACCGCCGCATCAAGGGCCGGATGTTCAGGAACCCGCGCTACGACGTGGGCGTGGACGTGGCGCTGAACAAGTACCTTTCCGCCGGGGTGCGGCTTAACGACCTGGCCGAGGTGAAGCGCGTGCAGTACACCACGCGGCTGGTGTTCGAGGATAAGGATATTTCCTACCTCCTGGGCTTCGCCACGCTGGGTTCGCTGAAGAGCACCAGGTAAGCGGAAAAATTTTAATGAAACTAAGGACTATCTACCGTTGCCAGCAGTGCGGCCAGTCCTCGCCCAAGTGGGCGGGGCAGTGCGCCGCTTGCGGCGGCTGGAACACGCTGGTGGAGGAAGCCGAGGAAGTGCTCACCAAGGCGGCCGCCAAGGCGCGCGGCCTTACCGATTTTTCCGAGGCGCCGGTTAAGCTTTCCGAGGCCCGGGCCATGAAGGCCGAACACGCGGCCACCGGCATTTCCGAGCTGGACCGCGCGCTGGGCGGCGGGCTGGTGGCGGGCCAGGTGGTGCTGCTGGCCGGGCCCCCCGGCATAGGCAAGAGCACGCTGACGCTGGAATGCTCCGTAGCGATGGCCTCCGGCGCCTACGCCGGCAAGAAAGTCCTTTACGTTTCGGGCGAGGAATCGCTCGCGCAGGTAGGCTCGCGCGCCGAGCGCCTGGGCGCCAAGCCGGACAACGTGTACCTGATGAGCGAGACCAACCTGGCCAAGATCGTGGAGGCCTTCCGCAATTTAAAGCCCGCTTTCCTGGTGATCGATTCCATCCAGACCGTCTATCACCCGGAGTTCGTGGGCAGTCCCGGCTCCGTCGGGCAGATCCGAGAGTGCGCCTCCGAGCTGCTGAAGACCGTGAAGGCCGCCGGCGTGCCGCTGTTCCTGCTCGGGCACGTCACCAAGGAAGGCTCGCTGGCCGGGCCCAAGGTGCTGGAGCATATCGTGGACACCGTGCTCTATTTCGACGCGGAGAAGAACAATGCCTTCCGCGTGCTGCGGCCGCACAAGAACCGCTTCGGCCCGGTGGACGAGACCGGCATCTTCGAGATGACCGCCAAGGGGCTGCGCTCGGTGGACGACGCCGGGCTGCTGCTGGCCGAGAGCGACCGCGACCGGTCGCTGGCCGGCCGCGCCTTCACGGTGGCTTTCGAGGGCGCGCGCCCGATGCTGGCGGAGATCCAGGCGCTGGCCGCCCATTCCTATTTGCCCTATCCGCGCCGCACCGTGACCGGCGTGGACCTGAACCGCGCGCAGATGCTGATAGCCGCGCTGGAGAAGAACGTGGGCCTGCGCTTCGACGAGATGGACGTGTTCGTCTCGCTCGCCGGCGGCATAAAACTTAAGGACCCCGCGCTGGACCTGGCCTTCTGCGCCGCGCTGATCAGCTCGGCCAAGGATATCCCGCTGCCGCCCGACTGCGTGTTCATGGGCGAAGTGGGGATACTGGCGCAGACCTCCAGCCCCGGCTTCCTGGACCGGCGCCTGGCCGAGGCCGAGCGGCTCGGCTTTAAAACGGCTTTTGTACCCCGGCTGCCGAAGAAGGACGAAGGGCGCTTCAAGACCCTCCGCCTCGAGGTGGTCAGGGACATGGGCGGGCTTTACGCCGCCCTGGTAAAATTAACACCCGCGAAAGCGGGCAAACAGAAAGAATAAGGAGCTAACATGATAGTCTGGATCTTCAGGGCTGTTGCCCTAGTGGTTACCCCGGCGCTGACCTGGCTGATGGTCTCCAAGGACCTCAAAGGCCTGGCGTTCGGCGTGCTGATAGGCCTGGTGATAATAGGCGTGGAATACGTCTTCGAGAACGTCAGCCTGTTCTCGCTGATCATCGGCATCATCGGCGCGGTAGTGGGTATTATTATTTCCAAGCTGCTGGATTACACGGTGTTCCAGATCGGCAACGACTCGCTGAACGGGGTCTGGGCCACCTACAACCCCATCATCCGCTACGCGCTGGCGCTGCTGGGCATGATGGTGAGCATCAAGAAGATCCCCGAGCTCGACGACCTGGACAAGAACCTGCTGGGCCGCAAGGGCGGCAGGGGCATGAAGGTGCTGGACCTCAGCGCCATCGTGGACGGCCGCGTGCTGGACATCTGCGACACCCACTTCATCACCGGCGGCATGGTGACGCCGCGCTTCGTGGTGCAGGAGCTGCACGCGCTGGCCGAATCCAACGAGCCCATCAACCGGGCCAAGGGCCGCCGCGGCCTCGACATCCTGGCCCGCCTGCAGGAATCGCGCGACATCCCGTTCCGCGTGCTCGACCGCGATTTCAAGGAAGTAGCCGACAACCAGATGAAACTGGTGACCATAGCCAAGGAACTGGGCGCCTCCATCATCACGATAGACTTCAACATCAACAAGCTGGCCGCGCTCGAGAACCTGACCGTGCTGAACATCAACGACCTGACCATAGCCCTGAAGCCCGTGGTGCTGCCCGGCGAGGACATGAGCGTGTTCGTGATGAAGGAAGGCAAGGAGAAGGAGCAGGGCGTGGGCTACCTGGACGACGGCACTATGATCGTGATCGAGGACGGCCACGAATACATCGGCAAGAAAGTGGACGCCGTGGTGCAGTCCATCCTGCAGACCTCGCAGGGCCGCATCATCTTTACGCGCGTGAAAGGCAAATCCGCGCAGCAGGGGCCCAAGCAGCCTTAAGCCGCAGGGAGCCGTGTGACCAAGAAAGAAAAAAAGACCGGCGGGGCCGAGGCGATAATACTCGCCGGCGGCTCCGGCTCGCGGATGGGGGCTGAAAAGCAGTACCTGCCGCTGGCCGGCCGCCCCATGATAGAGTGGACGGTGGAAGCTTTCACCTCGAGCGGTCTGTTCTCTAAGCTCATTTTGGCGCTGGGGCCGGACAACCTCGAAAAGTACGGCCCGGCCTGGGAGAAGGCCGGGGTCAGCGTGGTCCCGGCGGGAGCCACCCGCACCGGGTCGCTCCGGAACGCGTTCGAACTGGTAAGTCCCGGCGCGGAGCTGGTGGCCGTGCACGACGGGGCCAGGCCCTTCGTGGACAAAGCGCTGATCGAGGCCTGCCTGGCCAAGGCGGCCGAGGCCGGCGCGGCCGTGCCCGCCGTGCCGCTCAAGGATACGGTGAAAAAAGTGGCGGCGGACGGAAAGAATTTCGAGAGCACGCCGGAGCGGTCCGCGCTGCTGGCGGTGCAAACCCCGCAGTGCTACAAACGGGCGGTGCTGGCGAGCATCCTTTCACGCGCGGGCTCGAAAAAGGACTACTCGGACGAGTCGCAGGTGCTGGAGCAACTGGGGATAAAGGCCGCGGTGGTGCCCTCGAACTACCGCAATATTAAAATTACCACGCCGGAAGATCTTGTTATAGCGGAGGCTTTCATGAAAGATGCAAAAGCGGTTACAGCGCGCGTTAAAATACCGGTTTCGCGGGCCGGGTTCGGCTACGACATCCACCGCCTGGTGGAGGGCCGGCCGCTGGTGCTCGGCGGCGTGAAGATAGAGCATCCCAAGGGGCTGCTGGGACATTCCGACGGCGACGTGGTGCTGCACTCCATCTGCGACGCGCTGCTCGGCTCCATTTCCGCCGGCGAGATCGGCGTTTACTTCCCGCCCACCGACCTGACCCTGATGGGCATCTCCAGCGGGGTCATAGCCGAGAAGACCCTGGAAGTGCTGCTCTCGAAAAAAGCCCGCATCGTGAACGTGGACGCCACCATCGTGGCCGAAGAACCCAAGCTTAAGCCGCACTACGAGGCCATCCGCGATTCCGTGGCCAAGATCCTGAAGCTGGACCGCGCCGATGTGAGCATAAAAGCCAAAAGCCGCGAAGGCCTGGGCGACATCGGCCACGGCGAGGCCATAGTCTGCTACGCCGCCGTAAGCGTCTTAAAGTGAAAACCGGCACAGTTATAGAACTTCTGCCGCTCTGCCTGGCCGCCGCGCTGCTGGCCGCCTGCGGCGCGCCCCGGCCCGCGGGCGAAACGCCGGTCCCGGCCCGCGGGGCCGCCGTGGTCTTCCAGAAGAAAGTGTTCAAGCTTGTAAAGACCCCGGACCCGGAGCTCGAGGCTTCGCTCGAGGGGCTGCTATCGGCCAGCTACGACGTGGCGGTGAAGAATCATTCCGGCGACAAGCCCATGGAGATAGGCTTCACCTATTCCGTCTCGCCCAGGGGCGCGGTCTATCCTTTTTCCGAAATAGAAGTTTCCTGCATCATGCAGGAAAGATACTCCCGGCGCTACGGGCCGGAACTCTGCCGGGATTTCTTCGGCGAGGTGGGCGCAAGGGTCAGGCGGGCGGTGGCCGGCAGGCAATAAGGGAACGATATGGAACTCAAGCTCTACAACACCCTCACGAGACAGAAAGAGATCTTTAACCCGCTCAAGGCGGGCGAGGCCGGCATCTACACCTGCGGCCCCACGGTGTACCACTACGCGCATATCGGCAACATGCGCACTTACATAGCCGAGGACATCCTGGTCCGCGCGCTGAACCACTTCAGATATAAAGTGAAGCGGGTGATGAACATCACCGACGTGGGGCACCTTACCTCCGATTCCGATACCGGCGAGGACAAGATGGAAGTGGGCGCCAAGCGCGAGGGCAAGTCGGCCTGGGACGTGGCCAAGTTCTATACCGAGGCCTTCATGAAGGATTACCGGTCGCTGAACTGCCTGCCGGCGGACGTGCTCTGCCCCGCCACCGAGTACATCAAGGAAATGATCGACCTGAACCTGGTGCTGGAGAAGAAGGGCTTCGCTTACCGCATCAGCGACGGCATTTATTTCGACACGGCGAAGCTCCCCGATTACGGCAAGCTCGCCGGCAAGGGCCATATAGAGGGCATACAGGAGGGGGCGCGGGTGGAGGTGAACTCCGAGAAGCGCAACCCCGCCGACTTCGCGCTGTGGAAGTTCTCCTCACCCGAAGAACACCGCCAGATGGAGTGGGATTCCCCGTGGGGCAAAGGTTTCCCCGGCTGGCACCTGGAATGCTCGGCCATGGCCATGAAGCACCTCGGCGATACCATCGACATCCACTGCGGCGGCGAGGACCACGTGGCGGTGCACCACACCAACGAGATCGCCCAGTCCGAGGGCGCCACCGGCAAGCCGTTCGCGGATTACTGGATGCATATCCGTTTCCTCGTTACCAACGACGCCGGGAAGATGTCGAAGAGCTCGGGCGAGTTCCTGACGCTGCCGCTGCTGGCGCAGAAAGGTTTCGACCCGCTGGCGTACCGCTATTTCTGCTTCAGCGCGCATTACCGCAAGCAGCTGGAGTTTAGCTGGGAATCCGTGGACTCTTCCCAGAAGAGCCTGGAAGGGCTCCGCGCCATAGTGGCCAAGCTGAAAGAAGAGGCCGGCGGCCAGGCGGCGGGAAAGGACGAGCGCTTCCAGGAATTCTACAGGGATTTCGATAACGCCCTGGCCGACGACCTGAACGTTTCGCAGGCGCTGGCCGTGCTTTGGGGCGCTCTGCGTAGCCCGTTCGGCGCCGCGGAGCGGCTGGCCTTCGCGCTGGAAGCGGACAAGGTGCTGGCCCTGGACCTGGACCGCGCGCCTGTGCAGGAAGCGCTGGCGCCGGAACTGGCCGCGCTGATCAAAGAGCGCGAGGCCGCCCGCAAAGCGAAAGATTTCAAGCGTTCCGACGAGCTGCGCAAGGAACTCTCCGACAAAGGCGTACTGATAGAAGACACCCCGAAAGGCACCACATGGAAAATATCCCGCGGCTGAAGAACATACTCGCGTTCCTGCTCCTGCTGTCCGGTCTCTGCGCCCAAGCCGTTCAGGCGCAGGAGGTTTCCTCCCGGACCTATACGCTTAAGGACGGTTCCACCCTGACCTACCAGAAGCCCGGCTTCTGGCGGACCATGGGCGCCGGGCCTGCCGACATCGGCACTTTTGTGGCGGACAGTTTTAAGAAAGAGAACCTGCCCTGGGTGGCCGCCGTGGCCGCCTCCACGTTGATCCTTATAGAGTACGACCAGAAGCTTTACAATAACGCCCGGCGCGCCGGCAGGAAACTCAGCATCTCCAGCGAGGATAAGACAAAAACTTATATCAAGATCGGCGGCGTTTCGGCTTTCCGCGGCCCGTCCGACCTGGGCTCGGCCCTGTATTTTATCGGCGACGGCTGGATCAGTATCGGCCTGTTCGGTTATTTCAAGACGCACGGCTGGCTTAAGGACGACTGGCGCGCCTCGCAGACCGGCAACCAGCTGGCCGAGGGCCTGATAGCCACGGGCCTGGTCACCGAAGTGATGAAGAACATCACCGGCCGCGAAACCCCTTCCGCCGCTTCCGGCAAAGGCGGGGTGTGGCGCATGTTCCCCGGTTTTAAGGAATACGTGGCGCACCGCACCCGCTACGACGCCTTTCCTTCCGGCCACCTGGCCACCGGCGTAATGACGGTCACCATCATGGCCGAGAACTACCCGGACAACAAATATATAAAGCCCATCGGCTACACGCTGCTGGCGGGGCTGAGCTTCCAGATGATGAACAACGGCGTGCACTGGGCCAGCGATTATCCGCTGGGCATAGCCGTGGGCTACGGCCTGGGCAAGGCCATAGCGTCGCACGGCCGCACGGCCGCCCGCCGCGCCGGGCCTAAGACCGGCGCCCAGGCCCTGACTTTTGCCCCGTACCTGTCGCCCTACGGCGGCTTGGGCGCGGGGCTGGCTTATAAGTTTTAGGCGGTGAAATTAACCGAAAATTAACCCGGTACTTTTAAAAATCGGCGCTTTTTTGCTAAAATATAAAGGTACCAGTTAATCGGGTACAAGCGCAGTAACGGCAAATGCGGGCGTGGTTCAGTGGTAGAACGCGACCTTGCCAAGGTTGAGATGTGGGTTCGATTCCCATCGCCCGCTCCATATTTTTAAAGACCATCCTTACAGGATGGTCTTTTTTTATAAGTATCGGGCGATGGGAATCTTCCTTATGGGGAAGCTCGCTGCCGCTCGCTGTCGCCCGCTCAAGACGATGGGGGAGGTGATGGGAATCTGCCGCTCGCGGTCGCCCGCTTATAATTTATTAAATCCTTATGGGGAATGTTAAAAGTTCGGTGAAGATTGAATCTCGGCGAGGATATTTAATAGCATAGTAATGTAGTATTTTCATCATGGGTTAGCTTCAGGGGATCATTTTGCGTTCTTTCGTGTTGCTTCTTGCCGTGCTTTCTTTAAGCATTCCAGCCTGCTTTGCCGGGCCGGATAAGTCATTGCTTTCCGCCCGCGAAGCCATCCTTTTATCTTCAACCACCCCGCAAGATGCGCTCGTAAAATATACAGCGGCTTCTAAGAAGTCCATTGCCGCGCCTGTCACCGCTGAATACGCCTATGCGCTGGCTTACGCAGGCTTGGGCAAAGCCGCGCTTACCAATATAGACCGCGCTCTAATAGACGATCCATTCAATGCGGACGTGCGCTTCTACCTCTCCGAGATCTTCAATGCCTTTGGCCTTGAGAACGCCTCGTCGGAACTTTCCGCGCCGGTCCCCGCCTGGCTCAAAGCGCCTTTAAAACTCCCCGCGCTGGATCTGCCGCCTGTGGAGGGGGATTTTGACACGGCTTTTGCTTCTCTTAGCGAGCTGCTGCTCCAGAAACGTTACGCGCAAGCTTCGGTCTCATTCGACAGGCTGTGCAAAGCCAACCCGGCGGAGCCGCGCTGTCCGGCCGCTTATTCTATAGCTTTGCAGAAACTCGGCGCTTATAAGGCCGCTGTCGTCGAGGCCAAAAAGAATATGGCTTTGTCCCAGACCCAGGAACACAAAGCTGTGGCCGCCACGTACATAGCCTATCTTGAAAAACAGCCTCCGCTTAAATATTCCACCGCTGAGCCAGTTACGCTTAAAGGTCGCTACCTGCTATTCTTGGGCGGCAATCTTAGCCGTGTTGATGGCCAGACTGTATATTCTTTCAACACCCGTGCCGGCAGATTCTTGAGCGAGCGGCTGGATATTTCCGCCAACGCCGGGCTGAACGGAGGCAGCGACGATAAAGATTTCAATGGCCTCACTTTAGGCGCAGGCGCGCGCTACAACATGCCGCTTTCTTTTGCGCCGCTCAACCTTACGCTGGCCGCCAAGGTCGAGCGCGTTCCCGCCCCGGAGAAAAAACTTACCATGCTGTTTTCACCCGGGATAAGCTACTTTATGCGGGACAGTTCGCTGGATTTTTATATAGATATAGCTTTGAGCGGACCTTATAGCGGCAGCAAAACTTTGTCGTTCGGTTATACCATTTATCTTGGAGGCGGCAAATGAGAATACTGCTTGCCGCTATATTACTGATGCTCCCCGGCTTGTGCAGCGCTGCCGGACTGCCTCCGCAATTTGAAAGTTCCTCCGTCAACGCTTCCAGCGTTACCTGCCTTAAAGCCGCCAGGACATATTCTTCTATCGATCCCCAGGCCAGGGCTGAGGCCGTAGGCCTTGCTGCTGGCGCGCTGGGGCTTGCGCCCGATAAGCCTCTCGCCGTCGATTTCCTTGGGGGCGGAGAGTTGTGGACGATAAAAGACGGCCGCCCGGTAAAGTTGGACGCTTGGTCGGACAAGGAATTGCCGCTCGGTCCTAATTCGCGGACCGCCGGACGCTGGTTCGGTTCCGTGGGCATCCAGAAAATGGCCGGAGGGGATTTCCCTTCTTCCACCATGAATCTGCGGTTCGGCTCTACGCTTTACCAAGGGCGCTACGATCTGGCTTACACATACGACTACTATAAGAATGCGGACGCGATTTCCTACCGGGCCTCTATGGGGCTGGTCGGGCGCGCGCTGATGCCTCTTAACAGGATCGCCGGGTGGAATATCGGCGCGCAGCTGACGTGGATCAATAATTACGGCGTGCACGAAGGCGCTGCCGGGCTGGTTACCGGTCTTAATTTCTATCTGCCGCGCGGCAGTTTCGACGTGACGCTCAGCCTTAAAGATAAAGGCGAGTACGGCTTGCTGGCCGGCTATACGGTGTTTATAACAAAATGAGCAGAAAGTCTCTTCTAATATTTATAACCCCGCTTTTATTCATGAACGGCAGGGTTACGGCTTATGTCATTCCGGACCCGGGCGAGCCTTCGGTACTTTGCGTGTGCCCGGATAATAGCGAGCTTGGCTGGATGAAGTTAAGCGTCTGCACCAGTGTGCGAAGGACAAGCTGCGGTGGGGGCGGGGGAGATACAGGCAATACGACTGGGCAGGGAACTGGCATAATTTCCAACCGCGTAAACCTAACCGGTCCGGATACAGGCAATGCGTTCCTGACCAGCAATAACGCCAACAGCTTTTCTGATTGGGATCAGTACAGGCGGGAACTAGCTTGTGCGCGCGCCAGGATGAGAGGGGACACCGAAGCCAGCGGCGATTGCATTAATAATCTGGATGGCGGAGTTTCTACCGTCCCGGAACTGGATTTCGTGAATTCTAATTTTAAAGTCGAGGACTTCCCTAGTGCGGATCGTATCGAGGGCAGCTCTTTTGCCGATTATCTTGCCAGTGGCAACAATGATGTCTGTCTTGGCGGGCTTAGCGGCGCGCATAATTCCATCCCGCCGAGTTTCGGCCTGTTCTATAATTCGCTCTACGGCGGCCAGGCAGAAACCACTGCGCTAAAATTGGAGCAATTTCCCGACGGGCGGGTTGTGTTCACTGATTTCGGCAATACCCGCTGGACTTTCAGGCCCTATGGCAAAATCAATATTGAGAGGGGAGATAACTACTTCCGCTCACCTTTAGGAGCAACTTATCGGCTGGTCTACGGCGACATAAGCCACAATGAGCGCGGTTACCGCGTGGAAAGCCCGGATGGCGATATTATTGAGTTTGCCTCTGTCCCGGCGTATAATATTTGGCGCCCCAGCCGTTATAACGCAGCCGACGGTTCCTGGCTTACCTATAATTATGGCCCCAACGGGTTATCACGCATAACGGATATGCACGGTGGCTATTTTGCCTTCGAGCGGGATGCCAAAGGCCTGCCACTGACGATAACTGATCAGAATGGCAAACGCACGATATTCACTTATGACGCTTCTGGACGTGCCACGGCTGTAATCTACCCCGATGGTTTTCAAAAGCATTTTAGTTACGATTCTGCTGGGTTCCTTTCTTCCGTTAAAAACGGGGCTATAGCCGAGGAACGCTATACTTACGATAGCACCGGGCGGGTTTTGACGTCCGAATCCGAAGGCGGCGTGAACCGTCTTGAACACTACTACGCAGACGTGGCTTCAAAGGCTGTTGTTACTGATGCCTTAGGGAATAAGACTGAATACTCCTATGTGAATAAGGACGGACAAAAACTGACCACGGCTATAAAGGATGCTGCTGGAGGTATTTCGCGTCTTGGCTACGACGTTAATTACAATGTGGATATAGCCACCGACGCCCTCGGACGGGTTGTAAGTTATATGAACAATGCTAATGGTGATCCAATCGCCATCACGGACCCCCTTGGAAATACTTCCACAATAGAGTACCAACCGAAAGAACGCTACACAGCTGGTTCCGGCACCAAGTCGGATTTTTATTCCAGACCCATAAGCATAACCGATCCTGTAGGGCGCACCACTCATCTGGACTACGACAGGTATGGGAATTTGGCCGAGGTCATAGATGTTCTGGGCAATAAGACAAAGATGGACTATGACAACGCCGGGCACATGTTGTCCTTGCGCGACGCGATGGGTTCCACTTATAAGTATGAATATATTATGGGGCTGGCTAAAAGTATCGACCCGCTGGGCCGCGTTACAAAGTACCAGCGTGACGCGGATAGCCGCGTTACCATGCTTACCGATCCGCTGGGCAGGAGCACTTCTTTTACTTATGACTTATCTGGCAACGTGACCGAGGTGCGTAACCCGGCCGACTTCGTTACCAGATTCGCCTACAGCGACGGGGCCTGTCCCTCCTGCGGCGGCAGCCAACTTTCCGCCATAACCGACCCTAAAGGTAATACTTGGGCGTTTGGCTACGATCAATACGGCAGGCTGACCAATACAATAAACCCTTTGGGCCAGCAGAAGGCCTATAATTACGACAAGATGTCTAGGGTGACCGAAGTGAAAGATTCGGCGGGGAATATAACTGCTTTCACCTACGATGCGCTGAATAGGTTAACTAAAAAAGATGTCCAGACCCCGGCTGGGATTCATGCTGTCACGAACTATATATATGATGCTGTGGGGAATCTTCTGTCCGCCTCGAACAGCGACAGCACGGTGGAATACGCCTACGACGCTTTGAACCGGCCTGTCGAGACAAAACAGACTTTTGCCGGCAAAACTTATCCCATCAGCTATACCTACGATGTGGTGGGGAATCGCACCTCGATGGGAACACCTTGGGGAAAATATAGTTATACTTACGACGCGTTAAATCGGGTAAGTTCCATAACTAACCCGCAGGGTATTCAGATAAACTTCAAATACAATGCCGTAGGCCGCCGTATCCAGAAAACCATTTTCGCCGCGACACTGAACTCCATGCCAGTCGCTGAAACCAGCTATTCCTACGACGTGGCTGGTCAGCTTCTGAATATCACCAATAAAGCCGGCGGCAAAGTTGTAGCTTTCGATAATTACACTTACGACGAGCTAGGGAATCGCGTCAGGATTGAGGACCAGAACGGTGTAAAAGTTTATGGCTACGATAAAGCCAACCGCCTTATAACTGTAAAGCCGGTCCCTTTCAGCCTGGCCGACGCTGAAGCTTTTGTCTACGACAAGAATGGCAACCGCCGCTTTGACCGTGAAGCTAAAGACTACAAATATGATGCCGCCAACCGCGTGTTCGAAAATACGGTCTACACCTACTCGCATGATCAAAACGGCAACTTAACTGGTCGCACATTGAAAGCTAGTGGTTCTACGCAAAACTATAGCTATAACCCGGAAGGACAACTCTCGGAAGTGCGAGGCGCTAATAGTATAAAAGTTGGCTATAAATACGATCCATTAGGGCGCCGTATTGAAAAATATGCGGATATCCCTCAAACTTTGTATGTCTATGACAACGAAGACGCTATTGCCATTTTGGACGGCAATGCTAATTTGTTAAAAACTTTCACTTATGGGCCTGGTATTGATGAACCAATAATAATTACTAGCTCCGATATCGTGAATCACTATTACCACGCTGATGGAGTGGGCTCTATAACTGTTTTATCCGACGATAAAGGTACAATATCCGAGACTTATACATACAAAGCGTATGGACAACTAACCGTCAAGGACAGCATTGGGTTGGTTATTGAAAAATCCAATATCGGGAATCCCTATTCTTTTACGGCTCGTGAGCTTGATCAGGAATCCGGGTTGTATTATTACCGAGCTAGGTATAATGATAGTCTTAGCGGTGCTTTTACACAGCAGGACCCAATTGGATTTGCTGGCGGTGATACTAACCTCTATGCGTATGTGCGAAATAATCCGCTCATTTTTATTGACCCTAAAGGGTTAGATGTGGTCCTATATTTGGAACTAGTTCATCCTGTCGTTAGAGTCGATAATTGGACCAATGAAAAAGGCGAGCCTAAATATTTATACATACAATTCGGTCCTGTCGCATTTAAAAATAATGTCAAGAATTGGTTAAAGGCTATTGTCCCGCCTTTAGAGGTTCCGGGAAGAGTTTCTATCAGTCCAGATAGAGATTTTCCAGCCCCAATGATGATGCCTGTTATAAAGATAAAAACGAGTCGTTGCAGAGATAAGCGGATTATTGAAAAAGCGAAACAAATCCAAGAACAGGCTGAGAACGGGGAATACACTTATAACCTTGGCTCGGAGAATATTATGGCTATAGATAATAATAGCCATAATTGTTGGACATTCCTGGCAGATTTGTTTGCTAACTGATCAATATGAACCCCATTAAGTATAAACCATTAGCAACTTTTACGACTATTTCTATTGTAATAGTTGTTTTGTCGGTTGCCTTAACAGTATTTACGGAGCGACGTGTTTCAGAAGTCCATTTAAAAGATTTCCATCACGCAGATTTTATTAAGGATTCTCCAGGTGTTTTTGCTATGGGATTAATTGTCGGCCCATTTGCATTTTTTACGCCAAATGATGGCGACTCCGTTCCAGGATTAAGTGAGAGATACAACTTGTTTGAAGTTGGGTTATGGGGGTGGATTGGATTGGTGTTAACAATTTATTCGATTGTTAAGGGTGGATACTATAGGAATTGTGGTTTGTTCTCGGGAATGCTATTTTTATCTTTTTCACTATCCGATGCCATTGAAATCATTTCAGGCGCTTGGTGGGCTCCACGATGGCTTCTGTTTTGGAAATGTGCAAATATTACCGCATTTGTTTTTGCGTATTTATATTACCGTAAAATCAATAAAGCCATAAATAAAAACTGAAAATTAGGGAGCCCTTTTTCTTGGGAGTTGTTGTTTTCTTTCATCGCAATAACATTAAACTTTAATCTTTGATACTTTGCGCTGAAACGTGGTCTTTACTATAACCGGCGCTCCTATGAAATTAATAATTAAATCCGGTCTAAAGATGGCTTGTGGTATATTGATTGCTGTGCATTTCAGCACGACGGAGGTGCTGGCACATAAGAGTGCCGCCCTTGTACTTTCACCGGATGTGGAAACTACAGAGGGCCGTAAAACTGTCGAAAAGCTGAAGGCCGACCTAGCTGAACATGGCGTGCGCGTAACTGAGATACCGGCTGACGAAGCGCAAGATGTTGGGCAGGCTGGGCTGATCGCTGATGGTGGGGTGGTTATCACTGCGGAGTCCCAGGCTGGGAAAATAGAATTTAAGGTGCATGACGGGGTATCAGGTGCGGATATAACCAAGACTTTTAACGCTACGTTTGTCGCATTAAAACCTGAAGTAAAGGCTGAGCCTAAAAAGGCCCCCGAACCTGTCGTGGTCGTAAAGTCCGAACCAGTGGAGCAGCCTAAGCCGGTTGAGCCCCCTGCGGTGCAGCCCGCGCCGCGCGAAACCGCTGCCCTTTACAAGAATCATATAGGTCTGTCCGCTGGTCCTTCCAACTTTACTAAGAACAAGGACAGCCTGGAGCTTCTCCAGCAGAGTAATCCCAACTCACAGATAACATATACGAAGACGAGCGGGCGCTTCCAGTTGTTCTACGAGCGGGATCTATCTTCAAAATATACTTTGGGCCTTTCGGGGGAGTTCGAGAAGGGTGGCGGCGCTAAATGGGATAACAATGGCCGTACGCTTTCCGTGGACCCCAAACACAAAGTGGCAAATATCTATATCAGGCGTAATTTCGGCAGGCACTTCGGCCTTTATCTGGGCGGCGGGGCGGATATGATGTCGCTCCATGTTGTCGACCTGGGTAATATGGCAGGTGTTGGCGATAATGTGCTGTTTAAAAGCGACGTAACCGTTCCCCATGCGGAAGCCGGGGTGGCGCTGAGCGCCGGCAATTTCTCTTTGAGGTTCTCTCTCCGCAAAATACTGGCCGCCGAAAGCGGTGAACTGACTACGACCGTTAATGGCTCCAAGACCAGGCTTACCATAAAGAACGGGAAAACGCTTGGCACTAAAGCCGAAGGCCAGCCGCTAGGCGCCAATGAGCAGCTTTATAAAGCCGATCTCGGCGGCACTGCCGCCGCGGTATCGCTAACTTATTCTTTCGCTAACTGGTAAAAGTTGGTGTCCATATAGGTGTCCATTGGGCATCCGAAACCAGCATATAAGGTCAAAGAATTCTGGGTGTTTCAAGACGTTTTCCCAATGAGCAGCAAACGGCAACAGAAACCATCATAGTATTTCTGGAGCCTTGCCAAGGTTGAGATGTGGGTTCGATTCCCATCGCCCGCTCCAAATTTGTGTAGGCCATCCTTTCAGGATGGCCTTTTCCTTATGCGGGCGATGGGAATCCTTCCTTATGGGGAAAGCTCGCTAACGCTCGCGAGTCGCCCGCTCCAGATTAATTAGATCCTGATGGGATGGCCTTTTCCTTGTTGATCCGGGGCGGTGAGAAGCTTCTTCCGGGCGGACGCGGATTTTATAGAATAGTTATAACTGAGCTATGAGAAAATCCTTGCCGGCCTTCATTTGTCTGCTTCTTTCGACCGCCGCTCCCGCGGCGGAGCTTGACTGCCCTTTCTCCCTTACGCCGGATTTCCCGGTAAAAGAACTTTACAGGTGCCCCGCGCTGTACCGGAACCTTTGTATCGACGTGTGCGGGGCCCGGTATGAGGCTTCCGACGTGCGGCAGGCAGCGCAGCTGCCCAAGGGGGAGCGCGCGGTGGTGTGCCTCGATCCCAGCATCTCCGTCATAAAGAACGGCAGCCCCTACGCCGACGACAGGGCGCGGCACGGCTGCTTCGGCGGCATCGAAGGGCGCTCGGCCGGCGGCGGCGGCCGCACTTGGTGCGTGCAGCTGAATAACGTTTATGACGGGCGCAGTCTCGGCGCCTACCTGCAGTGCGCCGGGCGGCTGGACCCGGATTACGTGCCGCCGGCCGCCGTTAACGGGGGGCGGCCCACGGTGATGCTGCTGCAGGACGGCCCGAAAACCCTGCGTGTAGGCAGCGAGCAGGCGGACGATCCGGACGGGTCCTACAGCGCTACGGGCACGTCGCCGGTAAAGGACCCTGTCTATATGCCTGGGAGCGCTACCACAGCCGCGGGCTGGCCGCCAAAAAGAACAGTCGCGGCGCCTAAGGAGGGGGCTAATGTGGAGGATTTCGGGGCCAATCCCTTCGAGAAGCGCATCGCCGAGTCCAAGATGCAGGACGCGCTGGCGGCGCGCGGGCAGCTGGCCGCCGCGGTGCGGAAATACAAGGGCGACCACGGCGGCCAATTGCCGCCGGACCTGACAGCCCTGGTCCCGGCCTATTTAAAAGAGCTGCCGGAAATTGAGATCCCCGGTTATAAAAAGACCCGCGGGCTGGTGGTAGTGCGGGAGGCGGACGGCGGCGAGCTCGCCGGGTTCGTACGGGACACCGGCGGCTGGCTGTACGTGGCGGACAGCGCTTCTAAAAAACGCGGCGCGGTATCTTTCGACTCCGTGAAAAGATACCGCGGCAAACCGCTTTACAGCTACTAGTTTCGGTTTATTCAGCCTATAGCCCAGCCCAGCAGCGCCGAGATGCCTATGAAGAGCATCGCGTCGAGCATTGCCGCCGGTTTATTTGGCGCGGCGGAACCGAAGATCTCCTTGTTGAACGTGGCTTTGGGAAAAAGCCAGGCGTCGGCCAGCCAGCGCGCGCCCAGCAGGGCGCCGAAGCAGAACACGAAGAAAGCCGAGGCTTCCAGGAGGCTCCTGCCCCAGCCCAGGAACGGCCCCGCGATGGAGGCGCGCACGATGTTGCCGAAGGCGATAACGCTTCCGGCCATGGAGAGCGCGGCCGGGAAATTCTTGTTCTCCAGCTGGGCGGGCATATCTATGCGGAAGATTTTCAGGTAAGCAGCCAGCGCCGCCCACAGGAAGAGCTGGCCCAGCAGCCAGAAACAGACCATCACCGCAGGCCCGCCGGAATCACCCCACGAGGCGCCCAGGATCAGCAGTCCCAGCGCTATGTAATGCGCGCCCTCGGCCAGCGCCGCGCCGGCGTCCCCGGCTTTAATGCGCCCAGCCAGCTTCCAGCGCGCCAGGTAGGTTCTTTCGGCCAGCAGCACCGAGGCGTTAAGCAGCAGCACGGCCAGCATGCCGAACCCAGCGGCTTCCGCCAAGCCGCTGGCCGGGTCTTTGGACGCCCAGGTAACGGCCCCGCCCAGGCTTAGCAGCACGGCCAGGTAGTACGCGCCGTAGTCCAAGGCCGCGGCCTCGGACTTGCCGGCCACCATGCCGGCCTCGCCGCCGCCCCAGCGGGGCAGCAGCCCGCGTACCTTCCTGCTCGCGTAGCACAGGGCCATCCCGATGAGGATGTAGCCGGCGGACAGCGCCGCCGAGGTAAAGAATTCAGACATTGCAGGCTCCTTTGTCTTTCTCGCTGAGGGCGTTGCGCAGCAGGGCGGCCAGCTGCGGGTAGAAATACAGGTCGTGCGCGCCGCAGGTGACGGAGCGCCGCCCGCCGAAGCGCAGTTTGAACTGCGTGAACCGGGAATAAGCGTGCGAGACGGCGCCTTCCGGCGCTATCCCGTAAAAATCGTAGGCCGCGCAGCCGCGTTCGCGCGCGTCGCGCATGATCCGCCAGTGCAGGGCGTAGGGCGCCATGGCCTCCCGCACGAAGGGGGAGCTGGCGCCGTAGAGGTACGTGGCTTTGCCGCCGTAGAACACGGCCACGGCCCCGGCCGCCAGCACGCCGCGGTAATGCGCCAAGTACAGCCGGGCCGCTCCGGACGGCCCGAGCGAGCCGAACAGCGTTTCGAAGAAGGACAGCGGTTCCCCGTCGAAGCCCTGCCTCATGGAGGTGAGCTCGAACAGCGAGTAGAAATCCCTGAGGTTTTCGCCTGAACTTTCCACGGCGCATACCTCCACGCCCTTGCGCAGCGCCAACTTTACGTTGTAGCGGCCCTTCTGCGTCATGCGGGAAAGGATATCGTCGTCGCTCCCGGAAAGATCCGTGAGCAGCGTGGGGGTGGGGACCAGGTCCAGCGGCGCCCGCGTAAGTTTGCCCAGGCAGGCCGGGGGCACGCCTTCCAGCAGCGGCTCGAAGCGGGCCAGCGGCGCGCCGGTGGCGGCGGAAAATTCTTCTAGCTTGGCGCGCAGCAGGGCGGCGCCTTCGGCGGCCGCGGCCTCGTCGTGCCAGGGCAATACCGGGCCGTGCGGCAACAGCAGCGGCGCGTACGGCGAGGCCACGGAGTAGACCATGGCGCCGCCGCGCAGCGCTTCCCCGTCGAAAAGTCCCAGGCGCGCCACGGACTGGCCCTGGGCGGCCTTGAAGCCGGCCCAGTCCCAGCTCTGCATGAAGCCGCTCGCCGGGGAAGCCTTTACCAGGCTTTCCCAGGCGGGCTTATTGGAGAGTGATAAATCTTTGATAATCATCGTCGTTCAGCTGCCCCAGCCACCTGGCGGGGTTGGCTTCCGGCAGCGTCCCGGCCTTGGCTACAAGCAGCGCGCGCAGGAAGGCGGCCAGCTCGGGCGCGGGGGCCAGGCGCTCCATGCCTTTTATCGCCGGCAGTCCCGGCATCGGGACCGCGGCCGGCGTCCCGTCCTCGCGCAGGAACACCAGGCCTCCGCCTACCGGTTCCACGTAGATGCCGGGGCAAAGTTTTATGTAGCCCGCGGGGGGCGCCGCGCTAACCACGGCGGCGCCGGGCTTTGGCAGCGCGGCTTCGAGGGCCGCCTGGATGGCCAGCATGTTCCGCAGTTCCCTGGAATCGCCGCGCACTTCCGGAAGGATGACCCCGGCGGGCGCGGCCCAGGCCAGCCATTTGCGGTGGCCGGCTATCGCCTTGCTCAGCGCTTTCTGCTGCAGCTGGATATTGGCGTAAAGCGTTCCCAGCGTTTCCGCGTCGGGCCGGAACCGGAAGAGCTCCCCCGGTTCTTTTTCTTTCATCAGCGTGAAAGCGTCGGCGCCCAGTTTAAGGACGTAGGCTGGGGTAAGCCGCAGGAAAGCGGTGCCGTCCGGCATTAACTGGACGTCGCTGGAGACGGAGTAAAAAGGCCGCGCGGTCTTTGCCGAAGGCCCGCCTTTCGGGTCCGTGTAATCAATCGTCAGGGCGGGGTACATCCTGCCGTTGCTGTCCGTGGCCAGGCCGCGGTTGGTGTCCAGGTACTGGAAGGCGGGGCCGTGGAACAGGGAGGCCGGCTTCTTGGAAAGGAAAACTATGTCGGCGTTGCCGCCGCCGCGGGAGCCGCCGTAATAGCCTTTTGCGAAAGCGTTGTCGGGGTAGGCCATGTTTATCACTATCAGCAGTACGGCCAGCGCGGCCAGCGTGCGGTAAAGCCTTTCCGCGCCTTCGGAGCAGGCCAGGACGGGGGTGAAGTCCGCCTTAAGTTCCTCCAGTTCCAGCTTGAGCTTGCGCCCCAGTTCGGACGAAAGGAGGCCGGTCTCCGAAAGCAGCGCGTCCCAGTCGAAAGCGGTCAGCAGCGCCCGCAGCCTGCCCTCCCACTGGGCCAGGGTTTCGGCGCCCCACAGCGCCGGGTCCGACGGGAAGCCGCAGGCCGGGAGCCGGCTGTTGGGGCGGCTGAAGAAATCCAGCGCGCCGCCGCCGGCGGGGGCGGGCGGCGGCAGGTGCAGCAGGCCCAGCAGTTCCGCCGGGTTCCCGAGCGGGCGCGCCAGGCCGGCTCCGAACAGCACCGAGGACCTGTCGAAATTCATCGCGAGGCGCAGCCTGCCGCGGTTGAGGTACGCCGCGCCTTCGGGCAGGCGCAGGCCGGCCAGTTCCTTCACCGTTATGGCCCGCGGCGAAGCGAAGAAGAAACCCCATTTGCCGTAGCCGTGCGCGGAGAACGACGGGATGTCGGCCGAAAGCGGCTTGGGGCAGAAACCGGCGGCGCGGAGCGTCTTGTAGACGGCCCAGTAGGCGGCCGGGAACTTTTCCGGGGAGACCGCGTTGACGGCCAGCAGGCCGCGCGCGGAAAGGTTTTTGCGGACCAGGCCGAAGAACTCCCCGGTGAACAGCGAGCAGCCGGCCAGGTCGCCGGGGAAAGTGAAGTCCGCCACTACCAGGTCGTAAGCGCGGCGGGCCTGGCCAAGGAACTGCAGGGCGTCGGCGCAGCGGACGGTTACGCGCGGGTCGGCCAGCGAGCCGGCGTTGTAGGGGGAGAAAGCGCCGCGGCCCAGGGCCAGCACCTCTTCGTCGTAATCCACCAGGTCGGCGGTTTCCACCGGGGCGCTGCGCAGCAGGTCTCGCAGGGCCAGGCCGTCGCCGCCGCCCAGCACCAGCGCCTTGAGCGGGCGGCGCAGGCGCGCGGCCGCCAGCGCCGCTGCCGGCAGCGTAAGCGACTCGTGGTACACGGCTTCGTCGCGCGTGTCGAACTGCAGGCTGCCGTTGATATAGAAGGAGAGCCCGCCGTCGCGCTCTATGATCTTAAGACCGGCCATCGGAGCCCTCCAGTACGCGGGTCAGCGCCGCCGCCGCCGCCGCGGCGACGGGCAGCAGGCAGGCCGTGAAGAACTGGTAGGCGGCGTGCGGTCCCGGCGCGAAAATAATGTAGATCAAAAAACTGTAGACCCAGAGCGCGGGCAGCACGCCGAAGAAGGCCAGGCGCCAATGCCCGGAGATCTCCGTGCCCTGGAAGAACGTTCCCATCAGCCTGGGCAGCACCACGGCGAGGGCCGCGCAGGAAAAAGCCAGGTACCAGAACGAAAGCCCGAAGCCGCCGAGTTTTGCCGCCGCGCCTACCGCGCCCCAGATACAGAAGGAGGAAACGGCCAGCCAGGCCGGCGGCCTCATTACGTACATGCTGAACAGCAGCGTGGCCGGCACGGCCAGGGCCAGCAGGTAATCGAACGGGACGCCGTTTATAAGCAGCACCAGGCCGAATATGCCCGCCCCGGAGGCGGAGGTTTTCAAGATCTCGAAAAAGCCCTGGCCGGGCTTCATCCCGAAACGCGGGAGCGCTACTTTTTTGTCCAGCACTTCGAAGTCGGCCGGGCTGGTCACGTTGCCCAGGTACGCTTCGGGGTAGTCCTTGTCTTCCTCTTTCCAGATCTCTATCGCGAGGTTCTTCCTGCGGTCGGCCGAATAAAAATCCCAGGTGACCTTGGGCACCATGTTGCCGTCGTCGTCTTCGGCCGTGACGGAGGACATGCTGTCGTAGGCGTACTCGTCCTGCGAGTACCTGACCGAACGGGGAGGGTCGCCCGGCAGCGTGACTTCGCCCATGCTGCGCCAGCTGCCAGGATCGTATTCGAAGGAGACCCCGGAAAGCGGGATCTGGCGGGTGAGCACCCAGATCTCCTCCAGCCCGCCTGCCTTTTTCTCCTCGCTTTTTACGAGGTAGAGCTCTTCGGAGCCGTGCGTGAGGGTCCACTGGCGCTCCAGGTAGGAATTGGATTGGCGCGAGACGGTCTTGTCGCTGACGGTCCACTCCACGCCGCGGCAGCTGATGACGCGCCCCACTTCGGCCGCGCCAAGGTCCATGGTATTGCCCATCTGTGTAGTTTATCAAAAAAGCGGCGGAACCCGCCCGGCAGCCGCGGGCCCGGGGAGATTTTTAATTTCGAACGTCCCCCCGGCTTTTAGTATTATAACGGCAGGGGCGAAGAATTCGCCGCAGGTATACGGGGGAGGGAGCCCTATGACGCTGGATAAAGTACTGGACAAGATGACGGCCTCCGGAGCCATGGTCCCGCTGCTGGCCGAACGCCTTAAGGGACTGGACGCGGAGCGGCCTTTTTCCGTGCACCGGGAACTAAAAGCGCTCCTCTACCTGGGCGCTCTCCTTATGGCCGCCGGTTTGGCCGCCACGGTAAAAAAATATTTCGACGCTCTGGGCCCCTGGACCGTGCTGGGCGGGCTGGTCGCCCTCTTCGCGGCGTCCGTCGTGTATTGCTTCGAGCGGGGGGGGAGCTTTGACCGGGGAGAGGTCCGCCCGCCCGCGCTGCTCTTCGACTATGTGCTCTACCTGGGCTGCGTGGCCTGGGGCCTGGCGGCGGCTTATGCCGAGACCCGCTTCCACATCTTCGGCGGCGCGTGGAAAACGCACCTGCTTATCTCTTCCGCGCTGTTCGCTTTCCTGGCCTACCGTTTCGACAACCGCCTCGTGCTTTCCCTGGGGCTGTGCTCGCTGGCGGCGTGGTTCGGGCTGGAGTTGCAGGGGCTGCATTCCTGGTTCTCGGAAAGCTACCGCCTTCTCGGGCTGGCCTTCGGCACGCTGGCCGCGCTGGCGGCCTACGTCACCGTGAGGACGGAAGTTAAGAGCCACTTCCAGGACGTCTACGGCAATTTCGCCGGGCATTTCGTGCTGGCCTCGCTGCTCTCGGGCACGTGGACCAGGGACCCCTACTTTTACTTCGCCTGCCTGCTGGCGGCCTGCGGGCTTACGGCCGCCCACGCCGTGCGGGCGCGGAAGTTCTTCTACATGGTCTACGCCGTGTTCTACGGCTACCTGGGTTTGTGCTCCGTCGTGCTCCGCAATGCGCGGGAAACGGGGTTCATCCTCCTCTATTTCATCGTATCCTCTCTTGGCGTCGGAGCCGGCCTGTTCTACCTGGCGCGCCGGTTCAAGGAGGAAGCATGAGGATCTATAGTCCGGAAGACGAGGAGAAGCTCCGGCTCGCCGCGCAGGCGGAGGCCTGGCGGAGGAACGGGCTGATCACGGAACCCCAGTTCCTGGAGATCCAGGCTGCCACCCGCACGGACCTTAAACGGACCACGCTCATGCTGCGGCTGCTGCTGTTCGTTTTTGCCGGGGTGCTGACGGGGGCCACGGTGGCGTTCGTATGCTGGGCCCTCGACCTCAGGAAAGTGCCCGAGGCCGTTTGGTTCGCTATTGCCGGCGGCCTCGCCTATGCCGCGGCCGAACAGCTGGCGGGGCGCTTCAGATTCTACCGGCACGGCCTGGAAGAAGCTTTCGCCGCCGGGGCGCTGGTCCTGGCGCTGCTGGCCGTTGAGTATTTTGTAAAGAACGGGTTGGGCTTGTACGGTTTCGAGAAGGAGTTCATGATAGAAGTGCTGGCCGCGGCTGGGTGCTTCGCGCTTTACGCCCGTTTCCGCCACCTTTACCTGGCGCTGGCCGGGGTTCTGGTGCTGGCTTACATCCCCTTCACCGTTTTTGATGAAGTGCTATGGGAGCGCGGTGCGCTGGCCGTCATATTTGTACTTGGGCTTGTGTTAATCTGGCGGGAAGAACGCGCCGAGCCGCCTGCCCTGCTGCGGGAGGAAGCCTCGTTCCTCTTCGCTTTCCTGCTCTTCGGCCTTTGCCTGGCGGTGAACCTGCGCCTGTGGGATTTCCGGCCCGGTGATATTCCGCACATCCTTAAGGCCAGCGCGGGGGTTCCGCCGGCCGCCTACTGGCTGTCTTATGTCCTCACTTTCCTGATCCCGCTGGCCGGGCTGGCCGCCGGGATAAAGACCCGGCGGCGCGCGGTGCTTATCGCTTCGTCCGCCGGGCTGATCCTGGCCCTGTCCACGAATAAAGATTATCTGGGCTTCCGGCATTATGCCTGGGACCCGGCGGTGCTGGGGGCGCTGCTTATAGGGATCTCCGTAGCGCTGGAGCGGCGGCTTAAAAAGGAATGGAACGGCTATACCGCCGAAGAATTATTGTCTCCCGCTTCCCACGGCCTGGAGGCCGCGGCCGTGGCGGCCGGCGTGGCCGGGGTAACGCCCGCGGCGAACGCGGCGCCGGGGGAAGGCGGAGCGAATTTCGGAGGCGGTTCGTCCGGCGGCGGCGGCTCCTCGCGCACTTTTTAGGGTTTTATGATAAAAGCCGTTATTTTCGACCTGGACGGGACGCTGTTGGACACCATCGACGACATAACCGATTCGCTTAATATCGCTTTGGCCGGCGGCGGTTTTAAGACGCACACCGCGGCGGAGATGAAGATGTTCGTGGGCAGCGGGGTAGACGTCCTGGTGCGGCGCGCCCTGGCCGGCGCTCCCTGCACGGACGAACAGGTTTCCGGCGTAAAAGCCAGGTACATGGAGGAATACGCCGCCAGGCGGACCGTGAAAACAAGGGTGTACGACGGCGTGATCCAGGCTATAGACGAATTGAAAGAACTCGGCGTGAAGACGGCGGTTTTAAGCAACAAGCCCCAGCGGGACACCCTGAAAACCGTAGCTCATTTTTTTACGCTGGCCAGGTTCGACCTGGTGCTCGGGCAAAGGGAAGGGATCCCGGCGAAACCGGACCCTGCCGCGCTGTGCGGGATCATTAAGGAACTCGGCGTGGACAAAGAAGAGTGCTTGTTCGTGGGCGATTCGGACGTGGACATGAAAACCGCGAAGAATGCCGGGGTCAAAAAGATAGGCGTGCTCTGGGGCTTCCGGGACAGGCAGGTACTGGAGGAGAATAGCGCCGATTATATAATCGACAAGGCTTCGCGCATAGTGGAGATAGCGAAAAAATAGGCCGCCCGCCTATTTTGTTATAATTTCTATATGGAAAATCCGGAACCTAAGTCTAATTTCATCCGCGAGATCATCGACGCCGACAACGCCTCCGGCAAGTTCCAGGGGCGCGTACACACGCGGTTCCCGCCGGAGCCCAACGGCTACCTGCATATCGGGCACGCCACGTCCATCATCCTCAACTCCGGGCTGGCCCGCCACTACAAGGGCAAGTTCAACCTGCGCTTCGACGACACCAACCCCGCCAAGGAAGAGCAGGAGTACGTGGATTCCATCGTGGAGGACGTGAAGTGGCTGGGCGGGGATTTCGAGGACCGCTTGTTCTTCGCTTCCGACTATTTCCAGCAGATGTACGACTGGGCCATGCAGCTGGTGAAGGCCGGCAAGGCCTACGTCTGCGACCTTTCCGCCGACGAGATGCGCGCCTACCGCGGCTCCCCCGGCGAGCCCGGGAAGAACAGCCCGTTCCGCGACCGCACCATAGAGGAGAACGTGAACCTGTTCGAGCGGATGAAGAACGGGGAGTTCGCCGACGGTTCGCGCACGCTGCGCGCCAAGATCGACATGGCGCACCCCAACATAAACATGCGCGACCCGGCCATGTACCGCATCGTGCACGCCGAGCACCACCGCCAGGGCAATAAATGGTGCATCTACCCGATGTACGACTGGGCGCACGGCCTGGAGGACTCCATCGAGGGCATCACCCATTCCATCTGCACGCTGGAGTTCGCCGACCACCGGCCGCTCTACGACTGGTTCATCGACCAGCTCGGCATCTACCACCCCCAGCAGATCGAGTTCGCGCGCCGCACCATCAGCAACATGGTGACCAGCAAAAGAAAGCTGCTGGAGCTGGTGAAGGACAAGCACGTGAGCGGCTGGGACGACCCGCGCATGCCCACCGTGTGCGGCCTGCGCCGCCGCGGCTATACCGCCAGCTCGCTGCGCGCCTTCTGCGACGACGCCGGCATTTCCAAGGTGCCTGGCATCTCGGACATCTGGGTGCTCGAGAACGCGCTCCGCAACGAGCTTAACGTTTCCGCGCCGCGCGTGATGGCCGTGCTGAAGCCCCTTAAGGTCATTCTGGACAATTACCCGGCCGATAAGGCCGAGGAGATGGACGTGGTGAACAACCCCGGCGACCCCGCCGCGGGCACGCGCAAGGTGCCGTTCTCCCGCGAGCTCTACATCGAGCAGGACGATTTCAAGGAAGTGCCGCCCAAGAAGTTCTTCCGCATGACGCCCGGGCAGGAAGTGCGTCTGCGCGCCGCCTACATCATAAAGTGCGAGAGCGTGGCGAAGGACGCCGCCGGCAACGTGACGGAGGTGCACTGCACCTACGACCCGGCCACCAAAGGCGGCGACGCCCCCGATGGCCGCAAGATCAAGGGCACCATCCACTGGGTGTCCGCCAAGCACGCGCTGCCGGCGCAGGTGCGGCTGTACGACGCGCTGTTCACCAAGCGGAACCCCGACGACCTTGAGGAAGGGCAGGACTTCAAAGAGAACATGAACCCCAACTCGCTGGAAGTCATTGAAAAGGCTTACCTGGAGCCGTCGCTGGCCAAGGCTGAGCCGGGCTCCCGGTTCCAGTTCGAGCGCCTCGGCTACTTCTTCGCAGACCCCAAGGACTCCAGGCCCGGCGCGCCGGTGTTCAACCGCACCGTAACGCTGAAGGATACCTGGGCCAAGATAGAACAGAAAGCCTAAGGTTAAAGCAAAAAATGGGGACAGGCTACTTTATTAAAGTAGCCTGTCCCCATTTTTTTATTAAGGCTGGGCCTGCCTGGCGGCGGGGACCTGCCGCAGCTGGTTAATGTCGCGCAGCGGGGCCTGGCCAAACTGGCGGCTGTACTCGCGGCTGAACTGCGAGGGGCTCTCGTAGCCCACCTGCATGGCGGCGGTGGCGGCGTCGAACTGTTCGGCGAGCATCAGGCGCCGGGCCTCGTTCAGGCGCAGCCACTTCTGGTACTGCAGCGGGCTCCTGGCCGTGAGCTCGCGGAAGTGGTGATGGAAGGTGGAGGGGCTCATGTAGACCTGCGCGGCCAGGTCGTCCACGCGCAGCGGCTTGCTGAAGTTGGTCTTCAGCCAGTCTATGGCCTGCGCCACCTGGCTGCCCTGGCTGCCGTTGGTGGCGATCTGCCGCAGGCGCGCGCCCTGGTCCCCGGTCAGCAGGCGGTAAAGAATCTCGCGCTGGATCATCGGCGCGAGTACCGGGATGTCTTTCGGTGTGTCCAGAAGGTCCAGCAGGCGCTGGAAAGCCGCCAGCAGCTGCGGGGTTATCTCGCCGGTGGTCATGCCGCGGCCAGAACGCTGTTCGCGCGGCGGCGGCAGTTTCCCGTCCACCATCATCTGCGCCGCCTCGCGCATGTCCAGCTTGAGCACCAGCCCGAGGCAGGGCTTTTCTTTACTGGCCTTGGCTATCTGCACCATCGTGGGGATATCTACGGCGGTCAGCAGGAAATGCCGGGAGTCGTAGGTGTAGGAATCCCCGCCGACGACCACGCGCTTGGCCCCCTGCGCCACCACGCAGACGCAGGGCTCGTACATGGCGCTGGTCAGTTCCGTGACGGCCTGGCGCTTGTAGACGATAAGGCCGGGGACGGCGGCTTCGATGCGCTCTTTGTCTCCGGTCAATCGGGCAATGGTGCTGCCGAGGGTTTCCCTGGCTTTTTCCAGACTGTCCGACTTGAAAACTGGCTTATTCGCTTTTCTTTTCATGGGAGTCTTCGGGCTTAGGGCCTATACAGATGGTAGCACACGGAACCGGACTCGGCAATACATAACTGCCTATATCCGCAGGATTAGGCAAGAAACAGGCAGGATCGCTCTACCGGCTGCGGCCTGTCCGGGGGTATGATATATGCAAGGGACGGCTAGGGCGGGCACGTTGACATTTTGAGCCGGAAATCGTAACTTGCGGGGAGTGGGGGAAAGAATTCTCCAATTTAGACCAGCCGGAGGAAAATAGTATGAAGATAAAAGTACACGGTTACGCAGCGCAGTCGGCCAAGGCAGCCCTGGCCCCGTTCGACCTGGAACGGCGCGAAGCGCGCCCCGACGATGTGGTTATAAAGATCCTCTACTGCGGCGTCTGCCATTCGGACCTGCACACCGCGCGCAACGACTGGGGCGTCACCACGTACCCGGTAGTGCCAGGCCACGAGATCATCGGCCGCGTTGAGAGCGTGGGCGCGGAGGTGAAGAATTTCAAGCCCGGCGAAACCGTGGGCGTGGGCTGCATGGTGGATTCCTGCCAGAAGTGCGCGGCCTGCGAGCACGGCCTGGAGCAGTACTGCGAGAACGGCATGGTGGGCACTTATAACGGCGTGGACCTGCACGATCGTACGCCCACCTACGGCGGCTATTCCGAGAAGATCGTGGTGTCGGACAAGTTCGTGCTGAAGGTCCCCGCCGGGCTGGACCTGAAGGGCGCCGCGCCGCTCCTGTGCGCGGGTATTACCACCTGGTCGCCGCTGCGGCACTGGAAGGCCGGCAAGGGGACCAAACTGGCCGTGGTAGGCCTGGGCGGGCTCGGCCACATGGCGCTGAAGCTCGGCAACGCGCTGGGCGCGGACGTTACGCTGTTCACCCGCTCGCCGGGCAAGGAGGCGGACGCGCGCCGGCTGGGCGCGCACAACGTGCTGCTCTCCACCGACAAGGCGCAGATGGCGGCCGTAAAGAACAGGTTCGACCTGATCCTGGACACCGTGCCGTACGCGCACGACCTGAACGCTTACCTCCCGACGCTGGCGACCAGCGGCACGCTGGTGGTGGTGGGCTACCTGGGCGACCTGAACCCGATGCTGAACACCGTGCCGATGATCCTGGGCCGCAAGTCGGTGGCCGGGTCCGTGATCGGCGGCATAGCTGAAACCCAGGAGATGCTGGACTTCTGCGGCAAGCACGGGATCACCTCCGACATCGAGATGATCAAGATCCAGGACATCAACAAGGCCTACGAGCGCATGCTGAAGAGTGACGTGAAGTACCGCTTCGTCATCGACATGGCGTCGCTGAAGGCCTGAAGGAGAAAATATGAAGAACGTTACTCTGAACAACGGCGTGGAGATGCCCATCCTCGGCTTCGGGGTTTTCCAGGTTATCGACCTGAAGGTCTGCGAGGACGCGGTGGTAGATGCCCTGAACGTCGGTTACCGCCTGATAGATACCGCGGCTTCGTACCAGAACGAAGAGGCGGTGGGCAGGGCGCTCAAGCGGAGCGGCGTTCCCCGCAAGGAACTGTTCGTCACCACCAAGCTCTGGCTGGCCGACGCCGGCTACGAAAAGACCAAGGCGGCTTTCCAGCGCTCGCTGGACCGGCTGCAGCTGGACTACCTGGACCTGTACCTGATCCACCAGCCCTACGGCGACGTGTACGGCGCCTGGCGGGCGATGGAGGAATTGTACAAGGCGGGCAAGGTGCGGGCCATAGGCGTGAGCAACTTCCAGCCGGACCGGCTGATGGACCTGATGATGAACAACGAGGTGAAGCCCGCCGTGAACCAGGTGGAGACGCATCCGTTCTGCCAGCAGGCGGAGGCCCGCAAATTCCTGCGCGAGAACAACGTGCAGATAGAGTCCTGGGGCCCGTTCGCCGAGGGTAAGAACAACCTGTTCGGCAACGAGGCGCTTCTTTCCATCGCCAAGAAATACAACAAGAGCGTGGCCCAGGTGGTGCTGCGCTGGCTGACTCAGCTGGGCGTGGTGGCCATCCCGAAGTCGGTGCACAAGGAGAGGATGGCCGAGAACTTCGATATCTTCTGCTTCGAGCTGAGCGAAGCGGATATAGCCGCCATCGCTACGCTGGATAGGAAGGTAAGCAGCTTCTTCGACCACCGCGACCCCGAGATGGTGAAGTGGCTGTGCGGCAGGAAATTGAACGTCTAAGTTTTGGAGATGAATATGAAAAAGCGCAAATTAGGAAAGAGCGGTCTTGAAGTTTCGGCCCTGGGTTTGGGCTGCATGGGGATGAGCTTCTCCTACGGGCCCGTGCCGGACAAGGCGGAGATGGTGAAGGTACTGCGGGGCGCGGTGGACCGCGGCGTGACTTTCTTCGATACCGCCGAGGTCTACGGCCCGTTCACCAACGAGGATCTGCTGGGCGAGGCGCTGGCCCCGGTGAAGAGCAAACTGGTGATAGCCACCAAGTTCGGCTTCAACCTGGACCCCACGGGCAAGTCACCCTGGACCGGGCTGAACAGCCGGCCCGAGCATATCAAGCAGGTTGCCGAGGCCTCGCTAAAGCGCCTGAAGATAGACTGCATAGACCTGTTCTACCAGCACCGCGTGGACACCAGCGTGCCGATAGAGGACGTGGCCGGAGCGGTGAAGGACCTGATCCGCGAGGGCAAGGTGAAGCACTTCGGCCTGTCCGAGGCCGGCGCGGGGACCATCCGGCGCGCCAACGCCGTGCAGCCGGTCACCGCTCTGCAGAGCGAATACTCGCTGTGGACCAGGGCGATAGAGGCGGAAGTGCTGCCGACCATAGAAGAGCTGGGCATCGGCCTGGTGCCGTACAGCCCGCTGGGCAAGGGCTTCCTGACCGGCAAGATGAACGAAGGTACCACGTTCGACAAGACGGACTTCCGCAAAGGCCTGCCGCGCTTCACTCCGGAGGCCATGAAGCACAACCAGGCTCTGGTGGATCTTCTGGCCGCCATCGGCAAGAAGAAGAACGCTACGCCCGCGCAGATAGCGCTGGCCTGGCTGCTGGCGCAGCGGCCGTGGATAGTTCCGATCCCGGGCACCACCAAGCTCTCGCGCCTGGAGGAAAATATCGGCGCCGCTGAAGTTGAACTTACGGCCGAAGACCTGCGCGAGATAGAGACCGCGGCTTCGAAGATAAAGGTGCAGGGCGAGCGCTACCCCGAGGCGCTGCAGAAATTGACCGGCCTGTAAGGCCAAGGACTTAAAAGGCAAATATGAATAAAAAACTATGGTCCTGGCTGGCCGCCGCGCTCCTTTTGTTCACGGGCCAGCAGCTCTCAGCGAAAAACAACAAGGAAGGCAAACCTATGCAGACTAAAATACTTGTGGTTTACTTCTCGCACTCCGGCAACACGCGGGTGATAGCCAACCAGATACATGAGCTGGCCGGCGGCGACATCTTCGAGCTGCGCCCCGCGGCCCCGTACCCGGCGAAGTATGACGACGTGGTCAAGCAGGCCAAAGACGAGCTGCGTTCGGATTTCAAGCCGAAGCTGAAGGCGAAACTGAAGGGCCTGGAGGCTTACGACACGATCTTCATCGGTTCGCCCAACTGGTGGGGCACGGTGGCCGGGCCTGTACGAACCTTCCTGGCCGACTACGACCTGTCGGGCAAGACCATTGCGCCGTTCATAACACATGAAGGCAGCGGCTTGGGCAGCAGCGTGCGGGACATCGCCAAGCGCTGTCCAAAGTCGACCATAGTGGACGGGCTCGCTGTCCGCGGTTCCAGTGTTAAGTCCGCGCGAAGCGACGTGGCCGAGTGGCTGCGCAAGTTCGGGATCCCGGAGCTCAAGAAGTAAAGAACGGAGCGAAGACATATGGGCTATTACCTGTTCCACATTTTGGGCGGCCTGGCGGTCCTGACCTTGGCCTCGGAGCTGGCCCTGCGGTCGGCTCCTGGCCGCGGGCGCGCCATCAGGCTGGGCTGGAGCTGGGGCCTGCTGCTCTCGTTCTGCGTCTGCGTGATAACCGGTTTCGCCATGCTGACCCCGCTGGACCCCCAATTGCGGCTGCCGGTCTTCTACAGTCATATCTGGACCGGCGCGGCCGGCGCCTGGGCCGGGCTTTACCACGCGTTCAAA
Source organism: bacterium (assembly GCA_021811185.1). Taxonomy (GTDB): domain Bacteria; phylum Elusimicrobiota; class Elusimicrobia; order Elusimicrobiales; family UBA9959; genus UBA9959. Next base: position 86,885 of record JAJZPL010000001.1, read on the forward strand.
CGCCGGCGCGCTCTGGTGAACTAAGTCAGGGGAAAAAGGGGACAGGCTACTTTGTTTTGAAATAAAGTAGCCTGTCCCCTTTTTTACGTGCAGCCTGTTGTTACAGGCGTTTTATAGCCAGCGCGATCCGGCGCAGGGACTCTTCTTTGCCGAGGAGCTCGGCTATCTCGATAGCGCCGGTGGGGGTGACGGCCAGGCCGGAGAGGGCGATGCGCATGGGCCACATCACCGGGCCGAGCTTGGCGCCCTTGGCCTCGGCATAGCCTTTTACGGCCGCCATCAGGGAGTCGTGGTTCCAGACAGTCTGTGAAAGTATGCCCTGGAGGTCCGCCAGTACCGCCTTGCTGCTTTCGAGCGTGGTCTTGTTCTTGGCGTGGACGAACAGCTCGACGGCGTACTTTTCGTCGAGCTCCGTGAGGAAAGCCGTCATGGCCGGGATGTCGGACATCTTTTCCACTTTGCCCTGCAGGATGCCGCTGAGCTTCTTTATGTCGAAGCCCGCGGTTATCTTTTCGGGGTAGAACTTCTGGAACAGCTCATGCGCCTTTTCGGGCGGCAGCGCTTTGATGTGCTGGGCGTTCAGCCAGGCGAGCTTGACCATGTCGAACATGGCGGGCGCCTTGCCGATGCGGGCTATATCGAACTTCGCTACCAGGTCGGCCTTGGTGAAGTACTCCTGCTCGGTGCCGGGGTTCCAGCCCAGCAGCGCGATGTAGTTCAGGATGGCCTCGGGGAGATAGCCTTTGTTCAGGAAGTCGGAAAGCGCCACGCTGCCTTCGCGCTTGGAGAGCTTCTTGCCGCTCTCGCCCAGGATATGCGGCAGGTGGATATGCTCCGGGATCTCCCAGCCGAAGGCCTTGTACAGCAGGATGTATTTGGGCGTGGAGGAGATGTACTCGCAGCCGCGCATCACGTGGGTGATGCCCATCAGGTGGTCGTCCACCACGTTGGCGAAATTATAGGTGGGGAAATTGTCGCGCTTCAGCAGGATCTGGTCGTCGAGTTGTTTGTTGTCAACCACGATGTCGCCGTAAATAAAATCCTTGAAGGAAGTGGAGCCCTCGTGGTCTATCTTCTGGCGGATGACATAAGGCATACCCTTGGCCAGGTTGGCCTGCACTTCGGCCTCGGAAAGCCGGCTGCAGCGGCCGTCGTACCCCAGGATGGGGCCGTCGTGGGCCTCTTCGCCGGGCTCTTCCGTCTTCTCCTGCTTGTCGCAGAAGCAGCGGTAGGCGTGGCCTTCCTTCAGCAGCTGTTCGGCGTATTGTTTGTAAAGCGGCAGGCGCTGGCTCTGCACGTAAGGGCCCACGGGGCCGCCTTTGTCCGGGCCTTCGTCATGCTCCAGGCCGGTGATGGCCAGACTGTCGTAGATCACCTTCACGCTGTCCTCCACCAGGCGGGCCTGGTCGGTGTCCTCTATGCGGAGGATGAACTTGCCGTTGTTCTTCCTGGCGTGCAGGTAGGCGTACAGGGCGGTGCGGAGGTTGCCGATGTGCATGTAACCGGTGGGGCTGGGGGCAAATCTGGTCCTGACTTCCATTTTAAGGTCCTTTGGCTGGTTTTGAGTTTAAAGTAATTTTATCAAAATATGCCGTCCTGGGGCTGGGCGGGGCGATATTAAGGAATCCAGCGATTATTTTATATGACCTGCCGGCGGCAAAGCGTCCATTGCCCTAAAGGCCCAGGCCTGATGCGGCCGGGGGGTGTTTTCCCATGGGCACAAAAGCATTTTAAAAATAGGCATTGGGGGGCTGGCGCGGATCAAGTTCGTACGCTATACTATTTACATGAAACACCTCAAATCCGTCTCAAAAATTTTACTGGCGGCGGTCTTCGTTCCGCTTTTCTCCATAACGGGAGTGAGAGCGGCGGATCCTTCGTTCGACAGCGCGACGCCTGGCGGCGGTATTTCGATAGACGCGATAAAAGCGCAGGCGAAGGCGGACAACAAGACGCCGGTCCCTTCCACGTACGTCCCCAATACCGAACTTACCAATTTCTGGGGTAACCTTACGGCGGACACCAGGGATAAGCTCTGCAAGGCCGCCAATATCAAGGTGAACCAGAACGCCAACGTGATAGAACAGATCGGTATCGGCGGCGGGATCAAGCGCGAATTCAAGAATTACCCCGATCAGCGCCTGGCCCTGCTGGACGAAATAGACCTAAAACTTAACATTAACCTCGGTACCGAGGTGCTGAACGTCCCCAACGTGGGGTCCGTGAGCGTCAATATCGGCGGCGGCATGGAAGGCAAGTCCATGGTAGTACGCCCGCTGGAGAACAACAGCTATTGCAAGAACCTGGGCATGCTGGTAAAGCTTTACGACATGAAGCTGGTCCTGCCGATGACCGCCAAGCGCATCAGCAAGATGGACGTTGGCGAGATCTGGAAGCTGCCCGTGGTGGTGCGCTACAACTTCGGCATGGGCGTGGGCGCCAATATCGCCCAGGTCGTTACCGTTTCCATCGGCGCGGGCCAGACTAAGGAGCGCAAGCCCACCATCAGCCTGTTCAAGATGGATCCCAAGACCATCCGCGTGCGGTTCCGCGTGGACCACGTCACCGTCAGGAGCGTGGGCGCGCAGGCTAACACCATAGAGATCCCCGCCGGGGATCTGGGCGTGATGCAGGGCGAGAACCTGATCGCCAACACGGTCAACCGGACCCTGGCCAGCCAGATCAACAAGTTCATAGCTTTCAAACTGGGCTACAGCTACGTAAGGGTGAGCGGCCAGAAACTGCTGCTCGAGTTCTACGTGGACCCCAACAACCAGGAGCAGGTGGAGAAGCTGGCCGAGTTCGCCAAGGGCAACTTCGGCACCATCGAGAAGTTCGTAAAGATGGGCCTGCGCTTCGACCAGTTCTCCGAGGACAGCACCGCGCAGACCGGCGTGGGCGAGATCGAGGAGATGGCCGTCAGCGTGAGCTCGCAGATCGGGGCCACCAACACCTTCGCCGGCACCGACCATTACGATTCGCATGGCCACAACTTTAACATCACCATCCCGGTAATCCACTCGCACCAGAGCAGCTGGACCTCGGCCTACCACCGCTACCAGTCGCTTAACGACGAGGGCGGCACCATCCACGTGCAGCAGAAGACCAAGGTCTCCAACGGGGACACCCTTAATCTCCCTTTCGCCGGCACGATGATCAAGTACAACTCGCAGAAGGACCTGTACGTGGTCAACAGGGAAAGCAAGACCGGCGCGGTGTCGCGCCCGGTGCTGCTGTACCAGAAGTACGAGGGTTTCGTGCGCCAGGGCGATCCTAAGGCGCGCCTGATGATAGACAACGCCAACAACGTGCTCAAGTACGCGGGCCGCCAGGGCAACGGCGTGGACACGTCCAACACGCTGCCTTCGGCGGACATCTTTCCCCCGCTGCCCGCGGTGGAGCATGACCCCTGGGACCAGAACCCCCAGTCCGACCCGACCAAGACCTACCGGTCGGCCGTGATGTCGTTCAAACTGGTGTTCGCCGAGCAGGCGGTGCAGGACATCATCTTCGCCCCGGCCCAGATGATAGTGAAGTCCTTCATGAACGTGATGCGCGAGACCGAAGCCGCGATCATAGACAAAGTGATGGACCTGTTCACCGTCAACAAGAAGGGCGAAGTGGACTACGATTACAAGCAGGTGCAGAAGCGCCTGGGCGTGAGCTCGTTCGATAATAACGACGGCGGCACCAACCCGCTGGACGTGGTGCGCAACCTCGCGTACGCGGCCACCAAGTTCCTCCAGAAGATCACCAGCGTTAAAGAGCAGTCCAACTGGAAAGCCCAGTCGGAACAGTTGGCCAACGTGGCTTCCAGCGGGGACATGAAGTACGAGGATTTCCTTAAAGTGGTGATCCAGCTGGTGGACGTAAAGAACATCTCCTCCGAGGTCTTCGTGCACACCGACAAGCGCGTGAAGGGCGAGCCCGACGTGACGCAGAACTATACGATGTTCAACACCCGCGAGAACGGGTTCGACAGCACCATCGCCGACGTGACCCAGATGCGCGAGCGGTTCGCGGACCCCTCGGACCTTACCGACTAAGGGTAGACCCGCCAAACAGAAGCGCCCCCCGGAGAACCCGGGGGGCGCTTTTTTTGCCGCCTCGGCGGGGCTTACCCTATTTTGCCGTCCACGCCGAAGATGTGCGCCATCAGCGCGGCCCGTGCCCACATGCCGTTGCGCTCCTGCCTCCAGAACACGGCGCGCGGGTCCTCGTCCACCGCCACCTCTATCTCGTGGCGGCGCGGCAGCGGGTGCATGATGACGCAGGTCTTTTTAATGAGGTCCAGGTGTTCCTTTCTGAAGTAGAAGGGGGAGTAATCCACCGCCCTGGACTCGCCGGCCTTGTCGTGCTCGTCCTGGATGCGGGTCATGTAGATGGCGTCCGCGGTCTTCATCACGCCCCGGAAATCCTCGGTTTCCGTGAACGGGATGTCGTGGCGCTTCAGGAACTCCAGGATGTCCGGCTCCATGCGGAACTCCTTGGGCGAGACGAAGGAGAGCGAGATCCCCTTGTAGTTCCTCATCAGGTAGGAGAGCGAGCGCACCGTGCGCCCGCGTTTCAGGTCGCCCACCATCACTATGTGCTTGTTGTCTATGTCGCCTTCGAAGCTGCGGTAGAGCGTGTAGACGTCCAGCAGGGCCTGCGTGGGGTGCTGGTCCTTGCCGGAGCCGCCGCTCACTATGGGCACCGGGCGGCCGGTGCGGTTCATCAGCCAGGCGGTCTTCTCCACGAAGCCGGGGGCCGGGTGGCGCATGATGATCATGTCCACGTAGCTTGAGAAGGTGCGCACGGTGTCCTCGGGGGTTTCGCCTTTCACCTCGGAGGAGGTGGAGGTGTCGCGGATCTCGGAGGTCTTGATGCCCAGGATATGGCACGCGTTCAGGAAGGACATGAACGTGCGGGTGGAAGGCTGTACGAAGTAGAGCATGGCCCTTTTATGGGAGAGCAGGCCGGCCACGTGGTCGGCGCCGTCCTTCGTCTGCGTGACCTTGCGCAGTTTGTCGGCGGTCCGGAACAGGCCGGTCAGCAGGTCCGGGTTCAGCTGCTGGGCGAAGAGGCAGTCGTAAAGACGGCCGTCGCCGGAGGAGAAGAAGGGGATCTTTTCGGAGATGGGGCGGGGATAGAAATTCTCCCAGTCCGGCTGAACGCTGGTCATGGCCTGAGTTCTCTGCATTTTATCTCCTTGTCCGGTTTTGGGCGTGAGGGGCTTACAGGATAATTATATTAAAAAACGTCCGCGCCGATATTATAGAATTAAGAACATGCCGGACCGCGAAAGGATCTACAACATACTGGGCTGGGGCGCTTTCGCTTTCGCCTGCTCGGTTTTTTTCCTGCCGATCATAAACCCCGATATCTTCTGGCACCTTTCGGCCGGCCGCTATACGCTGGCCCATTTCGGCCCGCCGCGGACGGATTTCCTGTCCTGGCCCATGGCCGGCAGGGAATGGGTGGATTTCGAATGGCTGCCCCAGGTTTTATATTACCTCCTCTACAAAGCCGGCGGGTTCAGGGCGCTGCTCTTTTTCAAGGCCGGCCTGCTGGTCCTCACGCTGCTGGCGTTCCGCTCCCTGATAGTGCTTTACGGCCGCCGCGCGCTGGCGTGGCTGGTGCTGCCTTTCTTCGCAGCCGGCATCATAACCAACAGCGACCTGCGCCCCGAAAATTTTACGCTGCTGTTCTTCGTGCTGACGCTGTACGCGCTGGAGAAGAGCCGCCTCGGCGCCATCCCCGCAGGGAATAAATTCAAGGCCGCGTTCTTCGCCTTCTTCGTCCTGTGGACCAATATCCACGCGGGCTACCTGTACGGCCTGGCGCTGATCGGTCTTTACGCCGCCGGGGAATTCTTCGAGGAGGAGCTGCCGTACGTCTACGGGAAGGCGCCGTTCGCGCGGCCGGTAAAAAGCCTGGAGTACCTCAGGTTCTTCTTCCTGGGCCTGGCCGCCAGCCTCGTGAACCCCTACGGCTGGAAGATCTACTCGGTGATGGCCAACCACCAGAAGTACATGGACACCCTGCAGGAATACATTCAGGAATGGACCACCTTCGACCTGACCAACGCCTACCAGTGGCCGTACATCCTGGCGCTGCTGTTCGTGATGGGCGCCTTCGCTTTCTTCGTGCTGCGCAGGAAGCGCCCCGTCTACACCCACTTCGCCTGCCTTCTCTATTTCCTCTGGGCCTCGGCCAACCACGCGCGCCATATCCCCTTCTTCATCATCGTCGGGCTGGCTTTCACGCTGTCGCTGCCCTGGGGGGAGTTTCCCGTCTCGAAACTGAAGCGGGCTTTATTGCTGGCCGGCGCGGCGCTCTGGCTGTTCCTGAACTTCTGGTTCTACAATAATTTTATCTGGACCCAGTACACCGGCAAGGCCACGCAGTTCAAGTGGGGCTCCGACGGGCTGGCCGCCTTCCTGAAAAACTCCGGGCCCGTGCTTTCCGGCCTGAGGCTTTTTAACCCGTGGGGCTGGGGCGGCTGGCTGGGCTGGGAACTGGGCCCGGACTATAAGGTTTTTATCGACGGGCGCTATCTCTTCCACGACCGTATCGTAGAGACCGTAGAAGCGCGCAGCGGCTCCCGCGGCTGGCAGAACCTGATAAACAAGTATAAACTGGACCTGATGCTGATCACCCTGGACGAGCCAAAGATCCCGGTGAAGCAGAAGCTGCTCAACGGCAAAACCACCATGTTCTGGCGCCCGGCCTACCTGATGTACCTGCCGCACAAGGACTGGGCGGTGATCTACTGGGACTATTCCGTGGCCGCTGTGGTGCGCCGCTCGGCCGTGCCGGCGGCCTGGCTGGCCGAACGGGAATATCGCTACCTGCGGCCCGCCGACAGCCTGAACCTCGTGGCGCCGCTGCTGGCCGGCGAACTGCCCCTTTCGACCGTGAAAAAAGAAATGCGGCGCTATGTCCGCTTTCATAAGGCCGGCGGCGTTAATTCCGTGAACGGGGACGTTATGAATTTCGTGGCCGGGCTGGAAAAGATCTGCGCCGCGAAGGGGGCTAAATGCGCGAAGTGATCGCGGAAGTCAAGGCGCACCCGCTGGCCCTGTTCGCCGATTTCCGCAGGCTTTTCGCCGGGCGCGTGGTTTCCGCCGTGGGGGACAAGTTCTTTTCCATCGCCGTAGCCTGGTGGGTGCTCACCGAGGCCGGCGCCAACTCCAAGCTGCACCTGGGGCTGATCATGGCGGTGAACGTGCTGCCGGTGGTGGTGTTCGGGCCGCTGCTGGGCACGCTGTCCGACCGCTCCAATAAGAGGCGCGTGATGCTGGCCGCCGACGCCGCCCGCGCCGCCCTGGTGCTGGCGCTGGCCGTGCTGCTCTGGAGCGGCCGCCTGAGCCTGTACTGGCTCTACGCCATCTGTTTTTTGATCTCCGGCTTCGGGCCGCTGTTCGAGTCCGCCGTAGCCGCCTCCATCTTCCGGCTAACCTCGCCCGAAAAAATGCCGCAGGCCGTGGCCACGGATTCCTCCGTGCTGCAGCTGTCCAACGTTATCGGCTCGGCGCTGGGCAGCGTGCTGATGGCGGCCGTAGGCGTAGCGGGGGCTTTCCTGTTCAACGCCGCCGGCTACATGGCGTCTTTCGCCGCGGTGTGGGGGATAAAGACCGGGCTGGAGCCCGAAGGCCGCGTGGACAGTTCTTTCATCTCGGAATTCAGGGAGGGGCTGGCTTATACTTTCGGGAACAAGCCCATCCTGGCCCTGATCCTGTCCTTCGCTACGTTCAACTTCTTCGTGTCTCCGATCCTGATCCTGATCCCGATGATCGTGAAGTTCACGCTGAGGGAATCCGTCACCTGGCTGGCCGTCTTCGAGGCCTTCTTCGCGCTGGGCTCGGCGTCGCTGGCGGTGGGGCTGAGTTTTAAGAAGTCTTACGGGAGCATTTACGGGTGGCTGTTCGCCTCGCTGCTGCTGGTGGGGCTGTCTTTCGGCGGGCTGTATTTCACGGCCAACAAGTACGCGGCCTGCGCGCTGCTGTTCGCCGCGGGCGCGGCGCTGGGGGGCGGCAACACCATCGCCATCACGCTGTTCCAGGCCACCGTGCCCGACGCCATGAAAGGCCGGTTCTTCTCGGTGCTGACCACGCTGGCCTATGCCGTGATGCCGCTCGCCTTCATGACGAACGGTTTCCTGGCCGATAGATTTTCCGTGGGTTTCTGCCTGGCTTTCAACGCCGCCGCCGTGCTGGCGCTGTCCTGCGTGGTGCTGGTCATTCCGCGCGTCGAATACAGGGCTCAGCCCTGAACCACCTGGGTGTCGGTCAGCAGGTCGTGCCAGGTGCGGTGGTCCTTCTCCCAAACAGCCCAAATATAGCCTAACCCCGCGGGGAGGGCCGAAAGCACGCCGAGGACGCCGCGCCAGAACGCCCGTTTCGGCGCGAGCCCGGTGGAGAGGTCTATCAGCCGGAGCTTCATGATCAGCATGCCCGGGGTGGCCCCTTTCTTTTTAATGAACACGGCCTGGTAGACGGCCCAGAACAGGATAGCGAACGGAAGCCCCGAGACGCGCCCCCTGAACAGCAGGTGCTCGATCACCGCGAAGATAAAGACGTCGATGAAAAGCGAGACGGCCCTGGGAAAGAACCCGGCGGGCGCGCCTTTGGCCGGCGGCGCGGCGGGCGCCTCCGCCGCCGGGGCGGCGGGTAGAGCGGCGGAGGGAGCCTGCTCCCGCGGCTGCCCGCCTACGGGCACTTCCCTGAGCACGCGGAAAACCTTTATCTTCTCGGGGATGCCCTTGAACTGGCGGTAGCCGATCTCGCTCGAGGGCACTTCCTTCTTATTCATCGCCAGGTAGACGGCCTCGGTGAAGAAGACCTCGCCGGCCTCGGCGATGCTCTCCAGGCGGGAGGTGATGTTGACCGCGTCGCCGTAGATGTCGCCGTCGTCGTGGATGGCCACCTCGCCGGAGTTGATCGCGATGCGGATCTCGATCTTCTCCTCGTGGTTCTTGTCGGCGTTGTGGGCCTTCAGCACCTGCTGGATCTCCACGCCGCAGATCACGGCGTCGGTGGGGCTGTTGAAGGCCACCAGGAAAGCGTCGCCGATGGTCTTGACCAGGCGGCCGCCGAATTTGAGGATGACGGGCAGCACCAGTTCGCGGTGCTTGGCGAGCATCTCCTGGGTCTCGGCCCTGGAAAAGCCGGCGGTCTTGGACGTGAAGCCCTTTATGTCCGTCAGCATGATGGCGATGGTGCGCGTTTCCATGTTCCTCCTGCGCAGCCCGGCCCGCTCAGGCGGGGTTCGGGATGTCTATGAATTCGGTCTTTACTTTGAACTTCTTTTCGAGCGCGGCCGCCAGCGCGGTCACGCCGGGCTTTTCCGTGTTGTAATGGCCCGCCGCTATGAAATTGGAGCGGGTTTCCCGGGCGTATTCCTGTGTCTGTTCGGAAACCTCGCCGGTGACGTACAGGTCCAGGCCGGCCGTCACGGCCTGCCCGAACATCCCGGCCGCGCCGCCGCTGACCACGCCCACCGTGCGTATCTTTTCCGTTCCGAACCTGAAGCACAGCGGCTCCGCGTCGAGTTTCAGGGCCAGCGCCGCGGCCACGGCGCCCATCGCGAGGGGCTTCGGGAACGTGCCGCTGAAACCGATGGTTTCTCCTTCGTAGGAGCCGAAAGGCTTGAGTTTCCCCGCGCCCAGCATCCGGAGCAGGGTGGAATTATTGCCCACGGCCGGGTTCTTGTCTAGCGGCAGGTGCCAGGCGCACAGGGACATGCCGCTGGCGAAAAGGGCTTCCAGCTTGCGCTTGAAGGGGCCGGCGAAGGTTACGGGCTTCCCCCAGAGCAGGCCGTGGTGGACGATCAGCATGTCGGCGCCGCCGTCGGCCGCGCGCCTGATGCATTCCAGCGACGCGGAAACGCCGAAGGCTATCTTCTTCACCGGGGCGCGGCCTTCGCACTGCAGGCCGTTCTGCGATGCGTCCTTTATGTTCCCGGAGTCCAGGAATGAATTCGTGAAAGAAACTATCGTGTCCCTGTCGGCCATGCCGCCCTCCTTAACCCTTATTTCCTGCCCGGCCGGACGGCGTAAATGTAGCCGTTCGAGATGTCGGACGCTATATAGTCGGTTATCATGAGCTCCTTCGCGTCTTTAGGCGCGAGCAGCAGCGCGGCGTAGCCCCACAGCAGCGGGTTGCCTTTAAGCGCTTCTCGGGGCACGCGCACCGTGACGGCCCCGCCTTCCGCTTTCGGCAGGAAAGTCCCGGCCGTGACCGGCCCCTGGGGGGTTACGGCGTAAAGCACGGCCCTGGCGGGGTTTATCTCCAACGCGTATTCCCAGGCGTTGTCCGGGAAAAGCCGGAGCGGCCTGCCGTCCAGCGGCCTGGTCATGCCGGCGCGGGGCCGGTGGTTGATGTCGATGTAGAGGTCTATCCTTATGTGGCTGAACCCCGAGACCAGCCGGAGCGAGTTGTCCAGGGCCTGGGGGGTAAACCTGAAGGTGATGTCCCCGGGGCCGGTCTCCACTTTCATCGAAGCAAGTTTCCAGATCTTGTACGGGTCCGCGCTTTTGGGGAGCTGCGGGGTCGTCCCGGGGACCTCCGGGCGCCGCGGGATGTTGGTTATTTCGAAACCGTTATCGTTCGCCGCTACCAGCAGCTTTTCCTCCGTTTCGGGCGCGGAGGCCGCGTCCGCCAGCGACGAGAACAGCCAGGGCGGCGGGGGCCGCTGCATGATGCGGTAGGCGTTGCCCAGCGCGTTCAGGATGTCTATTTCCGTCTCGCTCGCGGCGTCGGTGCCCGCCGGGGCCAGCGCCAGCAGCTTGCCGCCTTCCTCGGCGGAGAAATAACTTTCGAAAGCCGGCGCGGCGGGCTTGTAATTGCCCTGGAAGGAATTGAGGTAAAGCATCAGGTCCGCCCGGGTCTTCGCCAGGGCGGCCAGCGCCCCCGCCTGGGCGGGCGCGGAGGCCCAGGCCGAGTAGTCGCCGCTCCAGGGCGCGGCCAGGGCGGCTATTTCCGCCGGCGCCGCCTGCGTGGAGACGGCCAGCTTCAGGGCTTCGGAAACGGTCAGCCGCCGCTGCGGCACGGCGGAAGCCAGGTCGGCCGCCAGCAGGGCGCGCAGCGCCGCCGGGTCCGTTTCCGCGGTCTCGTCGAAAACCACGAAAGACAGGCCCGCGGACGGGGGCGCGGCCGTGGAGAATTTCACGAAAGGCGCGGCGTAGACGCCGCTGGATTCGAAGACCGCCGCGGCGGTGGAGGCCAGCGGGCCGCAGGCCAGCCATTTCAGCCCCAGGGCTTTCGCCAGCGGGAAATAATCGGCGGACAGCCCGCCCGGGGGGTTTACGAGGCCGGCGGGGGAAAGCTTGAGGTTCTTGAGGGCGGCTTCCTTCGCCAGGCCGAGCCGCAGCCCGAGGAAATAGGGATCGTCGGACAGCGTCGAGGTCGAGGGTTTGCCCGCCCAGTTAACCCCCGCGGAAGCGGGGCTGTAGAGCAGCGGGAGCGGCGGGTCGCCCGCCGGGCGCAGCGCCAGTTCCAGGCGGCCTTCCTTCTCCAGCGTCTTTATGCGGTCTTCGAGCCCGCGCGGCAGCACCGGGAAGGCCGCGGTGAGGCGCAGGTCCTTGTTCTTCTCGAGAATAGAGACTATCTCGGACGCGCCCTGCGCGTCGGAGGGGATCCAGAGGGCGGCCTGCTGGGCGGCCAGGCAGGCCGGCAGTGCGAGGAAAAGGAAAGCGGCGGCGCGGAATTTGGGCATGGTGCCCCCCTTATTTTACAGTGAGGATCGAAACCTTTCTCCCGGCTTCGGTTTCCGTGTCCGGGTTGAGCGGGTCCAGCACGTCCTGGCCGTCGATGCGGCACAGGTAGCGGTACCTGCCCGGCGGAAGCGGCAGGATGGCCTCCCAATGGGTCTTGTCCTTCCTGGTCAGCGGGAGGGAATCGGGGTTCCACTTGTTGAAATCCCCGGCTATCTTCACCTCTTTCGCCCCGGCGATCTTTACGGAAAACTTCACGAAGCGCAGTTCGGGCTGCGGCGCCTCCTGCTCCCTGTCGGCGCGCTGGTGCGCGGGCGGGAGGATGCCGGTCCGGCTGGGCTTCAGCGCGGCCACGTTCCAGTGCCCCACGAACCTGAAATATTTGTTGATGGCGTTGTTGAACAGCACGCTGGGCACGCTGATCAGCACGAAAGCGGCGAAGGCCAGGGCCAGCAGCCAGGATTTCCGTTCTATCACTGTTTCTCCTCGTCGTCCAGGCGGCCGCGCACGCGGGGCCGGGCGCCCAGGGCGGCGGCCAGGGCCTTGAATTTTTCCAGGTCCACGCCGTTGCCTTCCACCACGGTGGCGAAGGTTTCCGGCAGGGTCCGCGCGGCTTCGCCGATGAATTCCTTTACTTTTTCGAACCCGTCGGCGGCCCACGGTTCCATAGGGCGCATCAGGGCGGCCCATTGTTCCGGGTCGGCGGAGTTGAGGCTCACGTGCACCGCGTCCACGAGCCCTTTCAGCTCGGGCACCACGCTGCGGCCCCAGACGGCGTTGGCCAGCCCGTTGGTGTTCAGGCGGATGCGCAGGCCCGCCGGGACGGGGGCGGCCTTGCCTTCCCTTATGAGGCGGGCGGCGGCGAGCAGGACGTCCAGGCGCATGGTGGGCTCGCCGTAGCCGCAGAAAACAAGTTCGGAGAAGGGTTCCGCGGCCCAGGCGGCGGCGGCCAGCGAGATCACTTCCGCGGCGGAGGGTTCCTTGCCGGCGAGGTTAAGGTTGTTGCCGTGGTAGTTCATCGCCCAGGGCTTTTTGACGCAGAAAGCGCAGGCGGTGGGGCAGCGGTTGGTCAGGTTGACGTAGAGGCCGCTGCCGTGGCGATAGACAATGCTCGGTTTTTTTATTTCCATTCTCGCTTCTCGCTCCCTCTTTATTCTATCATTTAGGAATGAGAATTTTGATAGCCCCCAACGCCTTCAAGGGCACGCTCACCGCGGCCGAAGCCGGCGCGGCCGCGGCCCGGGCGGTCAGAAAGGCCTGTCCCGGGGCGTCCGCGGAGGTGCTCCCTATCGCCGACGGCGGCGACGGCCTGCTGGACGCGCTGCGCCCGGCGCTGGGGGGGGAAATAATGAGGGCCAGGGTGGAGGGGCCGCTGGGAAAGCCGGTCAGCGCCCGCTGGCTGCTGGCCGGGCGTACCGCCGTGATCGAAATGGCCGAGGCCGCGGGCTTAAGGCTGCTGAAGCAAAGCGAGCTGCGCCCGCTGAAAGCCTCCACGCGCGGCGTGGGGCAGCTGATGGCCGCCGCGGTAAAGCACGGCGCGCGGGAGATCATCGCCGGCTTGGGAGGCAGCGCCTCCAACGACGGCGGCGCCGGCTGCGCGCAGGGTTTCGGTTTCACGCTGCTGGACCATAAGGGGCGCCCCGCCGGGCCTGGCGCCGCCGGCCTGGCCTCCCTGGCCGCCATCGCGCCCGGCAAGGCCGGGAAAGCGCTTAGGGGACTTAAAGTCGAGGCGCTGGCCGACGTGAGCAACCGGCTCTGCGGCCGGCTGGGCTCCGCCAGGGTTTACGGCCCGCAGAAAGGGGCCGGCGCGGCCGAGGTTAAGTTCATGGAGGGCGCGCTCCGGAATTACGCCCGGGTTGTGAAAAAAGACCTGGGGCGGGATATCTGCCGGCTTAAAGGCGGCGCGGCCGCCGGCGGCCTCGGGGCAGGGCTGGCGGCTTTTTTCGGGGCGGAACTGCTGGACGGTTCGGCTTTCGTGCTGGAAAAGGCCGGTTTCGAGGCTAAACTCCGCGCCTCGGACCTGCTGATCACCGGGGAAGGCTGTTTCGACAGCCAGACCTTTTACGGCAAGGCCCCCGGGGCGGCCATTGCCGCGGCGGCCCGCCTGGGCAAGCCCGTCATCGTGGTCTGCGGGCGGTCCCTTATAAAAGGGAAAGCCAGGCTGGCCGGCCTGGGGGTGGCGGGCGTGATAGAGTCCCTGCCCTCGAAAGACCCTGCCGCGGGCCTCCGCCTGGGGATAGAACGCTCCCTTTCCTCGCTCGTTTCCGGCCTGGGCATTTGAGTCCGGCTTATTATTTTATTATTATATGAGTCCGGGGCGTACGGCGGCGGCGCCGCCACCGGCCGGCAGTTGTTTTCTAAAGAGAGGCATAAATGAGTTCTCACCAGGCAAACCATATTTCTTTCGGTACCGACGGTTTCCGCGGCGTGATAGCCCGCGACTTTACTTTCGACGTGGTCCGCAAAACGGCCCAGGGCATGGCCGACTACATAGCTTACAAGTACATGCGCACGGATAAGCCTTCCGTGGCCGTGGGGTACGACCGCCGCTTCATGTCGGACCTCTTCGCCAAAACCGTGGCCGAGGTGCTGGCCGCCAACGGCCTGGAGGTCACGCTCAGCTCCACCCCGGTCGCCACCCCCGCGATCAGCCTGCTCACCACCAAGGGCTTCGGCCTCGGCGTCATAATTACCGCCAGCCACAACAAGCATAACTACAACGGCATAAAAGTGAAGCAGAACGGCCGCTCGGCGCCTCCTTCCGTTACCGCCGAGATCGAGAATTACGTGGCGAAGGCCGTGCCGATGAAACCTGCCGGCGAGCCGCTCAAGATGAAGGATTTCCGGCCGGCCTACGTGGAATATCTCAATTCCAAGGTCCCCGCAGCCAAAACGCTGGCCAAGCTCTCCGGGCCGGTGGTGGTGGACTTCATGTACGGCGTGGGCGCCGAGACCGCCGCCGAACTGTTCAACTCTAAGAACGTAGTAAAACTGCGCGACCGCCACGACCCGCTGTTCGGCGGCATGGCCCCCGAGCCGGTGGAGAAGAACCTGGCCGAGCTGGTGGCCGAGGTGAAGAAGCGCAAGGCGCTGTTCGGCGTGGCGCTGGACGGCGACGCGGACCGCTTCGCGCTGGTTTCCGACAAGGGGCAGTATATGACCCCCTGCCAGACCGCCCCGCTGATGCTGGAATACCTGCTTTCCAAGGGCCAGTTCAAAGGCAAGATCGTCCAGGCCGTCTCGATGGGCTACCTGACCAAGCGGATAGCCCGCGCGGCCAACCTGGCTTTCGACGAGGTCCCGGTCGGCTTCAAGTACATAGCCGAGAAGATGCTCTCCGAGGACGTGACTTTCGGCGTGGAGGAGTCGGGCGGCTACGCCTGGAAGGGCAACCTGCCCGAGCGCGACGGCGCGCTGACCGCGCTGTTCGTGACGGAGCTGGTGGCGAAGACCGGCAAGTCCGTGTCCGCGCTGTACGCGGAGATCGAGAAGAAGTACGGCAAGTCCTTCTTCACCCGCCGGGACTTCAATCTGGAGAAGGCCATTCCCAACAAGCACTCCTTCGCGGTGAAGATCAAGAAGAAACTGCCCAAGCTGCTGCTCGGCCACAAGATCACCGAGACCAACACTATCGACGGGCTTAAGATAATCCTGGATAACGACTGGTGGGTGCTGATGCGCCCGTCCGGCACCGAGCCGCTGCTGCGCACCTACGCCGAAACGGACAGCCAGGAAAGCACGAAGAAGCTGCTGGACCTGGCCTTCAAGTTCGTGGAGCCCAAATAGGCCCCGGGCGGAAAGAGCGGAACTTTGTATAATTTAGGTCAGAGAACGGGTTTAAAAAATCAGGAGGACAAGGATAATGAACTTCAAAGGTAAAAGATATGTCAGCTCGGAGTCGGTGACCGAAGGGCACCCCGACAAAGTTTGCGACCAGATCTCGGACGCGGTGCTCGACGAGATCATGCGGAAAGATCCCGCCGGCCGCGTCGCCTGCGAAACCTTCATTACCCGCGGCATGGTGGTGGTGGGCGGCGAAATAACCACCAAGACCTACGTGGACGTGGACACGCTCGTCCGCAACGTCATAAAAGATATTGGCTACACCCACACCAAATACGGTTTCAACTACGAGACCTGCGCGGTCATCAACGTGATCGGCCGCCAGTCCCCCGATATTTCCCAGGGCGTGGACACCGGCGGCGCCGGCGACCAGGGCCTGATGGTGGGCTACGCCTCCGACGAGACCCCCGAGCTGATGCCGCTGCCGCTGCAGCTCGCGCAGCGTCTCTCCATGCGCCTGGCCGAAGTGCGCAAGAAGAACATCCTCCCCTACCTCGGCCCCGACGGCAAGAGCCAGGTCACCGTGGAATACCACGACGGCAAGCCCGTGCGCATAGAGACCATCGTGCTCTCTTCCCAGCACACCGAGGAGATCCTGGACAAGAGCGGCCACCAGATAACCGAGAAGTCCCGCAAAGAGATCATCGACGCCGTGATCACGCCCGTCATCGACAGGAAGCTGGTGGACAAGAACACCAAGATCTACGTCAACCCCACCGGCAAGTTCGTGGTGGGCGGCCCGCAGTCCGACACCGGCGTGACCGGCCGCAAGATCATCGTGGACACTTACGGCGGCGTGGCCCCGCACGGCGGCGGCGCGTTCTCCGGCAAGGATTCCACCAAGGTGGACCGCTCCGCGGCCTATATGGCCCGCTATATCGCCAAGAACATCGTGGCCTCCAAGCTGGCCCGCGAATGCACCGTGCAGCTGGCTTACGCCATAGGCGTGGCCGAGCCCGTGGGCCTCTATGTGGATACCCACGGCACCGGCACTATCGCCGACGAGAAGCTGTCCAAGATCGTCCGCGCCAGCTTCGACCTGACGCCCCGCGGCATCATAAAACTGCTGAAGCTGCGCGCGCCTGTCTTCAGGAAGACCGCCTCTTACGGCCACTTCGGCCGCAGCGGTTTCGAGTGGGAAAAGACCAACGCGGCCGGGATGCTCAGGAAAAAGGCCGCCGGCGTGCCCAGGAACGAGTGCGAGTGCGCCTGCTGCTAGGTTTAAGGCGGTAAAGACGCGGCGCGCCGGACGAACGGGGGTTTTCCCCGGCGCGCTGTAACGGTGCGGAGAGGGGGAGACATGAAGATATTGCTGGTTGAAGACAACGCCCTGACGCGATATACTATAAAATCGCTGCTTAACAAGCTGGGGCATGAAGTGGTGGCCGAGGCCGAGGACGGCGCGGAAGCCGTGCGGTGTTTTAAGGAATTCAAACCCGAGGTCGTCTTTCTGGACCTGATCCTGCCCGGCAAATCGGGCGTGGAGATCCTGGAGGAGCTGCGCGCTATCGATCCCGCCGCGAGGGTAGTGGTGATAACGGCGGTGGAACAGGACGAGATCGACAGGCGGCTGGCGGATAAAGGCGTTAACGCCATCCTGCGCAAGCCTTTTTCTTTCGACGACTTCAAAGCGCTGATGAAGGACCTGGCCCCGGCCAGCTGACCCTGCAACGAACGATGGACACCAAAGCCGGTCAAATACTCGAGCGTATAGCCGTGGAAAGCCTCGGAAAATGCGTGGCCAAGCTCTCGCGCATTTCCGCCGGCGAATGGAGCGTGGCCGACGCGCGGGTCACCTGGCGCAGCATGGAAGAGGCCATCAGCGAGCATTCCAGCGGCCCGCGCGGCACCGGCGCCGCGGCCTACTTCGAGATAAAAGGCGAATACCCGTTCACCTCCATGGTGGTCTTCCGGCCGGAGGATATAGAGGTTATCTCCAGGGGCTTTCTCGGTTTTTCTTTTTCCAAACTGCCCAGCCTCAACCAGGCGCAGGAGCTGCTGCTGTCCGAGCTGGGCAACGTCATCCTGAATTCGCTGCTGGGCTCGCTTTCCAACACCCTGAAGCGCGGTTTCCTGCCCTCCGCCCCGAAATGCGTGCAGGGCGAGGTCCGCTTCCTGCTGGAGGCGCTCTGGACGGCCACGGAGCCTACCGGGCGGCACAGCCTGGTCACCGTGGTCCTGGACCTGAAGTGCGACGGCACGGTGACGCGCATAGAAGTGATAGCTTTGATCCCCGACAATATGGAGCGGGCCCTGATCGCCGCCCATGACGCTGACGCCGAAGGAAAATAAATCATGAAAACATACAAAGCGCTGCTTTCTTCCGCCGCCGTTCTGGTTCTTGGCCTCGTGTTGTGCCGGCCCGCCGCCGCGCAGACCGAGATCGTGAAAGTGGACTGGGAGATCTCCCGGCTGCAGGGCAAGAACCGGTCCCCGTTCGTGCCGGTCTCCGAGCTTAAAGCCTCCCCGGATACTAAATTTTCCGACAACCTGCGCGCCCTCGTCACGCTGAAGAACCCCTCCGCCAAACCGGTGGAGGGCCTGGTGCTGAACTACTCGGTGCGGCTGCAGCTGCTGAAGAAAGGCGACGCGCCCGAAAAGGCTTTCTGGGGCGTGCCGTTCCACGTGGAAGAGGTGCGCGTTTCCAGCATAAATCCCGGCGCCGAGCGGACGGCCAGGATCCTGCGCTTCGAACTGCGGGAACAGCTGAAGAAGCTCCGCGGTACCGGCTTCCTCCCCGTCGCCATCAAGCTCGAGGTCATGCTCTGCCCGCGCCAGGGGGATCAGGCCTCCGGCCTGGTCCGCGAATCCGCTTTGAACATACTGCCGTAGGAGGCCGCTCCATGCTCGACCTAAAACTTGTCCGCGCTAATCCCGAAAAGGCCAAGGCGGCCATGGCCGAACGCAGCGGCGGCTACCTGCCCGTGCTGGAGGCCATCCTCGGGAAGGACGCCGCCTACCGCGCCGCGCTCGCCGAAATAGAGGAGCTGCGCTCCAGGCGCAACGAAGTTTCCAAAAAGATCCAGATCGCCAAGGCCGCCAAGGACGAGGCCGCCGCGCAGGCGGCCATGGCCGAGGCCAACGCCGCCAAGGAAGCCGTGAAGGCCCGCGAGGAAAACCTCGCCGCCATGGAAGCCGAGCTGAATACCCTGCTGCTGAGCGTGCCCAACCTGCCCGACGCGAGCGTCTGCAAAGGCGGGGGCCCCAAGGACAACAAGGTGGTCTTCGAGGACGTCTCCGGCCGCCGCACCTTCGCCTTTAAGCCGCTGGACCACCACGCTATCGGGGAAAAACTCGGTATCCTGGATTTCGAGACCGCCACCAAACTTTCCGGTTCGCGCTTCGCCCTCCTTAAGGGCCAGGGCGCGCGCCTCGAGCGCTCCCTTATCCAGCTGATGCTGGATACCCACACCATCGCCAACGGCTACACCGAGATCTTCCCGCCGCTGCTGGTGACCGCCGAGACCATGACCGGCACCGGCCAGCTGCCCAAGTTCGAAGAAGACCTGTACAAGGTGGCTTCCGCGCCGCCGATGTACCTGATCCCCACCGCCGAGGTTCCGCTCACCAACATGTTCCGCGGGGACACGCTGAAAGAGGACGACCTGCCGAAAAAATTCACCGCCTACACGCCGTGCTTCCGCCAGGAGGCCGGCTCCTACGGCAAGGACACCCGCGGCCTGATCCGCAACCACCAGTTCAACAAGGTGGAACTGGTCTGGCTTGAGAAGCCCGAAAATTCCATGGCCGCGCTGGAGAAGCTGCGCGCCGACGCCGAAGGCATCCTTAAAATTCTCGGGATCCCGTACCGCGTGCTGGAGCTCTGCACCGGCGACATGGGCTTTTCCTCCGCCAAGACCTACGACCTGGAAGTGTGGATGCCGAGCGAGGGCGTGTTCCGGGAGATCTCCTCGTGTTCCAACTGCGGGGATTTCCAGGCCCGCCGCATGAACACCCGCTTCAAGCGCGCGGACGGCAAGAAAATAGACTTCGTGCACACGCTGAACGGCTCGGGCCTGGCCGTCGGGCGCACCTTCGCCGCGATTCTGGAGAATTTCCAGCAGGAGGACGGTTCCGTGATAGTGCCGGAAGCCCTGCGCAAGTATATGGGGACCGATAAAATAAATTTATGAAAAAATTCCTTGCTCTCCTGCTGTTAGCCGCCTGCTGCGGCCAGGCCGCCTGGGCCGCCGTCCCCAAGTCCGAGCCCCTGCCCGAAGAACTGCGCCTGATCTCCAAGAGAGGGATCGACGCCATCTACGCGGTGGACCTGGGCGAGGCCCAGAAAGAGTTCGAGTTCGCCCTCTCCAAATACCCCGACCATCCTTTTCCCCATTTCGGCCTCGCTATGACCAAGTGGGCCACGCTCGAGTACCTGGAGGACGAGTCCGACCCTAAGCTGGACAAGGAGTACGGCGTCCTTACCGATAAGGCGATAGCCGTGGGCAAGGCCTGGCTGGCGAAGCATCCCGGCGACGCCAACGCCTATATGTGCATGGGCGGCATGTACGGCCTGCGCGCGCGCCTGGCCGTGCTGCAGCACCGCTGGATCAAAGCCTACTTCGACGGCAGGAAAGCCCTTTCCTACATGCACCAGTCGCTTAAGATAGACCCGCAGCTTTACGACGCCTACCTGGGCCTGGGGATGTACGAATATTATTCCGGTACGCTTACCGGGGTGGTCAAGATCCTGGCCAAGCTGGTCATGCCCGGCGACGCGAGGAAAGGGATAGAACTCCTGAACGTCTGCAGGGAGAAAGGCTATTTCAACGCGCTGGCGGCCAAGCTGCTGCTGATCGAGATCTACACCACCACCGGCAGCCGGTATGAAAACCCGGCGCTGGCGGTGAAGTGGTCCAAGGAATTGCTGGCCGCGTACCCGGGCCACCCCCAGATGCAGTTCGTGGATATCGTTTCCCTGTTCGAGGATAAGCAGTACGAGGCCTCCCGCAAAGAGTCCCTGGACTACCTGAAGGCCGTCAACGAGGGTAAGCCCGCCTACCGCAAGCGCTACCTGCCGCGCGTGCTTACCGCCATAGGCACCACCTACCTGGTGGAAAAAAATTACGACCTGGCCGCCGAGTATTTCGCCAAGGCCGCGGCCACGCTGAAGGACGACCCGGCCGCCCACCCGGCGCGCTGGGGCGTGTGGGCCATAGTGCGGCTCGGCAACGTGTACGACCTCAAGGGGCAACGCGCCAAGGCGCTGGAATGCTACAGGGAAGCAAAAACCTACAAGGACGAGTGGGGCTTTTCGGAATCCATAGGCGGCTACCTTAAGAAGCCCTACACCGAGGCCGCCCTGCCCGGGCAGATGCCTCCCCCGTAATGGAACTCTCGACCGCGGTTTTTCTCCTTCTCGCGATCCTCGGCTGGGGGCTGGGGGCTTTCTTCGATAAAGCCTGCCTGCGGCACATGGACCCGACCGGCGCTTTTTACGTGCGCACGCTCTTTACCATCCTGATCTTTACCCCGATGCTGCTGTGGAAATACCCGCAGACCAAGCAGGCCCTGTTAGGCTCCGACAAACTGGGGCCTTTATTCGTGGTGTCCAGCGTTATCGTTTCCATGGCCGGGGTCTTCTTCTACCTTAAGGCGCTGTCCGGCGGCGAGGCCATGAAGATAGTCCCGCTGAGCTCCACCTACCCGGCCGTCACTTTCGTGCTGGCGCTGCTGTTCCTGGGCGAAAGCTTCAGCGTGAACAAGCTTATCGGCACCGTGCTGCTTTCCGGCGGCATTTACTTCATCTCCAAATAACCGTGGATATCTCCGACTTCGAAAAACTGGCCGCCAAGGCCATCCGGCGCCTGCCGCGGGAATTCCGCGCGCGGCTGGACAACGTGATCGTCACCGTTAAAGCCGCGCCGACGAAGGCCCAGGTCTCCAGGTTCGGGAGCGGCCTGCTGGGGCTTTACGAGGGCGTGCCGCTGTCCGAGCGCGGGACTTCCTACAGCGGCGCCCTGCCGGACAAGATCACGCTTTTTAAGGACAATATCGAGGCCGCGGACGGGGATGAGGCCGCGGTGGCGGACAGGATCCGCCATACCGTGATGCACGAGATCGCCCACCACTTCGGGATGGACGACGACGAGCTAAGGGAGAAAGGGTTGTACTAAGCCCGCCGCGGATAAAAGAAAGCGCCCGGTTTTAAAGCCGGGCGCTCTCTTTTACAGGGCGGGCCTGTCGCTCAGTCGAGCACTACCGCGCGGCGCAGATAGCCCGTGGCGCCGGTTATCCGGACCTTCACCAAATCCCCGGCCTTGAGCGGCCTGCCGCCTTTCACCTGTTCCACTTCCACGCGCCCGTCTATTTCGGGGGCCTCGCGGTGCGAGCGTCCGAACAGCGGGGAGTCCATCAGGACTTCCAGCTTTTTCCCTTTGAGGTCCGCGTTAACGCTGTCCAGCACGCGGCTCTGCGCGCTGATCAGCGCCTGGGCCCTTTCTTCTTTCACGTCCTCCGGCACCTGGCCGGGGAAACCCGCGGCGGCGGTGCCGGGTTCCCTGGAATATTTGAAGACCCCGACGCTGTCCAGGCGGGCCTTTTTTACAAAGCCCAGCAGCCGGCTGAAATCCTCGTTGGTCTCGCCGGGAAAGCCCACGATGAAGTTGGTGCGGATGGCGATGTCCGGCATGGCGCGCCGCAGCTCGGCGATCTTGGTCTTGATGGACTTCTCGGTGGAAGCGCGGTTCATCCGCTTCAGGATCCTGTCCGAGACGTGCTGCAGCGGCATGTCCACGTAGCGGCACACGGCCTTGTTGGCGCGCATGATCTCGATGACTTCGCTGGTGAGGCGCTCGGGGTAGACGTACATCAGCCGCCACCATTTCACGCTCTTGATCAGCAGCAGCTCGTTGAGCAGCCAGGCCAGGCGGGGGCGGCCGTAGAGGTCTTTCCCGTAGTTGGTGGTATCCTGGGCTATCAGCGAGATCTCCACCGCGCCGCTGGCGGCCAGGTTCCGCGCTTCTTCCGCCAGGGCCTCCACCGGCTTGGACCGGAAAGGCCCGCGGATGGAAGGGATCAGACAGTAGGCGCAGCGGTTGTCGCAGCCGTCGGCGATCTTAAGGTAGGCGCTGTGCCGGGCGGTAAGGCGCGTTTTAAGGCGCGGGGAGGAAAGCGGCCCTTCGCCGGGCAGGATGTAGTTCCTGCCTTCCTCTATGGCCTTGGCCGCCTTGGCCAGCGCGTGGATGCCCACCAGGGCGTCCAGGCCGGGAAAGCGGGCGGCCAGTTTTTCTTTTTCGCGCTCCACCAGGCAGCCGGTCACGATAACCTTGGAAAGCTTGCCGCGGGCTTTAAGGGAGAGCAGGCGTTTGATCTCGTCCTCGGATTCCTTCACGGCGGAGCCCAGGAACGCGCAGGTGTTCACCAGCGCCGCGTCGGCGCCGGCCTCGTCCGCGGTAAGTTCCCAGCCGGCCGCGGCCAGTTCTCCGGCCATGACCTCGGCGTCGGAGAGGTTCTTGGGACAGCCGAGGGAGACGATGAATAATTTAGGCATAGGGTCGGGGAGCGCGGGGTCAGGGGGCCGGCGCAGCGAATGGCCGGCCTTCCCGGCGTTAATGTTTCTCGAGGCGCTTGATAAGGATGAACGTGAGCGTTCCTACGATCAGCATGGCGGTCATGAAAAGGGGGTAAGACACCCTGGCGCTGCTGATCCCGGTGATGGTGTTGAGCTCGGACATGCCGCCCACGCCGGCGAAAAAGCTGGGCACCGCCACCGCGATCACTATGGCGTTCAGGTTCTTCATCAGGATATTGAGGTTGTTGGCCACGATGGAGGCGCGCGCCCCGGCCAGCGAGGCCAGGATGTTGGAGTAGATCTCGGCCTGCTTCATGCACTGGTTGTTCTCGATCGTGATATCGTCGAGGTATTCCACGCTGCGCGCGGATAGTTCCGCCTTGGCGGCGTTGTGCTTCAGGCGGTCGATCACGTAGGAGTTGGAGTTTATCGCGTTCAGGTAGTACACCAGGCTTTTTTCCAGCGTGAACAGGTTCAGCAGGTGCTTGTTCTCCATGGCCGAGTTGATCTTGTTCTCGAGCTCGTCGGCGATCATGTTGATGACCTTGAGATGCTCCATGAAATGGAAGATGGAGCTGAAGATCAGCTTAAGGAACACTTCGCGGATGCCGCCCACCTGCTTAAAATACTTGCCGGAGAACATGTTGATGTCCTCCGAGAGCGCGAGGATCAGCTTGTCCTTGAACAGGAACAGGCCCATCGAGGAGACCTTAAAAAGAAAATGGTCCTTGGAAGAGTAGTTCTTGGGCCGCTTGAAGATCAGCTCCAGGTGGTCGGGCTCGAATTCCAGGCGGGTGGGCTCCTCGGGGTCGAAGGCCGAGGCGAAGTTGTGCTCGTCCAGCGCGAAATTCTCCACCAGCCATTTTTTCTCGTCGTCCGACGGGTTGATCACCACCCAGATGTCGGGGGTTTCGGATTCCACCGGCGTTATCTGGCGGTCTTTTATCTTGTAGCGTTTTATCATCTTCGGTAATCAGAATTAAATTTTATGGGCGGCCGGAACGGCCGCGCCACTTCAAGCCGCCCCTAATTGTACTATTTCCTCGCGCGTTTTAACCCCCGGCGCGCTTATTATTTTTTCGCCTTCCTCACGTATTTTACCCGGCGGATATCGGTGCCGGGGAAGTAGAACTCCATGATCTCCTGGTAGTTCTTGCCGAACTTGCCGGCCAGGCCCGCCGCGCCGCTCTGGCACATACCGATAGCGTGGCCCCAGCCCCCGCCGTAGATCCAGTAGTTGCGCACCTTGCCGTTCTTGAAGCGGTTCACCTCGATGGTGAACAGCGTGCTCTTGAGCGAGCTGAAGCCGAGGATGTTGCGGATCAGGTGCTCCCGGTCCACGATAACGGACTTCTTTTTGCCCACCAGCTTCAGCGCGTTGACGTTGCCCGAGGGGGCGCGCTTAAGCGGTATGATGTCCGTCAGTTCGCCCACCGCGTAATCCTTGTTGACCCGGAAGGTCATGTCTTTCTGGCGGATGATCTTCATCCAGCGGAATTCGGCCGAGCGCACCCGCCCCGGGTAGTTGCAGTTGGCCTGCGGGTTGCCGGTGATCCAGAGCTGGAAGTCCCAGGGGTCAAGCGGGTCCTCGTGCTTGTCCGGGTTGATGTCGGGCTTGGTCACCAGATATGGGGAGTCGCCCCAGCCCGTCACTTCCTTGGAGGCCTGGATCCAGCCGCCGCAGTTGGAATGGTAGAAAGTGTAGGCCGGGCGGCCGTGGTAGGTGAGGATCTCCCCCTCGGTGTCCACCACGGCGCGGTTGGTGGTGTTGGCTTCGATGGACTTGCCCTTGTAGGCCTGGCAGTGCTGCCCGTCGCACAGGTGGTAGCCGTCGGCCTTGTGGATGCCGCCGCGCGCGCGGCGGATCAGCACCTGCGTGCGCGCCAGCACGGCCTGCGCCTTCAGCGACTCGTAGGGCCACTGCGGCGCCACCTCGCTGGGCACCACGCCCAGCAGGTACAGCTCGTTCTCGATCACGTTCACCACTCCTATCCCGCGTCCCTTGATGGGGTAAAGTTCGATGTAGCCGCGGTACTGCCGGTCGGCGCCGCGGAACCAGGGGTTCTTGGTCCTGTAATCGGCGTCGAAGATAACGGTGCCGCCGGCCTTGGCGGGCTTCACCAGGATCGGCCCCTGGAAACGGCCGTAAACCGTGCCGTCGGGGCCTTTCAGCGTCACCTTGCCGTCCTCGAAGACCGTGGTCCAGGCCTCGTCGGGCGGGATCCTGGCGAAAAGCTTGCCGCTGGCCTTGCCGGTAACGGTAAGGCCCTCGAAGGACTTTATCTTGAGCAGGTTGTTCCTGCCCTGCTTGCCGGTGCTGGTGGTGCCCAGCCCGACGCGGATCTTCACGGAGGGCGAAAGTTTGGAGGCGGCGTCCAGCGGGGCCATCTGCAGGGGCTTCGTGATCTTGAAAGGGGGCCTGATCTCTTCGGGCTGCTTGGTCAGCTTGCCTTCCAGCACCTTCATCATTTTGGAAGCCACCGGGTGGCCGGGCGCGTAGTCCAGCACGCGGTAGTACTGGTTCCAGGCCTCGTTGAACTTGCCCTGGCGCGCGTAAATGCCCGCCAGCGGCAGCCTGGCCTCGGTGAAAGACGGGTCCTTGCGCAGCGCTTCGATCAGCGCCGCCTCCGCTTCTCTGACCATCTTGAAATTCATGTAGTTCCAGGCCAGGATATAGTCCACCCCGGCGAAATCCGGTCTGAGCTTGCGGTACTTCTCCAGGTGCTCCAGCGTTTTTTCTTTTTCGCCCAGGTTGGAGTAGACGCTGGCCAGGCCAAGCTCGGCCCTGGGGTGCAGCGCCTGTATCCTGATGGCGGTCTCGAAGGCGGAACTGGCGCCCAGGTAGTCGGCCATGTGGAACCGCAGCCAGCCCAGTTCGGAGTAAATGTCGGCGTTGTGCGGGTCCCGGGAGAGCGCCCGCACCAGCGCGGCCGCGGCCTCGGGATACCGGCCGGCGGCTTTAAGGCACATGGCGGCGTTCATCAGCGGCTTGGGCTCGGTCGGGCTCGCTTCGGCCGCGGCCAGGTAGGCGGAAGCGGCCGCGGACAGGTTCCCCCGGAGGTAAAGTTCATAGGCCCCGCCCGCCGCGGAAGCGGTATGGGATTGTAAGACCAGGAATAATAGAATAATATTTAACCTGCGCACGAGATATATCGTATGAAATTATAGGAGTGTTGCGAATAGCGGCGGGAGCGCCGCGGACCCGATGATGGACGAAGAACTTACCGACCCCGAACTCGTCTCGGCTTTTAAGAACGGCGACGCGGAGGCGCTGGGCGCGCTGATGGCGCGGCACCAGGCGGCCCTGTACGGCTACCTGCTGCGCCTCACCCGCAGCTCCGCGGCCGCCGACGACATCTTCCAGGAGGTCTTCCTGAAACTGGTGCGCAACCCTGCCGCCTACGGCGAACGGGAAAAATTCAAGGCCTGGCTGTTCACCGTGGCCCGGAACGCGGCCATGGACCATTTCCGGCGCGAAAGTTCCAGGGGCGAGGTGCCGCTGGAGGGGACCGGGGAGAAGGCCGGCCCGGCCGATTTCGCCGTGTCGCCGGAGCCAGGGCCCGCGGAGTGCGCCGAGAACAAGGCCCTGGGTGAAACGATAGCGGCCGCGCTGGAACTTCTTTCTCCGGACCAGCGCGAGGTCTTCTACCTGCGCCATTATTCCGGGCTGTCTTTCAGGGAGATAGCCGAGCTGCTGTCCCTGCCTATAGGCACGGTGCTGGCCCGCATGAGCCGGGCCGCCGCCCAACTGCGGAAAATACTGGAAGAAGCCGGGCAATAAAACCGGGGTCCGGGACGTTATGATCATAGGAGCGGCTATATGAACTGCGGTTACGGGGAAAAACTGATACTTTACTTCTACGGCGAAACCGACGCCGGCCTGAAGGCCTCTGTCGAGGCCCACCTGGCAGGCTGCCCGGCCTGCCGCGGCGAGCTGGCGGCCCTGGAGAAGACCGGGGCGTGGCTTGCCGCGCGCCCCGCCGGGCCTTCCCCGTCCGCGGTGGCGGCCGTTATGCGGGCGGCCCGCGCGGCCGGGAGCCGCGGCTTCCGGTTCAGCTGGCGCGAGGCCCTGCTCGGCGGGGCGCTGGCCGCGGTAATGGCGGGAGTGTTCGCTTTCTCCAGCCGCTCCGCCGGCGCGGACCTGGCCTGGAACAGCGGGCTGGACTCCAGGCTGGACTCCGTGGAAGACTCCGTTTACCAGGCCCAGTCCGAAATGACCGCGGCCTCGGCGGACTGGGATTACCGCTACAGCGCGCTCGAGGACGAAAGATCCGGTGTGGGGACGATACTTAGAAAAGGAGAAAGTTTATGAAAAACAAGATCATATTCTGGTTCGGGGTAATGACGCTTACCGCGCTGCCCGCGCTTAACTGCGCGGCGCAGGAGGGGCCCGGGCCCGACAGCGAAGAGGTAGGGATGGACGAGCCCGCTCCCGGGCAGCCGGCGCTGGGGCCGGGGATGAGAGGCTCTATGGGTCCCCGCGCGGGGATGGCCGCCAGGCGGGGCATGGGCGGCCCCGGCTTCCTGACCGAGGAAGAGACCCTGGCCGTGATAAAAAAATACGACCCCGCCTTCGCCAGGAAGGCCGAAGACCTCAAGACCATAGCCCCGGCCCGGTACAAGATGCTGCTGCGCATGTCGGGCAATATGTTCGCCATGGCGAAACTGGACCAGGACGAGAACATGGAGAAGGACGCCGTGCGCGCGCTGGCGCTGGAGTTCGACAGCAAGGAACTCTCGCTCAAGTACGATAAGGCCGCCGACGCGGACAAGAAAGGCATAAAGGAAAGCCTGCGCGCCGATCTTTCGGAATTGTTCGACATCAAGACCAGGGGCCAGGAGCTGCGCCTGAAGCATATGGAAAAAGAAATGGCCAAGATCAGGAAGAACCTTCAAAGCCGCAAGGCCAACAAGGCGAAGATCGTGGACCAGCGTCTAGACCAGCTGACGGGGGAAGGCTCCGGCTGGTAGGGCTGTAAAGAGCGCTAAATAAAAAGACCCCGCGGGTTGCCCGCGGGGTCTTTTGTTCAAGTCGGTTCGCGCTAGCGCGCCAGCTTTAACGCGTCCACGAGCCCCGCGCCCTGGTCGGTCGGCTTCAGGTTGGGGAGCGGGGAGGCGGCCGCTTTGAAAGCCTTGCGGACCTCCGCCGGGGTCTTGGCGCCGGCGCCTATGGCCAGCGCGGCCAGGCCCGCCACGTGGGGGGAGGCCATGGAGGTGCCGGACATGGTGGTGTAGCCGCCGCCCTTGCGGGTGGAATAAATATTCACTCCGGGGGCTATTACGGCGATCTCGGCGCCGCGGGAAGAGAAGGACGCGATCTTGTCCGCGTTATCCGAGGCCGAAACGGCGATGGCCTGCGGGTACTTGGCGGGGTAGTTGACCGGGCCGGAGTCGTTGCCGGCCGCGCAGACTACGGCTATGCCGGCCTGTTCGGCCTTTATCATGACCTGTTTGAGGGCTTCGGTGCCGCTGCCGCCGCCCAGGCTCATGTTGATGACCTGCATGTGGTTGGCTATCGCCCAGTCGATGCCGTCGACGATCCAGGAGTACTGGCCGGAACCGTTCTTGTCGAGGACCTTAACGGCGTAAAGGCTGGCCTTGGGCGCCACGCCCACCACGCCGCTGCCGTTCCTTACGGCGCCTATGGTGCCGGAAACGTGCGTGCCGTGCCCCTGGTCGTCCATCGGGGAGGCGGTGGAAACTATAGCGTTATAACCGCCCTTGTAGTTGGCGGCCAGGTCGGGGTGGGTGTAGTCCATGCCGGTGTCGATGATGGCCACTTTCACGCCCTCGCCGGCGGTGTAGTCCCAGGCCGCGGCGGCGTTAAGGCGTTTTACGCCCCAGGGGATCTCTTTTTCGGCCGCGGGGTCGGCGGCGGGGCGGATCTCGCCGAATACGGGGGCTTCCCAGCCCTCGCCGGTGCGGATCATGTTAAGAGCGTTTTCCACCGTCGGGAGCGGCGCGGTATCCATGGAAGCGGGCGCGGCTTCTATCCAGCGGATGTAGCTGTCTTCCGCCACGTTGGTCACGCCCCGGAGGGTGTAGATGCTGGCGTCTTTGGTGTTGTCGGGGAACTCGGCGGTCAGCGCGTTTATCGTGCGGAATTTCTTGGTTACCTTCCCGCCGATGTCCTCAATGCTTTTTTCGATAGCCCCGCCCTTGTAGGCGGACTCGAAGACTATTATTTTCTGCGAGGCCTGGGCCCCGGCGGCCGAAGTGATAAGCAGGCCCGCGGCCAGCGTAAGAAACTTATTCATGTTCCCTCCGTGCTATTTTAAGGTAGAGACCAATATATGACTTTTATTGACTTGCGTCAATAGGTAAGCGCGTGTAACGGCGGGCCGCCCGGAGAGGGCGGTCAGTATTTTATTTTGGAGGTGTCGAACTTGCCGACTATGCCGGACACAGCCGGGTTGCCCATCAGTATGGTCATGGTCTGCGGGTTCTGCATGGCCAGCTGCACCAGCTGCGGATTATCTTTGACCAGGTTCGCCAGGGCCTCCGGGTCTTTCATCAGCTGCTGCGCCGCGGGAGTGTTCAGCATGGCGCTGACCATGCCGCTGGACGCCACGGCGCTGACGATGGCCGGGTTGTTCAGAGCCGCTTTTACGACAGGGTTGTTCAGGAAATTAGTCGGCCCGCTGCCTTTGAGATAGTTGGACAGGCCCTGCGCGCTGCCCGTGGCGTTCTTGACCGTGCCGCGCGACATGAAGCCGTTGACCACGTAGCTGTTGTTCAGCAGCGCCCCCACGGCTTTGGGGTTATTCAGAGCTTTTCCCACCGCGTAAGACAGGTAACCTTTCTGCATGCCGAAACCTATCTGTTCCTTGGCGCGGGTCTGGTCGGATTCCAGCGCGGCCTGGTTGGCGGAAACGTTCCGGCCCTGCCCCTGTTTCTGCTCCGTTCTTGCCGCCCCGGCTCCCTGCCTGGCCGCGGTCCCGGCGCCGCCGGCGGCGCGCGTTTCGCCCGCGTCCGTGGACGCCAGGGGTTCGTCGCCGTCCTTGCCCGAGCGGTAGCGCACGGTATAGCCCAGGTCGTTAAGGTCCGGGTTGTACCCGACGGTGCTCTTTCTGATGTCGCCTTCGGCGGAGTTGAAGGCGCCGTATTCCTCTTTGGACATGGCCACGTCGCTGGAATTTATTTTCATGGTCCACTTGACCAGCGGGATGGCCGCCAGGATGTAGAGCGGCGTAAGGTAGAGCCAGATCTTCCAGGCTGATTTTTTGTTTTCCCCGTCCATGCTAATAATATAACACCGAAAAGAGGCCAAGTCAACAGTTAAAGCGTGCTAGGGCTCCGCCGGCTTTGTTTTGTGTTATAATTAACGATATCCATGCGCGGACCAGGGGCCGCGGCGGATAGTCTATGGGGAAAATAATAGCCGTAACGGCCGCTAACCTGGCGCAGGTCTTTCTTTTTCTGACCGGCATGTTCTACCTTTTGCTCAGTTTCCGCGGCTTCTGGCGGCTGAAGAAACTCCCGCGCCCCGCCGGGCGCAGCCGCTTCGCGCTGCTGGTTGCGGCGTATAACGAGGAAGGCGTGATAGGCCTGGCGGTGGAAAGCCTTGCCCGCCTGGATTATCCGCGTGAACTCTTTGAAATTTTCGTGGTGGCCGACCACTGCACCGACGCCACGGCCGCGCGCGCCAGTGCCGCCGGCGCCAGGGTGCTGGACCATTCCGGCCCCGGTATAAAGGCGGGCAAGGGGCGGGCGCTCAAGTGGGCCACCTCCAGGATACTCGCCGAAGGCCGCTACGACGCTTTCTGCTATTTCGACGCCGATTCGCTGGCCCACCCGGGGTTCCTGCAGGCCATGAACGCGCACCTGGCGGCGGGTGAGCAGGCCATCCAGGGCCGCCAGCTGGCCAAGAACACCGGCAACCTGCTGGCCAGGATCCTGGCCGCCGGGCACCTGGTCTCCAACCGCTTCTTCCAGCTGCCCAAGCAGGCGCTGGGCCTTTCCGCCACGCTGCACGGCAAGGGAATGTGCTTCACCACGGCGGTAGCGGAAAAATTCCACTGGGACGAGACCTGCCTCACCGAGGACCTGGAGATGCAGATGCGCCTGATAAGGCACGGCGTGCGCATCACCTGGGCGCAGGACGCGGTGGTTTACGACGAGGAACCTGAGACGCTGCGCCAGTACCTCTGCCGCACCATCCGCTGGACCCGCGGCTCGCTGGATACCGCCAGGCGGCACCTGCCAGGGCTGTGCGCCCGCGCGCTCGGGCGCGGCGACGCCAGGGCCTTCGAGGGCGCGCTCTACAGCGCGCAGACCTACCGCTTCGCGATCGTCGCCGCCGGAGCGGCCCTGGTCTGGCTCAACCACGATTCTTTCAACCTGGTGGTCTGGTTTTATCACCGGCTGCCCGGGGCCGAACTCACGGTCAAGGTGCTTTCGCTGGTCCCGCTGCTGCTTTACCCCGCCGCGGCGCTGCTGCTGGAGCGGGCCCGCCCGGACCTGCTGCTGGCGTATTTCCTGCAGCCGGCGCTGGGTCTGCTGCGCCTGCCGGTGTTCGTGGCGGGCGTGCTGCGCGGCACGGATTTCTGGGGCCGGACCGAACATACCAGCCGGGTGGGCATAGCCGATTTGGTGGAGTGACGCGGAACGCGGACTGATTCGAGAGCGATGATCGGAGGAAAACAATGAAAACACTGCTTGTTTCTTTTCTTTTGGCCCTGCCGGCGGCGGTTTCGGCGCAGGACCTGAATAACGCGGACCTGGACAGCCTGCCCGGGAGCGCCGCCATGAAAGCGGCCGCGGCCGAGGACGCCGCCGCGCCCGTGCAGCGTCCCGACGCGGACAAGATCATGGCCGAACTGTCCTCTTCGCTGCGGCTCAGCTCCAAGCAGGAGGAGAGGATCTCCGCCGCCGTCAATAAAAAATCCGCGGAGTTCGACAAACTAATGAAGGAGTTCGAGAAGAACTCGGTGGAAGAGAAGAAATGGCGCTACAAGATGAACGAGACGCGCCACCGCATGCAGACCATCACCCGCGACCTGCCCGATACGGTGCGCGACTTCCTGGACGACGAGCAGCGCCAGACCTACGACGGCATGCTGGAGGCCGGGAACAAGCCGGCCCCCGCCGAAGCGCCCGCCCTGGGGCAGGGCAGGCCCGCCCCGGAAGCCGGCGCGGTAAAAGTCCTTAAGAAACGGCGCGTGCTCAGGCGCCGCAAGCCCGCGGCCGCCGCCCCGGCCGAAGAAGAAGCCGGCCAGGTAATGGTGGATAAAGAGCCCGCCGGCGCCAAGCCCCCGGTAAAGAAGAGGCGCGTGCTGCGCCGCAAGGCCGTCCCGGCCCCCGCCGCCGCCCCGGCTGAAGATATCCCGGCCGGAGAGCCCGCCGGTGCCCAGCCCACCGGCAAAGAAGCACCCCCCGCGGAGGAGGACGCCGGTTCTTACCCCTGACAGGCCCGCGGGGCGGGCGGTAAAGTCCGCCCCGCAGGTTAACCCGGATACTTGACCGTAATTTGATTGGTTTTTGACATTTCCTTAACAATTTTCTGTTAGAATATTCGCGAAGTCCCGCCGCCGCGGTGTCCCCGGTACATTTACATGCTGAAAAAGAAAGGCGTTACCCTGATAGAACTGATGATAGCCCTGGCGCTTGTGACCATCGGCATCATCGGCATGGTCAACTCTTTCGGCTTCATCCAGAAGGGCATCCAGGCCTCCAAGAACAAGACCCTCGCCTCCAACCTGGCGCAGGAGAAGATGCAGATCATCAAGCAGAAGGTGTATTACCAGGTGCTCGTGACCTCCGATCCCGCGCACAACACCACGGATTTCGCCCCCGAATCCATAGATTACGATACCGGCTATTTTCCGCCCGAGAATATCACGGAGGCCGGCGTTACCTACGCCCGCTATACGCTGGTGCAGCCGGCGCGGGAAAATTCCGGGGTGATGGAAGTCCTCTCTCCTTCCACGCCCGATACCGGGTTGAGGCTGATCACCATCACGGTGGTCTGGTCCCAGGGCGGGGTTAAGCGCAAATTGGCCCTGCGCAGCCTGATGGCCAACCCGGACACGGTCATGGCAAATGCCGTTTTTACCGGCTATGTCAAGGATTCCGCCTGGCCGAACCTGCCGATAGAGGGGGCCCTCGTGAACGTGGCGGAGAACATGGGCTGGCGCGACACCGCCGACGCCGCCGGCAGGTACTATATCAACGCTTCGCCCGGGAACTACTACATGGTGGCCTCCGCGGACGGGTACTACACGCAGATAAAGCTGGTGAGCGTGGCCGCCAACGCCTCCCTTAGCCAGGATTTCAGCATGGTGCGGATAGCCACGGCTTCCGTGAGCGGCACGGTGTGGCTGCGCGACCACCCGGTGATAAGCCAGGTGGTCGCTTCCACCACCATGGTGAACGGCGACAACGTGGAGTACGTGGAATTGTTCAACCCGACCACCTACCCCATAAACGTCGGGGACGCCGGCGGCAGCCAGCTGAAGCTTAAATACCTTGGGGAGTTGGGCGCCAGCCAGGACCTGCCTGAGTTCTCGCTGACTTATATTTCAACGTACATCGCCCCGGGAAGATTTTATCTTATCGCCAACACCTCCACGCTCACCGTAGGCGGCTACACCCCGGTAGTGGACGCGGTGTATAAAGTCGCCAATGTGCCGCCCTGCACCGTGGTGGGGACCCTGCTGTCCTGCATCCACTCCGGCAAAGCGGGGGCGATCATCCTCTCGGATCCCTCCGGCAACGTGCTGGACAAGGTGGGCTGGACGAATACCAGCGAAGGCAGGGCCGCGCCGGATTACGAGGGCACACCTTACAGCCTGTCCGACGGCCTGGACTCGGCCAGGCAGCTGGTCCGCATGAGCGAGCCGTGTTCGCTGTCCTCCCCTTACGGCCGCGGCTACGACTCGGGCAATAACAGCGTGAACTTTTATTATACCCCGATGAGCTACAGCCCGTACTCTTCCGCGAGCGGGGCCAAGACCGTGATGTCGGGGACTCCGGCTGCCGGGGCCATAATCACCGCTTCCGACGGCGTTTCCACCTCCACCGTGGCCTGGAACGCCCTCGTCAGCGGTTCCTGCCCCGCTTCTACCTTTACGCTGGTGAACGTGGCCACCGGCACCTGGACCGTTATAATTTCCAGCGGCCAGTACATGCTGCAGAACGATACCGTTACCGTGCTTTCACCGGGTGACGTCTATAATTTTCCCAGCAGCACCACTTTCCTTACCCAGACAGCGACCATGGGCGTAATAACCGGCAGGGTGCTGAACGCCTTCGGCGCCCCCATAACCAGCCCTTCCCCTATAACCCTGAGCGCCGGGGGCGCTGGCAGCCCCACAACGGCTTCCGCCTCGGACGGCAGGTACAGGCTGCTGGTCTCCACGGGCATGGTGGACGTTATCGCCAATCCCGGCAACGCCAACGCCAGCTATGTCAGCCTTTCTTCGGTGTCCATTCCGGCGCAGGCGGGCGTGGTCTGGTCCGGGGTGGATTTTATCCTGTACCAGGGCGGGCGCGTGAGCGGCTTCGTCACGCGCGACGGTATTAACGCCCTGCCCGGGATAGCTGTTTCCATCACGGATATCAACGGCATTTCGCGCGACCAGCAGGTGTCCGGGACTGACGGGCGCTTTACCAGCATAAGCGTTCCCACCGGCACCTATACCGCGCAGCCCGCCATAGGCTCGCTCGAACAGTCTATCCCCAGCAGCACTACGGTCTCGCTTACCTCCCCCGGCGCCACCAAATTTTCTTCTACCTTCACCATTACCGGCGCCATGGGGTATATAGCCGGCACCGTGCAGTCCGGAGGGCAGCCGATCAAGACCGGCGTGCTGATCGTGGTCACCACCACCACGCTGCCTGGTACCAGTCCGCCCGTGCCGCCGGCGCTGAGCGCGGCCACGCTGGCCGGTGTCCCTTATTACGTGGCGTCCAGCATGGAGGACGGCACCTACAATATCGCGGTGCGCCAGGCGACCTCGCCGAGCTACAACGTTTACGCCTACTACCCGACCCCGTCCGGAACGGGCGTCACCATGGTCTATCAAAAGGTCTCCGGCGTCCAGGTGCTCTCGGGCCAGACCACCACGGGGGTGAATTTCTCATGGTAACCGCAACCAGGGGTCTTTTTGCCGCCGGTTCCAGACGCCCCGGCGTCACGCTGATGGAGCTGATGATAACCGTGGCCATCCTCTCTATAGTTTTCTCCATCGCCGCGCCCATCCTCAACCAGGCTAACCGGCAGTTCATCCTGAACAGCACCCGCGTGCAGCTGCAGCAGGAGGCGCGCGCCGTGATGTACATCATCACCCGCAACCTCCGCCAGGCCCAGGCGGCCACCATCACCATAGACCGGGCCGACGCGACCCAGCCGTTCTATTCGCGGATCACGTTCACGAAGGAGGCCGCCACCGCCGGGGTCTCCCCCACGCTGGTCTTCCAGCAGGAGGGGGCTACCCTGTACCAGGTGATAGGCGGCGCCAGGAAGCCGCTTTCGAAGAACCTGAAATACCTGGCTTTCACTTTTCCGCGCTCGGACGATATGGGGATCATTTCGGTTTCGCTCACGCTGGAAAAGAAGATCTTCGAGGGCCGCACCAAGGCCCTGCACATGGCCTCCGAGAAAGTGCGGATCATGAACTGAGGCTTTTATGAAAAACAGAAAAGGTTTCATCCTGCCCGCCGTCATCCTGGTCTTCGTGCTGCTGATGCTGATCGTGCCGGTGATGGTGAAGTGGGTGCAGAACGACACCAAGCTCTCGGTGAAGGACCAGAAGGCCAGCATAGCTTTCAACCTGGCCGAGGCGGCTCTGGACCGGGGGTACTGGAAGGTGAAGAGCTCCACCGCCACCTGCGAGAACTCTATTAACGGCGTGCTCATTCCCGGCTACCACTTCGACACGGTCTATAACGACGTTTCGGGCGGCAGCTACAGGATAAGCATCTCCAGCGTGGGGACCAGGACCTTGATGATAACAGGCGAAGGCCGCGACAGTTCCACCAAGGAGGTCCGCGCGGTTTCCGCGGTCTACAAGAACCAGGTCATCTATACCCCGCTGCTCTCCAGCGGCAACCTGGGGTTCAAGAAAGGCCTGGTGGTGTTCTGGGGCGCCATCATGTCGCAGGGCGACATTACGCTGGACCCGGTGCTGGCGGACCATTATTTCCCCAGGAAATATTCGAAAGGCGTGGTGATCGGGGCCGGCAGCGACCCGAGGGATACTAACGGGCTCAACCCGCCCAACACCGACGGCGCTGAATGGTGGTCGGATTACGAATACGTGCCGGAACTCCCTATCCCCAACTTCGAGGTTTTGCGGGCCTCCGCGGCCGCCACCCATACCCTGAACGTTTACGGCTGCGCCAGCGGCTCCAGCTATACGGACCCGAATACCGGCAGCACGGTGTCGGGCCACGCCCCCTGGGACGCCCGCAACAAGTGCCTGCCCACCGGCGCGGACCATTCCACCCATTTCGGCAATACCTGGAACCATCCCAAATCCGCCAAGAACCAGCCCAATACGGATTATGTGTGGTATTACGACGGCGACCTGCGGATCATAGGCGATTCGACCAACGGCTGCGGCATCAGGGGGACGCTTATAGTCAGGGGGAACCTTACCATCGATTCCCCGGGCCAGTACAACTATACCGGCCCCGTGCCCGCGGACGCGCGCTTCGAGCATGCCCGGATAAACAAGACCAAATACGATACCGCCGCCAGCGGGGAATATCCCGCGGATATCGGGCTGAGCAGCAGTTCCCTCACCTTCCGTTTCGGCACCGATTCCTGGAGCGACCCCTGGGGCACCGGTTGGCGGACCACTGTAGGAATGCGGGGGTTCACCTATGTTGGCGGGGATCTCTCGCTGCCGAATACCAACAGCTTCATGGATTTTAACGGGGCGGTCTGGGTGGTAGGCGACGTAATATCTTCCGGCGGCAGCGCGAACGCGTATTGCGGTATTTTCTACAACGATAATTTGCAGCTGCCTACCATGAACGTTATCCTGGTGCGGCAGTCCTGGCAGGAGGTGCCGCCCAGCGCCCAGGCCTGGCCATGAGCTGGAAAAGCGGCGCGGGGCCCGGCAGTTATTTTCAGCTGAAAATAGGCGGTTTCGGGATCTATTTTAAATCGGACCAAAATGGTATCATTCCGGTTC
The DNA here is from genome assembly GCA_021811185.1 of bacterium. Classification (GTDB taxonomy): domain Bacteria; phylum Elusimicrobiota; class Elusimicrobia; order Elusimicrobiales; family UBA9959; genus UBA9959. The sequence goes on from JAJZPL010000001.1 coordinate 124,080, forward strand.
TGAGAAGGCGTTATGGCAGGTTCTCCGGCGCTGGCGGGGCGGATTTCCGGTTCGAGGTTTCTGAGGCCCCGGGCAGGCGGGAACCGTTCAAGCCGGCTATAATTCCGGCCAGGGATTCGCTTGTGGTTAAGCGGGGGGACTTCAGGGCGGAGCTGGACCTACGCACCGGCAAAGGAACTCTTGAAGCCGCGCCTACGGAGCAGTGCCTGGACGCTTTCCTGAGGTCTTTTTTAAGCGCCCGGCTGCTGGCTTCGGGCGGCCTGATGCTGCACTCGGCGGGCATAGTGAAGAAAGGTTGCGCCTACCTGTTCCTGGGCAAGTCCGGGGCGGGGAAATCCACCCTGTCGAAACTGGCGGCGGCGGGCGGGGCCGAAGTTATAAGCGACGAGATCAATTTACTCAGGCCCGGCAAAGGCGGGTTCCGGGTTTACGGTTCGCCTTTCTGGGGGGAAATGCGGGCGGATGGCAGGCCCGGGAGCTGGCCGCTGGGCGGGATCGTCCTGCTGAAGAAGGCCAAGGCGAACCGCGTCCTGCCCTGTTCAAAGCCGGCGGCGCTGAAACTCCTGCTCAGGTGCCTGCTGAATTTCGACAAGAGCCCGGGTACGGCGGAGCGCGTTCTGGAAAATTCGTTCAGCCTGCTTGGCGGGGTAAAGTTTTCCGGCCTTGAATTCACCAAGACCGGCGCCGGTTTCCTGGAGCTTATATGAAAACGGGGATAAAAAAAGGGCTGGCTTACCGGCGCATAGCCGATGAAATGTTCGTAGTGGATCCGCAGCGCGCCGAACTGCACGAACTTAACGGCCCGGCGGCCCTTATCTGGGAGTGCCTGGCCTCCGGGAAGGGCGAAGCCGGCATCCTGGCGGCGCTCACCGCGGAATTCGAAGTGACCGAAAAAGAAGCCCGCGCCGATGTTGCGGACTTCCTGAAAGAACTGGCCCAGGCCGGCCTGCTGGAGTGAAGATATCGGGAGCTATTCTAATGAAAAAGAAAAAACCGTATACTAAACCGTCCCTCAAAACGGAAAAAGTTTTCGAGACCGCCGCCCTTGCCTGCGGCAAGTGCCAGACCGGGCCCACTAACCAGCTGGCCTGCAAGACTCTCAGGAAGAAGTCTTAATTCCATGCCCGAGGCTTTCCGTCTAGAGGGTTCCAGCATGCGCCCGGTCTTTGAACCGGGCCAGGTCGTGCTGGTGGACGCCATACGTCCTGAACCTTCCGCTGTAGGCTTGAAGAAAGGCGACTGCGCCGTGTATTCCTACCAGGGCCGCACCCTGCTGCATCGGGTGGTCCGGGCCGGCCCCGGCGGGGTCTGGTTCGCCGACGACGCCGGCCGCATAGCCCCTCACCTGGTGGGCTGGGAACTGGTGCGCGGCCGGGTGGTGGGCGGCAATTTCCTTTCCCGCGGTTTTTGCGGCCTGGTCTATTCCGGGCTGCGCCGTGCCGTCTCCCGGGCCTTTCTCGATGTCTGACTCGCCTTCCGCCAGGCTTAACTCCCTTACTCTCGCCGGGAATATTCCCGTGGCCGTGACCCTGGAACTTACGCGGCGCTGCCCGCTAAACTGCCTGCACTGTTATTTGCCGGAGACCCGGGGCCGGGCTAAGGCCGGGCGCGAGCTCACGACCGCGCAATGGGAGAACATCATTTCCCAGTTGGCCGGCGCCGGCGCCCTTTACGCGGTTTTTACCGGCGGGGAGCCCCTGCTGAGGCCGGACCTCGCCAGGCTGTGCCGCTTCGCCACGGGGGTGAACCTGGACGTGCGGGTATTTTCTACCGGGCTGGGGCTGACGCCGGCCCTGGCGGCGGAATTCGGGAAGGCCGGGGTTTCCGCTTTCGAACTGAGTTTTTACGGCAGGCCCGCTACTCACGACGCGGTTACCGGGGTTAAAGGTTCTTTCACGCGCAGTCTGGCCTCGGCCAGGGCGCTGAAAAAAGCGGGCGTAAAAGTGAAGTTTAAAACCCCGCTGATGAAGCTGAATTTGCCGCAAGCCGGCTGGCTTAAGGCACTGGCGGCGCGCGAAGGCTTCGAAATTTCCTTCGACCCGGTAATAACCGCCGCCAACGACGGGAATAAGGCTGCCCTTGCGCAGCGCCTGACGGGCAGGAGTCTCGCAAAAGCCGCGGAACTGGCCGGTCCAGCCGCCGCTTCCGCGCAATTCACTCCGCCGGCCTCCGGCCGACCCGGCCCGGAGCCAGATTTCTTATGCGGCGCCGGGCGCAACGTGTGCGCGGTAGGCGCGGGAGGCGAACTTTATCCCTGTCTCCAGCTCCAGGTCGAACTGGGAGACCTTGCGCGCAAGAAATTCGCGGCGATCTGGCGGGCTTCGGCCTGGCTTAAAAGATGGCGTTCGGCGGGGCTTAAAGACCTTAAAGGCTGCGCCGGCTGCGCCCACATCGATTTCTGCAGCCGCTGTCCCGGGGTCAGCCTGCTGGAGGAGGGTGACCTGTTCGCCCCTAATAAGCCGGCCTGCGAAATGGCGAAGATACAGAAAAAACTGCGCGGCAGGACGCGGCAGCCGTCCGCGGCTCCTGTATCCCATATTACCCATGCCGCCCCTTGACTGCGGGAATAGGCCTGCTATAATACTCATATAGATGACGGCAGGGTAGTAGGCGCCGGTCATTTTTTTTGGGTAGCCATCGGATGATAATTGTCCGATGGCTGTTGGTCACTGGGAAAATTCCCGGAAATTTGTTTTTCTCCGGCATTAATTATGAAAATGAACCGCACCTTAGCCTATGGCTTGGCTTGCCTGCACTACCTGGGGCAGAACAACGGCGGCAGCTGGAACCAGGTGGCCGACATTTCGCGCTTCCAGGGTTTGCCCGCGCCTTATTGCAACAAGGTGCTGCAGGCTTTGGTGCACGCTGGCTACGTGGAGTCGCAGAAGGGGAAGGGCTACCGGCTGCGCAAGGACCTGGACGATATCAGCGTGTGGGGCCTGATGGAGGCGTTCACTTTTAACGGCGCGCCCGAGTCCGAGCGGGAGGAGATCCCCGGAAGGCTTTATAAAAAACTGCGCGAAGAGGTAAACCACTGGCTGGTGGGCCTAAGCGTGCAGGACATCGTGGAGATGATGAAAGAGGAAGAGTCGCATAAAGCCGAAAGGCCGGCGGAGGAATAGTTGGCCGGAGATATCGATTTTAAGATCATGAAACTCTGGAAGGCTGAAAAAACAGGAGCGGCAGCCCGCGGCGCAAGCCGGGGGACTTTCTCCTTTGCTCGGGCCGGGCGGCTGTTCTTGCTGCTGGGCTTATGCCTGCTCCCTTCCTCCCTGCGCGCGGAGACAGCCATAAGGACGGTGGAATATAACCTGGGCGGCAGGTACAGCACCACCGCCCAGACTTCCGGGGTGCAGTTCAATTTCCCGTCGCAGGTGGTAAAACTGCCCGAGAACTCAAAGGTGATCCGCAGCGCCTGGCTGGAATTCGAGGGCTTGGCCGTTTCCGCCGCCAACGTCAACCCGCTCGTCATCTATTTCGACGCCGCCGCCACTCCCAGCACCGCCCGTTTCACCTCCGGGTCCTATACCGTAAACTCCGGCGAGTCCGTTAAACTTTTCGCCAGGGCCGACGTAACTTCCGTGTTTACTGCCCAGCTTGCAAACCTGGCGGCCGGCGTCACTTTCGCCGGCGGCGTAAAGATCACCGGGCCCACCAGCAACATGCACACCATGAAGCTGTACGTCACCTACGAGTACGACGACCAGTCGCCCACGCAGGTAAAGACCGTAAGGTTCCCGCTCTATTCCGACTATACCAACCAAATCGCCGCCTACACCGCGCAGCGCGCCGCCGGGACCAGCCCCTTGCAGTACTTGGCCGACCCCGCCGATACTACCGGGTTCGTCCTGAAGCAGCAGTGGTTCGAGATCCGCGGCTACCGGCAGACGGTGGGCACCACCGCGGGCAGCATCAACGTGAACATCGGCGGCGGGACCAGCGAGCCCACGATGGGCATGGATAGTTCGCTAAGGGACTCCTACGACGTTAAATACCTGACCAATTCGGATATAGTGCCGGGCTTCTCCACAGGCACCGTGCAGACGGTGAACGTGGTGACCACCATAAACCCCATGAATACCCTGAGCGGCGAAGTGGTGCTCACCTACGAATTTTCCAACGCCTCACCGGTGAAGACCAGGACCATAAGGCAGTTCCTGGGGCAGGGCCTGGCCGCCGGGGCCGCCAGCGCCGTTTCCACCGCCGGGCTCTTCCTGCGCGAGGAGGGGATCGCCCTGAAGCGGGTCTATGCCCAGGTTATGGGGACGTATAACAGCACTACGGCCGGCAACCTGACCATTGCCTCCAATATCGGCGCCAGCGCGGTAACCTCCAGGAGTTACGCCGAGGTCGCCACCTCGGTGCAGGTCTCCGGGTTCCAGTTCTTCCACGACATGAGCTCCGCCATGGACGGCTGGACCGACGGGGAAGTCGTTTCCTCCACTATCACGGTCCCGACCAGCGCCGGCGGCCCCGCTATAGAACTGATCGTGACTTACGATTACACCAACGGCGCGGCGCATACCGGCGCCTACCAGGTGCTGGCCGGCCTGGACACCCTGGCCTCCGGCACCACCTACGCTTATCCCTTCACCTATTATCTCCCCGAACTGGACGGCGCCAGGACCATCCGCTCCGGCTATGTCACGGCCGACGCCATCCTGGGGGCGGCTACCGCCAACTTCACCACTTCCGTCAACTTCAACGGAAACGGGGCGCAGACGGTTACCCACAGGACCGCAAGCGACGCGGCCACCGTTAACACGCTATACGGGAACACTTCGCAATTCTCCTCCGCCGTCACGGCCGGCAATGTCACGGTCAATTACGGCATAAGCTCCACCGGCGGTTCCCTGGGCGGGCAGGCCGGGGTGGTCTATACCTTCGTCCCGGTGCCGAAAATGCCGGACAGCCCGGCCCAGTACGCCAACGGCTCCGCGCTGGCGCAGGGGGCCTGGACCAACGCGCGCACCATAACTTTCGAGGGCGTGCTGGCCAGTTCCATGAACGCGGACAACCTGCACCTGGTCACCGAAGTAAAGCCGGCCGCTTCGGTTTTCGACGGGGTGGCTCTCTCCACCAGCCTGGTAAACGTTTATTCTGGCGCGCCGCTTACGGTAAGCCTTGACCAGACCGGCCTGACTTCCGGCACGCAGTACAAGTGGCAGCTCTCGGCCTTAGGCGACGGCGGGCGCACGGCCTGGAAGGCCTTCGGGGCCTCCGATCCGGATTTCGGCGTGGACTATTCCAGCCCTCCCGCCCCGGCCATGGCCGCCATCCTGCCGGTAAATAACGCCAACCTCAACAACGGCTCCCCGGCGCTGAGCTGGGAAGCGGTCGCCGACATCGACGGCTCGGGCCTGAAGAATTACGAGGTGCAGGTGGCGACCGCGGCCGACTTTACCACCGTTACTTTCAGCTCCGCCCCGCTGGCCGCGGCGGCTGCGCCTTCCGGTCTCGCTCAGAACCCGTATTTCTGGCGCGTGCGCGCGCTGGACAACGCCGGCAATACCGGGCTGTGGTCGGCCGCGCGCGCTTTCAGGGTGGACCTTTCCACACCTGTCATCACCGGCAGGATGGGGACCGGGGACCAGGTCTGGCGCAATACCAACAACGGGCTTTATAACGTGGACTTCGACGACGCGGGCGGTTCGCTCATCTCCAAGTTCCAGGTGCGCGCCACCTCCGGTACGGGTCAGACCGGCACGGATTTCAGCGGCGGCTGGGTGGACGCGGCGCTTAACGTGAACGCCACTTATTATTATGCCGATTGGGCCCTGCCCGCCGGGTTCTGGACCAGCCTCGCCAGCTGGACCACCAACTATATCTCGGTGCGGGCCGTGGATTATTCCTCCAATACGGTCACCCTTTCGGACGCTTTTATAGTCCTTAAGGATACCGCGCCCCCCGGTTTTGCCAACGGCGAAGCGGGCGGCGATCTGGCCTGGCGCAATACCGGCAGGAACTACAACGTGGATTTCGCCGATCCCTTTTCCAGGCTTGCCGGCGCGGCTTACGCGGCGCGGACCGCGCCCGGCGGGGCGGGGGCCATGCAGGTTTCCACCACCGCCATCCCCGGGGTGGGCGGCGCCTCGTATACCGCCGACTGGGCGGTGAACTTCGCCGGGCTCGCAGGCGACTCTACGAACTATATCTCGATCGAGCTTTACGATATAGCCGGGAATACCACCACCATCACCGACGCGTTCAAAGTGCTTAAAGACACCACGCCCCCGGCTTATGCCAACGGCGAGGCCGGAGGCGACCTGACCTGGCGCAATACCGGCAGGAATTACAATTTCGATTTTTCCGACGGCGCCTCCCGCCTGGCCGGGGCCAAGTACGCGGCGCGCGCCAATCCCGGCGGGAACCCGCCGGTACTGGTAGCCTCCACCACCATAGCCGGGGTGACCGGCGCCGCCTACACCGCGGATTGGCCCGTGGATTTCGCGAACCTGGGCGGCGACAATACCAACTATATCAGCGTGGAATTCTACGACGTGGCCGGCAATACCGTCAGCGTGGTGGACGCTTTCCGGGTGCTAAAAGACACTACGCCGCCCGCGGTGCCGGCGCCGCTCGCCCCTGCCGCCGGTTCTAAGACCAATTCGGCCTACCTGGCTTTCGACTGGGGAGACGCCGCGGATAACGCTTCCCGGACGGCTAATTATCTGCTGCAGTTGGCCACCTCCACCGATTTCGCCACGATCACCTACTCCAGCCAGCCCGCGATCTCCGCGGCCTATATCCCGCTGGCCGCGCAGAACACCTATTACTGGCGCGTGGCTTCCAGCGACACGGCCGGCAACCTGTCGGCGTTCAGCGCATATCGCTCCATCCTGGTGGACCTGTCCTCCCCGACGATAACGGACGGCCAGGCCGGCGACACGAAGTGGCGCAACGCCAATAACGGGCTTTACAATGTGACCTTCGCGGACGCCGGCGGGTCTCTCCTGTCGTATTTCCAGATAAAGGTCACCTCCGGCCCCTCGCAGACCGGCACGCTGATCTCCGACTGGACCACCGTCGCGGCCGGCATCAACGCCGCCGCCTACGCCTCGGCCTGGTCCCTGCCGACGGCGGTCTGGAACGCCATCGACAGCGGCACCACCGGCTACGTCAGCGTGCGCGTTTTCGATAACGTCGGTAATTCCTCCACTTCCGTCAACGACCTGTTCTACGTGCTTAAGGATACCGTGCCGGTCGTTATCACCGACGCGCAGGCCGGTGACGACGCCTGGCGCAACTCCGATCCGGGCGGTATATATAACGTCGCTTTCGCCGACGCCGGCGGCTCCAAGCTGGACAGCATCCAGTACACGGCTTGGACCGGCCCCGGCCAGACCGGCGCGAAAAAAATAGATTGGACCTTCATCTCTTCGGGCCCGGCCAACCTTTCTTCCTACCCCGGCCCTTGGGGGATCTCCGCTTCTTCCTGGCCGGCGCTGGCCGAAGGAATAAATTATATTTCCGTGCGCGCCTGGGACGTGGCCGGCGCCACCACCGCGCTGAACGACGTATTCTACGTTAACAAAGACACTACCGCGCCTTACGCGCAGAACCTCCAGGCCGGCGGCGACGCCGCCTGGCAGAAAGACCCGGGCAAACTTTACGACGTGAATTTCTTCGATAACGGCGGTTCGCTGCTTAATACCGTGGAGTATTCCGTGTGGTCGGCTCCCGGGCGCACCGGCACGCTGCGCAAGGACTGGAGCCCTATAGTGGGCGCGCCGCTGGGCGCGGCCTCGTATACTACCGACTGGCCCGTGGACTTCGCGGCGCTGGAGGAAGGCCAGGCGACCAACTACGTTTCCGTCCGCTTTACCGACCTGGCCGGCAACACCTCCACTTATGCCGACGCTTTCTATATCAGCAAAGATAAAACGCTGCCCGTCATAGTGGACAACCAGTTCGGCGACGATAACTGGCGCAGCTCCTCCGGCACGGCCTACAACGTGGACTTTAACGACGCCGGCGGTTCGCTCGTTTCCAGCTTCGAACTGAAGATAACGACCGGGCCCGGCCAGACCGGCGCCGTGGTGCAGGACTGGGCCGTGCAGGCGGGGGGAATAAACCTGGCCTCCTATACCGCCGACTGGAAGCTTACCCAGGCGCAATGGGACGCCCTGCCCCCCGGCATCTCCTACGTCTCGGCGCGCGTCAACGACAACGCCGCCAACCAGCAGGAGAAGGACGACGCCTTCTATATCCTCAAGGATACTTCCGTCCCGTCCATTACGGATAACCAGGGCGGGGATTCCAGCTGGCGCGATTCCAATTCCGGGTCCTATAACGTGGATTTCGCCGACGACGGCGGTTCGCTGCTGGATAAGCTCCAGGTAAAGGTCACAACCGGGCCGGCCCAGACCGGCACGCTGGTAACGGATTGGACCGACGCCGTTACCGGTATTAACGCGGCCTCGTACGCGGCCGACTGGCAGCTGCCCGACCCGGTATGGGACCTGCTGCGTTCCGGCACCAATTACGTGTCCGTCCGCGTAATGGACTACGCCGGTTCCACCGTCGCCCTTTCAGACGTGTTCTTCGTGCTCAAGGATACTTCCACCCCCGTCATTACGGATAACCAGGCCGGGGACGATACCTGGCGGCGTTTCGGCGGCACCGTCTATAACCTGGATTTCAAGGACACCGATTCCGGCCTGGCTTCAGCCGGCTACGAAGTCTGGTCGGGCCCCAGCCGTACAGGTTCCAACACCATCCCGCTCACCGCTATCCCCGGCGCGACGGGCGCGGCCTATACCGCGGACTGGGCGGTGGACTTCAACCTGCTCGCCCAGGGCACGAATTACGTTACGGTGACGGCGGTGGACAACCTCGGACATACCGCCACCCAGGAAGACGCCTTCTACGTGCTGAAAGATAACGTCTCCCCGTCGATAACCAATAACCAGGCCGGCGACGATACCTGGCGCAAGGCCGATCCGGGCGCCGTCTATAACGTGGATTTCGGCGACCTGACCGCCGGCCTCACCACCGCGCAGTACCGCATAACTTCCCTGCCCGGGCAGGCCGGCGCGGTGATAAAAGACTGGACCAATATTTTTTCCGATGCGGCCGGCGTGCCTGCCTACACGGCGAACTGGGGGGTGGACTTCCCCGCCATCCCGAGCGGGACCACCGGTTACGTCAGCGTGCGCGCTTACGACAAGGCCGCCAATCCCGCGCAGGTGAACGACGCGTTCTACGTGCTGAAAGATACCGTCATCCCCAATATCGTCATCGTCAGCACTCCGACCAAAGGTTTCGGCCCTTATTCCGCCAACCCCGGCGCCATCTTCAACGTGGATTTCTTCGACAACGGCGGCTCAGGCATAAACGCGCCGCAATACTTCGTGTCTACGTTCCCCGCCGGAGCCGGCACGCCGGTTAAGGACTGGACCAATATAGCCACGCTGGCCGGGGCCACCTACTATGTCCAGAACTGGGATGCGGACTTCTACGCGCTCGAGACCCTGCCCGCCACCAACTATTTCTCGGTGCGCGCCACGGACCTGGCGGGCAACACTTCTACCTACCTGGACGCTTTTAAAGTCTTCAGGACCACCTTCCCGATAACCGTCACGGTTAACCAGGCCGGGGACGACGTCTGGCGCACCGCCAACAACGGGGTCTACGACGTGGCTTTCTTCAGCAACGACCTGGGGGTCTACCTCAGTTCTTTCTCGGCGCAGGCCTGGACGCAGCCCGGCCGCACCGGGGCGATGACGGCGGACTGGACGAAGATGGCGGACGTGAACGCGCAGTCGTATACTGCGCCCTGGCCGCTGCCGCAGCCTTTCTTCGACTCGCTGTACGAAACCACCAACTATATCTCCGTGCGCGCCTGGAACGTGGACGGGACCAGCATTACGCTGGAAGATGTGTTCTACGTTAAGAAAGACACCACGTCCCCGTCGATAACGGATTCGCAGGGCGGCGACGATACCTGGCGTTCGGCGGCCGGCACGGTCTATAACGTGGACTTCGCCGACGCCGGCTCGCGCCTTACGCGCGCGCAGTACAGGATCAGCACCGGGACGGCGCAGACAGGGCTGGTGTTAAAGGACTGGACCGACATCTTCAATACCCCGGCGGGGCAGGCCTCTTACACCACGAACTGGCCCGTGGATTTTGCCGCGCTCCAGAGCTGGACCAGCGGCTACGTGAGCGTGCGGGCCTACGACCAGGCCGGGTTGTCCTCCTCGCGCAACGACGTGTTCTACGTGCGCAAGGATACCACGCCGCCGGTTTTCGCCAATAACCAGCCCGGCGCCTCCGCCTATCTTTCCGCCAATACCGGCCTGTACAACGTTGACTTTACGGACCCGGGCCAGGAATCCGGCCTGCTTCGCTACCAGCTCAGGGCTTCCACGCATACCGGTAATTTCGCGCCGTACCTGCTCGACTGGACGGATTCCGGCAGCCTGGCGGGCCGCAGTTACACCGCCGATTGGCCGCTGCAGGCCGATATCTGGGATTCCATCCCCAGCGGCGTCACCGCCTATATCTCGGTGCGCGTGTTCGACGCGGCGCTCCTTTCCTCGGACCTCTACAACGCTTTCACGGTGTGGAAGGATACCGCGCAGCCCGAAGTGATAGTGAACCTGGCCGGCGACGATACCTGGCGCCTTGCCGATCCGGGCGCCGCTTACGACGTGGATTTCCGCGACCTGGAATCCGGGGCGGCCTCGGCGCAGTACCGCCTCTATGCCGGGCCCGGCGGCACCGGGGCGCTGCTGAAGGACTGGACCTATATTTTTAATATCCCGGGCGGCACGAGGACTTACGCGGATAATTGGGGCGTGGACTTCGCCTCAGCCGTGGAAGGCGAAAACTATGTTTCGGTGCGCGCCTTCGACCGCGGCGGCCTTTCGGCTTCCGCGCAGGACGCCTTCTATATTCTCAAGGACACCACCCCGCCGGTCATAGTCGATAACCAGGCCGGGGATTACAGCTGGCAGGGTTCGCCCGGCGCCGTCTACGACGTGGATTTCTTCGACAGGGCTTCAGGCCTTGGCTCGCTGCAATACCGCGTCAGCACCGCGCCGGCCCTTGCCTACCCGATAAGTTCCTGGCTGACCGCGGACGTGCTGACCGGCTACCCTACCTATTACACGGACAACTGGTCGGTGCAGTTCTCGACGCTGGCGGAGAACGCCACCAACTATATTTCCGTGCGCGCCTACGACCGCCTGAACCAGGTAACGGTCTCAAGCGACGTCTTCAAGATATTCAAGGACGTTACCCTGCCCTCCATAGCCGACAACCAGCCCGGCGACGACTCCTGGCATAATTCTTCCGGTACGCTTTACAATGTGGCCTTCGCCGACGACGGCGGCTCGCTGCTTTCCAGGTTCCAGGCGAAACTGGTCTCGGGGCCGGCCCAGCTGGGCGACGTGGTCGCCGACTGGACAGATATCGCCTCCGGGCTGAACGCCGCCTCTTACGCCTCCGCGTGGGCGCTGCCGGCTGGCCTGTGGCAGGCGCTGCCCGAGGGCCAGACCTACGTGTCCGCGCGGGTTTACGACAACGCCGGCAATGAGCGGGAAATTTCGGACGCGTTCTATGTGAGGAAGGATACCACTCCGCCCGTGATAACCGATTACCAGGGCGGGGACGGGACCTGGCGCTCCGCCAACACCGCGGTATACGACGTGCGCTTCACCGACGCCGGCGGCTCGCTGCTGGATAACGTAAGGGTGAAACTTACCTCGCAGCCCGGCCAGGCGGGGACGCTTCTTTCCGACTGGACCGAGGTTTTTTCGGATATGAATTCCGCGGCTTACTCCGCTCCATGGGGCTTGCCGGCCGCGGCCTGGGATTCCATACAGAGCGGCGCTACCGCCTATGTTTCTGTTGCCGTGTCCGACTATGCCGGTTCCACCACTACCCTCACCGACGCTTTCTACGTGCTGAAGGACACCGTGGTCCCTACCGCCGCCGACAACCAAAGCGGCGACGCGGCCTGGCGGAATTCCAACAGCGGGGTTTACAGCGTAAGCTTCGGCGACACGGGCGGTTCGCTGCTCTCGAAAGTGCAGGTTAAAGCTTCGTCCGGCCCCGCCGGCACCGGCATAGCCGCTTTCGGCTGGGCCGACAATATCACGGGCATCAACTCGCAGTCCTATGCCGGCCCGTGGCCGCTGGCGCCGGGCCTGTGGGACCTGCTGCTTCCGGGCACTAATTATATTTCCGCGCGCGTTTACGACAACGCCGGCGCCTCTGCCGACGTTGCCGACGCCTTCTACGTGCTGAAGGATACGCAGAACCCCGCGGGGACCGTTTCGCCTCCGGCTTATTCGGGCGCGCTGGGTTTCAGCGTTCCCTACGCGGCTTCGGACTCCGGCCCGGCCGGGGTCCAGTACGCCGAGCTTTATTACACCTATTCGACGCAGGTGCCCTACGCCTGGACCCGGTTCGGTTCTACCTTCGGTTCCAGCCCGGTAGCTTTCACGGCGCCGTCCGGCGGGACCGTCGGGTTCAGGCTGGTGGTTTACGACAGGGCCGGCAACAAGGACGAGACCGACCCGCCCGGCAGCGACACCGCGCCCGAAGCCGTCACCTACGTGGACCTTGCCGCGCCGGCGGTGATCGACAACCAGCCGGGGGACAGCGCCTGGCGCAATTCGGCTGGCACCCTTTATAACGTGGACTTCAGCGCCGCCGGCGGCTCGCTGCTTTCCGCGGCGCAGTACAAGGTTACCTCGGCCGGCGCGCAGGGCGGCACCGTGCTTAAAGACTGGACCAATATCGCCGCCGGCATTAACGCCGCGGACTATTCGGCGGACTGGGGCGTGGATTTCGCGGCGCTCAAGTCCAGCTTCAACTACGTGAGCGTGCGCGTCTGGAACCTGGCCGGCACGACCACCACGGCTAACGACGTTTTCTACATAAAAAAAGATACGGAAACGCCGGTCTTCGTAAATAGCCAGGCCGGTGACGACAATTGGCGTTCCGCGGACCCCGGCGCTATCTATAACGTGGACTTCTACGATCCCTTCTCCCTGCTTTCAAAGGTCCAATATTCCGCTTCTTCCGTCCAGGGCTCCGCTTCGGGCGGCCTCAAGGGCTGGACCGACATAGCGGCCGGCATCTCCGCCCCGTCGTACACCGCGGACTGGGGCGTCGACTTCGCCGCGCTCAACTCCGGGGCCACCGCCTATATCTCGGCGCGGGCCTACGACCTGGCGGGCAACGTGGCGGTAAGCACCGACGTGTTCTACGTGCTTAAGGACACGGTGGCGCCTTCGCTGGTAAACAACCAGGCGGGGGACGCGGCCTGGCGCGCAACCAACACCGGGCTGTATAACGTGGATTTCGCGGACAGCGGCGGCTCCAAACTTTCGAGGGCGCAGTATAATGTCTGGTCTTCCACCGGCCTTTCCGGAACGGAACTGGTCCCCTGGACCGACATTTCCCCTTCGCCCTCCGGGCTGAACGCCTACGCGTCCGACTGGGCCATAAGCGCGGGCGCTTTCGCGCTGCTGCAGCCCGGTACCAATTACGTCTCGGTGCGCGTCGCGGATATGGCCGGCTCCACCACTACGCTGGCCGACGCTTTCTACGTGCGCAAGGACGCGGCCGGGCCTTCCATAATAAATAACCAGACCGGGGACAACGCCTGGCGTTCTTCCAACAGCGGCAGCTACGCCGTAGCCTTCGAGGACCTGCTTTCGGGGCTGGGCTCTTTCCAGGTTAAGGTTACCACCGGCCTTAACCAGAGCGGTACGGTACTGGCGGATTGGACCCAGGTCTCGGCCCTTTCCGGGCAGGCCTACGCGGCCGATTGGGCGCTGCCGTCCGCGGTGTTCAGCGCCATGCTCGAGGGGGCCAACTACGTGTCGGTCCGGGCGCTGGACGCAGTTTTCAACGCTTCCACCCTCTCCGACGCCTTTTACGTGAACAAGGATACCAGCGGGCCGGTGATCACCGATAACCAGGCCGGGGACGATACCTGGCGCGACGCCAATACCGGCTTATACGACGTGGACCTGGCCGACGACAAGTCCCTGGCGGCCAGGCTGCAGGTAAAAGCCATGACCGGCCCCGGCCAGACGGGTTCGCTGGTTTTCGACTGGACCGACGCCGTTACCGGGATAAACGCCGCGGTCTATACCGCCGACTGGGCGCTGCCGCAGGCACAGTGGGACCTGCTGGCGGAGGGCACGGGCTACATCTCCGTCCGCGCCTACGACATGGGCGGTACGCCCACGGCGCTGACCGACGCTTTCTACGTCCGCAAAGACACTACGCCCGCCGCCGCCGTAGGCGCCCTGGCGGGCGTTACGGCCTCCGAGGGCGCCATAGCGCTTTCCTGGACGGCCCCGGACGACGGCGGCGCGCCCGCCGCGGCCTACCTGGTGAAAGTTTCCTCATACGTGAATATTAACGACTCGAATTTCGACACGGCCGATACTTACGCCCAGGCCTGGGTGCCGGTGCAGCCCGGTTCTCCGGAAAGCTACGACCTTGCCGGGCTCGAGACCAATACCCTCTATTATGTCGCCGTTAAGTCCGTGGACAGGGCCGGTAATATTTCAGCTATCTCGAACACCGCATCCGCCGTTTCCGGCCCCGACACCACGCCGCCGGGCGCGATAACGGACCTTTCCGCCCAGCCCGGCGGATTCGACGGGCAGGTGAGCCTCGCCTGGACGGCGGTGGGGGATAACGGCGTATCTGTCGGCACGGCCGCCGCCTACCAGGTACGCTACCGTACGGACCAGGCCATAACCTCGGCCGGCTTGTGGGACAGCGCCGTGGTTTACTCCCAGGTCTGGGTGCCGCAGTATCCCGGGGTAGCGGAAGTCCAGGGCGTGGACGGGCTTACCGCCGGCACCACGTATTATTGGGCGGTCAAGGCGGTGGACGAGGCTAATAACACCTCGCCTCTTTCCAACAGCCCGAACGCCTACGCCACTACCGGGGGCGGCACCGGCGGGAACATCATGTTCGGGGCCGGCACCACCAACATCCCCTCCGTAAGGGTCTGGGCGCCTCCCAGCTTCGGCGTGACCAACAACGGGTCCACTACGGGCGCGCTGGCCACTTCCGTCGTGCGGCACATTCTCGTGCGCGCTTCGCCGCTGCGCAACGAAAAAATGGCCGGGATCCTGTCCTCGGACGGCGTGCTGCAGGTGCAGCGCTATAACGGCCTGACCGGGACCTGGTCCAACGAGTGGAGCACCACCACCATAAGCGCCGCCAATTCGGCCTACCGCGGCTTCGACATCGCCTACGAGCAGAATTCAGGCCGCGCGCTGGTGCTCTATAACGGCGCCGCGGCCGGCACGCTCTATTACAATATCTACGACGGCAGTTCCTGGTCCGGCGCGCGGACCCTTACCGCCGGAGGCGCCTCCGCTTCCGCCTGGGTGCGGCTTGCCGCGAAGCCCGGCTCCGACGAGCTGATGGCCGCCGTCCTTAAGGCCACATCTTTCCAGATCTATGCCATCAGGTGGGACGGCTCGGCCTGGGTGAACGGTACCCAGATAATAGCCAGCGCGAGCGCCATCACCAAACAGAATTATGACGTAGCCTGGGAAAGTCTCAGCGGCGGGGCGATAGTGGTTTACAGGGGAGGCACCAATGGCCGCGCCGAGACCACGCGCTGGAACGGCTCAGCGTGGGCCGCCGTTACCTCGTCTTATTTCACTTTCCAGACGAACACGTTTGCGCAGGCGCAATGGATCAGCCTGGCTTCGGACCCTAACTCCAACTATATCGTGGCCACCGATGTGGATTCCAGGAGCGATTGGAACGCCTCGGTCTGGAACGGCGCCAGCTGGGGCTACCAGGCTACGGGCAACGCGAACGTCAGGAACAACGCCAACCAGGCGCGCTCTATAGACGCGGCCTTCGAGGCCAGGAGCGGCAAGGCGGTAATAGCCTGCGCCAACGCCGCGGCTAACTCGGTTTATTACGCCTCCTGGAGCCCCGCCGGCGGCTGGAGCGGTTCGCTGGCGGCGGCCTCCACGGTGGGGAACTGGTCCAACCTGGTCAACGGCGTGCAGCTGGAGCAGGATTCTAAGACCAACGCGCTGATGCTTACGGCCTGGTCCGCTTCGAGCGACCTGCGCAGCGCGGCTTGGAGCGGCAGCGTGTTCACGCTGGACCCCGTAGCGCATACCACGGCTATTTCCGCCAACGCTTATATGCCGGCGATGCTGGCCATCCACCGCCACGACATAGTGCCGCCCACCGTAACGGACAACCAGCCGGGAGACGACGCCTGGCGCGGTTCGAACACGGGGCTTTATAATATCGACGCGGCCGATACCGGCGGCTCCCGCCTGCGCGCCATCCAGACGCGGGTCTATTCGGGACCCGGCCAGACCGGCACGCTGCTGGAGGACTGGACCAACCAGGTGTCCACTTCCGGCGTGGATTCTTACACCCAGGACTGGCCGCTCGGCGCCGGGACCTGGGCGGCGCTGCATGAAGGCTACAACTACGTGACGGTGCGCTCTACCGACGGCTCGGACAACGTGTCGCTCGTGCCCGTAGCGGACGCCTTCTACGTGAAGAAAGATACTACGCCGCCTTCGGTGCCGGCGCAGGTCTCGCCCGCGGACGGGGCTTTCCTCAAGAACGCCGCGGTCTTCTTCGACTGGGGCAATTCTTCCGACCTGGCCAGCGGCGTGAACAATTACGAGCTGCAGGTGGCCACTTCCGCGGATTTCACCACGCCGGTCTACAGCGCGGCTCCTTCGGTCTCGGAGGCCACCTCCACGGTACTGCCCAGCGCCCTGTACTACTGGCGCGCGCGCGCCGCGGACTCTGTGGGGAATTACTCGGCCTACTCCCCCGCTTATTCCGTGTTCGTGGACACCGTCCTGCCGGTTACGGCGGATAACCAGGCCGGGGACGACGCCTGGCGCAATTCCTCCGGCACGGTTTACGACGTGGGCTTTACGGACGCGGGCGGGGCGCTGCTGGACGCGGCGAACTACTCGGTGTACAGTTCCCCCGGTCGCACCGGTTCCCAGCTGGTTTCTTTCACCGCCGGGCCGATCGCCTCGGGCATAGCCGCGCCTTCGTACGCAGGCCCCTGGAGCCTTTCCGCCGCTAACTGGGCGCTGCTGCAGAACGGCACTAATTACGTTTCCGTGCAGTCTTCGGACCGGGCGGGCAACCTGACGGTTACCGACGACGTTTTCTATATACGCAAGGACGTTCAGTCTCCCGTGATAACCGACAACCAGCCGGGGGACGACGCCTGGCGGGCCGCGGCCGGCACGCTTTACAACGTGGATTTCTCCGACGCCGGCGGCTCCCTGCTGACCCGGTTCCAACTTAAGATCACCTCGGGCCCGAACCAGAGCGGCACCGTGCTGGCCGACTGGTTCGACCGCGCCGCCGGCATCAACGCCGGTTCCTATACGACCGATTTCGACCTTGGGACCTCTACCTGGACCGGCCTGCCGGAGGGCCAGTCCTATGTTTCCGCGCGGGTCTACGACGGCGCCGGCAACGTTTCGCTGCTTAACGACGCCTTCTACCTGCGCAAGGACACCTCGGCGCCTTCCGCCGTTTCCGCGCTGTCCCCCGCGGACGGGGCTATAACGAACAGCGCGAACGTGCTGTTCGACTGGGCCGACGCCGCGGACGCAGGTTCCGGGATCTACGCCTACGAGGTTTATCTGGCCACCGCTTCCGATTTCGCGGTGATCTACGCCAGCGCGCAGGCCGGCTCTTCGCAGTATTCCCGCGTAGTGGATTCCGGGCTGTATTACTGGCGCGCCCGCGCGCAGGATAATGCGCTGAACTACGGGGCCTATAGCCCGGTTTTCTCGGTGCGCGTGGATACCGCCCCGCCCTCCGTTACCAATAGCCAGGCGGCCGACAACGCCTGGCATGCCTCCGACCCCGGCCCTATCTATAACGTGGACTTCGCCGACGCCGGCGGTTCGCTGATACAATCGCTAGAGTACTCGGCCTGGTCGGGCCCCGGCCGGACGGGCGTTAATTATATCCCGTGGGCGGTCATAACTTCCACGCCGCTGAACGCCGCCTCCTACACCGCGGACTGGGGCGTGAACTTCGGCCTGCTGGGCGACGGCACCAGCTACGTGTCAGTCAGAGTCTGGGATAACGCGGGTTCCACCGTTACCGCGGACGACGTTTTCTACGTCAAGAAGGACGCCTATGCGCCCGCTATCGTGGACAACCAGCCCGGCGACGACTCCTGGCGCGCCGTTCCCGGCGCCCTGTTCAACGTGGACTTCCAGGATACGGGAGCTTCGCTGCTTTCACGCTTCCAGCTTAAGATCGCCTCCGGCCCGAACCAGAGCGGGACCGTGCTGGCCGACTGGTTCGACCGGGCGGCAGCCATCAACGCCGCTTCGTATTCTTCCGACTTCGACCTGGGCATCTCCACCTGGCTGAACCTGCCGCAGGGCGTTTCCTACGTGTCGGCGCGGGTGTACGACAACGCCGGGAACGTCTCTTCGCTCAGCGACGTCTTCTACGTTAAGAAAGACACTACCCCGCCGACCATAACCGACAACCAGGCCGGGGACGACGCGTGGCGCGCCTCCAACGCGGGGCTTTACGATATCGACTTCGCCGACGGCGGCGGTTCCAGACTTTCTTATTTCCAGGTTAAGGCGACCACCGGCCCGGCGCAGACCGGCGCCGTGGCCGCGGACTGGACCACCGTCCTGGCCGGGATCGGGGCGGATTCCTACGCCGCCGATTGGGCGCTGCCGCAGGCCGTGTTCGATTCGCTCGCCAGCGGGGTTAATTATATCTCCGTGCGGGCTTACGACAATGCCGGGCTGTCCGCTTCCCTCAACGACGTGTTCTACGTGAAAAAGTCCACCGCCCCGCCCCGCGTGATAAACAACCAGGCCGGCGACAATACCTGGCGCTCCGCCCCCGGGACGCTTTACGACGTGGATTTCCAGGACGCCGGGACTTCCGGCCTGGATTCAGCGCAGTACAAGGTGACCACGGCCCCCGGCCAGGCAGGTACGCTGATAAAGGACTGGACCTATATAGCCTCCAATATCAATACGCCAGCCTATACCTCCGACTGGGCCGTGGCTTTCGCGGCGCTGGCCGAGAACGCCACCAACTACGTGTCGGTGCGCGTCTGGGACGTCAGCGGGGCCACCACCACGGTGAACGACGTGTTTTACGTGAAGAAAGACGTTACCGCCCCCGCTATCTTGAATAACCAGGCCGGGGACGACGTCTGGCGCTCCTCGAACTCCGGCCTGTACAACGTCGACTTTACCGACGCCGGCGGCTCGGCGCTTTCCCGGTTCGAGATCAAGGTTACCACCGGGGCCAGCCAGACCGGGACCGTGGTCGCCGGCTGGTACGCGCCGGTCTCCGGCATAAATTCGGGCAGCTACGCGGCCGACTGGGCGCTGGCCGTTTCCACGTTCACCGCCCTGCCGGAAGGCATAGGGCGGGTGTCGGTGCGGGTTTACGACAACGC
Organism: bacterium; assembly: GCA_021811185.1. Lineage (GTDB taxonomy): Bacteria > Elusimicrobiota > Elusimicrobia > Elusimicrobiales > UBA9959 > UBA9959. The sequence goes on from JAJZPL010000001.1 coordinate 143,527, forward strand.
GGGCAACGTGTCCGAACTCGACGACGCTTTCTACGTGAAGAAAGACACTACGGCCCCGTCCGCCCCGGCGCCCTCGGCCCCCGCCGACCTGGCCCCGCTCGCTACGCTGGCCCCGCTTTTCGACTGGACCGATTCCTCCGACGGCTCCTCGGGCGTGGCAGGCTACGCGCTGGAGGTTTCCACTTCTTCCGGCTTTACCCCTCTCGCTTACTCGGCCTCTCCTGCCGTATCGCAGCAGGCCGGCGCCCTGGCCGCCAGCACCACGTATTACTGGCGCGTAAAGGCCAGGGATAATGCCGGGAATTATTCCGGCTACAGCTCCGCGTTCAGGGTAGTAGCGGACACCGTGGCGCCCGTCATCGCCGACAATCAGCCCGGCGAGTCCTTCTGGCGCAACGCCGACGCCGGCGCCGTCTACAATGTGCAGTTCACCGACAATCTTACCGGACTGGACTCTATGGAGTATTCGGCCTGGAGCGGGCCCGGCCAGACCGGGGTTAATTCCGCGCCGTGGACGCTGATCTCCTCCGGCACGCCCCGCCTCTCTTACACCGCGCCCTGGGGCGTCGACTTCGCCCTGCTCGGCGCCGGCACCAACTACATCTCCGCCAGGGCCTGGGACGTGGCCGGGTCCACCGCGGTACGCGCGGACGTGTTCACCGTCCTAAAGGATACCTTCGGCCCGGACGTGATCGATAACCAGGCCGGCGACGCGGCCTGGCGCGCGGCCAATCCCGGCGCCGTCTACGACGTGGACTTCAGGGACCTTTACTCCGGCGTGGCTACCATCCAGTACCGGATCAATTCGCTCCCCGCGCAGGCCGGCCTGGTCCTCGTGGACTGGTCCGACGTGGCGTCCGGGCTTAGCACCCCGCTCTACAGCGCCAATTGGGGGATCTCGGCGGCCGGCTGGAACCTGCTGGCCCAGGGGACGAATTACGTGACCGTGCGGGCTTATGACCGGCTGGGCCAGCTCTCTACGCTGGCCGACGCGTTCTACATCAAGAAAGACACCACGGCGCCCACCGTGGCAGACAACCAGCCGAACATCCCGCTGGCCGCCGGCCAGGCCGACCTGGACGCCGTGAACGTGGATTTCTACGACACCGGCGGCTCGCTGCTTTCCAAGGCCCAGTATACCGCCTGGACCGGCGCCGGCCGCACCGGCGGGGAAATTATCCCCTGGACGGATATAGCCGCCGGCATAAACGCCGCTTCCTACACCGCGGATTGGCCCGTTAACTACCTGGCCCTGCCGAACCTGGCCACCTCGTATATCTCGGTGCGCGCCTACGACCTGGCCGGCAATACCACCTACTACAACGACGCCGTGGCCGTTTACAAGGAGGGCTCGGGCCCGTCCATCATAAACAACCAGCCCGGCGATACGGCCTGGCGCAACGTCAATGACGGGGTTTACAACGTGGACTTCCAGTCGGAGTCCGGCTACAGCCTGGATTACTTCCAGGTCACGGCCGCCACCTCCGCCGCCGCGCCTACTTACCTTGTGGCCTGGACCAGCGCCGCCTGGAACATCGGCTCCACCGGCTATTACGCCGATTGGGCTCTGCCGCAGGCTGTCTTCGACGCGCTGGCGCCGGGGAAGAACTACATTTCGGTGAAGGTCTACGACCTGCAGCCCAGTTTCTCCGCGCTGAACAACGCCTTCTACGTGCTTAAAGACACATCGGCGCCGGTCCTTGCGCTCAACCAGGCCGGCGACGCGGCCTGGCAGAAAGCCGCGGGTAAAACCTATGACGTGGATTTCTTCGACGCCCTGTCCGGGCTGGCCACGGCGCAGTACCGGATAACCTCCCAGCCCGCGCAGGCCGGGGCCGTGCTGAAGGACTGGACGGATATCGCCTCGCCGGGCGGGGCGGTTTCTTACACCGCGGACTGGCCGGTGGATTTTGCGGCGCTTCCTGAATGGGCCACGGGCTACGTAAGCGTGCGCGCTTTCGACGCCCTGGCGCAGAGCTCGGCCTCGGCGGACGCGTTCTATATCCTTAAGGATACCACGCCGCCTTCCGCCCCTTCCGCGGTCTCTCCGGCCGACCAGGCGGCCTATTCCACCTCCACGGTCTTCTTCGACTGGACGGACTCCGCGGACCTGCGGTCCGGCGTGGCCGGCTACGCGCTGGAGGCCTCGCTCTACCAGGACTTCTCTTCCGTTTACTCCTCGTCGGTAACCGCTGCTTCGCAGGCCTCGCTCGCCAATCTGCCCGACGGCAACTATTTCTGGCGCGTCCGCGCTTTCGACCGCGCGGACAACTACTCGGCCAATACTGGCACGAGGGCTTTCACGGTGGACGCTTCGAGCCCCGTGATCATCAATAACCAGGCCAGTCCCACCGGCTGGCTGGCCGCCGACCCCGGCGCGGTCTTCGACGTGGATTTCCGCGACCTCACCTCCGGGGTGACCACGGCGCAGTACCGGGTAACCTCGCTGCCCGCTCAGGCCGGCGCGGTGCTGAAGGATTGGACCGACATCCTTTCCTCCACCGGCACGCTCTACGCCCCGGCTGACTGGGCGCTGGATTTCGCGGCTTTGGCCGAGGGGCTTAACTACGTTACGGTGCGGGCTTTCGACAGGGTCGCCCTGTCGTCGACCGCCGTGGACGCCTTCGTGGCGCGCAAAGACACCTCCGCCCCGGCCGTGACCGTAAACCAGGCCGGCGACAATACCTGGCGCCGGGCCTCGGGCGCGGTTTACGACGTGGATTTCAGCGACCTGGGCTCGGGGCTCGCCACGGCGCAGTACCGCATAACCTCGCTGCCCGCCGAGGGCGGCGCGGTGCTGAAGGACTGGACCAATATCTTTACCGCCGCCGGGGCCGCCTCTTATACCGCCGACTGGCCCGTGGATTTCTTCGCGCTGGCGGAAACCGCCACGAATTACGTCTCGGTGCGGGTTTACGACGCCCTCGGTAATCTTAGAACGCGGGACGACGCCTTCTACGTGCTTAAGGACGTCACCAATCCCGCCATCCTCGATAACCAGCCGGACGATAACGTGTGGCGCGCGGCGGACCCGGGGAACATCTATAACGTCGGGTTCTCGGACCTGGGCGGCTCGAAGCTGGACCGGTTCCAGACCAGGATCACCACCGGCCCCGCCGGTACCGGCACGCTGATCAGCGACTGGACGGACAGGGTCCTCGGTATCGGCGCCACCTATTACAGCCAGCCCTGGGGCCCGGATTTCGCGGCGCTGGCGGAAGGTCTTAACTACGTTTCCGTGCGGGTTTACGATAACGCCGCCAACAGCGCCCAGCAGGCGGACGTGTTCTCGGTGCGCAAAGATACCACCCCGCCGTCCGTCATCGACGGCCAGGCCGGGGACGACGTCTGGCGCTCGGCCAATACCGGGACCTATAACGTGCACTTCGCCGATACCGGCGGTTCCGGCCTGGACCGGTTCCAGGTGGAAGCCACCACCGACGCCGCCGGCGCCGGCACGCCCGTGTTCGGCTGGACCGACCTGGTGTCCGGTATAAACGCCCAGGCTTACTCCTCGGACTGGGCGCTCACGTCCGAGCTCTGGGCGCTGATCGGTTCCGGCACCACCTATATCTCGGTGCGCGTTTACGACGCCGCCGGCAACTCCGCCGCGCAGACCGGGGTTTTCTATATCCGCAAGGATACCCAGGCCGTCTCGCTGGCCGACAACCAGGCCGGCGACGACGTCTGGCGCTCCGCCAATACCGGCCTTTACAAAGTGGACGCCCTGGCGCTTGGCGAGTCGCCGCTGGACCGCTTCGAGGTGCGTTCCTCCACGCTGCCCGGCAACCTGGGGCCTTTCACTTCTGGCTGGACGGTTTCCGTAGCGGGGCTGAACTCCTACGCCTATTCCGCGGCCTGGGGCCTGCCCGCCGCCTCGTTCAGCGCCATGCTGAGCGGCGCTACCAATTACGTGTCGGTGCGGGCCTATAACCAGGCGGGTCTCTACGCCGAGCTCGCCGACGCTTTCTACGTGCTGAAAGACACCGTGGCGCCGCAGGCCGCCAACGGCATGGCCGGCGGCGACCTGGCCTGGCGCAACGGGCCGGGCACGCTGTATAACGTGGACTTCACGGACGCCGGCGGTTCCCGCCTGTCCGGGTTCGAACTGCGGGCCTCCACCAATCCCGGAGCCGGGCCCTACCTGTTCGACTGGTCGGCTGTGCAGACCGGGATAAACTCGAATTCGTACACGAACGATTTCGCCATCCAGCCTTCTTCCTTCGGACTGCTGATGGAGACCGTAACCAATTACATCTCGGTGAGAGCCTACGACGTGGCCGGCAACACGGTCACGGTAACGGACGCTTTCGTTATCCTGAAGGATACCACGCCCCCTGCCCTGGCCGACAACCAGGCCGGCGACGCCAGCTGGCGGCGCAGCTCCGGCACCCTCTATAACATGGACTTTACCGACACCGGCGGGTCGAGGCTCTCGAAGGTGCAGGTGCGGGCTTCCCCGAATTCGGGGACCAACGGCCCGTGGTACTTCGACTGGTCCGACGCCCTGACCGGGATAAATTCGAATTCCTACACTGCCGACTAGCCGCTGCCGGCCGGGCTGTGGAATTTGCTGGGCGAGGGCACCAGTTATATTTCGGTGCAGGTCTGGGACGCGGCGGGAAGCTCCACGACGCTGCTCTACCAGCCCTTCTATATCCTGAAAGACACTACGGCGCCGGTTTTCGTCAACGGCGAAGCCGGCGGCGACCCGGCCTGGCTCGGCTCCGGCCGGAATTACAACCTGGACTTCGGCGACCAGATGAGCGGCCTGGCCGCGGCCCAGTACAGCGTCAGCACCACTGCCCTCTCGGCCGACGGCCAGGTAAAGGTCTGGACGGCGGTCCCCGTAGCTTACGGGGCGCCCGCTTACACCGCCGACTGGCCGCTGGATTTCGCCGCGCTCGAAGAAGGCGTTACCAACTACGTGTCGGTGCGCGCCTGGGACCTGGCCGGCTCCACCGCCGTGCTTACCGACGCCTTCTACGTCAAGAAGGACACCACCCCGCCCACGGCCGCGGACAACCAGGCCGGAGAATTCTCCTGGAGGAATTCCAACGGCGGCAGTTATAACGTGGACTTCGCGGACGCCGGCGGTTCTGGCCTGGCCCGCTTCCAGCTGAGAGCCAGCACCGGCCCCGGCGGCACCGGCGTCACCGCCGTGGACTGGACCGACAATATAGCCGGGATAAACTCCAATTCCTATGCGGTGGACTGGCCGCTTTCCGCCGGCATCTGGAACGGCCTTTACGACAGCGCCACCAATTATATCTCGGTGCGGGTGTTCGACAATGCCGGGGGTTCGTTCACCATAAACGACGCTTTCAACGTGCTGAAAGACACCACGGCGCCTTCCATCGCCGACAACCAGGCAGGGGACGACGCCTGGCGGAACGCCGCGGGCACGCTCTATAACGTGGATTTCGCCGACGGGGGCTCGCTGATCTCCAGCGCCGCTTACGCGGCTTGGACGGGGCCGGGGCAGACAGGGACCCAGGCCAAAGCCTGGACGCAGATCCCTTCCGTTTCCGGGGCTTCGTATGCCGCGGATTGGGGCGTGGATTTCAGCGGTCTGGCGCAGGGCTTCAACTACGTGTCGGTGCGAGCCTGGGACAATGCCGGGAACCTGCGCGAGCTTGGCGACGTTTTCTACGTAAAGAAAGATACCGCGCCCCCGGTCATAAACGACCTGCAGGCCGGCGATACCACCTGGTACAGGGCGAACCCCGGGCCCGTTTTCAACGTGGATTTCACCGACGCCAGCATAGGCGTTTCCACCGCCGCTTACGAGGCCTGGACCGAGCCGCTCCACACCGGAGTCAATGTGGTGGTGTCTACGAATATCTTCGCCGGGCCGCCGGTGTCCGCGTATACCCAAAACTGGGGGATTTCCGACGCGGACTGGCTGCTGCTGGCGCCGGGCACCAACTATATAACCGTTACGGCCTGGGACGGCCTGGGGCTGTCGGCGGCGGCCACGGACGTTTTCTATATCCTTAAAGATACCGTGCCGCCTTCCGCCATAACCACCCTGGGCGCTTCGCCCGCCGCCGGGCAGTTGGGAGAGGGGGATATTAACGCGAAGTGGAACGCGCCGGGCGATAACGGGCTGACCGGCAGCGCCAGTTACTACCTGCTGCGCTATAAAACTTCGGCTTTCACGGACCAGGCCGACTTCGACGCCGCTTCCGTGTATGTGTCCACCCTGGCGCCGAAGGCCGCCGGCGGGCTGGAAGGCATGACGCTCACCGGCCTTAACGCCGGCGTTACCTACTACCTGGCCGTGGAGGCAGTGGACAAGGCCGGCAACGCGGGCGCGCTCAGCAACCTTGCTTCCGGCTACGCCGGAGTGGACCTTACGCCCCCCGGCGCCATAACGGACCTTTCAGCCGCCATGGCGGACTTCCAGGGGCAGATCGCCCTTGCCTGGACCGCCCCTGGGGAGGGCGTGAAGGGCGTGACCAATGCCGGGACGGCGGCCGCTTACATAGTTCGCTACGCCACCTTCGCCATTACCGCGGCCAATTTCAGCGCGCCTAACGTGTCCACCTTCACCCAGACCACCTGGTTCCCGCTGGCTTACGGCCAGGCCGAAAGCCACATCGTGGACGGCCTGACCCCCGGCGCGACTTATTCCATCGCCATCAAAGCCGTGGACGAGGCTGGTAACATCGGCGCTATCTCCAACGTCCCGGTCTCCAGCGCCACGCCGGCGGGCTCGGCCGCCGGGATGATAGTTTACGGCGAGGGAACCTCCAATATTCCCAAGTACCGCAACTGGACGCCCGAGATCTGGGGCGCCCAGGCCGACGCCCTCGCCACCGCCGCCACGGTCCGCTGGGCCGCGCTGAAAGCGGTGCCCGTGGTGGCCAACGCCAAGGTGGCCGGTTTCCTGGCCTCCGACAACAGCCTGAAGTTCCTGAACTGGGACGGGGCCGCTTCGAACTGGAGCGATATTACCATGACGCCGGCCCCCGCCCCGGCGGGCTCGGCCACGCGCAAGTTCGACCTGGCCCCGGAGAACCTGACCGGCAGGATGCTGGCGGTTTATTATAACGGCACCGCGGGGGCCGTGACCTACGCGGTCTGGTCGGCCACCGCCTCCGCGTGGTCCGTGGCGCCCGCCTCGCTGCCGCTCGCCTCGCTTACCGGGGCGATCAACTGGGTGCGCCTGAAATCCATGCCGGGTACGAACCGCATCCTGCTTATGGCGCTCGACGCCAACTCCCGTATTTCCGCCGCCGTCTGGAACGGCTCGGCCTGGGTCTCCAACCAGAACCTGACCACCACCGCTTCTATCGCCACCAGGGAGTGTTTCGACGGGGACTGGGAGTCCCAGACCGGCAACGGCATGGCGCTGTGGGGCACCGGTACTACCACCAGCTTCAGCGTCTGGCGCGCCACTTCTGCCGCCTGGGAGACGGTCAAGACCGGTCCCGCTACAGGCGCTACCGTGGTCAACTGGCTGCGCGTAGCGGCGGACCCGGCCACTAACCGCCTCGGCGCGAGCATCATTACCGTGACGCCGTCCTGGTACGTCTCGGTCTGGCGCGCCGCGCTGGCCACCGAGGCCTGGTCCGTATCCCCCACGGCGGACACCTCCATGTCGTCCAACGCGGGGCGCATTACCGACGCGGCCTGGGAGGCGCAGTCCGGCAAGTTCATGGCCGCCGCCGTGGACAACCTTGGCACCAACGACAACCAGTTCGACTATATAACGTGGCTGAACGGCGCCTGGACCCCGGCCAGCCCCTCCGTGACGACGGCCAACACCAACACCACTTTCGCCACCGACATCCGGCAGCTGGCGCTGGTGCCGGACCCGAACACGAACAAGATCACCGCGCTCGGCATGGACACCTCCGGTAACCTTAAGACCACGCTGTGGGGCGGCACGTCCTGGGCCGGCACTACGGCTTCCTCCAACTTCCTGCACGACAGCGCCGTTTCCGACTTCAACTACGAACCCGCTGCGCTGGCCTTCGACCGGCAGGATCCCGTGCCGCCCACGGTGGTGGACAACCAGGCGGGCGACGACAATTGGCGCAACTCGCGGGTCAATTACAACATAGACGCCACGGATTCGGGCGGTTCGCACCTGGCCTCTATCCAGACCAAGATCTTCTCCCAGGCGGGCGGCGGCGGCACGCTGATCCAGGACTGGACCGACCAGGTGACCGGCATCAACGCGGACGCCTATACGGCCGACTGGCCTCTCACGCAGGCCACCTTCGACCTGCTGCCCCAGGGCCAGAGTTACGTGGGCGTAAGGGCGCGCGATAACGCGGGCAACTACGCTTCCTATATCCTGGACGCTTTTTATGTGAAGAAAGATACCATCGCGCCCACGGTCGGCAATAACCTGCCCGCGGATTACGACCCTTCCTGGCACAATGCCGACCAGGGCCCCGTTTACGACGTGGACTTCGCCGACACCGGCGGGTCGCAGCTCCGCAGCCTGGAGTATTCCGCCTCCAGCGGGCCCGCCCGCACCGGCACGCTGACTCCGGACTGGACGGTCATCTCTTCCGGCACCCTTGGCTCGATCTACAGCGCCAACTGGGCGCTCAACTTCGCGCTGCTGGGCAACGGCACCAACTACATAAGCGTGCGCGCCATCGACAACGCCCTGAGCACTACCACGCTGGTGGACGCGTTCAGGATACTTAAGGACACCCAGCCGCCCTCGGCTATAACGGGCCTGGCCGCCGCCCCCGGGCCGGTGAGGGGCTCCGTCAACCTTTCCTGGACCGCTCCCGGCGACGACGGCGCCGCGGGCGACAATACCGCCGGCTATTACCTGGTAAGGTCGGCCACGTTCCAGATAACCACCGACGCGCTGTTCAACGCGGCCAGCGCCTATGCCCAGGCCTGGGCGCCCGCGGCCGCCGGGCAGCCGGAGGCCCGCGCCGTTTACGGGCTGGACGCCGGCAAAACGTATTACTTCGCCGTCAAGACGGCCGACAAGGCCGCCAATATCTCGGCGCTTTCCAACCAGGCCTCCGCCATGCCGCAGACGGCCAACCTGTACGTTAACGAAGTTTACGCGGCCGGGGCCGCCGCCGCCGACGACTGGGTGGAGCTTTATAATAATACCGCGTCCACCATAACGCTGACCGGCTGGAAGCTGGTTTACGACCAGGGGTCGATAGACCTGCCCGGGCCGGAGACCACGGTCTGGACCGGGACCAGCGTCGATACGGTCAACGTCAACGGCTTCTTTACCTTCGCCCCGTCGCTGAACCTGAACGGCGCGCAGAGTTACCACGTCATCCTTAAGGACGCGGGCGGCAACGTGGTGGACCGCGTGCAGTGGCCGGCGCTTACCGCCGGCAGGTCCTTCGCCAGGATCACCGACGGCAACGCCGACTATTTCGACGCCGATCCTACTCCGACCAGGAATTACGCCAATGCCGTGTCCACCGACCCGCTCAAGATAAACGAGGTTTCTTACGGCGCGCCGGCCTCCCAGTTCATAGAACTTTACAACGCCGGGCCCGCCACCGCCACGCTTTCCGGCTACTTCCTGCGGAGTTCCTATAACGGCAGGTTCCAGTTCACCCGGAAGATCTACGCTTATTCTTACGCGCTGATCGACCAGTCCGCCGTCAGCGGCGAGGCGCTGCCTTACGCTTCCGTGTTCGGGGCCTCCGGGCTGGCGGCCGCGGGGGACTTCGCGGTGCTGGAGAACTCCGCCGGGCAGACCCTGGACAGGGTCGTCTGGCAGTCCGGCGCGGCCTATTCGCTGCGCAACTACAAAGCCGCGCTCGTCAGCGCCGCCGACTGGGCCCCGGCCAACGCCGCCGCTTCCATAGGCCGGCGTCCCGCCGAGGGCGCGGACACCGGCGCCGATTCCGCCGACTTCGCCGCCCAGGCCGCCGCTACGCCCGCTTCGCGCAATAACGGCGCCGGCGCGGCCGCGGTCAACACGCTCGCTTATCCCGCGGCGGCCCAGATCCTGCCGTTCAGGTTCCCGCTGCGCCTCGCGCTGGGGGCCGTCTCTTCCGCCGGCACGGGCAACAATATCGTCCTGTCCCGCACCGGCGGCGCCGCCGACCCGTATTCCCCGCACCTGTACCGGCTGGAGGATATAGGCTTCTCGCTCTCCAGCCTGGCCGCGCAGGGCACCTCGCAGGCCGGCCTCTCGTTCCCGGACGAGGACGGCTACCCGCTGGTGAACGGCGCGGTCTATACGCTTACCTTGAACAGCGACACCGGTTCCGCCTCCGCGCCGCAGCTGACCCGCGCCGGCCTTGTTTACGACGCTTCCGTGCACGCCGTCAACGCCGCCTCCGCCGCGCCGGCGCGGCTTGGGGAAGGCGCGCGGGCCGCCGCGGTACGCATAGCGGTTTATAACAACAGCCCCGCCGGCTACAATGCCGTGGAGATAGCGAGCTTCACCGTGCGCCTGCTGGACCAGAGCCTGGCGCCGCTGGATACCGCGAAGGCCAGGAACCTGTTCCAGAGCGTTTCGCTCGTGCAGGACTCGGCCGCCGGCCTTTCCGGGGTGTACGAGTCCGGGCTGGACCTTGCCGTGGCGACCAGCACGCTTAATGCCGACCTCGTGCTCGGGGCCGGCGGCGCGCTTTCGTTCAGCGTGCCGTCCGTGCCCGCGGCCAGGACGCCCGCGGCCTCTACCGCGGCTTATTACGTGGTTTTCGAAGCGGCCCAGTACGCTTCCACGCAGACGCCCAACGCTTTCAGCGTGAACTTTGACCCGGCGGCGGACCTTGTGCTGCGCGACGCGCCCAGCCTGGAGCCGCAGGCTTTCACGCCCGGTTCCGCCGTGCAGACCTCTTCCACCGTGATCATGGTGCCTGCCGCGCCGCCTCCCGGCACCTTCTGGCCGTACGCGCCGTCCACGCAGTCTGGCGTAGTTTCCATGGTGGACTATTACAACGGCGTTATCGTCAGTTCTTCCGTCTACATTTCATCTCTGGACGGGGTGCTGCGCGCGGTCAGGGTTGACGGCCAGGGCAAGTGGGAGTTCCAGACCTTCCCCGTCTCCCCGGTGAGGACCGCGCCGCTGTTCCGGGAGGAGTCCGGCGGAGTCTACCTTTACTTCGCCGACGATTACGGCGACGTCTACAAGATAAGGGATAACGAGGCTTCGGCGCAGCAGATCTGGAAGAGGCAGCTGGGCGCGAAGGTGGTCTCCAACCCCGTGGATTCGGGCGATAAACTGTACTTCGGCGCGGATAACGCCCGGGCTTACTGTCTTAACAAAGCCGACGGGTCCGATTGTACCGGCTGGACTTACGACGCGGGCTTTACGGCCGCCGTCTCCGGCACGATCTCCCTGGATGACCGCACTCCCGGCGTCAACGCCTCCTGGATAGGGCTTGAGGACGGCAAAGTGGTGCGTTTCAAGACGGCTGACGGGACCATAACGAGCGCCTTCCAGACCGGCGGGCCTATAAAGACCTCTCCCTACGCGGATGCCGCGTACCTGGGCGGGAATAACGTTTACGTTACCTCTACCGACGGCAAGATCTACGCCAGGACTTCCGCCAACCTGACCACCACGCCCTCCAACTGGCAGGACTTTAATTCCGGCGCTCCCATCTACACCTCGCCTTTCAAGGACCAGCAGGACGGCAAGAGCGTGTATTTCGGCAACGACTCCGGCCGGCTTTATAAAGTGGACGCTTCCAGCGGCGAACTCGTAATGAGTTTCCAGGCCGGAGGCCCGATTCGGTCCTCGCCCGTGATGGTGCCGGCGGATTACTCCGGGCTGGGGGCCGGGGAAGATTACGTCTATTTCGGCTGCGACGACGGGTATGTTTACGCGGTCAACACCCATACCGGGCAGTTGCGCGACGGCTGGCCCGTGCCCACCGGCGGGCCGGTCCGCGCCGACCCGAACGTGGACCTTGAAAACCTCACCCTTATCGTGGGGTCCGGAGACGGCAAGACATACATGTTCTATATAGGGCCGCCTTGACGAAAAAGAGGGCGGCCCAAGGGCGGCTTTTAAAGAGGTTAATATTATGAAAGGGTTCGTTAAATACGCGCTTTCAGGGGCCGCCTTTGCGGCCTGCACCCTGCTGCCCGCCCGCGCGGCGGACTGGCCCACGTTCAGGGGGAATGCCGCCCGCACCGGGTTTACCGCCGAGCAGGCCTACCCGGCCCCGGCTCCCGCCAACGTCTGGAATTTCGACGTGCAGGGCGACGTGGTGGCCGGCCCGGTCGTTTACGCAGGGATAGTCTACGCTACCGCGCGGACCGGGAATATCTACGCCCTTAACGCCTATACCGGGGAATTGATCTGGGATTATTCCACCGACGACTGGATCGACGCTTCCCCCGCCGTGTCCGGGGCCGCCGTTTACGCGTCTTCCCGGGACGGAAATCTTTACGCTTTTAACCGGCTTAGCGGGGCTATGCTCTGGAAGGCCGCCCTCGGCGCCCCTTCTGTTTCCAGCCCGCTGGTCCTTGACGGGAAAGTGTACGTCGGGGTAAGCGCCCCCCAGGACAAGCTGAAGGTCTTCAGCGCCGCCAGCGGAGCGCTGCTGTGGCAGTATTCCGCGCTGCTGCCGCAGCCGGTCGAGACTGCCCCGTCCACGGACGGCGGCACGGTCTATTTCGGTTCTAACGACGGGCACGTTTACGCCCTGAACAAGGACAGCGGCGCCTCCGCGTGGGTGAATTCAGGGACCCAGCAGACCATCGGCAGTTTCGGGGCCAATGCCCTGCCCGTCAGCGGCGGTTTCGTCTACGCCCTGCCGGGGCACGACGAAAAGAAACTGCTCCGCTTCCCGGCGGGCGCAGGCTCCCCGGCCGCGGCGAGCGCGCCGTTCGGACTTCTGGAGGGGGGGCTGGCGGGCGACCCCAGCGAGAACGAGGTGACCTCGCCCGTTCTTTCGCCGTACGGGCTGTACGTGGGCGCCGGCTCGCAGCCGCAAAGGCTGTACGGCTTCGACCCGGTTTCTTTGGAAGAACTGGCTTTCAGCTCCCCTTCCGTGGGCGCCACGGCCGGGTTCGGCCTGCTGTCCTCCCCCGCCATGGCCAACGAGGTCATCTACCAGGGAACCGTGGACGCCAGGCTGGTAGCCGTGAGCACCGCCGGGGTTATACTGTGGCAGACGGCGCTCTCCTCGTCCGCGTACGCTTCCCCCGCGGTCTCGAACGGCTATATCTATACCGGGACGCTGGGCGGAAAGATCAGCGCGTTCAAGACCGGGCGGGCCGTCTCCATTTCCTCCCCGCGCGCCGAAGAGGTGGTGGACGCCACCGTGCCGGTTTACGGCTACCTTCTTGGGCCGGCGGTCACGGGCTATATGCTGGAATACGGGCAGAGCGAAAGCCCCTCTTCCTGGACGCAGCTCATCGCAAGCTCTGTCCCCTCTTCCGGGGTTTCCGGCGGGCTGCTGGGGCTTTGGGACACTTCTTCGCTGCTGAACGGCCTCTACACCCTGCGGCTTAAGGCGCAGGAATCCGCCCCGTCCGGCACGGTGGCCGAGGCCAGGCTGGCGGCCAGGGTCAACCACGTGCCGCAGCCGCCTTCCGGCCTGACGGCGGCGGACGAGCCGGCGGACAGCGGCAACAGGCTGCGCCTCAACTGGGCGGCTTCGCCTTCGGGCTGGGTTACCAGTTACCGCGTTTACCGAGGCCCGTACGGCGGCGACCTTTCGTACCTGGCGCAGGTCAGCACGCCCGCCGTCACCTACCTGGACGCCTCCGCGGTCACCGGGTCCACCTTTACTTATTACGTAACGGCTTTCGACGGTTATTCCGAGTCGGCGGCTTCGCCCCGGGCCTCGGCTTTCTCGGTGGACAATAACCCGTCTTCGGACGCGGTGCCGCCTTCCGCCGTGGCCGACCTTGCGGCGGCGCCGGGCGCCGCGGGAGGCAGCGCGCTCCTGTCCTGGACCGCCCCCGGCAACGACGGGAACGTGGGCTCGGCCGCGGGTTACGAGGTGCGCTACGCCACCTATACCGGGTTCGCCTGGGGGGCAGGCACGGTCTGGAAGAGCACGCGGCCGGCGGCCGGGCCTTATGGTACCGCCGAGGCTGAGACCGTTCTTGGGCTTTTCGGCGGCGTGACCTATTACTTTACGCTGAAAGCCTACGACGCCAAACCTAATTATTCCGCGGTTTCGAACGAGGCTTCCGCTTACGGCACTCCGGACTACACGCCGCCGCTGCCTCCTTCCGCGCTGACCGTGGCGGACAGGCCGGGCGACCACGGCGGGGCGCTGGTGCTCAGCTGGGGGCTTTCCCCCGACGACGGAGCGGGCGCCCGCGACGTTTACGGCTACAAGATCTTCCGGTCCCTGTCGTCGGGGGTGGCGGCTTCCAGCGTTCCTTACGCCGCGGTGGGCCCCGGCTATTCCGGTTATACCGACACCCTGGCCCCCGAGAACATAAAGTTCTATTACGCCGTGGCGGCCTACGACAGCACCAATAATTCTCCGATTACGGCCGAGGCTTCGGGTATTTCTGCCGACAATTGGAGGTTCTTCGACGCCACCAACGGCGGCACGGTGCGCCTAGCCGACGGGGCCGAGGTCAGCATTCCCGGGGAGTCCGTTTCCCAGAACGACAATATCCTGGTGCTGCGCCGGGACCAGGCCTACTACTCCGGCCCCTCGGCGGTCGTGAAAGCCGACGCCGGAGGCGCAAAGCCCACCGGGATAATCTACGAGGTCAAGTTCGAGAACCCCGCCACGAAACTGCTTAAGCCCGCCACGCTGCTGCTTCCTTATACCGCGGCCGAGATCGGCGCCATCCCCGAGGCCAGCCTGCGCGTCTACCTGCTCGACGGCGCGCGCTGGACGCTGGTTAACACCTCGCGCGTGCTTCCCGAGGTGAAAAAAGTCAGCGCCGAGGTGAACCATTTCTCGGTCTACGCGCTTATGGGATATGTCCCGACGGGCGCCCTGCTGGCTTCGGACAGGGTTTACACTTACCCTAACCCGGCGAAAGGCGACACGCTGACGTTCAAATTCCTGCCTGCCGACGCGGCCGACGTTACCATCGACGTTTACAACGTGGCGGCGGAGAAAGTGGCCACGCTGGGAAAGAGCGGCTGCCCCGGGGGCGTGACCTCCGAGATAGTCTGGAAGATCGCGAACGTGGCCAGCGGGGTTTATGTTTACCGCGTGGAGGCCAGGAGCGCCTCCGGCACCAAGGCCGTTACCAAGAAGCTGGCGATAATACATTAAGGACGGAGCGGGGCGCCGCGTTCGGGAGAGAGGCTTATGAAAAGAGTGAAAAAAGATCTTGCGGGCGGCGGGCGGCTGGCGCCGGCCCTGCTTCTGGTCTTTACTGTTTGCGCGCTGCGGGCCCCGGTTTCCGCGGCCAAGATCTACCCTTCGGCGGGAACGACTTCCGCCACTTTTCTCAAGATAGGCGTGGGCGCCAGGGCCGTTTCCCTGGCCGGGGCCTACACGGCCCTTTCCGACGACGCTTACGCCGTGTACTGGAACCCGGCCGGCCTGGCCCTCCCGGTAGGGCAGAGCGCGGTCTTTACGCACAACGAATATTTCGAGGGGCTGAACCAGGAGTATTTCGGCTATACGCTGCCCGGCGAAAAGCTCGGCTTCCTGCGCGGGAGCAGGCTGGAGAACGGCCACCTGGGCCTGGGGCTGAACTACTTCTATACGCCTAAAGACCTGGAGCGGCGTAGCGGGCTGAACGAGGCCTCGGTGGCTATTTCGCCGGTGGAGGGGAAGTTCAGCTCTTACGACCTGGCTTTTTCCGCCGCCTACGGCTTTAATTATACCCGGGACCTGCGGCTCGGCGGCGCGCTGAAATTCATACGGGAGAGCATCGACACGGAGTCCGGCAACACCGCCGCGCTGGACCTGGGCGCGCTTTACGATTTTCCCTGGCTGGACCGGCAGTTCACGGCGGGCTTTTCCGTGCAGAATCTCGGCCCCGGCGTAAAGTTCAATTCGAAACGCTTCGATCTGCCGTTGACCTTCAAGGCGGGCCTCAGCCACCGGATGTATGAGAAAGGCCTGCTTCTTTCCCTGGACGTTTCGAAGCCCGTGGATAATTATCCCTCCGTAGCTCTGGGGCTGGAGCACCCTCTGGGGAACAAGCTCTTCCTGCGCGGCGGCTACCGCTACCGCCAGCACGGCAACGAGCTCGGCGCCGCCTCGGGGCTGGCGGCGGGCCTGGGTTTTGTCTACCAGCAGTTCGGTTTCGATTACGCTTTTTCGCCGTTCGGAGACCTCGGCGCGACGCACCGCATCTCGCTGGCGTACCGCTTCGCCGCTCCTCCCGCGGCGGCGGCGCGGCCGCCCTCGGAAGCCGTCCCCGCCGTGGAGCGCCTGGAGGGGGCGAAGCGGGCTGTTTATTCGGTCTCTAAAAAACCCCTCAGGATGTCTGTCCGCGGGGTGGACTACGCGGTGGAGGCTTCGGCTGGGGACCCAGCCGCGTCGCTGTACGGCCTGACCTTCAAAACCAGGGTGCGCGGCGGCGGGGAGATTTCCCCGGATATTTCGGAAGGCAGCCTGCCGCCTGCGCTGGCCGCGAAATTGCCGTCCGGGTACAGCCAGCTGCTCGCCTGGCAATTCGGCCCGGGGCTGGCCGGCGTGGACGGCGGCCTGACCCTGAACTTCCGCCTTCCGGAAAAGAAGGACGGCGGCGAGCCCGCGTTCTTCTACCTCGCCTCCTCGGGCTGGGTAAAAGCCGGGGCGGTGAATGAAGGCTGCTCCGGGGGATTGTGTTCTTTCAGCGTGAAGGCGCCGCTTAGTTCCCATTACGCGGCGGCGGAGCGTAAATAGTTTTCAGTATTCGCCCAGCGTGCCGGTTTTCCTGGCGCGCCGCACGGCCAGCCCGAAGAGCCAGGCGCTGGCGGGGACCAGTACTATGTCGAAGGCCGCTAATACGGCCAGGTCGCTTTTAAGGGCCTGGAAGCCGGCGCCTTTATGGAGCGCAAGCTGGAAGGCGCGCACCGCGTAGGTAACCGGCAGGAGGTTCGCCACGCCGAGCAGCCAGCCGGGCAGCACCGCCACCGGGAAATAAACCCCGCCCAAAAGCCCCTCGAAATTATTCAGCAGCCAGGCCAGCGGGTTCCCGCGCTTGAACAGCACCACGAAGCAGGAGGACAGGATGCCGAGCGCCGCGAAACAGGCCGCCGACAACGCGAAGACCAGCGCGGCCAGCGGCCAGTTGGCCAGCGGCAGTTCAAGCTTGAAAATGAAGACGCCTGCCAGCGCGTAAACGAGCAGTTCGAAGGACGCGAACAGGAAGTTCCAGGCCGACATGGCGGCCAGCAGCGGCAGCACGCCGACGGGGGTGGAAAGCGCCGCTTCCAGCGTGCCCTGCGTCTGTTCCAGGCGCAGCCGCCCGGCGTAGGAGCCGGCGCCGGTGCCGATGTAGCCGAAGAAAGCCAGCGCCGTGAACACGTAGGCGAAGTAGCCCGCACCGTAAGGCTCCAGCCCGGGCGCCAGCGCGCCTCCGAACAGTTTGCCGATGAAAAAGAACACGGCCAGGTTGGCCAGCGTGGCCAGCGCGCCCAGCGCGAAGGAGAGCCTGTAGCTCTTCTCCGTCAGGAAATCCCTTCGGATGAAGGCGGATATGATGCGTGCGGAGTTCATTGTTCGATTTTTTTCGCTTCTCTGGCGTTTCTTTGCGGGTAATTCTTTCTAAGCCCAAAACAAAGCAGCCTGTCCCCATTGTTTCAAATTATCCTGCCGGCCTCCATTTTTACGATCCTGCCGGCGGCGGCCCGCAGCAGTTCGGGGCTGTGGCTGGAGATAAGGACGGCGCGGTCCCGGCCGGTCTCCTTTATGAGTTCAAGTAGCCCGGCGCAGGCCGCGGCGTCCAAGCCCCGGAAAGGTTCGTCCAGCAGGAGCAGCCGCGCCCGCCGCGAAAGGGTCCGGATCAGCGAGACTTTCTGCATGTTGCCCTCGGACAGACGGTCGAAACGGCGGTCCAGGTCGGCTTGCGCCAGCCCCAGCCTGCCGGCCAGCGCCAGGGCGGAAGCGGAGGCTTCGTGCGGCGAAAGTCCCGCCAGCGCGCCGAAAAAGCGCAGGTTCTCCGCGGCGGTAAGGCGGAAATAGAAGTTCCGGGGGTTGGCCGGGCAATAGGCGGCCAGTTTTCGCAGTTCTTCGGGCCCCGCCGGCGCGCCGTCAGCCAGCACCTGTCCGCCGTCGGCTTCTATTATGCCGGCCAGCGCCCGGAAAAGGGTGGTTTTGCCGGAGCCGTTGGGGCCTTCCACCCCCGTAACCCCCGGGGCGGCCTCCATAGCAGCCCCGTCCAGGGCGCGCAAAGCCACGCCGCCCGAGAATAAAGGCGCCGGGAAGATCTTTATCAGGCCCCTGGCTTCGAACTTCATGCTGCTATGATAACATAGGGCGCGGGGCCGGTGGTAGTGGCGGGGGCGGGCGGGGGCGGGACCTGCCGGAAAAGAGGCCCTGCCGGCCCCGTTTTTCATTGTAAAGAGGCTCCAAATTTAATAAATTATAATTAATAGGAACTCCCGCCCCGGTTCGGGCTGGAAATCCCCTGTTTTAAGTCAGCGCAGCATATAAATGGAGAATACAATGAGAATACACATAGTGGCCCGCAAACTGAAGATGACGAAGCCCGTTAAGGACTTCATCGAAGCCAAGCTCTCTAAACTTCACGAATACCTGGACAATATCGTCTGGGCCCAGGTGATAGTTTCCGTGGAGAAGAAGATCCACACCACCGAGGTCGTGGTGCACGCCGGCCACCAGACCCTGAAGGCCGCCGCCAACTCCGACGAGATGTATTCCGCCATCGACAAGGCCATGGACAAGATGGAAGTGCAGATCAAGAAGTACAAAGAGCGCTTCACCGACCACCACGCCACCGAGACCGTGGACCTGGGCGAGTTTACCACGCTGGTGGGCCCCGAGATCCGCTTCTCCGTAGTGAAAGACGTGCCCCTGAAGCCGATGAACAAGGAAGAGGCCGTGATGGAAATGGAAAAGATCGGCTACAACTTCTGGGTGTTCCAGGACCGCGGTTCCAAACAGCTGCAGGTCGTGTTCAAGCGGATCGACAGCACCTACGGGCTGCTGCAGCCGGTGAAGAAATAAGCCGGGCGCTCCATGACCCAGCCAGCCAAGAAAGACGGCAAGTTCCTGTCGGTCAGGGAACTCCTTAAGTCCCGGGGAAAGATCCTCGGGCTTAAGGCCGTTTCCGGCGCCAGGAACCTCGGCCGCCACATCACCGTGAGCGAGATAAACCGGCCGGGGCTGGCCATAGCCGGGCACATGGAGCAGTTCCGCTCGGAACGCATACAGATCATAGGCCAGGGCGAATACGCCTACTGCCAGAAGGAAGACCAGCGGAAGGTGATGGCCAACCTTCAGAAGATGTTCTCCGCGCCGGACATCCCCTGCGTGATCGTCACGGGCGGGGTAAAGCCGCTTACGGTCATCCGGCAGGCCTGCGCCAAGGCGGGCATCCCGCTGCTGGTCACCACGGAAGACACCTCCACCTTCATCCGCGAACTCACGATCTTCCTCGACGACCAGCTGGCGGCCATTACCTACGTGCACGGCGTGCTGGTGAACGTTTACGGCCTGGGCGTGCTGATCCAGGGCGACTCGGGCGTGGGCAAGTCGGAGTGCGCGCTGGAACTGCTGAAGCGCGGCCACATCCTGATCGCCGACGACGTGGTGGAAGTGAAGCGCCGCATCGGCTACATGCTGGTGGGCAACTCGCCCAAGAACATCAAGCATTACATGGAAGTGCGCGGACTGGGCATCATCGACGTGGAGCTGCTGTTCGGCATCGGCTCTATCATGGACCAGTCGCTGATCGAAATGCACGTCAAACTGGAGAGCGTAACCTCCGGCGCGCTGGGCAACTACGACCGCACCGGCCTCGCCGCGGCGGAAGTGCAGATCCTGGAAGTGCCCGTGCCGTCGCTGCGGCTGCCGGTCACGCCGGGCCGGAACCTCGCCGTGCTGATCGAGGTGGCCGCGCTGAACCAGCGCCTGAAGAACCAGGGCTACTTCGTGGCTAAAAAATTCAACGAAAGCCTCATCCGCGAGATGAGTAAAAAATGATATGACCCCGAAAAAAGGCAGGATCTTCATCGTTACCGGGATGTCCGGGGCGGGAAAGAGCCAGGCGCTCAAGTCCTTCGAAGACCTGGGGCTTTACTGTATAGACAACCTGCCCATCGCCCTGATCCCGGCCTTCGCCGGCCTGATCGGGGACCGGCGCTACCTCAAGACCGTGGCCCTCGGCATCGACATCCGCGAGGGCCGGTTCTTCAAGGATTTCGTGCGCACGCTGGACAACCTGGGCAAGCTCGGGCTGGACCACAAGGTGATCTTCCTGGACGCCTCCGACGAGGTGCTGATGCAGCGCTTCTCCGAGACCCGCCACCGCCACCCGCTCGGCAAGAACATCGCCGCCGCGGTCAAAGAGGAGCGGCGCATCCTCACCGAGCTCAAGAGCCGCGCCAACAAGGTCATCGACACTTCCAAACTTACGCTGGGCGAACTGAAAGAAGTTCTTTCCGGCGCGCTGGAACTTAAGCGCACCGCCGAGATGAAGCTCTCGGTCATCTCTTTCGGCTACAAGTACGGCATTCCGCTCGACGCGGATATCGTGATGGACGTGCGCTTCCTGCCCAACCCCTATTACGTGCCTTCGCTCCGGGCCAGGACGGGCCTGGACGCCCCGGTGGGCCGCTACCTCCGGAGCAAGCCGGGGTTCAGGAATTTCCTTAAGAACTACACCGACCAGATCAAGGCCCTTCTGCCGCTGTACGTGAAGGAAGGCAAATCCTATCTCACCGTAGCGATAGGCTGCACCGGCGGCCGCCACCGCAGCGTCTATATAGCCGGCGAGATAGCTAAAAAACTTTCGGCCGGCGGTTTTTCCGTTTCGGAATACCACCGGGATATCAGGAAGTAGAGCACTGCCATAGGCGGAAGACGGCCGGCCTTTCCGCGTGTGGCGCGAGGCTTCAGGCTTATTGCGGAACTCATTCAACCTATGATCAATATTATCGTTATCACGCACGGGGAATTCGGCGCCTACCTGATAGAGGCCGCCGAGGGCATAGTGGGCGCGCAGCCGGGCGGGCTCAAGAACGTTTCCATCTCGCCGCGCATGACCCTGGACCGGGTTAAAGAGATCGTGGCCGCGGCCATCGCGGATATGCGTTCGGACGACGGGCTGATCTTCCTGATCGACATGCCCGGAGGCACGCCGATGAACGTGGTGCTGCCGCTGGCGAAAGACATAGACAAGTGCGCCGTGATCTGCGGCGTGAACATCAACATGATGACTTCGGCGTTCGCGTACAGGCCGTCCCTCGACTTCGACCGGCTGGCGGTCAAGATCGTGGAGGACGGCCGCAAGGCCATCTGCGAGGTTAAAAGCCTGCTGATGAAAAAATGAGGCCCCATTTATGATAATTCTTTACCGGGTGGACGACAGGCTGGTGCACGGCCAGGTGGTGGAGGGCTGGGTGCCGCTCCTGCACGTGGAGGAAATGGCGGTGGTGTCCGACGAGATCTCCGGGGACGAGATGCGCCGCGTGATCATGCGCTTCGCCACGCCCGAGGGCGTGGACCTTAAGATCCTGACCGTGGATGAGGCCGCGGCCTACCTGCCCGAGGCCGAAAAATCGCCGCGCAAGGTGCTGCTGCTGCTGCCCGGCCTGGCCGAAGCCCTGGCGCTGACCAAGAAAGGCTTCAAGATCCCGGTGCTCAATATCGGCGGGATGCACTATTCCACCGGGAAGAACCTCTCCATCGGCAAAGCCATCTTCCTCAGCGACGAGGACTGCGCCGCGCTGAAAGAGCTTTCCGCCGCCGGCATAAAGATAGAGGGCCGCGGCGTGCCTTCCGATACCCCGGTGGACCTGATGGAGGCCATAGCGTAGGCCCGGCGCGGATATCCCCGAGTTAGCGAATTTTAATGGTTAAACTGATCCTTGCCCTGCACAACCACCAGCCGGTGGGAAATTTCGAGAGCGTCCTTGAGGAGGCCTACCGCCTTAGCTACAAGCCGTTCTTCGACGTGCTGGAGCTGCACCCCGGCGTGCGCGTGTCCGCCCATTTCTCGGGGATCCTGTACGACTGGCTGGAGAAGACCCATCCCGATTACCTGGGCCGCCTGGCCGCGCTGGTGAAGGCCGGCCGGCTGGAGATCCTTTCCGGCGGCTACTACGAGCCGATCCTGGCGCTGCTGCCCGAAGAGGACCGCCGCGGGCAGGTGCGCATGATGCGCGACTACGTGCGCAACCGTTTTAACGCGGACCCCCGCGGGCTGTGGCTGGCCGAGCGCGTGTGGGAGCCGGAGCTCGCCGGGTCGCTGGCCGCCATGGGCGTGGGCTACACCGCGCTCGACGACGTGCATTTCTTCTCCGCGGGCTTCGACGAGAAGGCCCTGACCGGGCGCTTCACCACCGAGTACGGCGGCAGGCACCTCGACGTTTTCCCGATCAACCACCGCCTGCGCTACCTGATGCCTTTCGCCGAACCCCATAAGGTGATAGATTACCTGCGGGGTTTCGAGGGCCAGGACGCCGCGCTGGTGATGGCCGACGACGGCGAGAAGTTCGGGCTGTGGCCCGGCACGCACGACCTCGTCTACAAGAAAGGCTGGCTGGACAAGATGTTCACGCTGCTGGAACAGAATTCCTCCTGGCTTACCACCGCGCGTTTCCAGGACTGCCTGGATATGCCCTCGAAGGGCCTGGCTTATCTGCCCACCACTTCCTACCACGAACTTTCGCAGTGGGCGCTGCCCGCCGAGAGGTCCCGCCGGCTGGCCGGCCTCTGGGAGGACTCGCCCGAGGATTTCCGCCAGTTCCTGCGCGGCGGCTATTTTCGCAATTTCTTTTCCAAGTATCCCGAGGCCAACCGGCTTTACCGCCGCATGCTCAGGGCCAGCGCCAAGGTGCGCGCGGCGGGCTCCGGCCTGGGCCGCGCCGCTCTTTACAAAGCGCAGTGCAACTGCGGCTACTGGCACGGCGTGTTCGGCGGCATCTACCTGCCGCATATCCGGATGGCGGTGTACAAGAACGTGCTCGAGGCCGAAGGCGCGCTCCCCGCGGCCGGCGGCCCGGCCCGGTTCGAACTGACCCGCGAGGACTGGGACGCCGACGGCCGGCCGGAACTCCTGGCCGAAGGCGAAAAAGCGAATTTTTATTTCTCGCCCGCCAAGGGCGGCGGGCTCTGGGAATGGGACTACAAGCCGCGCGGGGTCAACCTTGGCTCCATCATGTGGCGCCGTCCCGAGGCCTACCACGAGGGCGACGTAAAAAATATTTCCGTGAACGAGAAACTGCGGGCCGCCGAGGCGGAACTCCGCAAGGAACTGGCCTACGACTGGCACCCGCGCATGTGCCTGCTGGACCATTTCCTGCACCCGGATACCAGCCTTGAGTCTTTCCGGAAGGCCTCGTACGGCGAGCAGGGCGATTTCGTCACCGGGGAGTATGCCTGC
The DNA here is from genome assembly GCA_021811185.1 of bacterium. Taxonomy (GTDB): domain Bacteria; phylum Elusimicrobiota; class Elusimicrobia; order Elusimicrobiales; family UBA9959; genus UBA9959. The sequence goes on from JAJZPL010000001.1 coordinate 166,930, forward strand.
CAGCATTCGGAGAACCCCGCCGGGCTTACGCTGCTGCTCAGCCGCGAGGGGAAAGTCTGGTCCGGCAGCGCCAGCCTGCCGCTGCGCGTGGAAAAAGACGTGCTGCTGCGCCACGACGGTTCCTGGCGGGCGGACTACCGCGTTACCAATTTGGGCGCGCATAAAGGCGAGTTCTGGTTCGGCCCCGAGCTGGCGCTGGCTTTTTCAGGCCGGGAGCGCTGCCTGGCCGGCGAAATGAAGGGCGTTACCAAGCACGCCTTCCCCGACCCGTATTACGGCGGCGTGGAACTTGAATTTTCCGAGCCGCTGGACCTTTGGGGCTTCCCGCTGGAAACTATCTCGCGCTCCGAGGAAGGCGCGGAAAAGACCTACCAGGGCTCGGTGCTGCTGGCCCATGCCCGGCGCAGCCTGGAGGCCGGCGCTTCTTTCTCTTTCTGGCTGGAGGTGCGGCCGCTATGATAGCCGTGTTTAAAGCCGTCATCTCTTCCGCTTTTGCGGGCCTGCTGGGGCTGGACGCCGTGCAGGCCGGGCAGTTCCTTTTCGCGCGGCCGGCCTTCGTGGGCCCGGTGCTGGGCTGGCTGAACGGCTGCCCGGTGGAAGGCGCGCGCCTGGGCATCCTGCTGGAACTGCTCTATATAGATTATATCCCCGTGGGCGGCGTGGTGCCGCCTAACGGCACGGCCGCGGCCGCGGTAGGCGTGCTGGCCCATTCCGCCGGAGGCCTGGCGCCCTCGCTCTCCTTCTTTATAGGCATGGCCGCGGGCGGCGCGTATTCCCCGCTGGAATACCGCCAGCGCGCGGCGCGCTCGGGCTGGAACGCGGCGATAGAACGGCAGATCCAGGCCGGGGCGCCCGGGCTGCGCAGCCGCCTGGCCGGGTCCCTGCTGACGGAGAACGCGGTACTGGGCGCTTACGTGCTGTGCTGGACGGCGCTGTGTTACGTTCTCGGGCGGCTCCCCGGCCTGGGCGTTTTTTACCCGGGCACCGATTTCGCCTATTCGCTGATGCCCTGGCTGGGCCTGAGCGGCCTTTATTTCAGGTTCAGGACGCAGGTGTACAAGAAATGAGCACGGAAAACGAAGCGGTTAAAATAACGCCGGAAGCCGCCGCCCCCGCGGGGACGCCGCTCTTTTCCATGTTCCTGCGTTCTTTCTTCATCCAGGCCGGCTGGAACTACGAGAGGTACCAGAACCTGGGCTTCGCCTTCACGCTGGAACCGGCGCTGAGGAAGATCTACCCCGACGCCGAAAAATTCAAGGCCGCGATGCTGCGCCACATGCAGATCTTCAACACCCAGCCCTACCTGGCGTCCTTCGTGCTGGGGAACGTGGTCCGGATCGAGGAGCGCGCGGCGGCCGGCGAGGCGGACCTGAAGAACCTGCCGGGCATGAAGCAGGCGCTCGCCTCCAGTTTCGCCTCTATAGGCGACAGGATCTTCTGGGGCAGGCTTAAGCCGATGACCACGCAGATCTGCCTGCTGGTCTGGGCGGCCGGCGGCTTCTTCGGCTGGCTTTTTACCGGCGCGCAGCAGGAGCTCTCCGCGTCCCTGCTGCTGGCGGGCCCCCTGGCCGGGATATCTTTTTATTCGGCCTTCGCGGTTTACTGGCGCTGGAAAGGCCTGGGCGCCGGCTACGCCTGCGGCGGCTCCTCCAACTGCGCGCTCGACGCTTTCAACTGGTCCCGGCTGATCAGGCTGCTCAGCGCCGCGGGCTTCATGATGTCGGTGGCCATTGTGCTGCTGGCGGTGTGGCTGCTGGTGGGCGCGAACCGCGCCGACTTGCGTACGCCGGGACTGCTGCTCAGGCTCGGGCTGCCGCTCGCCGTGCTGGTCCTGCACCGGGTGGCGCGGGCTTTCGGCCGGTCCGTTTTCTTCGCGGCGGGCGTAGTGCTCGCCGTCTCGCTGTTTTTATTTAGCGCGCTTAAACTGGAGCCTTTCAGACTATACTTATGATAAAAAGAGATATAACCATAATCAACGAACTGGGCATACACGCCCGGCCCGCCGGCATGATCGCCAACACCTCGTCCAGGTTCGTCTGCGACATCAAGCTCGTCAAGGACGGCATGGAAGTGAACGCCAAGAGCATCATGGGCATCATGACGCTGGCCGCCGGCAAGGGCTGCATCATCGAAGTTACGGCCAAGGGCAAGGACGAAGCCGACGCGGTCAAGGCGATAGAGGACCTGTTCACCCGGAAGTTCGACGAAGACTGACGGCGGGTCCCGCGGCAGGCGGCAAAGACCGGAGAAGAAGCAGAGACTAATTTATGCTTATAAAAAAAGGCGTGGCGGCGAGTTTGGGCATAGCCATCGGCAAGGCGCATATCGTTAAGGAGGACAACATCCTTATCGAGCAGAAGGAGATAGCGCCCGACAAGATCAAGGCCGAGATCAAGCGCTTCAAGGAAGCGCTTGACAAGACCAAGCTCGACCTGGACACGATCCGCGGCAAGATCCTGACCGTGCTGGGCAAGCAGCACGCCAAGCTGATAGACGCGCACCACCTGATCCTGCAGGACCCCCTGATAACCAAGGAGGTCCCCAAATTGATCGCGCTCAAGGGCATCAACGCAGAATTCGCCCTCTCCGAGATCCTGGACAAGGCCGAGGAACAGTTCGAAAAGATCGACGACGAATTCTTCCACGAGCGCAAGCACGACATCTTCGACGTGGGTAAAAAGATCATCTCCAACCTGGTGAATTCCGAGAAGACCTCGCTGAAGGACCTGAAGGAGCCGGTCATCATCGTGGCGCACAACCTTTACCCTTCGGACACGCTGCACATCCGCGAGAGCAACAAGGTGCTGGGCTTCTGCATGGACCTGGGGTCCAAGTCCAGCCACACCGCCATTTTCGCGCAGAGCATGGGCATCCCAGCCGTGGTGGGCCTGTCCGACATCAGCCGCCAGGTACAGAGCGGCGATACGCTGATCGTGGACGGCGAACAGGGGATGGTGATCATCTCCCCGTCGCCCGAGATCATAGAGAAGTACAAGGTCCGCAAGGAAGAGCTGCAGAAACAGGAACATTTCTTCCACCGGCTCAAGGGCCTCCCGGCTACCACCCGCGACGGGCATAAGATCAGCCTGATGGCCAACCTGGATTCCGCCGAGGACGCGCCGGGCCTGGCCGCCGTGAAGGCCGAGGGCGTGGGCCTTTACCGCACCGAGTTCCTGTACATGAACCGCGATTCCGTCCCCGCCGAGGAAGAGCAGTTCAAGGCTTATTCTTCCGTGGTGAAGGCCGCTCCGGCGCTGCCGCTCACCATCCGCACCGCCGACATCGGCGGCGACCGAGCCACACAGCTGGGCATCAAGGGCCTTAAAGACGAGCGCAACCCGTTCATGGGCTTCCGAGGGATCAGGCTTTTCATAAAGTACCCCGAGCTCCTGAAGACGCAGCTGCGCGCCATCTACCGCGCCAACACCGAGGGGAACATCAAGATCATGATCCCGATGCTCTCCTCCGCCGACGAGCTTTACACGGTGAAGAAGATAGCGCTGGACGTGAAGGCCGAGCTGGCGGAGGAAGGTTTCCCCGTTAAAAAGGACCCGGAGTTCGGCGTCATGATAGAGATCCCGGCCGCGGCCATCATCCTGGACTCGCTGCTCTCCGAGATCGACTTCGTGTCGATCGGCACCAACGACCTGGTGCAGTACACGCTGGCCGTGGACCGCATCAACCAGTACGTGTCCGAACTGTACGAGCCTTTCCACCCGGCCGTGCTGCGCCTGATCAACCTGGTGGTGCAGACCGCCCACAAGAAAGGCAAGCCGGTCTCCGTCTGCGGCGAGATGGCCTCCGACCCGTTCGCTATCCCGCTGCTTATAGGCATGGGTGTGGATATCCTGTCCGTGCCCCCGAAGATGTACCTGCGCTCCAAGCACGCGATCCGGGCCATGAACTTCGAGAAGTTCAACGGCATCGCCCAGCGCGCGCTCAGCATGCCTACCGCGGACGAGATCCGCAAACTGGTAGAGGAAGAGGTCAAATAAAGTGCTGGGGTCAGGTCTTGAATCTTGACATCGCCGTACGGCATGGATAGATCGCAAGACCGCGATGTCAAGATTCAAGACCTGACCCCATTAAACAACATGAACATACGAAACTTTTCCATCATCGCGCATATCGACCACGGCAAATCCACGCTGGCGGACCGCTTCATCAACATCACGAACACCGTCCCCGACCGGCAGATGCACGAGCAGTTCCTGGACGGCATGGAGCTGGAGCGCGAGCGCGGCATAACTATAAAGGCCAAGGCCGTCAGGATGCGCTACACGTCCGAGAAAGACGGCCAGGAATATATCCTTAACCTGATCGACACCCCGGGCCACGTGGACTTCTCCTACGAGGTGTCCCGCGCGATGGCGGCCTGCGAGGGCGCCATCCTGCTGGTGGACGCTTCGCAGGGCGTGGAGGCGCAGACGCTGGCGCACGCGCACCTGGCGCAGAGCCTGGGCCTCACCATCATCCCCGTCATCAACAAGATAGACCTCGAGCACGCCAACCCCGACGCCACCGAGGAGCAGATCTGGGAAGTGCTGAAGGATCCCAGGGATTCCTCGCGCATCAGCGCCAAGGACGGCCGCGGCGCGCGCGAAGTGCTGGAGCGCGTGATAAAAGAGATCCCGCCCCCGGCCGGCTCGCCAGATAAACCGCTGAAGGCCCTGGTCTTCGACTCGTTCTACGACACCTACAAAGGCGTGGTCATTTACACCCGCGTGGTGGACGGGGAGATCTCGGCCGGCCAGCACATCACTTTCTATTCCAAGGGCACCAGTTACAAGGTGGAAGAGGTCGGCTACCTCACGCCCAAACTGGTTAAGGCCGGTTCCATCAAGACCGGCGAGGTGGGCTACATCATCGCCGGCATCCGCGACATCCACGAGATCAAGATGGGCGACACCATCTCCGAGAAGGGCGTGGCCATCGACGCGCCGCTGCCCGGCTACAAGGAAGTCAACCCGGTGGTGTTCGCCGGTTTCTACCCCGTCAATACCACGGATTACACGGCCCTGAAGAGCGCCATCGAAAAACTGAACCTGACGGACTCCTCCTTCAACTTCCAGGGCGAGACCTCCAAGGCGCTGGGCTTCGGCTTCCGCCTCGGCTTCATGGGCCTGCTGCACATGGACATCATCCGCGAGCGCATCGAGCGCGAGTTCAACATCCCGATCATCGCCACCAACCCTAACGTCATCTACAGGGTGCTGGCCAAGGACAAGCAGGGCCTGAAGGGGAAATACGTCGAGGTGACCAACCCGGCGGACTTCCCGCATTACGGCGACGTGATGGACATCATGGAGCCCTACGTGAAGGCAAACATCATCGCGCCGCTGCCGTACATGGAGGGCATCATGAACCTCCTTAAGGAAAAGCGCGGCGAGCATATCAAGATCGAGTACATCTCCACCACCCGCGTGATCGTGGAGTATTACCTGCCGCTGTCCGAGATCATCCTGGACTTCTACGACCGGCTTAAGAGCGTGTCGCGCGGCTACGCCTCGTTCGACTACGAGCCGCACGAGTACCGCTCTTCGGACATGGTGAAGATCGAGATCCTGCTGCACGCGGAATCCGTGGACGCGCTGTCGTTCATCACGCACCGCACCAAGGCTCTGGCCAACTCCAGGATCCTCTGCGAGAAGCTCAAGGAACTGATTCCCAGGCATATGTTCGAGATCGCCGTGCAGGCGCAGGTCAACGGCAAGATCATCGCGCGCGAGACCATAGGCGCGCAGCGCAAGGACGTGCTGGCCAAGTGCTACGGCGGCGACATCACCCGCAAGCGCAAACTGCTGGAAGCGCAGAAGGAAGGCAAGCGCAAGATGAAGCTGATGGGCTCCGTGGAGATCCCGCAGGAAGCCTTCATGTCGCTCTTGAAGATAAGCCAGGACAAGTAAGGGCAACCGTTCGGCGGCGCGCCGCGTATTGTTAAGGAGCGTCCAGGCCTGTTTGAACGGACGGATTTAGAGACTATTGGAGAACAACAACATGGAAGAAAAACTTTTCTGGATAGGCATACTGATGGGGCTGCACCTGTTCCTTTCCCACCATTTCAAGGACAAAGGCCGGTTCGCGAAAGACTCTGGCTTCGCCCGGGGCTGGCACGCGCTCTTCGCCGCGCTGATCTCGTTCACCGTGGTGGTGCTGGCGGCCGTCAGCCTGGATAACCGGCGCGGCGACGTGGTTACCTCCGTGCTGTTCAGCTCCCGCCAGCTGCTCTACGGGCTGCTGGCCGCGGGGGCCGGCGCTTCTTACGCCTATTTTAAGGGCGGAAAAAAGCAGGAAGTTAAGGACGGCATCCTGCAGCCGATAAAGTCCGATATGGAATGGTCGGAGACGGTCTTCTCGGCCGTGCTGCTGGCCTCCGTGGTGATGTACCTGTTCGTGCAGGCCTTCAAGATCCCTTCGGGCTCCATGGAGAACACTTTCCTGATAGGGGACCACCTCTTCGTGAACAAGTTTATCTACGGGTTCCGGATTCCCTACACCAAGACCAAGTTCCTTAAGTTCCGCCACGTCCAGCGGGGGGACATCGTGGTGTTCCAGTTCCCGTCCACGGACCCGAAAGAGTTCCAGTGCGGAGGCAGCCAGTACGGCAAGGATTTCATCAAGCGCGTGGTGGGCATGCCGGGCGACAAGGTGGAGGTGCGGGACGGCATGGTCTATATCAACGGCACCCGCATGCCCGACGAGCCGTATACCCAGTACCTCGATGGCCCGGCCCGCTATCCGGCGGCACCCGGCAAAGTGGCCCAAGGGGATTACCAGGTTTACTGGGAGAACCGCCTGTTGGGCAAGATGTACGCCGAATATATCAGGGATAATTTCGGGCCGGTGACGGTGCCCAAAGGCAGCTATATGGTGATGGGCGACAACCGCGACCGCTCCTGCGACTCCCGCTACTGGGGGCCGGTGCCGGAGAGCAACATAAAGGGCCGGGCCTGGTTCACTTATTGGCCTATAAGCCGCATGGGGTTCCCCAAGTAATGAGGGTGACCGAACGCCTGAAGGCCGGCGGCCGGGTCTTCTCCTTCGAGTTCTATCCCCCGAAGACCGCGGAGGATACGGCCAAGCTGTTCAACACCGCGCTGGAGCTTAAGGCGCTCTCGCCGGATTTCGTCTCGGTCACCAATTCCTCCAGCGGCGTTACGCCTTACCGCACCGTGGCGCTGTGCGGCGTGCTGAAGGTCCAGTTCGGGCTGGAGGTGGTGGCGCACCTGACCTGCCTCGCCCATACCAGGGAGGAAATAGCGGAGATCTGCGGCGGCCTGAAGAAGATGGATATCGCCAACATCCTGGCCCTGCGCGGGGACGCGCACAACGTGGAGTCCGGGGCGCGGCGCCGGGATTACGACCACGCCTCCCAGCTTACCGCGGACCTCAAGAAAACCGGGGGCTTCACCGTGGGCGGCGCCTGCTACCCTGAGAAACACCCCGAGGCGCCAAGTTTAGAGGCGGACATCGCGCACCTGAAGGAAAAGGTGTCGGCCGGCGCCGAGTACCTCATTACGCAGCTTTTTTTCGACAACGCCTTCTATTTCAAATTCGTCGAGAAGGCGGCCGCCGCCGGCATAAACGTGCCCATCCTGCCCGGCCTTATGCCGCTGACCGGCTACAAGCAGATGCAGAATTTTACGCAGATGATGAAGGTGAGCGTGCCGGACGCGCTCAGAAAAGGGCTGGAGCGCTGGGACGGCGACAAGGACGGGCTGTACAAGTTCAGCGTGGACTACGCTTCCGCCCAGGCGCGGGAACTGCTGGAGGGCGGGGCGCCGGGGCTGCACCTGTACACCCTGAACCGCAGCAAGGCCGCCATAGCGATCCTGAAGAACGTGAAAGGGGAACCGGCCCAACGGCCGGCATAGCCGGGGTTTCATAAAGGATAAATGGAAACGATTCATACCATAGAGGCTAAGGCGTTGGTGGACCTGCAGAAGAAGGACACCGCGCTGGCCGCGCTTACCGCGCGCGCCGCCGAGGTGCCGGTGAAAATAGCCGCGCTCAGGAAGACTTTAGAAGAGAAGAAGCTGGCGATGAACTCCGCCCGGCAGGCGCTGGTGGCCCTGCAGGCGAAGAAAAAAAGTATAGAACTTAATATCGCCGAGGCAGAAGAAGGCGTGCGCAAGCACCAGCGCGAGCTGAACCAGGTTAAGGATAACAACGTTTTTAAAGCGCTGCTTACCGAGATCGAGCACGACAAGAAGGTTAAGGACGACCTGGAGACCGAGGAACTGGGCGTGCTGGAGGAGATAGACCAGGCCGCGGCGCAGGACAAGATCATCCAGGGCGAAGTGAAGTTGATAGAGGGGACCCTGAACACTGAAATTTCCGCGCTCGAGGCGGAGGGGCATAAGCTTGCACACGAACTGGAGCTGGCGAACGCGGAGCGGGCCGCGGCCGCCGCGGCTATTACGCCGGACCTGGTTGATAAATACGAGGCCATCCGGGCGGGCAAGGGCGGCGTGGCCATCGCGCCCGCTCACGAGGACCCGTCCAACGGCAAGCTTTCCTGCGGGGGCTGTCATATGTCGATGACGCCGCAGAAGATGCTGGACCTGAAAAAGCACGATACGCTCACGGTGTGCTCGGACTGCCGGCGGCTGATGTACCTGGAGAAGACCATTTACGGCGACAAGGACGCGCAGCCCAAGATTTAGCCGGGAAGTTTCTGATGAAACTTCCCCATCGCATAGCGATGGCGCGTTCCGCGCGGCATACACCCTTTCGGACACTGCGCGCATAGCGCTTGGTCCTCAACCCGCTAGCGCGGGGAATCCTGCCAAGGCAGGATTCGGGATAATTTTCAGACCGCGGATGGAGGGCCGCTCTTCCCGCAAGGGGAGGGAGGAACTTCCGAACTTCACAGGGCAGGGTGCCGGTTCAAACTTCGCAGCATTATATGAGCGGAGCATAGGCCGGGAGGCGGGGGCTATATCCCCCGTCGCCGGATAGCGCCACAGAGAATATACCGCCCGCAAGGGTAAGGGTGAAAAGGTGCGGTAAGAGCGCACCGCGCGCCGGGCGACCGGCGCGGCAGGGCAAGCCCCTCCTGAAGCAAGGCCAAAGTTGCGCTTGGACTGCCCGTCCGTCCCCCTTCGGGGGGAGGCGCAGAGTGGGCCGCAATAGATAAATGGTCCTCCAGGTCCCGCAAGGGGCTGGACAGAATTCGGGGTACAATCCGCGGTCTGAAAAAGTTTTAAGGCCCATTATTAAATAGGGGACAGCGACCTATTTATTATGGTGTTTGCTGTGAATTGGGTTTGCGAGAAAAGAAAAACAGGTCGCTGTCCCCTATTTTTCTTGGCAGCCCTTGGGCATGGCGGGTAAAAAAAGGAGCCTATAATGGATTCTCTTTCTGCGAAGATCCCGGAGATCAAGTATTCGTCGGATGCGGCGGAGATTCCTTGGGATAATGCTGTGGTGTGGTCTTCCATGCCGCGCGTGGGGCCGCGGGTGTACGAGTGGATAGACGCCGAACACATCCGCTACGTGTCCTGGACCAACGGCATCGTTACCATCATGCCCGAAGACAGCTCCATCCTCAGCAACAGCTGTCAGTGCATCGTTCTCCCCTCCGCCTTCGTCTGGGTCGGCAAAAACGTCAAAACCTCCTAGCCCTAAAGTCCGAGCCAATAAAAATGCCCGCCCCACACGGCGGGTATTTTTTATGCCGTCAGTTTACCCGACATCCTTTGTCGGGTTCATCCGTTAGGCTAATGCCCAAACCTGCGGTCCGCCTGACGAACAATGCCAACCGGACCCGCGCGTGGACTTATACGAAGCTATAGAACCGCCCCAGCCGACGACTGACCAACCAACAACCTGCCTTTAACACGTCCTGCTGACCGGGCGCGGGGGGAACCGCGCAAAATTCATGAAAACGCTCCGCTTTTTGGCCGTCTGAGGCGCATAGCGCTTGATACGGCACAGCCATGGGCTGGTTATTATAGATAAAACAGACGGCTGGGGCGGCGATTTTCAAATTTTAAGCGAAGGAAAAGGGATCGGCTCCCGGAGAAACATACGATAAACGCGCTTATGTTTCCTGCAGATAAACCAAGGGCCACTATTGGGAAACGCTATTTGAAAAATATTTCTTTTGCAGAATCCTGCCCACCCATAGGCCAACCCACATAAAAAACGGACCGATTACAATGGTTGATAACTCAAGATATAACTGATTCCAGTAGTGATTGAGAAGATAAGCCGCCAGCAGGCCACTAAGAGCGCCCAAAGCCATTCCGGTATTGTATTTAGGGGAAGTCATTTCCAGTCTCCTTGAAAAATCAGTTCTAATTATTATATTACATGCACCAGTTAATTCGGGCCTGCCGAAATCGGCAGACCCCGAACCCAAAGACATATTATATATCACGACTGTAAACCAGGATCAACAACACCATTATTGCTGTCAATTATGCAATACGGCACATCGAAACACTCAGGGATGATAGTGGCTACCGCCTCGCAGACGAGATACGCGGGAGCGCATTGAGTTACCGCAACACCAGCGACCCACCCAGTAACCACACAGGCGCCGGCCATCTCCTTACAAATCCGAACCGGACTGGAAAAGACGGGTCGGATTTTTATTTGTATAATAAATATAAGATTTTCGCGAAAATATTGCTCCGGAGGATATAATGGCTAAACTTAAGGTTAATTCCGCTATCGTCAAGAAGAACGCGGCGCTGTGCAGGAAGCGCAAGATCGTGATGCCCACTTTCGCGCAGATGAAGGACCCCAACCTTATCCCCGACAAAGTAAAGAAAGCTCTCAAGCCCGTGGGCCTTTGGGACGTAAACCCCATCAACCTTTTCAGGATAAACTGGCACAACGACCATAAGACCGGAGGCTTCGGCCCCGTGAACATGCTGGAGATCCCCAAAGAGATCACCGGCATCGACGCCCGCGTCGTAGCCATCGTCGGCAAATACTTCCCCACCGGCGCCCACAAAGTAGGCGCCGCGTTCGGCTGCCTGGCCCCCCGCATGGTCACCGGCGAATTCGACGCCGAAGCCCAGAAAGCCGTGTGGCCCTCCACCGGCAACTACTGCCGCGGCGGCGCCTTCGACAGCAAGCTCCTCGGCACCACCCCCATCGCCATCCTCCCCGAAGGCATGAGCAAAGAGCGCTTCACCTGGCTCAAAGAGATCGGCTCCGAAGTAATAGCCACCCCCGGCACCGAATCCAACGTAAAAGAAATATACGACAAGTGCTGGGAGATCAAGAAGACCCGCAAAGACTGCGTGATCTTCAACCAGTTCGAAGAGATGGGCAACCCCACCTGGCATTACCACGTAACCGGCGCCGCCCTCGAAGAAGCCTTCAACGCCATTAAAGGCCCCAAGAGCCGCCTAGCCGCCTTCACCTCCGCCACCGGCTCCGCCGGCACCATAGCCGCCGGCGACTACCTCAAAGGTAAGTTCCCCGGCATGAAGATCGTGGCCTCCGAAGCCCTGCAGTGCCCCACCATCCTCAATAACGGCTTCGGCGAGCACCGCATAGAAGGCATCGGCGACAAGCATATCCCCTGGGTGCACAACGTCAGGAACACCGACCTGGTCACCGCCATCGACGACGAAGCCTGCGTGCGCATAGCCCGCCTCTTCAACGAACCCGAAGGCAGGAAAGTGCTGGCCCAGTACGGCGTGAAGAAAGAAGTCATCGAGCAGCTGAACCTGCTCGGCTTCTCCGGCATCTCCAACCTGCTCAGCGCCATCAAGACCGCCAAATATTATGAAATGGGCAAGGACGACGTTATCGTCACCGTGTTCACCGACTCCATGGAACTCTACGGCTCCCGCCTCAAGGAAATGGAGAAAGAGATGGGCAAGTACACCCGCGAGAACGCGCTGGTGGACTTCGAGCGCCGCCTGCTCGGCGAGAGCGTGAACTACATGAAGGAGCTCACCTACACCGACCGCAAGGCCGTGCACAACCTCAAGTACTTCACCTGGGTGGAGCAGCAGGGCCGCAACTCCACCGAACTGCGCCAGCTGTGGGACCCCGCCTTCTGGGAAGAGACCTGGGCCCAGGTAGAGGAATACGACAAACTTATAGTCGCGTTCAATAAAGAAGTAGGCCTGTAATGGCCACTAAAGGTGCGTTCAGGGTCGAGTGCCCGCATTGCGGCGAAAGTTTCGACGCGGATTTCTGGACCGTGGTCCGCGGGGACCGCGACCACGACATCAAGGAGCTCATCATCAGCGGCGAGTTCAACCTGCTGATGTGCACCAAGTGCGGGGAGATGTTCCTGCACGAAGAGCCCTTCCTGTACATGGACCCTACGCGCGCCATCCTGGCCTTCGTGATGCCCGAGACCTATCTCGGCGAGAAAGACAAGTGGATCGCCAAGCTGAACGCCGATTACGCGCCCCTCAAGGACGCCCTTTGTTCCGAAGAAAGCGTCGGCGCCGAGCCGGCGTTCCTGTTCGGGCTCGCCCAGCTCACCGCGCTGCTCGAGAACGACGTGAACCGCGAGGAAGAGACCGACGTGATGGAGTTCATGGCGCGCGAGGACGGCCTGCACCTGCTGCCCGTGAAACCCGTGGCGGCCCGCGAGTTGGACATTCCCTTTACGCTTCCCATGCCGCCCGGGCTCTCCGGCCGCGCGGCCGCGTTGAAGGCCGCGCAGGACCTGGCCGCCAGGAACGACGCCCTCCCCAGGCTCAAGAGCCTGATAGGCGTGCTCGAGGGGCTCAAGGGCGAGGACATTCCTTTCCTTAAGGCAAAGTGAAACCGCTTAACGACCTGCCCCTGCTGGAGAAAGCCGCGGGCCTGGCCTTGGAGGCCGGGCTCGAACTTTACGCGGTGGGCGGCTGCGTGCGGGACTGGGCCTTAGGCCGGCCCAGCGCCGATATAGATTTTTTGCTCAGCGGCGACGCCGCGCCGGTGGTGCGCGGCCTGGAAGCCGTTTACGGCGGCCGGCACGAGAAGTTCGGCCCCTTCCTTACCGTAAGATTTTTTACCGCCGAAGGGCGCAGGCTGGACTTCGCCAGGTTCCGCAAAGAGACCTACGCGCGCCCCGCGGCCCTGCCGGAGGTCTCCGTCGCGGCTTCGGCCGCCGAGGACCTCAAGCGCCGGGATTTCGTCTGCAACGCCATGGCGCTGCGCCTGGACGGGCCCGCCGCCATGAGCCTGCTGGACCCTTACGGCGGGCTGGCAGACATAAAGGCCGGCGTGGTGCGTGTGCTGCACGAGAAAAGTTTCGAGGACGACCCCACGCGCGTCTACCGCGCCGCCAGGTTCGCCGCGCGCTTCGGCTGGCGGCTGGAAGCCGGCACGCAGGCGCTAATCCTGGCCGCCGTAAAAGCAGGCCTGCCGGGGCTGCTCAGCCGCCAGCGCCTGCGTAATGAACTCGTGAAAATTTTGGGGGAAGAAAACCCTCTGCCGGCCCTGGAAGCCCTTAAGGACTTGGGCGCGCTTTCCTTTGTCCAGCCGGCTCTAGCTTTCGGCCCGTCCCTGCTCGGCCTTAAGACGCCCCGCGAAAGGCTGGCCGGCATAGCCGCCCTGATGGGGCCCGCCGGCGCGGCTTTCCTCGCCGGGCTCAAATTTTCGAATAAAGAAACGGAAGCCCTGGCCGCCCTGGCCAGGACCCTTAAATAATTAAAAACGGTCAGGAATTCTTCTGCAGCAGCAGGCGGGCCTTTATCGTGTTTTCCAGCGCCACCAGGTTGACCGGCTTGGAGATGTAGTCGAAAGCGCCCATGCGCAGGCAGGCCCTGGCCACTTCCTCGTCCTCGTTGCCCGTTATCATTATAAAACCCGCCTCGGGCAATTCTCCGGCCAGTTCCTTCAGCACTTCTATGCCGTCTTTCTTCGGCATGAAAATGTCCAGCAGGGCGATGTCGGGCTTCCTGGCCCTCGCCAGCTGCACGGCGATCTCACCGTCTTCCGCCAGTTCCACCGCGTAGCCCAGCGACTCCAGAAAACGCCCGAGCAATTTAAGGATAGCGGGGTCGTCGTCCGCCACCAGGATCAGCGCCTTGGGCCGGGCGGTATCCCGGGCCGCGGCCTTGGGCAGGGGGGCTGTCTTCCTGCGCTCTATCGGCGGTTTTCCGTCCTTTTTCTGTATCCCGAGCACCCTGTCCACTTCGGAAAGCACGTTGGAGAGACCGTCGCCTTTGGACAGGAACGAGGCCGCCCCGTCGTGCAGGTACGCTTCCGCGTCCTCGGGGGCGTCGAAACCGGTGAGGATGATCACGGGGGTGCTGGAAATTTCGCGGATCTTGGCGAAAACCGCGGAGCCGGTTATCACGGGCAGGTCGCGGTCCAGGATCACCAGGTCGGGGGAGCCGTTCTTGAAGGCCAGCACGCCGTTGCCGCCGTCGGAAGCGGTGGTCACCTGGTGCCCGGCGCGCGAAAGAAAAACGGTCAGCGCGTCCCGCACTATCCCATCATCGTCTATGATCAAGATGTTGGCCATAATTAGATGCTGTAATTATATATTAAAAATGGCCTGCTGGCTCCCGCCGCCGCGGCGTCAGGCCGGGTCTTTCCTGTCTGTCCTCCTGTCCTTAAGGAAGACGCTGCCGGCGCGGTCCTTAAGGCCTTTCAGGTGTTTCTTTATTTCCGAGGCTATATCCACGATCTTGGCGTAGTGGTCCAGCTCGCGGCGCTCGTTGGTGGCGATGGCTATGCTGAGCGTCATCAGCGGGAACTGCCGGGTGTTGCCCATCCTGTCCTTGGAAACTATGAAGCCGCGTTCCCTGTCTTCGCGGTTGTAAAGTTTCGGCGCCAGAGCGTCGAATTTCTCCGCTATGGCCCGCCCCATCTCCTCCGCCTTCCCGGGGGCGGCCATCATAGCGAAGTCATCCCCGCCGATATGGCCCACGAAGACGTCCTCGGCCGGAAATTCCGCCTGGATCCCGGTGAGCAGCGCCGCGGCCTGCTTGATGGCGTTATCGCCGTTCAGGTAGCCGTAGTTGTCGTTGAAGGACTTGAAGTTGTCGATGTCGATGTAAAAAAAAGCGAGCTTGGCGCCGGTCCTTATGCGGGCGGCCGCCTCTTCCTCTATGGCGGGCCCGCCGGGCAGGAAGGTCAGCGGGTTGGCCCCCAGCATGCGCCGCGTCCTGCGGCAGGCGCCTTCCACGCGCGAGACCAGGTCCAGCGCGCTGAAAGGTTTCGAGATGAAATCGTCGGCCCCGAGCCCGAACTCGGCGGCTTTTTCGGAGGGGCTGTCGTCCCCGCTCAGGATGATCACCGGGATCATGGCCAGGCGCGAATCTTTGCGCAGGCGGGCCAGCAGTTCCCTGCCGCCGAGGAGCGGCATGTTCAGGTCCAGCAGGATCACGTCGGGGGGGCGGGCGGTGATCTGTTCCAGCGCGCTCACGCCGTCCTCCGCGGTGCTCACCTCCCAGTCCGTGCCCTCGAATACCCGGGTGATGATCCTGTGGAACGCCTTATCGTCGTCCGCCAGAAAAAGCTTCCTGTTCATATAATCCCCTTGCCTGTCACAATATTGTAGCGGGGGGAGATACTGGATAGTTCAGGCCGGGTTCAGATTTTCTTCAAATCGGCCCCGGGTCCTGAACCCGTTAGCCTTGCAGAAGTATCCGGGTGGCCGCGGCTGAAGGCGAGCAGTTGTTTGGCAAGGGCCGCCGCCCTGGCCGCGGCCTTGCGGATCTCCCGGAGGTTGTCTGTTATGGGGTCGCCTTCTTTGGTGGAGTTCAGCGCCAGCGCGGCGTAGCCCTCTATGGCGCAGATCATATTGTTGAAATCGTGCATGATGCCGCCGGCCAGGCGGCCCGCGGCGTCCATCCTCCGGGCCTGCTTTACCTGTTCCTCCAGGCTGCGGCGGCCGGTTATGTCGTGAAAAACGCCCTGCAGGTACGCCAGTTCCCCGTCTTTTTCCCTCGGAAGGAAAGAGCCCTCCGCCAGGATCAGCTTTCCCTGGGGGGAAACGAAGTCCGTCTCTATCATGGCCGTGTTTTCCAGCGCCGCGGCCAGTTTGATGGCCCGCAGGAAATCCGGACGCGCCGCTTCCGCGACGAGCTCCACCGCGGTGACAGGGCGGGTTTTCCTGGGCCGGTAGCCGGTGGCCGTCTGGAAGGCCGGGTTGGAGTCGAGGATGGTCCCGTCCGTGGATACCAGGAAGATCAGGTCGGAGGAAGACTCGAACAGCCGCCTGTAGCGCGCCTCGCCTTCGGCCAGGCCGCGGATGGCGGCGTTAAGCGCCAGTTCTTTTTCGCGTTCGGCTATCGCCGCGTTCACTGCGGCGGGCAGGCGCGCCACCCTGTCCTTTAAAATATAATCGGCGGCGCCCGCCTTAAGCAGGTCCACCGCCACCTCGTCGCTGAGCACCCCGGTCAGCAGAATCAGGGGCGTTCCCGGGGCCAGGGCGGCGCAGGTCTTCAGCACGTCCCTGGCGTCGAAGCCTATGAGGGAGAAGTCGGAAAGCACGAGGTCGAAGGGTTCGGCCTTAAGGAGCTTTTCCACTTCCTGCAGGCTGTCCGTAAGCCTGACCTCGCAGGCTGGGTCGGACCTTTTAAGTACTTTGATCGCGAGTTCCGAGTATTCCTCGGAATCTTCGATGTAGAGTATCTTGCTGGGCATATCGCAGCCTTGCGCCCGTGCTTTGTCGCACTCTTACTTGCTCCCGCAGCGGTCCATTACGGTGTTTTCTTTCTCCATGAACGCTTCCAGTTTTCTGCTCTGGGCTTCGGGCAGGGCCGGCAAGGCTTCCTGCTCGTGGTACTTCGCGAGCAGTTCGTAAAATTTGTTTTTCACCTGGAAATCCCTGATCTCGCTGCCGGGGTTGCGGTTGAGGCTGCCCATGGTGAAGCTGGATTCTTTCATCTTCCTGGCCCAGTAGCGGGCTTTAAGGTCCACGGCGGCGGTGTTAAGGCGGGTCATTTCCTTGAACGCCCCGGCGCAGTCGAACCCTTCGTCGGCGGGAGCGTCGCGAAAATCGTTCTGCATGGCGCCCAGCGTTACGGGGGCGCCCCAGTTTATGTCCGGCACGGGGGGCAACTCTGAAAAGCGCGCCTTGGAACTGAGTTCCATGGAGCCGAGGACGCGGCCGCTGCGGGCGTCCACGAGCTTTACCATCAGGGTTATCTCTTCGCCGTCTTGGAAGACCGAGCCTTTGATCAGGGCCTGCGGGCGCAGCTTGGAGGGGAGGCCGGCCAGCCATCCCTTGGAGCCGGCGGAGGCCTCCAGCGCGGCCTGGTCCAGTACTTCAAGGTCCTTTTGGGAGGAAAGGCCCCCGGAGGTCCTCTCTTCCGCGTAGCGGGCCTCGTTCTCGGCTCCTGGCGCGGCGGAGAAGGCGCCAAGGGCTACCCGGCTGACGCCGTTGATCCTGGCGGTGCGGGCCAGGTCCGCCGCCAGGCTTTTATAGTCCGCGGCAGCCGCGGCCGAAACGGTCAGCAAGGCCAGGAGCTGAAGGGCTAAGGTTTTCATTTTTATAATTTTCATAAAGTCCGCCTGTACAGATAGTATAGGCGGAGGGGGTAAGCGAAACCTCAGGCGGGGTTCAGATCTTTCTCAAATAAAACCGGCCGCGGGCGTATGCCCGCGGCCGGCTCCTGGCGCGGCGGCGCCCTTTATTTCTTAAGGGCTTCCTGAATGGTCTTCAGCAGCGCGTCGAGCGCGTAGGGTTTGGGGATGAACCTGTAGCCGCGGGAGGCTATCAGGTCCAGGTTGGTCTTGTCGTCCAGGTAGCCGCTGGTGAAAATAAAGTTCGCGCCGGGGTTCACCTTGGTGAACTCGTCCACGAGCTCTATGATCTTGCGGTCCCCGAGCACCAGGTCCGAGAAAACGATATCGAACTTCCCGCGCCTGGCGCGGAACAGGGCCAGGCCTTCGGCGGCGCTGCGCGCCGTTTCGGCGGCGTGGCCGGCTTCCCGGAGGGCCTTGTCCGCCAGGCTGCGCAGCGCGTCGTCGTCCTCTATTATAAGGACGCTGGCGGGGGTCGCCGGCGCGGGAGCGGCCGCGCACGCAGCGGCGGCCGGCTTTTCGGCGTCCCCGCAGGCCGGCAGGTATACCACGAATTCGGACCCGCGGCCTGGCGAACTCGCCACTTCCAGCCAGCCGTTGTGCTGCTTCGCCACCCCGTAGACCGTGGCGAGCCCCAGGCCCGTTCCCTTGCCTTTTTCCTTGGTCGTAAAGAACGGCTCGAAGATATGTTCCAGCGTTTCCGGGCTCATCCCCTGGCCTTCGTCTTTTACCGAAATAACGATGAACTCGCCGCCGCTTTCCGCGGGCACGGGCGATTTGATCTGGTGGCGTTCCAGGATTTTCGCCTGCGCGCGGAGCTTTATCCGGCCGCCGCCGGGCATCGCGTCGCGGGCGTTCACCAGCAGGTTCACCAGCAGCTGCTCTATCTGGGAGGCGTCCGCCTTCATCGCGGGCAGGGCCGGCTGCAGCTCCAGTTCCAGCTTGATATCCTCGCCGATGATCCGCTTCACCATGCTCTGCAGGTTCTCGATGATGGCGGCGGGGGAGCAGACCTTTTTCTGCAGCGCGTTCTTGCGGCTGAAGACCAGCAGCTGGCGGGTAAGGGCGGCCGCGCGGGCCACCGCCTTGCGGATCTCCTCGATGTCGGGCTTCATCGGGTCCTCTTCCTTAAGGGAGTTCAGCGTAAGGGTGGCGTAGCCCTCTATGGCCCCTAGGATGTTGTTGAAGTCGTGCGCTATGCCGCCGGCCAGGCGGCCCACGGCCTCCATCTTCTGGGCCTGGCGGAACTGGGCCTCTAAAAGGCGCTGTTCGGTAAGGTCGTGGAAGATGGCTTGGATGTAGAGCACTTTGCCGTCCTTGGTGCGCGGGTGGAACGCGCCTTCGACCTCAAGGCGCTTGCCCGAAGACGAAAGGAACACGGTCTCCAGGCGGCCCGGGCTGACCCCCTGCGCGGCGGCTCCCAGCGCCTCGCGGAAGGCCTGCTGCCGGTCTTCCGGCACCAGGGCTTCGGCTTTGAAGGAATCGGGCTTTTCGCCGAGCAGGCCGCAAAAGGCCGGGTTCATGGCCGAAATCCCGCCCCCGAGGGAGACCAGGAAGATCAGGTCGGAGGAGGACTCGAACAGCTCGCGGTAGCGGGCCTCGTTCTCCCTGACTTCGGCCTGCGCGGTTTCCAGCAGGCTTTTTTTCTCCTTGTCCTTCAGGGCCCGGTCTATGGCGGGGCAAAGCCTGGAGATGCGGTCTTTCAGGATGTAGTCGGTGGCGCCCTGTTTCAGCAGTTCCACGGCCACCTCGTCGGAAAGCGTGCCGGTTATCACGATGAGCGGGGTTCCGGGGGCAAGCGCGTTGCGTTTTTTCAGCACGTCCAAGGCGGTGAACTTCTGCATGTTGTAATCGGACAGCACCACGTCGAAAGCCCGCTTTTTCATCAGGCTTTCTATCTCGTCCAGGTCGGCCGTCACCGCGCAATCGGTGTCGTAGCCGGCTTTCTTAAGGGCGCGCAGCACCAGTTCGGCGTCGGTCCCGGAGTCTTCCGAATAAAGTATTCTCAGTGTGGGCATATCGCGTTTATTCCTTGACCGGCGGCTGGTTCATCAGCAGCCAGTACATTCCCAGCGTCGCCACCGCTTCCATGAACTTCTCGAAGTCCACCGGCTTCACTATGTAGCTGTTCACTCCCAGCTTGTACGTCTCTATTATGTCTTTTTCCTCGCGCGAGGAGGTGAGCACTACCACGGGCAGGCGGGCGGTTGCTGGATTTTGCCTTATGGTCCTGAGCACCTCGACCCCGTCCACTTTAGGCAGCTTCAGGTCCAGCAGCACCACCTTGGGGCCGGAGCCGCCTTGCCGCGCGGCGTATTCGCCCCGGGAAAAAATAAAGTCCAGCGCCGCCGCCCCGTCCGCCACGCGTACCAGGTGGTTGGCCAGGTTGTGTTTCTTAAGGGCCCGCGCGGTAAGCTCCGCGTCGTTATCGTTATCTTCCACCAGCAATATTTCCACGGTATCCATTAAGCTCATTTATCCCCTCCGTTCTCCGGAATGACGGGCAGCGCGAACTGGAACGCCGCCCCTTTGCCCGGGCTGCCTTCGGCCTTCATCCACCCGCCGTGCTTGAGCACCACCCTGTTAGCCAGCGCCAGGCCCACCCCCGTGCCTGGAAATTCCTTTTCCGTGTGCAGGCGCTGAAAGATGCCAAAAAGTTTGTCCGTGTAGGCCGGGTCGAAACCGGCGCCGTTGTCTTTTACGGTGTAAACGTTGAAGCCGCCCTCGGTCCTGCAGCCTACCTCGATCCGGGGCTCCGGGGTTTTTGACGTGAATTTAACGGCGTTCGAGAACAGGTTGCTCCAGACCTGCGGAGCATGGCGCTGTCCCCGGCGGCAGGCGGCAGCGCAGGTACGCTGCAGAGCCCGGCTTTTTCCGCCGGAGCGGCGTCCCGCCAGGCTTCCCTGGCCAGTTCCGCCATGTCCACCTTTTCTTTGTTCACAGTGGAGCGCGATACGCGCGAGAAGGCCAGCATGTCGTCTATCAGCTGCGCCATTTTCAGGGTATTGTGCCTTATGACGCCTATTACCCGCAGGGCTTCGGCGTCCAGCTTCGGGCCGTAGTCTTCCGCCAGGATCTTCGAGAAGCCCTCTATGCCGCGCAGCGGCGCGCGCAGGTCGTGCGAGACCGAGTAACTGAACGCCTCCAGCTCCTTGTTCGCTTCGGCCAGCCGCGTATTGACCCGCTTCAGCTCTTCTTCTGACCGTTCCAACTGGGCGGTCTTGGCCGCTTTTTCCCGTTCCTGCGCGTATGCCTGCCTCATAGCCGCGTAAAGGAAAGCCGCCATGGCCGCGGAGGTGGATACTACCATCAGGGCCATCCCGGTTTCCGTGCCGTACAGCCCCAGGGTTTCGCCTCTGACCCTAGCCCAGCGGATCAGGATAGGTATAGCTATCGTCCCGGGCACCAGCAGGCGCATGAGCCGCCCGGAAGCCGTGGCCGTGGCCGCCAGGGAGGCCAGTCCCCTGTCGGGCCTCGCCAGCAGCAGCCCGGCGCCCAGCAGGAGGAAGGCCAGCCCCGCGGGAAGGGAGATGAGCGTTCTGGACGGGGAAGTGAAAACAAGCAGGTGGCCGGAGAACCAGTAGCCCACCGTTACGGTAAGCCCGGCCAGGAACACCGCGCCCGAAAGCGCCTCGCGCAGGAGAACCGCCTTGGCGCGCCTGCAGTCCGCCGCGAGCAACGCGATGGACGCGGCCAGCAGGCCCAGCGCCGTTTCAAGGGCCATCCTGCCTGGGGTCAGCGTATAGAGGTAGCCCGCCGGTTCCCGGAAGAACAGCTGGTCCAGCGGAAAATTCTTTATACCCAGGAAATAAGCCGCCGCGGTGCCCCCGGCCAG
The DNA here is from genome assembly GCA_021811185.1 of bacterium. Lineage (GTDB taxonomy): Bacteria > Elusimicrobiota > Elusimicrobia > Elusimicrobiales > UBA9959 > UBA9959. Next base: position 188,213 of record JAJZPL010000001.1, read on the forward strand.
CAGGGCGCTGAAACCCGCCAGGACCCTGGCGGCCAACGAGGCCAGGCGCGAGGCGGAAAGGGCGGCGGCGCACAAAGAGGCGCCGAGCAGCAAAAAGAGCAGGGCCGTGTTGAACTTTATGGTCACGGTCCCGGGCAGGTAGTACTTCAGGGTCTCGATGCCGAACAGCCAGGAAGCCAGCGATGACGACCCTATGGCGCAGACGGCAAGGCCAAATCCGGCGGCGGTCCGCCGGAAATACAACGGTATTCTCTCGTCTTGCGTCTGTTCCATGCCCCCAGCCCCGCGGCCCCCCGCCCGCTTACTCGAACTTGTAGCCGTGGCCGGTCACGCTCTCTATGCGTCCGGCCAGTTTCGCCCCCAGCTTTTTCCTTAACGATGAAATATGCGTTTCCACCGTGTGCGGGTTGTCGTAGGTGGCCATGTCGTAGCCCCAGACGGTTTCCAGCAGGTAGGGCACGCCCAGCACGCGGCCTTTCTTTTCCAGCAGCAGCGTTAAGAGGTCGAATTCCTTGCGCGTCAGCGCGGCCGGCTTGCCGCCCACTTTCACCGTGCGCGCGGCCGGGTCTATTTCCAGCCCCTCGGCTTTTATCTTTTCCGCCCTTCCGTCCGAATACGCGGAGTACCGGCGCAGCACGGCGTTGATCTTGGCGGTCAGCACCGGGAAGGCGAAAGGCTTGGTGAGGTAGTCGTCCGCGCCTTTGTCGTAGCCCGCTACGATGTCCTCGTCCTCCGTCCTGCCGCCGGAAATTATTATGACGGGAATGCGCGCCGTGGCGGGCGAGCCTTTTATGGCCTTGCACAGAGCGAAGCCGTCCAGCCCGGGCAGCTCCACGTCCGCCACTACCAGGTCCGGCATGGAGTCGCGCGCCAGCATCAGGGCTTCGGAGCCGTTGTCCGTGAAGATCACAGAAAGATCGTGGTTCTCGAGGTAGCGGCGCATTACCTCCAGCATCTTCCGGTCGTCGTCCACCAGCAGGATCTTACTGGGCATGGCCGCCGCCTTTGTCGTCTATCTTCGGGTTGCGGGCGAAGGCCTGGAACTTGGAGGTCAGTTCGGCCGCGCGTTTGACGGCCTTTATGATCTGGGAGATCTCGGCCTTGATAGGGCTCGAGTCGCTGAGGTCGTCGTCGATCAGCGTGGCGTAGCCGTTTATGGCCGCCAGCGCGTTGTTGAAATCGTGCGCCATCGGGCGGGCCACGTCGCTTACGGCCTGGGACGCGCGGGCCAGCGCCAGCTCGGCTTCGGTGCGTTTCAGGTCGGTGATGTCGCGGGCTATGCCCAGCAGGCCGATGATCTCGCCTTTTACGTTCTTAAGCGGGGTCTTTATGATGTTCACGTGCCTGCTGCCGGTCGGGAACGGGTGGAAATTGATGAGCGACAGCGTTTTGCCGGTGCGCACCACCTCGCAGTCGGTCAGGAAAACCTTCCGCGCCGCCTCCGCGGGCAGGTATTCCGAATCGGTATGCCCTATCAGGCCTTCCGCGGTGGTGCCGAGCAGGTCGGCGCAGGCCCGGTTGGCCTTAACGTACATGCCGTTCATGTCCTTGATGAAAATAGCGTCCTTGGCGGTCTCGAAGACCATGCGCATAAGTTCTTCGCTTTCCTTCAGGCGGGTTTCTGTTTTTTTCTGTTCCGTAACGTCGCGCATCACGCCGGTAACGTAGGCCGGTTTGCCGTTAAGGAACACTATGCCGCTCTTCTGTTCGGAGTAAAAATAAGTGCCGTCTTTCTTCTTTACGCGGTAGGGGATTATCGGCAGCGTGCGGCCGGTCTTGATGGCGTTGGCGTAGGCCTTCACCAGAAAGTCTTTGTCGTCCGGGTGGGCGATCTCCGCTATGGTGCGCCCCTGCAGTTCCTGCTGGGTGTAGCCGTAATCTTCCACCCTGGGGCTTACGTAGGTGATCCGGCCGTGCAGGTCCACGGTGAAGATAACGTCTTTGGATGAGGAGATTATGGTCCTGAACCGTTCGTCTTCCTCGCGCTTCCGGTCGTCTGCCAGTTTGCGCTGCAGGATCATGGCGTAGACTCTGGCCAGTTTCTGGGCCGCGTCCAGCGCTTCCGGGCCGTAAGGCTTGTCCGGGTTCGCCAGCGCCAGCATGCCCAGCAGCTTGCGTCCTGACATCGCCGGCACGCCCAGGAATTTATGGATCTTCATGTGGCCCTGGGGCAGGCCCATGGCGCGCCGGTCGGCCGGGGCGTTGTTGGTAAGGATGTGCTTTTCCCGCTTCAGCACCCAGCCAATCAGGCCGGAGTATTTTTTGAAGGATAGGGCCTGATTCGCGGCCAGGGAACCGCTCATGGCTTCCCTGGTCATGGCGGAAACCCGGAATTCCCCCGAAGGGTAGTCCACGCAGCCCGCCAGCCCCAGGCTGCTGCCCGTAATGCGGCGCGCCTCGTCAAGCACCGCGCGCGAGATCTCTTCTATGGAGATCCCGGGAAAGGCCAGGTAAAGCTCTTCCACGTGCTTTACCGCCGCGGAAAGGTCCCTTTCGAAATTCAATTCGGTGTCCCGCTTCTCTCCCAGCAGCCTGGCTCCCAGGACCTTTGCCGCCATGTCCGCCATGCCGCGGGCCAGCGCGGGGTTGGCGGGCGGTTTGGCGAGGAGAACCGAGATCCGCCCCGCCTTGGAGTTGGAGGCCATTATGTCCGCGGCCAGAACGCGGCCCTTGGCGCCGGGCGCGGGTTTCTTGCCGGCCAGCAGCAGCGCCCGTTCGGTTTTCGTGAAATTTTTAAAGAAGGGTTTCCGGGCGGAACCTTTGCCGCTCTCGAACAGTACCGCTATTTTGGCGCGGGGGCCGAAGCCGCCCGGGCTCAAAAGCGCTTCCCCGATCTTTTTAAGGAAAGGGTCGAAATTGTCGGGAGAAAAGGCGGTAAGCAGCATCGCCTGGAGGATCTTTCCAAAAGCCTCGGTGTCCTGACTTTTTGTGCCGGAATTTGTCATTATTAACCCAAAGCCGTGCTGTCATTATACTACAGAAGCCGGGGGCGGGCCATAGGCTCTATCGCCCGGCTTTTTCCGCGAGAAACAAGGTTTTTATTCGAACTTGTACCCGTGGCCGGGAACGGCCTGGATGCGTTTGCCGAAGGCGCCTATCTTGCGGCGCAGGTTCGAAACGTGCACCTCCACCGTATGCGGGTCGTTGTAGTCCGCGGTGTTATAGCCCCAGACCGCTTCCAGCAGGCTGTTCGGGCTCAGCACGCGGCCGGGGTTGGAGGTCAGCGTGGAAAGCAGGTCGAATTCCTTGGAGGTCAGCTTGACCGGCTTGCCCTTCAGCTTGATGGTCCTGGCTTCCAGGTTCATCTCCAGGTCGCCGGTCTTGCGCAGGGCGTCCTTCTTTTTGCCGCGCGCGGCGCGCTTCAGCATGGCCTTTATCTTGGCCAGAAGGATGGGGTAGGAAAAGGGTTTTACCACGTAGTCGTCCGCGCCCTGGCCGTAGCCGGCCACGTGGTCGGCTTCGGAGATCTTCTTGCCGGACATGATGATGAGCGGGATGCCGGCCAGCACCTTGTTCTCCTTGATGCGGCGGCAGAGCGTGAAGCCGTCCATGCGGGGCATTTCCACGTCGGTTATGATGATGTCGGGCTTGCAGGAGGGGGCCGCGGCCAAAGCCTCGGCGCCGTTGGCGGCCGTGATGGCTTCCAGGCCGTGGTTCTGCAGGTATTTCTTGAGGATCCCCAGGAGTTCCGGGTCGTCGTCTACTATAAGGGCGCGCTCTTTCATCCCTTGATTATATACAAAAAAGCGCCCCGCCGGAACATTGGTGATTGACAGTCGGTCTTACTAAGGAGTGTCGCCTGTGTTGCCCGGCGGGGCTTATATTTAGCCAGCGTTGCAGATGCATAGAGCACGGAGCCCGAAGGCCCCGAGTCTTGGGGGTTTGGGTTAGGGGGGCGCACCGTACAACGCTGGGGATCTGTTTTATAGAGAACGCTTTGCTTCTCTTCGCTACAAGAAAAGTATAACAAAGCGCGTTCAAGAAACGCTCAAATCTGCCGCAAGAGGCGCTCAAGACTGCGGCGGGGGGGGGGGGGGGGCGGG
>JAJZPL010000079.1 GCA_021811185.1 bacterium
GGGTCTGCCGCTATAGTCATCAGGGAGAACAAATGAACACCATCCTCGTCACCGGCGGCGCCGGCTTCATCGGCTCCAACTTCATCCGCTACGCGCTGGAAGACGCCGGCTTCAAAGGCCGCCTCGTCAACCTGGACAAGCTCACCTACGCCGGCAACCCGGAGAACCTCTCCGACATGCAGAAGAAGTACAAAGGCCGCTACGTCTTCGTCAAAGGCGACATCTGCGATTTCAAGCTGCTGGAGCGCCTCTTTAAAAAGCACCGCTTCGACGCCGTCGTCCATTTCGCGGCCGAATCCCACGTGGACCGCTCCATCTTCGGCCCCAAGGACTTCATCGAGACCAATATCCACGGCACCTTCGCCCTGCTGGAGACCGCCCGGCAGGCCTGGGCCGGCCGCAAGGACGTGCGCTTCCACCACGTCAGCACCGACGAGGTCTACGGCTCCCTGGGCCGCACCGGCAAGTTCAAGGAGACCACCCCGTACGACCCCCGCAGCCCCTATTCCGCCAGCAAGGCCTCGTCGGACCACCTGGTGATGGCCTACCATCACACCTACGGCCTGCCGGTCACCATCTCCAACTGCTCCAACAACTACGGCCCCTACCACTTCCCGGAGAAGCTCATCCCGCTGGTCATCCTGAACGCCCTCGAGGGCAAGCCGCTGCCGGTCTACGGCGACGGCCTGCAGGTGCGCGACTGGCTTTACGTCGGGGACCACTGCGCCGCCATCTGGCGCGTGCTGCGCAAGGGCCGCACCGGCCAGACCTACAACGTCGGCGGCGCCAGCGAGAAGTACAATATCGACGTGGTAAAGGGCATCTGCGCCGCGCTGGAGCGCCAGGCGCCCTCGGCCGCCAACCCCGCGCTGAAGGGGAAGAAGTACCTGCAGCTCATCACCTACGTAAAGGACCGCCCCGGCCACGACCGCCGCTACGCCATAGACTTCTCCAAGCTCCGCCGCGAGCTGGGCTGGCGCCCGTCGGTGACCTTCAAAGAGGGCCTCGAGCGCACGGTGGCCTGGTACCTGGCCAACCCGGCCTGGGTAAAGAACGTCAAGAGCGGGGAGTACCGCAAGTGGCTGAACAAGAACTACCGCAGGTAGGCCGGGCGCCCGCCCCTTGCCTTCCGCTTCTCTTGACTTTTTTATAGTGGTGGTATAAAATAGTCAAATGGATATCCCGCGGGGCGTATACCGCAGACTGCTCGCCGAAAACTCCGACCGCGCCGTTTCGATAATAGCCGGCGCCCGCCAGGTGGGAAAGACTTTCCTGCTTAAAAAGCTCATGGCGGCATTGCGCGCCAAAGGCCGCAAGACCGCCTATTACAATCTTGAAATGCCCTCCGACCTGCGGCAATTCAACGGGCCCGACGAGGCCGTGCTGGCCAGGCTCCTTTCCCCGGGCGGCACCGTGTTCATAGACGAGTTCCACTACATAAAGAACGCTTCCCGCGTATTCAAAATGGCGTATGACAGCGGCGCCCCGGTAAAAATATACGCCTCGGGCTCTTCTTCGCTCGAAATACACAAACATCTTAAGGAAAGCCTCGCCGGCCGCCGCTGGCTTACCCGCCTTATGCCGCTGTCCTACGCCGAGTTCCGCCTGAAATTCGGCGCAAAAGTCCCGCCTTCCGCGTTCGAGGAATATTGCCTTTACGGCGGTCTGCCCGGGCTTCTGAAAATAGCCTCCCGGCAACGGAGGACCGACTACCTTAACGAGATACTGGAAACGTACATCCAGAAGGATATTAAATCGCTCCTGAAAGAGGAAAATATCCGCGCGTTCAATTCGCTGCTCTACCTGCTGGCGGAGAACCAGGGGTCCCTGATCTCCGAGAACGGCCTCTCGCGCGAAGTGGGCCTTACCGCCGCCACTATAAACCGCTATGTCTCAATACTCGAAAAGACCTACGTGTGCCATAGCGTATTCTCCTACGCGAAAAAACTGGGGAACGAACTGAAAAAATCGAAGAAGGTGTACTTTTACGATCTCGGCGTAAGGAACGCCATCTTAAAGGATTTCTCCCCATATAAGGGCCGCGAGGATAAGGGCGCTATTTCCGAGACCTTCGTCTTCCTTCAGCTGCTTACGCTCTTGAAGCCCAATATGGAAGTGCGTTTCTGGCGGAACAAGCAGGGGGACGAGATAGATTTCGTCGTCTTGAAGGACCGCAAGCCCTACCTGGTAGAGGTAAAAAGCAGCCTCGCCGGTCCGGAGATACCCAGGGCTTTTCCCATCTTCATCAAGAATTATCCTGAAACGGCCGGCTGCATGGTCGTTTCCCGCAATTTCACCGGGACGGCGGAAGTGCTGGGGAAAAAGGCGCTGTTCTGCACTTTCGAGCACTTCCTTGCCAGGATCAATGCGGAACTGGAGCGGATATAGGAACGTCCGCTATGGCTAAACAAGAACTACCGCAGGTAATCTTTCTCGGGACCAACGGCTGGTACGACACCGCCGCCACCGGCAGCACCGTCTGCGCGCTCATTAAGACGCGCCGTTACGACATAGTGCTGGACGCCGGCTACGGCATCCACAAGCTGGACAAGTACTGCGACGGCTCCAAGCCGGTCTTCATCTTCCGCAGTCATTTCCACCTGGACCATATCGCAGGCCTGCACGTGCTGGTGAAGTTCCGCTT
>JAJZPL010000048.1 GCA_021811185.1 bacterium
AGGTCCGGCCGCACGGAAGCCTGGACTGGATGACGCCGGAAGAATTTGCCAGGAAGCAGGGAATCTTGGTAAAAACTAGCAGTGGGGAACCGCAGTTAAGCGCGGGCTAAAAGGCGGGGTAGGGTCATGCTATCTGCGGGAAGGGGGGCGCTATGAAAGAGATTGTATCCTTGGAAATGATAGAGCAAAAGATATATCTCATTCGAGGGCATCGGGTTATGCTGGACAGCGACCTGGCGGAGATGTACGAGGTGCGCACAAAAGAGCTGAACAAGGCGGTTTCCAGAAATATAGATAGTTTCCCGTCCGATTTCATGTTCCAGCTCACGGCTGAGGAGTATCGGTCTTTAAGGTTCCAATTTGGAACCTTAAAGAGAGGGGCTCATTCAAAGTATCTGCCGCGCGTTTTCATGGAGCAGGGGGTTGGGATGCTCTCCAGCGTGCTCAAGAGTAGGCGCGCCAGGCAGGTGAACATTCAGATCATGCGGGCGTTCGTGAGGCTGCGGCAGCTGCTTAATACCCATAAGGAGCTGGCGCGGAAGCTCGAAGAGCTGGAGAGGAAATACGACGCCCAGTTCAAGTGCGTGTTCGAAGCGATAAAGGCGCTGATGGAGCCGCCTGACGGCCCTGAGCCGAAACGTATAGAGGGTTTCAAGCCTGGCAAATAACCCCGGCGGTTTTGTTTTTAAATTAACATAATCCACCAAAAAGGTAGCTACCTTTCCCAACCCTTAAAAGGCAGGAGCCTTTTTGCGGGCGCGATTCGGCGGCGATTTCTTATTGGGAAAACCATTCCCAACGTGACGTTGGAGTAATTGACAATCCCCCGGCGGTTCCCTAATATATATGTGTTATGGTTAGGAGGGCTATGAGGCTGCTTAAGAACATCTTCGTCTTTTCGTTCATTCTTCTGCTCTGCGGCGATCTTTATGCCGGGACGGCTTCTTCCAAGCTGTCGGCGCTGTCGGAATCCCTTATAAAAGGCTATGAGGCAAAGGCCGGCGCTGCCAAGGCCACGCTTGCGGCTTTTCCTTTCAGCTGCGAAGGGAAGCTGCGCAAGCAGCGCGTAGGCTTCGGGGTTTCGGAATTGATGTCCCACCGGTTCGTGGCCAGCCAGGACTTCACCGTGGTAGAGCGCGGTGAAATAGGCAAGCTGCTGAACGAGCAGAAGCTGCAGTCCTCCGGGGTGACCGACAGCGATACGGCCGTCAGGCTGGGGCATATGCTGGGGGCAGGAGTCCTCCTGCTGGGCAACATAAATAAAGTGGATGGGGTCTATCAGGTCAATGCCAGGCTGGTCAATGTGGAGAGCGGCGAGGTGCTGGCTTCAGGCTATACGGAGCTGCCTGTTGATGCTTTTAACGATGACGCCGGCGTTTACTTGAACCTGGTGCCGCAGGAGCAAACGTTGGGGATCTACGGTGTTTTAAATTACAGGCATAATGCCAATAACGCGCCTGCATTCGTTGATACGGTGCCGAACGTTCAGACTACGTACCAGCCGAGGGACTTCACGTCCTTTATGGCCGGCGGCGGGCTGCTGTACAGGCCGCATAAAAACCTCCAGATTAACGCGGAACTGACCACCACCAAGGTGGGCGAGTATGAGTACATGGTCAAGACTTCCTCCGCCTACTGGTCGGGGTATGGTTACACTCTTGAAAATAAGCTTCCGCTCTCGCTCACCGCGGTCTCTTTGTCGGCTAGTTATGTCAGGAACATCACCGGTAAATTCTCCTGCCTTGGCGGGGCCGGGCTGCAGTATATGCTGGGTACTGTTGAGAACGCTAAAAACCCGCCGCCGTTATTGTTCGTCAAGGCCGGGGTGGAATACAAACCGCAAAGCCGAGTGGGATTCGGTCTTAACATGAAATACGATTTAAAGCCGATCCGGTTCCTTTTTGAAAATGGGGATAATGTTCTGCTTAAAATGAACCCGCTGTCGTTCGAGACGGTTCTCGCCATGTATTTTTAGCGGAATTGGGGTCAGCTCTTGAAAATAACATCGAAGCCGCCGGAAGGTTCCGGCGGTTTTGTTTTTAAATTAACATAATCCACCAAAAAGGTAGCTACCTTTCCCAACCCTTAAGAAGGCAGCAGGAGCCTTTTTGCGGGCGCGATTCGGCGGCGATTTCTCATTGGGGAAACCATCCCCAACGTGACGCATGCGTATTTGACAATTCTGTATTAAACCCACTAAACTATTTATACTAGGCCTGTAAAAAATGGGGGCTGTTTTCAAAATGCGACATAGTGGCGGGAATGTTAGGTCTTACCTCGCGTTTCTGTCGGCTTTAATGTTAGTGCCGGCGTGGGGTATACCTGCGTCCGCAGTGCAATGGTACACGGAAACAGTAGATTCAGGGTACGATATGGGGTTAGAAAGCGATATGGCCCTGGATTCTTCCGGTAATCCGCATATCGCTTACCATGATGAGGTGGACGGGGACCTTAAGTATGCGACCCGTACAGACCAGGGATGGTCAACGTATACTGTAACTTCCAGCGGAGACACCGGTTCTTATCCCTCTATCGCAATAGATTCGTCAGGTCATCCTCATATTGTGTTCCTTTACGTTACTATGTCCGGGATAAGTTACGCCGCCTTCAACGGCTCATCCTGGACAGTTAGGGGATTGGATTGGTTGAACGATGTCGGACCGGATTCGGACATTGCGGTGGACTCGTCCAATAATCCGCATTTCGCCTATTATTACCGGACAGACGGTGACCTGAGATATCTGACGCTGAACGGGATGTCCTGGTCTTCCTCCACGGTGGATTCCGCGGGGGATACCGGTTATTTCACCTCCTTGGCTCTGGATTCCCAGCAGCGTCCGCATGTGTCCTATTACAATTTCGATAACGGGAAGCTGAAGTATGCCAGCTGGACCGGATCTTCATGGGTTACGGAAGTTGTGGACTCTAATGGGAACACTGGCTGGGGGACTTCTTTGGTCATAGATTCCAGTGATGTGCCCCATATCAGTTACGGGGAATATATCTTGAATAATGTGCGATACGCCAGTAAGATCGGGGGTAATTGGCAAATAGAAACGGTCGCCAGGGTTTATACCTATAACCATGCAACCGGAAGCGAACTTCTGCTCGATTCAAAAGGCGACCCGCATTTAGTTATGCGCTCAACGACTTCCCAGGAAATGGCATATGTGAGCCGGGAAGGGTCTTCGTGGAAGTTCGTAGGGTTGGGGAATGTCAGAGGAATAGCCGTCCTGGATAAATATGATGTGCCGTATTTTGAAGACTACTATATGCAGACTATGCGGTATCTGCTGCCCATGCCGTCCGCGCCGCGGGGAGTAAACGCCATTGAGAGGTCGCCGACCAGCTTAAAGTGGGGGTGGTCGGATGTCTCGGACGGTCTTGCGGCTTACCGGGTCCTTGAGTCATCCGATGCTGTTCCGGCAACCGGAGGGTTGGTCGCGGGCACTACGTATTGGGCGGAAACCGGACTATCTACCAATACGGCGTACGGCCGTAAAGTGGAGGCCTTCGCATCGTTCTTGAGTTCCGCCTCCGCGCCTATTTCCGTATACACGCTGGCGGCCCCTCCGGCGGCGAGCTCAGTGGCCCAGGTCAGCTCCTATTCCGTTACGTTGTCATGGGAGCCGAACTCCAATCCCGGCAATACGGTATATGAGGTTTCCCGCTCCACGGATAATTTCTCGGCTTCTTTCTCCACACCGGTCCCTTACGGGCTGTCCTATGCCGGCACATCCTACTCCGCCGAAGGCTTATCGCCTGAAACGACGTATTATTTCCGTGTGCGGGCCTACAACGGCGACGGGATCCCCACCGCTTTCGACGCGGTGGTTTCCACCGCTACGCATCCTGCCGTCCCTTCCGCCGCGGTAATCGCGCCTTTAAGCGTAGGAGTCTCGTCCGCTGCTATTAACTGGAGTTGGGATATAACGCCGTTCGCGTCCATAGTCGGCTTGCGTGTGCTTGCTTCCTCCGGAGGGGCTCTTTCCGGTGATCTCTCCCCGGACGCTACTTTTTATATCCAGACGGGCTTGTCTCCCAACGCGAGCTCGCAGGTGGATATAGAGGCGTTCAATATCACCGGGGTTTCTCTTTCCGCCCCGGTTGTCCGCTATACCCTGGCTAATCCGCCGGTGAGCGCGGCTGTGGCGGAGGTGGCTGTGACTTCCGCTTCCCTGTGCTGGGGGAATAACTCCAACCCCGCATATACGTCTTACGACCTGAATGTCTGGGAGGCGGGCTCATCAACTACCTCGGTGCGCGTATCTTCGTGCTGTACGGCGGTCGCGGGGCTTTATGCGGGAACCACCTATTATTTCTCCGTCGCCGCGGTAAACGGGGACGGGGTCCGCAGTTCAGCTACAGCGGTGCTCTCTACGGTGACGCCGCAAGTCCCGTATGTCGGGGATATTTCTCCCGGGGCGCCTGCGGTCGTTTCGTACCAGTCTCCGCACGGGGAGGTGGCGTTGTATCTTGCCCGTGAAACTTTCGGGGAGGCGGTCCGGCTGACGGCGGCCGCTCCGGGGACTTTCCCGCCAGCCGTGTCGCGGATGGGGAACTTGAGCGGTTCCGGGGTCGGGGTGGAGATAACTCTGGACCAGCCGGTACAGCCGTCCAAAGAGGTGCGGCTGACAATATCTTACCGAGACTCCGATGTGGCGGGCTTGGATGAGAGCCGTCTGGCATTGGCCCGATACGAACCGGCAGGCGGCATCTGGGTCCCGCTGGTGTCCTACCCGGATCCGGAAAATAACAGGGTGTCCGCGATGGTGGATCATTTCTCCACGTACCAGATCATGCAGGTCACCCCTTCGGCATCGGTGGGGGCTGTGAAGGTGGCTCCTAACCCGTTGCGGCCCGCCCTAGGCCATACGGCCATGGTGTTCTCCAACCTGCCGGCTTTCGCGGTGCTGCGCATCTATTCTTTGGCGGGGTCTCTAATCCGGGAAATACATGCAGGCGCGGGGGGGATAGCCAGCTGGGACGGCAGGAACAAGTCAGGGGTATACGTGGCAAGCGGCGTATACTTTGTCTTCGCGGAGAAGGGCGGCGATAAAAGGACCTTTAAGGTGGCGGTGCAGAGATAATATGGCCTTATTCCTGATATTGCTTATCTTCCTGGCGGCTCCGCCGGCGAGCGCGTCGTTCAACGCGGCGGCGAAAGGTACCTCTTCCGCCGGTTTCCTCAACCTGGGCTCCGGGGCGAGAGGAGTGGCGATGGGCGGGGCCTATTCTGCCGTTGTCGATAACGCCGAGGCCATGTTCTGGAATCCGGCGGCGTTGCTGCGCGTGAAGAACAGGTCCGTCACCTTCATGCACGCGGCATATATCGCCTCGACCTATTATGACTACGGGGCTTATGCGCAGAACCTGGGAGATGAGGATGCTTTCGGCGTCGGATTGCAATATTTTTCTTCAGGCGACATGATGGAAACCGATGTGAACGGAGTCGATCTGGGGAAGTTCTCCCCTGACGATTACGCTTTGTCGTTCGGCTACGCTATGCTGGTGCATGATATCAAACTTGGGTTCGCTCTCAAGTATGTGCATTCCACGATACTTTATACCGCTAAGACGGTTACCTCGGATATAGGAGTCATGTTCCCGCCTGTTTATGATGGGAAAGTGAGATTCGCTATGGTGGGTTCGAATATCGGGGGAGGGCTGAAATATGAGGAGAAGACGGAGGCGCTGCCCGGGATAGTGAAGCTGGGCGGAGCATATACAAGCAATGGCTTCGGATTATATAGTCTGGATGTCGGATTTCCGCAAGATGGCTCCCCGTATTTAGCGATGGGATATGAGCATCCTATACGGATGAGTGATCCTTGGAGTCTGCTGGCCAGGTGCGGATTCAACTCTCAGACTGTAGGTGATATCAAAGGATTTACCGGCGCCTCCTTCGGCTTCGGGGTGGGTTACGATAAGTACGTTTTTGATTATGCTTTTTCCCCGTTGGGGGAGTTGGGGGCCGCTCACCGTATGGCCGTTTCCGTAAAGTTCTAAAAAGATCACGTCCACTTCCGCCTCCTTCAGGCGGCCTACCATCTGGGGATCTGCGGAGAATTGGAGTCAGGTCTTGAAACTTGACATCGAAGCCGCCGGAAAGTTCCGGCGGCTTTGTTTTGTAGAATTTAATAGTGACCAGGAGGATTTATGGCGAAGGTCGTGGCTTTTAACTGCAGTCCGAGGAAGGACGGGAATACGGCTATTCTGCTGAAGGCGGCGCTCGCGGAGCTGGCGGCGGCCGGGCATGAGACGGAGCTGTTGCAGCTGGCTGGCAGGCCGCTGCGCGGCTGCACGGCCTGCATGGCCTGCGCGAGGAACAAGGACCGCAAGTGCGCGCAGCCGGACGACGGGCTTAACGGCTACGTGGAGAAGATGGCCGCCGCGGACGGGATCATGATCGGGAGTCCCACCTATTTCGCGGACATGACCTCCGACGCCAAGGCGCTGATAGACCGGGCGGGCTACGTGGGCCTGCAGAACGGCGGGCTGTACCGGCGCAAGGTGGGGGCCGCGGTGGTGGCGGTGCGGCGCGGGGGCGCCGTGCACGTGTTCGACAGCATCAACCATTTCTTCACCATCAACCAGATGGTGATACCGGGGGCGAGCTACTGGAACTTCGGCGTGGGGCGCAACATAGGCGAGGTAAGCGGCGACGAGGAAGGCATGCGCACCATGAAGGTGCTGGGAGAGAACATGGCCTGGCTGCTCACCAAGCTCAGCGCCTGACGGCTGTTACACCCTATCCATGGAGAGCAGACATAAGGAAGAGCTGGCCAACAGCATAACCCACATGGTGGGCGTGGCGCTGGCTATGGCCGGGCTGGCGGTGCTGGTGGTGTCGGCTTCGCTGCGCGGCGATCCCTGGCGCATAGTGAGCTTTTCTGTATACGGTGTTACCCTGCTCTACCTCTATTCCTCTTCTGCGCTCTACCACGTCACTTACGGCCGGGTGAAGAAATTCCTGCGCCTCGTGGATTACCAGGCCATCTACCTGCTCATAGCCGGCACCTATACGCCTTTCGTGCTGGTGACCCTGCGCGGCACCGTGGGCTGGTGGCTGTTCGGGATCATCTGGGGGCTGGCCGCCTTCGGCATAGTGCTGGATACTTTCTACGGCAGGGGCCGGCGTATACCACAGCTCGTCATCTATCTCGCTATGGGCTGGCTGATAACCGCGGCGCTGGGGCCGCTGGTGCGCGCGCTGCCGGCGCGGGGCATGATGCTGCTGGTGCTGGGCGGGCTGTTCTACACTTCCGGCGTGGTCTTCTACGTGATGGACAGGCGCTTCCCGTACTTCCACGCTATCTGGCACTTGTTCGTGCTGGCCGGCAGCCTGTGCCATTACTTCGCGGTGCTGGTCTACATTTAACCGCGCCGGGAGTTCTGGGGACGCAATACTTAATTAAAGCCGCCGGGTAACCGGCGGTTTTGTTTTGATAGAATTTCAAAATGAAGAAGGCGGGGATCGCGCTGGCGGCGCTGTTGCTGGCCGGGTACGGGGCGTACCGGCTGAGCAAGAGCAGGACTTTCCAGCTGTTCGGCGGGCTGACGAGCCGCGTGGAGACGGACCGGCGGGTGGTGGCGCTCACTTTCGACGACGCGCCTACGCCGGCTACGCCCGCGGTGCTGGAGCTGCTGGCCGCCGAAGGGGTGAAGGCCACCTTCTACTGCATCGGCGCCAATATAGAGAAAGACCCGGCAGGGGCGGCGCGCATAGCGGCGGCCGGCCACGAGCTGGGCAACCACACTTATTCGCACCTGCGCATGGTGTTCAAGACGCCGTACACCATCGCCTCGGAGGTGGAGCGCACCTCGGCCCTGATACGCGGCGCCGGCTACAAGGGCCCGGTGACCTTCCGCCCGCCTTACGGCAAGAAGCTCGTGGGCCTGCCTTATTACCTGCGCTCGCGGGGCATACCCACGGTGACGTGGGACCTGGAGCCGGACACTTATTTTCCGGGCGACGCCGCGAAGATAGAGGAGTACGCCGTGGCCGGGGCGAGGCCGGGCTCCATCATACTGCTGCACGCGCTCTGCGGCGACGCCTGCGCGGCGGACCGGGCCGCCCTGCCCGGCATCATCCGCGGGCTTAAGGCGGCGGGTTTTACCTTCGTGCGGGTTTCCGGCCTTTTGGCTGAAGAGAAATAGCGCTGCCGGACGTTCCAGGCAGCCGGGGGTCAGGTCTGAAACTTGACATCGAAGCCGTCGGAAAGTTTCCGGCGGTTTTGTTCTGCGGCCCAGGCTGCGGAATGAGACTGGTCTCTTGGCTATGAGCAGGGGTTATGCGTCTTAGGCGCCGGGATCAGAGAGAGGGGAAGCCGCCGGGGAAGCGGATGTCCAGCTTCAGCTCGGAGAATTTCGGCGTTTTGAGAGGGGAAAAGAGGTTGAAAGGAACGGGGCGGGCCGCGTGGGGCTTGTTCGCCTTATCCATCCATACCAGCCTGGCGGAATAGAAGCCGCCGGGCAGGTGTTCGCCGCCGGGGGTGCTGCCAGACCAGGCGAGCATAGGGGGAGGCTGTTCTCCCCTGCCCTGTATGAAGCTCACTTTCCTGCCGCTGCTGTCGAGTATCTGCACCTGCCAGGCGGTCATGTCTTCCAGCGGCGAGCGGCCGTCCGGGGCCGGGGTGTCCCCGTCGCTTACTACCGCGAAAGTTATCTGCGACGGTTCGGCGCCGGGGGAGGGGATGAGGTTCTCTATGGCTTCCAGGGCTAGGCCGCCCTGCTCCACGGCCACGGCGGGGGCTTTTGCCGGGAGCTCCCTGGCCCTGCCTGGGAGGGCTTCCATGGCGGAGACGGCGGCGGCCAGGGCCACCGCGGAAACCGTCATTATAACCAGCCTGCGCATATATACAGTCTATCAGCGCGGCCGGTTTCCCGGAAGGGCCTTAGGGGCCCTCAGGGGATAGGCACAAAGACCCCGCGGGGCGGAACATGGCTCTTTCCGGGAGCGGCCGGGGGCAAATCCTGCCAGTGGAGCCGGCGGTCCAGTTCCCGGGCGGCGCGCTGGGCCGCGGATAGCCTTTCCGGGCGATTCCTCTTTTCAAGCTCAGCGGTTATAATTTCCTTGGGGTCGGGGTTAGGGGGGCGTATGACAAGGATATTGAGCACCGCCAAGGACGTGCTGGTGGAGAACACGGGCCTGAAGTTCCCGCGGCTGGTGAATATCAGCTTTAAGAAAGGCGAGTACCACGTCATCCTGGACATGTTCGACTCGGCGGCCAGGCCGGGGGACGCGGCCAGCCGTACCTACAACGTCAGGATAGACGAGGCCGGCCGGCTGCGCGGCTACGAGCTTATCAAGTCCGGGAGATAGGGGTGGCGGCATCTTTACTCCGAGCCGCCGGGGAGTCCCGGCGGCTCGGTTCTGTGCAGGCGGGCCGCCTTTGCCCCGTAGCTCCGGAGAGGTATAATCTGGGGATATGCGCAAGAAGCTGAGACGGTACTTTTTTACGGGGCTGGTGGTGCTGCTGCCGATCGCGGCCAGCGCGCTGGTGGTGACCTGGCTCTTCGGCCTGATGGACAGCTGGACCACGCCGGTCACGCTGCACCTCCTCGGGCGGCACGTTCCGGGGCTGGGTATAGTCATTACCGCCTGCGTGATAGTGCTGGCCGGGTTCTTCAGCTCCAACGTGATCGGGCGCTGGCTCATAGGCCTGGCCGACCACGTGCTGATGGAGGTGCCCGTCCTGAAGACGGTCTATAATACCACCAAGCAGGTGCTGCAGGTCTTCTCGCCCGGCGGGCAGGGCTCCTTCCACAGCGTGGTGCTGCTGGAGCATCCGCGCTCGGGGGCGCTTTCGCTGGGTTTCGTGACGCGCGAGCTGGCGCTGGAGTCCGGAAAGTCCAGCGCGAGGCACCTGTCGGTCTATGTGCCGACCAACCACATGTACTTCGGCGACATCTTTGTCGTGCGGCCGGACCAGGTGCGCCGGACGCCCCTGACCGTGCAGGAGGGCATACAGGCCGTCATCTCCGCCGGCGCCACCCTGCCGGCCGCGCTCAGGACCGAGCTTTATGGCGGGTGAACGGCCCGCTGACCGCCGTCCCTGCACGGCGGTCCCGTTCTGAAAAGGCGGCGCCCGTTCCGGGATAACAGGCCGGCCTATAATTGGCTAAAATAGCTCGGAAGGTCGGAGAACGCGGCCGACAGTGAAGAGACTATATTCCGTGAGAAGATACGGGGGGACGCATTAGCGTAAGCCTGATGAAAGACAATATTATCCTGCTGCTCGCCCTCGCCGCCATACCGCTGTTCATGCTCTCCGTGGCCTACCTGTTCTCCGCCGCGAACGCGGCCCGGAGAGGCCCGCTGCCCCCGGGGCGCAGGCTGAAGGCCAGGCTGGCCTTCGGCTGCGCGGCCTTCATACTGGCGGCGCACCGGGCCGCCATGACGTGGATGCTGCTCTCGATGGACTTCAACGACAGGAACGTGCAGGAGGGCTTCGGGATGGCCTGGTGGTTCATAGACCCGTTGGCCGGCTTCCCGGTCATCCTGGGGACGCTGCCTTTTACGGATAAAATGCCGGTGCCGCAGTTCATCACCGGCGTCTACATACCCCTGGCTATCTTGCTGTACGCCGGCATCATATACCTGCTGTGGCTGGCCGGGCGCCGGGCTTTGCGCGCCGCTCCTGAGGACGGCGCCGCGGCATAATTCACATATGATAAAAGCCGTTATCTTCGACCTGGACGGGACGCTGCTGGACACCATAGAGGACATCACGGACTCGCTCAACGCGGCCCTGGCCGGGGACGGCCTGCGCGCCTATACGCCGGCGGAGACCAAGATGTTCGTGGGCAGCGGCGTGAAGACGCTGCTCGAGCGCGCGCTGGCGCACGCCGGCCGCCCGGGCGCGGCTTTCGAGGCGGCGAAGGAGATGTTCCTCAGGGAGTACGCGGCGCGCCGCACGGCCAAGACCCGCCCCTACCCGGGCCTGCCGGAGGCGGTGGACGGGCTGCGGGCCATGGGCGTCAAGACCGCCGTGCTGAGCAACAAGCCGCAGGCGGACACGCTGGATACCGTGCGGCACTACTTTTCGTTGGAGCGGTTCGACCTGGTCTACGGCCAGCGCGAGGGCGTGCCGATGAAGCCGGACCCGGCCGCGCTCAACGCTCTGATCGCAGAGCTGGGGGTGGGGAAGGACGAATGCCTGTTCGTCGGGGATTCCGACGTGGACATGAGGACCGCGGCCAGCGCGGGCCTGCGCAAGGCCGGCGTGCTGTGGGGCTTCCGCCCGCGCCGGGAACTGGAAGCCCACGGCGCTGATTACCTGATCGACGACCCCCGAAGCCTCCTGGATATAGTAAGGCGCTCCGGCCCGGCCGGCGCCCGGTAAGGCCCGCCGGCGCGGTGAGTTTTAGTCCAGCTTTATGCCCAGCCCGTCGAGCAGGGCCATGGCCTCGGGCAGGGAGAACCGGGCGCCCTTGACCGGGCAGGTGCCCACGTTGATGGCGTAGTTCCTGGCCCCGGAGAGGTTGGCCTTCAGCAGCTTAGTGCCGCCGAACAGGGCGCCGGAGAAGTCGGTGCCGGAGAGGTCCGCGCCGGTTAGGTCCGAGTCGCGCAGGTCTGCGCCTTTGGCCAGGCAGTCCTTCATGACCGCGCCGGCCAGGTCCAGTCCCATGAACACGCAGTCGCTCAGCACGCAGGAAAAGAAGCGCGGCGGGCCGGAGAGGTTGAGCTTCGGCCAGGCGGCTTCGGTCCAGTTCAGGCCTGTCAGCTTGGAGTTCCTGAACTCGGGGCCCTCGAAAGAGGAGGCGTTCGGGGAGACCAGGCTGAGGTTGCAGCTCTCGAAGCGGCACTCGCGGAAGCGGCAGAAGCGCAGCCCGGCGCCGGTGAGGTCGCAGTTCCTGAACACGCAGGAATGGAAATGCCTGGACTCCAGGCGCGCGCCCTTCAGGTCCAGGCCTTCGAAGGCGCGCTCGAAGTATTCCTTCTCCCCGTCGTCAGGGAACGTCCTTTTCTTCATCGCTAAATTCTAACATAGAACTGGCGGGGCCGCCGCCGGAATTTGCTATTATTTGCGGTAAATACGGAGGAGAACATATGAAAATGCGGAACATTCAGCTTGCTGCGGCCATGCTGCTTTCGCTGGCCGGCTCCGGCTGGTGCGGCGGCAAGAAGATCATCTGCGTGCTGGACCTCGAGGACAAATCCAGCCACAGCCATACCTGGCAGAACGTCGGCACCGGGGTCGCCGAGATGCTGGTGACCGCACTTTCCGAGACCAAGAAGTACACCCTGATAGAGCGCGACAAACTGGAGGCGGTGCTGAACGAGCAGAAGCTCGGCGCCTCCGGAGCGGTGACGGCCCAGACCGCGGCCAAGATAGGCCGGCTGCTCGGCGCGCAGTACATAGTGACCGGCGCGGTGACCGAGTTCGGCGTGAAGGACTCCAAGATAGGCGTGGGCGGCCTGGGCAAGGTGCTGCCGTTCGGCGGCAGCGCGAAGGTGTCCCGGAACACCGCCAAGGCTTCCCTTGACGTGCGCGCCATCGACACCACCACCGGCCAGATAGTGGCCGCCGCCAAGGGCGACGGTTCCAAGTCCAGCGCCGAGATCTCCGGCGACCTCAGCATAGCCCCCAGCTTCGACTTCGGCAAGGAGGGCTTCGACGAGACCATTATAGGCAAGGCCGCCCGCGAGGCGGTGGACCGCGTGGCCAGGGAGCTTTCCGCCAAGTTCGACGAGAACGGCCCCTCGGCGGTGAAGATCATCAAGATAACCGGCGGCCAGATCTACATCAATTCCGGCTCCGCCGACGGCGAGAAGGCGGGCAACGTCTACGAGATCTTCCGCGTGGGCGAGGAGATGCTGGACCCCGACACCGGCGAGTCGCTGGGCGCCGAGGAGGAGAAGGTGGGCAAGGCCAAGATCGTCAAGGTCACGCCCAAGTATTCCATAGCCGAGACCAAGGCGGCGGTGCAGAAGACCGACGTGCTGAGGCCGGCCAGGTAAGCGCCCCGCCGCGAAAGCCGCGTCCGCGCGGCGACGGGACCGCCGGGGAGACCCGGCGGTCCTTTTTTCCTCAGAGGCGGAGCGGGAGCCTCGTCCTGCGGCCGCGTATGCTAGAATACAGTTATGGCAAACGACAATGTAGCTAACGACGTTTTCTCGCGCACCGCCGCCGACGGCGAGGTGATGAGCGACGGCGCTTACAACCTGGCCATGGGCCTGGTGCTCTGCTGGGGCTTCCTGGTGAACTGGTGGATGGTCAGGAACGTTCCGGTCTCGCTGATAACCGGCATAGACATCCGGCTGTTCCTGCTGGGCTATTTCGCCTCCTGCTTCGCCGGGGTCTACCTGTTCAACAGGTCCTCCAACCCCGGGGTCAGCTTCCTAGGCTACAACCTGGTGGTCATCCCTTTCGGCTTCGTGATAAACGTGGTCGTGGCCCGCTACGACAGCGCGCTGGTCCTGGAAGCCATCCGGATAACCGGCACGGTCACGCTGGGCATGATGCTGCTGGGCTCGCTGTTCCCGGCCTTCTTCAGGCGCATACACACGGCGCTGACGATATCGCTGCTGCTGGTGATCCTGGTGGAGCTGGCCGACATCTTCATCTTCCACAAGCAGCGCGGCATAATCGACTGGATAGTGGTGCTGATCTTCTGCGGCTACGTGGGCTACGACTGGGGCCGCGCCAACAACATCCCGAAGACGCTCGACAACGCCGTGGACAGCGCCGCCGCGCTGTACATGGACATCATCAACCTGTTCCTGCGCATACTGCGCATACTGGGACGGCGCAGGCGCTAGGCCGCCGGCAGGACCCGCGCATTCAAACGCTGGAAACCCCGGGTCTGAAGCCGCAAAATGGTATAGAATATCAGTGCTATGACCGACACCGACAATAAAGAGAAGCCGGACCTGCTGAAACGGATGTCCAGCGTGGTCAGCCACGAGCTGCGAAACCCGCTGGCCATCATCTCCAACTCGCTCTATTTCATCAAGACCAAGCTGGGCGCCGGCGGCGCCGAGCTGGACCCGAAGATAGCCAAGCACGTAGGGATAATAGAGGGCGAGGTGAAGCACTCCAACGACGTGATAGAGGAGATGCTCTGCTTCACGCGCGGCCGGGAGCTGCAGCCGGCGCCGGTGCGCATGAACGCCGGCATAGACGACCTGTCCGGCTCCTTCCCGCTGCCGCCCGGAGTTACCCTGAAGAAGGAGCCAGACCCCTCCGACCCGCGCGTCAGCGCTGACATAGAGTCCATGCGCTACGCGATACGCTGCGTGCTGCTGAACGCGGTGCAGGCCATGCCCGAGGGCGGCACGGTGACCATAGCCGTCTCCCACGACGGCAGGTTCGCGCACATGACCTTTACCGACACCGGCCCCGGCTTCGCCGGCGGCGACGGGGAGAAGGCTTTCGAGCCCTTCTACACCACCAGGCCCCGCGGCATAGGCCTCGGCCTGCCGATAGTGCG
>JAJZPL010000049.1 GCA_021811185.1 bacterium
CCTTGGGCTGATAATGGCGGTATTGGTTTAATACGAAATTGGATGGCTGATTTTATGAGAACAACTGTACTTCTATATTGCGTTTTAGGCGTGGCGGCGATGGCGCAGGCTGAAACCGCCGGTGTGGTATCCATTTCTACGGCCGCCGCGGCGGCGGTGTCTACACAGCCGGCTGTCGGCATTATTTGGGACTATACCCAAAAGGAGCTGTACGAGGAAGGCGGTGAAACTTTTAAGTACGAGGGAAGGACTTACGTGCTTAAGCTGGGGTTCAAACGCGGCGCTTATGAGCCGTTCGTTAAGAACTATAAGAGTATCCCGGTGTTCATCCTTACGGACATCACCGACGGCCCGGAAAACTTCCAGGTGTGGAACGCCGGGCTGGTGGACTCCGACAAGCCGTTCAAGATAAAGGCAAGCGGGGGGAAACTGCTTTCAGTGCTCCTGAAACATAACGAAGTGGCCGTGTACCGTCATATCGAGAAAAACAAGGAGGGGGAAAAGATCGCGGCTTTCCCTTATGGTGAGCTTCGTTCCCTCTGGGAGAAGAATGCCGCCAGGTACAAGACCGACTTCAACGGTACCCCGGTCTACCTGGTGCCGCAGGCATTCTATAACCAGTCGGGCTGCAATTCGGTAGGCTACGTGGTCAGCAAGCCGGATATATATTTCGCGGATACCGGGTTGCCGCTGGATTTTGTCGAGCTGTACCGGTACACGAAGGCCTCCACCGACCGGCGCCGTGTCACATACTCTATCCCCCTGGGTATAAGTTTTACCCGGTCCGCGGATAGTGGCAAGAAGTGGCTCCTGAGAGAGATGCAGGAAAAAGACCTCTACGACGCGTTGGACGATGAGGTGGAGAGTCCTGATGACTGTAACCTGGGCCTGCGCGAGCCCATGAAAAAAGCCGCAAGCGAGAAGTAGGGGATTCGGGGGACATAAACTTGATTGCGGAACCGCCGGGGAGGCCCGGCGGTTCTTTTTTGCCGACACGCCCTTGTCGGGAGCGTCTGCTAGGATATACGGCGAGGGGGAGCTATGGCCAAAGATATCGTCCCGCAGGAAGTGTTGGAATCCAATATACTCGTGGTCCGCGGTCACAGGGTAATGCTGGACCGCGATCTTGCGCCGTTGTACGGGATAAAGGCCGGAAGGCTTAATGAGCAGGTAAAGCGCAACAAGAAGCGGTTCCCGCCTGATTTCATGTTCCGCCTCTCCATCGGCGAGGGGAACAGCTTTCAAGGTCGCAATTCGCGACCTTGAAAGCGCGGGCAGAATATCAAGTACCTGCCGTATGCCTTCACTGAGAACGGCATCTCCATGCTCTCCAGCGTATTAAATACGGACAGGGCTGTCGGCGTGAATATCCAGATCATGCGCACGTTCAATAAGATCAAGCGGTTCTTGTTCGACAACGCCGAGTTGCGGCGCAAGATAGAGGCGCTGGAGCGGAAATACGACGCTCAGTTCCGGAGCGTGTTCGACGCGATCAAAGCGCTCATGGAGCCTTCCGGCCCCGAGCCCAAGCGCATCGAGGGCTTCAAGCCCGCTAAGTAGCCCGGCGGTTCTGTTTTGGTAGAATAGGCTCATGGGTTTTGCGATATGAATCTGCCGATAAGCGGAAAACGGATAGTCCTCCGTGACTTCGAAGAGAAGGACATGGACCATTACTGGCGCTGGATACAGCCGGGCAACGCCTGGCAGAAGACCGACGGCCCGTATTACGAGCCGGAATCCCCCGAAGAATTGAAGGCGGCCTTCGACAAGCTGAAAAAGCGCGCCGTGGAAAAAAACTTTCCCGATCCCAGAATGTTCCTGGCCATGGCCGATAAAGAGTCGGATATGCTGCTGGGGCGGGTCAGTTCTTACTGGGAATCCAGGGAGACCCGCTGGCTTTGCGCTGGGATATCCATATACGACCAGCAGCAATGGGGCAAGGGGCTGGGCTATGAGGCGTTGGGGCTATGGGGGGAGTATCTGTTCAACGCCAGGCCGGACATAGTGCGCCTGGACCTGCGTACCTGGTCCGGCAATCACGGCATGATGCGCCTGGCTGAGAAGCTCGGCTTTAAACTAGAGGCCCGCTTCAGAAAAGCGCGGATAGTTGAAGGGGAGTATTATGATTCCCTCGGTTACGGGATACTCCGCGAGGAATGGCGCGGCCTTTAATGCCGCAAGGCTTAGACATGCAGCCGCCGGGGAAGAGAACCCGGCGGTTTTGTTTTGTAGAATGTTTTACCCGACAATGAACAGTCTGATGCATAATAAGAAGCTGGGCCGCGCGCTTAAGTACGTCCTGATATTGCTTCTGGCCGCTCTTGCGCTCTTTATGCGTGCCGCGGTAATTCGGGATGCCCGCGCTGAACCCAACTGGTACGACGTTAATATTATCCTGAGCACGGGCACGTTCCTTCTCCTGGTAGTCCTGCCTATCGCGTTCCTCCTGCTCGTGATAAGGCTGGTGTTCTATTTCCTGGGCCGCAGGTCAAAGGGGGCAAACGGTTAGCGTGGCAAAAGGGTCAGGTCCTGGATCTTGACATTTGAGGCGCAAGCCGCCGGGAAGCCCGGCGGTTTTGCTTTTGGTAGAATCTGGATATGGAGATAAAAGTGGGGCGCTACAGGCTGAGGCCTTTCCGCAGGGGCGACGAGCCGTCCATAGCGGAGAACATCAACGACAGGAAGATAGAGCGCTATACGCTCAATATCCCGCATCCTTACGGCCTTAAAGAGGCCAGGCAGTGGGTGGACTTTAACCGCAGGCTGGCCCGCGATCCGAAGGCGACGCAGGTGAACTTCGCCATAGACCTGGACGGCAGGGTTATCGGCGGGCTGGGGATGTTCAGGATGAACGGCCACAGCGCTGAGATAGGTTATTGGCTGGGCGTAAAATACTGGGGGCAGGGTATAGTTCCGCGCGCCGTGAAGGCGCTTACGCGCTATGCAATGAAAGCGCTTGGGCTGCGGCGGGTATACGCCAAGGTGTTCCCCGTGAACAAGGCCTCCGCCCGCGTGCTGGAGAAATGCGGCTATAAGTACGAGGGCCGTATGGTTAAGGCCGACGTTAAGCATGGCCGCCCGGTGGACGCGCTGCTGTTCGCCAGGACCAGATAGGCTGGGACGTCCATTCCCAATTGAGCCGCCGGGAAAAAGCCCGGCGGCTTTGTTTTGATAGAATGTTCGCATAGGGGGGAAATCAACAATTGTGGGCTGTTGATGGCGGGGGCGAAGGGGCAGGTCTTGGCCGCTTGATGGGTATAGCCCCTGGCCGTCTGATGCGCATAGCGCCTGATACGGCACGGCCATAGGCCAGATGCGGCGCGCATAGCGCAGAATCTTGACATTTGAGGCGCAAGCCGCCGGGAAGGCTCAAGACTGTCCGACCCGGGATTGTGTGTCATGTCCCGGCATCGCCCGGTGCGGGATAATGGGAACGTATGAACATTCTGATAATTAACGCGAGTCCGCGCAGGAACGGGGTCACTTCCGGTCTGCTGGGGGAGATGTCGAGCAATATGGACAAGGGGCACGTCGTCGAGACGGTGCGGATAGACGATCTGGCAATGAGGCCGTGCATCGGGTGCCTGAAGTGCAGGCCGGATAAACCCTGCATACTTCCGCCTGACGGCGCGCAGTCTCTGGCAGAGAAGATCCGATGGGCGGACCTGTTGGTCTTCGGCGTTCCGGTGTACTGGGGGAATATGCCGGGCACCCTTAAGATATTCTTCGACAGGAACGTCCCGCTATTCGAGTATTGTGAGGCGAGATCGGTCCGGTATATCCCGCTTCCCCGGCTTAAAGGCAAGGCGGCCATGCTTGTCGTCACCGCGGGCTGCCCGTTCCCGTACAGCCTGCTGCCTTCGCAGATCACCGGGACGGTCCGCTCGCTCAAAACGGTTTTGAACGCCGGAGGCGTCAAGGTGCTCTCGGTGCTGCGCGTTTCAGACGCCTTCGAGTTCGAAAAGAAGAAGGATGCTTATATGCGCAAGGCGGCGCGCCTGGCGCGCTCCATCTGAAAGCCGCGCTGCCGCTGGACCCGGACAAAGGGGGCAGGTCTTGATTTTAGCGGAGCCGCCGGGGAGAAAGCCCGGCGGTCCTGTTTTGGTAAAATATGGGTGAATTGTAGTGGAAAAACATGTTGCAGGAATCTGTGGGGGTGGCTATGTGGGAGAGAAAGACGCACAAAGTCAACAAGCGGACCGTGAGCGTGACACCGGACGGCGACTGCGCATTCAACGTCGAACTCAAGTTCGACGTGGTTCTCGGCAAGAAGAAAGCCGAGAACACGGGATCGACCCCGGGTTCCGACCGCGCGAAGGAAATCACCAAGAACGCGGCGGCGATGGTGATGAGAGCGTTTCGGAAGCTTATCGGAGACACGGAGAAGAGCTTCGTGAACCCGCCGAAGGGTCTGCCTCTTCCGCCATGCTGCTGGTTTCACCTCGGCATCAAGCTGCGCGTCCGTCACGATTTGGCCGGCATGTACGATCCCGCCTCTCCGAAGGGTAGCCGGCGGGCGCTTCTGGCACAAGCGGAGTCGGTGATCGTCGTTGATCAAATCGGGGGACAAAACCCGCACGCCGATATCGGCGGCAGGTTCGTCGTGCTCGACGAGGACAACCTGCAGGCAAGCGCGACCCCGCAGAAGAGGACACTGCTCCATGAGCTAGGGCACATTCTGGGCCTTGACGACGCGTACCCGATTCCGCATGACATCCCATCGCTCGGGGTTAAGGCCAATGGCATGACCCAGGATGAAGGAAAGGATCACGAGAATGAGCTGATGGGGGAAAAAAACGCGCAACACGGGGTGCTCAGCCAGGCGGAGATAGCCCAGATCATCAAGAATATTAACGCGTCGAACCTGGGTGTCAAGATGGAATGCGATCGACAGAAGTGCTGTCCCATCGAGCATCCGGATCCGCGGACCGGCAAAAGGGCCAAGTCTTGATTGTTGATATTTGAGGCTTAAGCCGCCGGGGGAGTAGGGGAACCCGGCGGTTTTGCTTTTGTAGAATGTAAAGGGAGATCTGTTTGGGAATTAGGGGGACACAATCTTTAATTGCAGAGCCACCGGGGAAAAACCCGGCGGTTATAGTAAAATATGCTGTGTGGCTGGATCCGATATTTGGGCAGAATGGGCGCGGTCTGTTTAAATCCTGGAAGGGGGAGAAGATGAAGACCATTTTATTGTTCGCCGGTATTCTGGCCGCTGCTGCCGCCAGCGTGAGCAGCGGCGTCTTTGCCGTGGGGGTAAAGGACAATGGCAATGGGGGATGCGGGCAGAGTTATATGCAATTCGGCTACAGTATCCCGCAATACGGGCGGACGTATTCCGTTTCCGTCGAGGTCAAGGATATCGAGGCCGCCGGCGATAAGATCGCAAAGTTGGCTGCGAGTTATGACGTAACGATGCAGTCCAGCCCGATGATGAGCAACTACGCGTATGGCCGGTCACGCCGCGCCACCAAGACATATTCGTTCTTCGGCAAGGACGCGGCGGTCGAGAAGTTCGCGCAGAAGGTCATAGCCGAAGGCAGATTGTTGAATTATAATTCCAACGCCAACATACAGAACTCAATGTACGACGAGACCAAAAAGAAGGCGGATACGCTCTCCGCCGAAATGGCCGAGAACAAGCGCGCGCTGGATGGGATGCCCATGACCTCCTGCATCCTAAATGAGCTGAGCGACAGGTACGCGCAGTATCTGCGCGGCTATGAGCAGGCTAAAGGGAAGGCGTATATAAGCATTGCCGTTTCGGAAATGCCGGATGAGCGTAGGGATGAGTAGGGAGACAGGACAAGGTAGGGGACGCTGTTTCCTGCTCGTCCTAACTTGAGCAAGCCGCCGGGAAAAAGCCCGGCGGTTTTCTTTTATAGAATAGTGATATGGGAATGCCGGAGATTGTGACCGTTGGCGGGAAGAGCAAGGCCGAGCTGCGAGAGCTGCTCCGGAGCGCTTGCGTGGAGCTGAACGTCTATGCGGAGACGATCTTCGCCAGTGAACTGTTCACGGTTGCCGCCGCTCCCCGCCAGGTCCGCATAGCGGAGGTTTCGGTGGAAGAGCTGGGTTTTCCGGGCGGGGCGGTTATGCTGGATATATCGGCTAAGGCGCGTGAGCTTGGCCTAGGGCCTTGTCCCTCGGAACTCGGGCCGTTCCTGAGGCTTGCGTACATGGACCAGCCGGGAGTCACCGGCAGTCTGTCCGGAGGGGGGAAGGCGCCGGAAGGGTCCGTTACGGTGGTCTCGGAGCCGCTGAGCGCGGACGACGAGTTCCCCAAAGGGTTCTATCTGCGCAAGGTGAACGGGGTGCTTTGGCTGCGGGGCTACCGGTGCGACGCGGAACATGTCCTGGCCCCGCCCGACCGCCTGGTATTCGCCAGGCTGTGACGGCCGCCTGGGAAGCCCGGCGGTTTTGTTTTGGTAGAATTAAATCATGAAGATGACGACCCTGCTCGGTTTTGCGCTGCTGGCCGCCTTGCCGCCGGGCGGCGCGCTCGCGGCCGAGTATTCCAGGCGCGCGCTGCTGGCGGGGCCGGTGCAGCTGAACGACGATGTCGCCGCGGAGGTCGCCCTCTCCACTCCGGCGGTCCGCCGTCAGCAGATGTGCCAGCTGGAGATAGCTTTCTCCACAGGCGCCGGCCGGAATTCGCCGGCCAGCGGTGGGGCCGTTACGCTTACGGCCGCGCTGCTGGGGGACGACGGCGGCCGGTATACGGCCGACATCGTGAACGGTGCCACCTATCCGGGCGGAGTGCGGGTGAAGTTCGTCACGCTCCCGCCGCGCAACGTGGCGCTGCGCCGGCTGGTCCTGCTTGGCCGCAACGTGCGGCAGGTCAGCCAGGTCTACTGGCTGGAGGGGATGGAAAAACTTTCCACCGGGGTCGACGAGGACCCGCTGCATTGCGGAAAGGACAGGTGCCGCTGGAACGAGGCCATGGATTATTGCCGCGGCCGCGGCGGCCGGCTGCTTACGCTGGCGGAGCTGAAGGCCATGTACGACTACGAGTGCGGGTCCGCCGGGGCGTGCCGCGACGCGTTCTGGTCCGCCACGGAGTACGCGCCGTTCCCGCGCAAGGCCTGGTACGTAAATTTCGCCGACGGCAGCAAGGTGGCCGTAGAGAAGATCAACCTGGCTTACGTGCGCTGCATCGTACCGGCCTCGGGGCGGTACTCCCCGCGCGCCAAACGGGGGAAATAGTCGTGCGATAACGAGGTCAGGTCCTGGCCGTCCGGGAGTTGGGGGGGCACAATACTTAATTGAGCGCGCCGCCGGGGACTCCCGGCGGTTTTGTTCTGGGGGTTGACGGCCTTGCTGGGTTAGTGCTATACTACTGTTGTGGAAATATCGAACTATTCAAGGATATTCAAGGCGCTCTCCAACGAGCAGCGGCTCAGGATATTCATGATGATATACGAACGCTGGAAGAAGGAGCGGGACGCGGCCCTCATTCCGGCGGAGGAGGGGTGCTGCGCGGTGGACAAGGCCTTCACCAAGATCTGCTCCTGCATGAAGCTGTCGCGCTCCACCATCTCGCACCATTTCAAGGAGCTCCAGGCCGCCGGCCTGATAACCTGCGAGCGGGACGGGCAATCGTATAAGTGCCGCATCAATGAGAAGTCTATAGAGTCCATAAAACATTTCCTGAAGTGATTTTTTTTGCGGAGCATGTTCGATGTTTGTAGAACTATAAAACAAAAGGAGGTGATAATATGAAGAACTGCTGCGATAAGAACCTGGAGAAACTTTGCGGCGAGCTCGACTGCAAGACCACCGAGACAGCGGATGGGGTTAAGGTCGAGATAACCGCGAAGGACCCGAAGAAGACCGGTTCCCTGAAGGCGCTTGTGAAAGCCTGCAGGGAATTCTGCTGCTGCTAGCGGACATGGCGCCGGGAGGTGGGCCCGCCTCCCGGCGCCGCTCCCGCTCTATTTGAGCCGCCGGGGAAATCCGGCGGTTTTGCTTTTGGTAGAATGATGCTGTCGTAACATATGCTGCGTTCGAGGGAGGCATCGTGAATAAATTCGAGATATACATCATCGCGGGGTTCGTCGGAGGGATAGCCAGGGGCGTTTCCAGTTTCCTGAAGAAGCTGAAGAAGGATTCTAAGACCAAGTTCAATTATTCCTACTTCTTCACCACGGTGTTCTTCTCGGGCATACTCGGCGGTATTGCCGGGGCGCTGGCCGAGAACAGCTGGAAGACGGCGTTCCTTGCCGGCTATGCTGGTATGGATTTCCTGGAGAATATGTACAAGTCCAGCCCGCTTGCGCGTGTCTTTAAGGCGGCTGAATAGAATTACAGGTGGATAGATTGGGCCTGTAGTCTGGGCTTAGCCGCCGGGTGAAAGCCCGGCCGCTTTGTTTTTGTAGAATAGGGGCTGACGTCTTTCTAGGCTGGCGAGAGGGGATATGAGGGAATTGACTGCCGAGGACCTTATCCGGATCTATTCGCTGAAGCCGCACCCGGAGGGCGGTTTTTACCGCGAGACTTACAAGTCCGCGGCCAGGGACGGGCGCGGCAGGCATTACTGCACCGGGATCTATTTCCTGCTGCCGAGAAAGGCCACGTCCCGCCTGCACCGGCTGAAGTCGGACGAGATGTGGCATCACTACGGCGGCGGCGCGTTGACCGTGGGGATGATATTCCCCGGCGGCAGGGAGGAGCGGGTGGTGGTCGGGCCCGATGCCGGGGCGGGGGAGGTGCAGCAGTTCGTGGTCCCCGCCGGCACGTGGTTCGGGGCCTGGCCTAAACCTGGCGCCGGGTTCGCTTTCGTCGGCTGCACGGTGTCGCCCGGCTTCGAGTTCTCCGATTTCGAGTTCGGCGAGCGGGCGTTCCTTCTGAAGGAATTCCCCTCGTCCAAGAAACTGATCAGGCTTCTGACCTGAAATAGAAGCGGGTGGACGGCAGGTTCTGGGGGATTTAGGCCCATTCGGGGGACACAATACTAAATTGCGCAAGCCGCCGGCGGGGCCATGCGGTCCCGTTTTGCGGAATTGCGGTTCGCGGCGCAAGGTGCTCTTTGAATGGCGGCAAATAGATAAACATCGGAATTTAGTGTATACTACTTCTAGCAATATTCGCTACGGATCGTCCTAACGGGAGGGAACATGAGAAGACTATTGGCGTCAGCCGCGATCATCGCCGCACTAAGCATTCCTTGCGCGGCCTCGGCAGCGGGAAAAGCGGCCGCGAAGAG
Organism: bacterium; assembly: GCA_021811185.1. Classification (GTDB taxonomy): domain Bacteria; phylum Elusimicrobiota; class Elusimicrobia; order Elusimicrobiales; family UBA9959; genus UBA9959. Next base: position 9,203 of record JAJZPL010000049.1, read on the forward strand.
CGCCGCCGCGCCTGCCGCGCAAAGCGTCGAGAACCTCAGGGCCAGGGTAACCCTGACCGTGGATGGCAAGGAGACCGTCTACAACATCTATATTCTGTCTGGTCAGCAGTCCGGCTATTCCAACTCTGCCAAGGATGTTCCGGCTATATCCATGATAAATCTGCTGCCGACCCTTACCGACGCCGAGACCGTGGATTATAACTTTCAGATCGAGATCTCGTACGGTTTCGGAAGAACGTCCATGCAGGGCACGAAAAGGATCAAGCTCGGCGTCGAATCCATGATCGCCGATACCCCCACGGAGAAGGTGTCCGTGCAGTTCTTCCTGGACAAATAGCCGGGAATTCCTGGGACACAATACTTGATCGCGCAAACCGCCGGGGAAGCCCGGCGGTTCTATTATAGAATGGTCTCGAAAGCGGCGGAAGACAGGGGCCGGGGGGACATTTATGAGAATACTCGTTGTGGACGATGACAAGGACGGCCTTTACCTGACCGGCGCGATGGTGAAGCAATGCGGCCACGTTCCGGTGACGGCTTCGGACAGCGCGCAGGCGCTGGCCCTCATAGCCGACATGGATATACGGGTGGTCATCAGCGACTGGGAGATGCCGGGCCTGACCGGCATAGACCTGGTGCGGGCCCTGCGCGCCGACAGGCAGCGGCCCTACGTGTATTTCATCGTGCTGACCGGCAAGAGGATAGGCAGCATCAACTTCATGGAGGCCATGGACGCCGGGGCCGACGACTACATGGAGAAGCCGGCGCACAAGGACCTGCTGAAGGTCAGGCTGCGCGTGGCGGAGCGGATACTGAAGCTGGACACGCAGATGAAGGACCTGAGCAGGCTGGTCCCGGTATGCGCCAGCTGCCGCCGCGTGCGCCGCGACGACCAGGCGTACGAGAGCATAGAGGCGTATATCTCCAAGAATTCCGAGTTCAAGTTCTCGCACGGCATCTGCCCGGACTGCATGAAGAAGCTGTACCCGCAGGTGAAGGGGCAATAGTGGCGCCGGCCAAGCCCGGCGGTTTTCTTCTGTAGAATGGAGCTTATGCGGGATAGGATATTCAGATCGAAACTGTTCCGGGCCGGGGCGGTCCTTTTGGCGGCAGGCTGCTCGCCCCTGCTGCTGTACGTGCTCTTCGAGGGCGTTACCGGCAGGACGGGCGGGAACCCGATAGGCCTGGGCCTGCTGTTCTTCGTGACTTTCTGGCCCGGCGTAATACTCATGCTCGCCGGCGCGGCACTGAGCCTGCGCGGGCCGGATAAAAAGTGACGGAATAGGGGATACGGCGTTCAAGCGGCGGTCCGCCGGGGCGAGCCGGCGGCGCTGTCCCGGAGAATTCTGCGCGGTGAGCGTATGCCTGACAGGGACTATTTTTTAAAGAGCGAGCGGCTGGGGTTCGGGCTCTGGAGAGAGGAGGACGGCGCGCTGGCGTGGGGGCTTTTCGGCGACCCGGAGATAGCCAGGCACGTGGGCGGCCCGTTCTCGAGGGAGCAGGTGAAGGCCCGGGTGCGCTCCGAGATGGCCTCGCAGGAGCGGATAGGCGCGCAGTACTGGCCCCTGTTCGTCCTTTCGGGCGGGGAATTCGTGGGGTGCTGCGGGTTGAAGTCCCGGCCGGAGCCGGACTGCTACGAAATGGGGTTCTATATCATGCGCGGCGCCCATGGCAGGGGCTATGCCAAAGAGGCCGCGCTGCGGGTGATAGCCCACGCGTTCGGGGTAATGCGGGCCAGGGCCTTATATGCCGGCCATAACCCGCGCAACCAGGCTTCGCGCGCGCTGCTGGGCAAGCTGGGGTTCGCGCTGATAGGCGAGGAGTTCTACCCGCCCACCGGGCTCATGCACCCGCTCTACCGGCTGTGCCCGGCTAGGAACGAAGCGTAAATTTTTGATCCCGCGGACGCGATACTTGATTGCAGTTAAGTAATGTGTCCCCGTAATTCCGGCGGGCCTGTTTTTGTAGAATGTCGGGATAGCCGGAGAACCGGCGCCAGCCGTTTTCTAAAGGACGCGGAATGAAAGTTTCCAGGATATTCCTTCAGGCGGCCGTAGCGTTCATCGGCCTGGGCGCGCTAGCCTTGATGCTCTGGGTGCCGCCGCACGAGGGCAGGAACGCGAACGCCGCGCTGTCCGCCGTTTATTTCAAGGACCCTTTCCTGGCGTATGTTTACATGGGGTCCATTCCTTTCTTTTACGGGCTCTTCCAGGCGTTCAAGGTGCTGGGATACATCGGAAGGAACGAGGCGTTCTCGCCGAATACCGTGAAGGCCTTGCGGGTCATAAGGCGCTGCGCGCTGGCCACGGCGGGCCTGGCCGCCGGGGCCGTGATCTTCATACGGGTGACCGCCGGCTCGGCCGAGGATCCCGCGGGCTTCGTGCTGCCCGGCGCCTTCGCGGTCTTCGCGTCGCTGGCCGCCGCCTCCGCGGCGACCGTGCTGGAGAATATTGTCGGGAGAAGCCGCGGATCCGGTGCTTAAGCCGGCTTTGCCGCGCGCGTCCGTGCGCCGGCCGGCGCTCTTAAAGGGGGGACAGTGGAGGACGATCCATATGCGGCCGCGCTGGTGACGGCGGAGCGGAAAGGGCTGTACACGGTATGGCTCGACGGCCGCGAGCTGCCGGCCGTGCTTACGGGCAAGCTGCTGGGCGGGGCGGCCTCCAGGCTGGACCTGCCCGTGGTGGGCGACGACGTGGACGTGAGCCTGCACGACGGCGGGCTCAAGGCGGTGATACACGCCGTGCGGCCGCGCTCTTCGCTGCTGCTGCGCAAGGAGCTGGGCGGCGGCCTGGACGCGCAGCCGCTGGCCGCCAATATCGGGAAGGTGCTGATAGTGATGGGGCTCGACGGCAACTACAACATCGCCCGGCTGGAGCGGCTGCTGGTGGCCGCCTGGGACAGCGGGGCGGTGCCGGTGGTGGTGCTGACGAAGGCGGACCTGTGCGGGCCGGACGAGCTGGCGGAGAAGACGGCCGCGGCCGGGAAGGCCGCGCCGGGCGCGGTCACCATCCGCCTGTCGGCGCTCACCGGGGAAGGAGTGGAGAAGGTGGAGGCCGAGCTGGCCGGCGGGGTGAGGTGCTGCGTGGTGGGTTCCTCGGGGGCGGGCAAGAGCACGCTGCTCAACCGGCTGGCCGGGCGCGAGGCCGCCGAGACCGGGGCGGTCAGGGAGGCCGACTCGCGCGGCAGGCATACCACCACCGCGCGGCAGCTCTACTTCCTGCCCTGCGGCGGCCAGTTGATAGACACGCCCGGCGTCAGGGAGTTCGGCGTGGAGTATTCCGGCGGCGGCCTGGACGCCTCCTTCGGCGACATAGCGGAGCTGGCGGCAGGCTGCCGCTTCAAGGACTGTTCGCATTCCGGCGAGCCGGGCTGCGCGGTGGCCGCGGCCCTGGAAGCCGGGACGCTGGCCCCGGAGAGGCTGAAGAGCTACGGGAAGCTGCGCCGCGAGACCGAGCGGCGGGAGCGGCTGTCGGACCCGAAGAAGCGGCTGCTGGCAAAGCGGAAGCTCAGGGCTTTCGGCAGGCTGCAGCGCGAGGCCGAGGAGCGCAAGCGCCGCCTGAGGGGCGGCGGCTAGGCAAGAGCGCGGCGCCTCCGGCCCCGGAGGGTCCGGCGGTATCGTCTGGCGGAATATGAACCGATAGCATCGGAGGGAAAAATGCCTGGAAAATACGCTGGCGGCGTGGTCTGTGCGGGGATATTCCTGGGCGCCGTTCTGGGCGCCTGCCGGCCCTGCGGCGCGCAGGCGGACGCCGGGGACGCGGAGTTCCGCGTGGTGTCCATGAAGGAGGAGCCGGCGGGGAACGACTCCACCGGCGACGCGGAGTGGGATAAGGTCCTCAAGGCCAACAATTACGACAAGCTCGCCGGGAACGACAAGCGCAAAAAGAAGGCCGAGCTGGCCGCGGATTTCGACCCGGACAGCCTGGACCGCGAACGGGAGCTGGACTGGTACGGCGCCGCCGAGGAATGCTCCGGCAAAGGGCGGCTGCCGAACCACAAGGAGCTGCTGAAGATCTGGGAGACCGAGTGCATGGAGAGCACCTCCGCGGCGTGCAGCGCCGTCTACTGGACTTCGGAAAAGAAGGGGGAGAGGGCCCTGGGCGTGAATTTCCTGAACGGCTACGTGGTCCCCATGGACCTCGACGCCTTCGCCTACGTGCGCTGCGAGGCGGCGAAGCCGGGCCGCAAGCCCGCGGACGCCGGGGCTAAAGCGGGGAAAAAGAAGGCCGCCGGCGCCGCGTCGGGGATAGTGGACCTGGTGCGCAATTTCAGGCCCGCGCCGGGCGGCGCGAGCCTGGAGGAAGAAATGCGGGTGGCGATAGCCGGGGCCGGCGGCAGCGCCGGCGCCCTGAGCTGGGAGGTCAGGAAGAAGGGGCCCGGCCTGTTCTCGGCGGCCGCGGCCGTGCCGGTGGGCGACGGGGAGCTGAAGTTCGTCTTCAGCGTGAATACCCGGAAGAAGACGGTAGCGCCGGCCGACGCCAGGGCGAGGGACTTGTTCAAGACCATAACCGATCCCGAGATCGCGGACGGAGAGATGCGCTGAGCGGGCCGCCGGGGTGACCCGGGCCGCCGGTACGGGGAGGAGAACGCTATGAGCAATAGACCCGCAGGACCGGAGACGAAAGGCGTAACCGTGAAACTGCTGGCCGCGCTGGACCTGGGCCCCGAGATAGAGGGCCTGGCCGGGCGCCAGCTGCGGACGCGCCTGGTGACCATAGAGCCCGGGGGAGTCTTCGGCCCGGTGCACGACCATAAGGGCAGGCCGGGCAGCGTGTACGTGCTGCAGGGAACTATCACGGACCACCGGAACGGGGTCGCCACGGACTACGGGCCAGGAGTGGGCTGGCCCGAGGACAGGAACACCGTGCACTGGCTCGAGAACAGGGGGACCGTACCGGCGGTGGAGATCTCGGTCGACATAGTCGCCAAAGAATAAGGGCCGCTGCAGCTGTCCGCGGAAAAGCCGCCGGTTTTCCCCGGCGGCTCCGTTGCGTCTTTGAGGGGGCTATTTCCCGCTGGAGCGGCGGAGGGTGACGGCGGTGCGTTTTATCTCTTTGCGGTAGGCGGCGCCGGTGGCGGCCCAGTCCACGGTCTCCACCCGGAAGGGCAGGCCGGC
>JAJZPL010000050.1 GCA_021811185.1 bacterium
GCCTTAGCGTCCTGCTCTGAAAGGCGGAAACCCGCGGCGTTGACGCTGCTCGCCATCGCCATGAGTCCCACCAGCATAAGGACTATTATATTAACCATTAATTCCTCCTGATGTGATTTAAGTAACAGGTCAATTATACAAAAAAGACCGCCGCCACTTTGGTGACGGCGGTCAATAAAGGGGACAGGCTACTTTATTTGCAAAATAAAGTAGCCTGTCCCCTTTATTCTTAAAGCGCCCAGAGTTTTACGGTCTTGTCTTTGGAGGCGGAGGCTATGTATTTCCCGTCAGGCGAAACGTCCACGCTGTAGATCTCGTCCGTGTGCCCTTCGAAGGTCTTAAGGCAGGCCCCGGAGACCGGGTCCCAGACCTTTACGGCCATGCCGCCGGTAGCCAGCTGCTTGCCGTCCGGGCTGAAAGCCAGGCAGTTGAGCCAGTCGGAATCCCTTACGGAGCCGGCTTCTTCCAGTTTCTCCGCGTTCCAGATCTCCATGCGCTTCTCCATGCCGGTGGCGGCCGCCAGCAGTTTGCCGTCGGGAGAAAAGGCCACTGCCCGTATCCCGTAAACGTAGGAGTCGTTATCCTTAAGGAGTTTTCCCGCCGGGTCCAGGAACTGCAGTTCTACGCCGCCCACGGCCAGCATGCCCGAGGGAGAGACCGCCAGGGCCTTGATATCCCCTATCCCGGGGCTTATGGTGTTCTCAAGCCAGCATTTTGGGGAGGAAAAAACTTTCACCGTGCCGTCGTCGGAGCCGGAGTACAGCAGCTTGCCGTCCGGCGAGAAAGCCAGGCAGTTCACCGCGGCGCCGTGCTTGGCGGCGGTGCCCTGCGTGGAACAGTCCTCGGTGCGCCAGATCTTCACGCTCTTGTCCCAGGAGCCGGAAGCGAACATGTCCCCGTCCTGGTCGAAGGCCAGCGCCCGCACGTCCCCTTCGTGGGCTTCTATGGTCTGGATCTCTATGCCGTCGGGGGTGGACCACAACCTTATGGTGTTGTCCTCGCCGGCGGTAGCCAGGAACTTGCAGCAGGGTGAGAAGGCCAGCGCCAGCACCCCGTCTTTGTGACCGGTTAAAGTTTTTATCAGACCGTTCTCGAACATGGAACCCCCCTAAAATCGCCAGCAAGCATAATTTATATAATTTTAATACCGTCCATGCAAAGACAAAACGTAAAAAGAAGCGTAAGGGCCTCCATAAACGACGGCATCGCCTGGGCCGCCATGAGCGGCTTCGCCGACACGTATTCGGTGCCGCTGGCCATGGCCTTCGGCGCTTCCACCATGACCGTGGGCCTGCTGCGCTCGGTGCCCTCGCTGGTCTCCTCCGCGTTCCAGATGTTCGTGGAGCGGCTGGTCTCGGCCGTGGGCAGCTGCAAGAAGGCCGTAATGATAGCCGTGGGCGTGCAGGCCCTTTCCCTTTATGCCGCCGCCTGCGCGGTTTTCCTGCCCAAAGGCCCGGCTCTGGTATTCTTTATCTGCATGATAGTGCTGTATACGGTGGCCGGCAACGCCGCCAGCCCCCCGTGGTCCGTGCTGATGGGGGAATATATCCCGGCCTCAAAACGCGGGAGTTTTTTCGGCTTCAGGTACCAGCTGGTGGGGATAAGCTTCTTCAGCGCGGGCTTCCTGGCTTCCAAAATACTGGGCCTGCTGGATAACCGGGGGCTCTGGGGCTTCTTTACCGTGTTCGCCGCCGCCGGCGTGCTGAGGACCATATCCTTCTTCCTGATAACGCGCATGTACGAGCCGCGCACCAGGTTCCACATGCCGCGCGGCAGCCGCGTTAATTTCCTGGACGGGCTGGATTTCCGCAAAGGCCGCGTGCCGGCGCTGTTCTTTTCCGTGCTGCTGCTGCTGCTTTCCACCTACCTGGCTGCGCCGTATTTCAGCGTGTACGCCCTGAAAGAACTGAACTGCGGCTATTCCCAATTCATGGTGCTGATGAGCATCGGGCCGCTGATGACCTACCTGCTGATGAAGCGGTGGGGCCAGGCGGCCGACAGCTACGGCAGCGTAAAGATCCTCAAGGCCGCCTTCCTGCTTATCCCGACGGTGCCGTTCTTCTGGTCGTTAAGCCGGAATTTCTACTACCTGGCCGCCGTGGAAATGTACTCCGGCGTGATCTGGGGGGCCTACCTGATAGGCATGAACAACTTCATCTATGAGACCATCCCCGCCCATTCGCGGGCCGGCTACAACGCTTTCTTCAGCTTCACCAACGGCATTGCCCAGTTCGGCGGGGCGGTGCTGGGAGGGTGGCTTTACGGGCGGCTCCCGGCGCTCTATGGCAGTTCCTTCGTCTTCCTGCTGCTTATTTCCGCGTTCTTAAGAGCGCTGGCGGCGGTCCCGCTTTTCCTGATGGTGCGCGAGGTGCGCTCCGTGCGGGCCGCCGGGCCCGTGCAGTTGCTGCTGTTCATGTCGGGCTTCAATACCCCGGTTTCGCTGGGGGGGAGCGTGCCGGAAAAAGTTATATAATGCTGTTTGACGGGGGAGAGAAACGGAACCTATGAAAAAACGTTTAAATATGTTTTTTGTCCTGGCGGCCGCGGCGGCGTTCTCCGGCTGCTCCAGGGGAGCTGCGGGAAATGAAAAAAGGGGTATTTCTATGGATAATAAATCCGCGGTTTTCAGCCTGTCCTCCGATTCTTTCCAGGACAATTCCGTAATGCCGTCCGAGTTCACCTGCGACGGGAAGCATACGCGGCCGGCCCTGCGCTGGGCCAATGTCCCCGCCGGCACCAAAAGCCTGGCGCTGGTAGTGCGCGATCCCGACGCCCCCTCCGGCGATTTCCTGCACTGGGCAGTGGTGGATATCCCGCCCGGCATAGGCGGCTTTGCCCGGGGCTCGCTGCCGCCGGCCCCCGCGCGCGAGCTCGCCAACGACGCCGGCACCACCGGCTATTTCGGCCCCTGTCCTCCTTCGGGCACGCACCGCTATGTGTTCACTCTTTACGCGCTGAACGCCGAAAGCTACGCTGGCGGCCAGGCCAGGCTGGAAGATTACCTGGAAGCGAACGCTTTGGGCAAGGCCGTGCTCACCGGGCTGTATAAAAGGAAAAAATGAACTTCACCGAGGATATCAAAACCGTCTTCGAAAAAGACCCGGCCGCCAGGAGCACGGCGGAGGTGCTTTTCTGCTACCCGGGGCTGCACGCCGTCTGGCTTTACCGCCCGGCGCACTGGCTTTGGGAGAAAGGGCTGTACTTCCCCGCGCGCTTCCTCTCTTACCTCGCCCGCTTCCTTACCGGCGTGGACATCCACCCGGGCGCTAAAATTGGCCGCCGCTTCTTTATAGACCACGGCATGGGCGTGGTGATAGGCGAGACCGCCGAGATCGGCGAAGACGTGCTGCTTTACCAGGGCGTGGTGCTGGGCGGCACTTCGCTCGAGCACAAGAAGCGCCACCCTACGCTGGGCAACGGCGTGGTAGTAGGCGCCGGCGCCACCATCCTGGGCGCCATCAAGATAGGCGACCGCTCGCGCATAGGCGCGGGTTCGGTGGTGCTTAAGGAAGTGCCGGCCGATACCACCGTGTTCGGCGTGCCGGCCCACGGCTCGCGCGGCGGCGCCCCCGGCCAGGCCCAGCTGGACCACAACAAGCTGCCGGACTACTGCAGCGAGGAAATGCGCCGCGTGCAGCAGCAGCTCGACCAGCTGCGCAAGGAGCTGGCCGCCAAATGAAATACGCTCCGGATATGACGGGCCTTATAGGCCGCACGCCGCTGGTGAAAATTAACCGTTTGGCGGCCGGAGGCAAAGCGCTGCTGCTGGCCAAGCTCGAGTTCTTCAACCCTTCGTCGAGCGTCAAGGACAGGGCCGCTTACGGCATGCTGAAAGACGCCGAGGAAAGCGGCCTGCTGAAGCCTGGCGCGCTGGTGGTGGAGCCTACCAGCGGCAATACGGGGATAGGCCTGGCCTGGCTTTGCGCCATAAAAGGCTACAAGCTGGTGCTGACCATGCCCGAGACCATGAGCGTGGAGCGCCGCAAGATCCTGCACGCTTTCGGGGCGCAAATGGTGCTTACGCCGGGGCCTGCCGGCATGGCCGGCGCCGTGGCCAAAGCCGAGGAGATCCTTGCCGCTACTCCGGGCGCTTTTATGCCGAGCCAGTTCACCAATCCCGCCAACCCGGCCATCCACCAGGCCACCACGGGGGAAGAGCTCTGGAACGACACGGCGGGCAAAATAGACGTTTTTATCGCCGGGATAGGTACCGGCGGCACCATCACCGGCGCAGCCCGGGCCCTTAAAAAGAGGCGGCCCGGAATAAAGATCATCGGCGTAGAACCCGCGGCCTCCCCCGTGCTGGGGGGCGGCGCGCCCGGCCCGCACCGGATACAGGGGATAGGCGCTAACTTTATTCCCGAAGTGCTCGATAGGAGCCTGCTGGATGTTGTAGTCCCGGTAAAGGACGAGCAAGCCGGCGCTATGGCCAGAAGGCTGATGCGCGAAGAGGGGATCTTCTGCGGGATCTCCTCCGGCGCCGCCATGCACGCCGCCGTCGAGGCCGCAAATGACCCCCTTTATAACGGGAAAACCATAGTGGCCTTACTGCCCGATACCGGGGAACGCTACCTGAGCACCTGGTTGTTCGAGGAGCTCCCGCCGGTGGGGAAAGCGGACCTGTAAATATGAAACTTGCGACACTGTGCTACATCAAGAAGAACGGCAGGACCCTGATGCTTCACCGCGTGAAGAAGAAGGACGACGTCCACGAGGGCAAGTGGAACGGTCTCGGCGGCAAGTTCGAGGCGGGAGAATCCCCGGAGGACTGCGTGGTCCGCGAGGTCCGCGAGGAATCCGGCCTTAAGATAAAAAAGCCCGCGCTGAAAGGCGTACTGACCTTCCCCGGCTTCGCCCGCGACGAGGACTGGTACGTTTTCGTTTATACCGCCTCCCGGTTCACCGGCCGCCTGATAGACTCGCCCGAGGGGAACCTGGAGTGGGTGCCCGACAGGGAACTGCTTAAATTGAACCTCTGGGAAGGGGACCGTGTGTTCCTGCCGCTGCTGAAGCGGCGCGGGCATTTCTCCGGCAAGTTCCATTACAAGAACGGGCGGCTCTCGAAATACAGCGTCGAAAAATACTGATATGGCAAAAACAAAAATATTGGGCCTGATGAGCGGCACTTCCGCCGACGGACTTTCGATAGCGCTCTGCGGCGCCGAGGGGGAAAAACTCGAGGTGCTTAAGTTCTCCAATTACCCTTACCCGGCCGCGCTGCAGGCCAGGATCATAGCGGCCAAAGACATGAAGACGCCGGAACTCTCGGCGCTGAACTTCGAGCTGGGCCGCCTGTGGGCCGGCATGGTGCGCAAGTTCTGCCGCGCGCATAAAGTTCCATATAAAAGCATCGCTGTTATAGGGTCCCACGGCCAGACGGTATGGCATGCGCCCGGGAACAAAGGGCATACCCTCCAGATAGGTGAAGCCTCTTTTATCGCCGAGGAGACCGGCCGCCCCGTGGTCTGCGACTTCCGGCCCGCCGACATGGCCGCCGGGGGGGAAGGCGCGCCGCTGATCCCTTTCATGGACGAGTACCTGTTCGGGAGCGGCTGCCCGACGGCGCTGCAGAACATCGGTGGCGTGGGCAACATCGCTTTCGTGGGCAAAGGCGTTAAGACCTTCGGCTTCGACACCGGGCCCGGAAATTCATTGATGGATACCGCGGTAGCCGAACTTTCCGGCGGTAAACTTTCTTACGACAGGAACGGCGCCTGGGCCGCCGCCGGCGAACCCGACCTGCGGAAGGTCTACGAACTCCTTGAACTGCCGTTCTTCAGGCGCCGGCCGCCCAAGTCGCTCGACCGCAGCGAGTTCACGCTGGCCTTCATTAAAAAACATTTTGCCGGCAGTTTCAGCGCGAAATGTTCGCGGGACCTGCTGGCCTCGCTTAACCTTTTTACAGCCGCTTCCATCGCGCTGGCTTTCAAGAGCTTCGCGCCGCGCAATACGCGCGAACTGATCGTGAGCGGCGGCGGGGCGCTCAACCCCGTGCTGATGGACAATATCGCGGCGCTGCTGCTGCCGTCGGGCGTGAGGGTAAGGTCCTGCGCCGAGCTGGGCCTGCACCCGCTCGCCAAGGAACCGGCCTGTTTCGCCCTGCTGGCCTGGCTGGCCCTGGAAGGCCGCGTGAACCACTGCCCTTCCGCCACCGGCGCCCGCGCCCCGCGCGTGCTCGGAAAGATCATCCCCGGGCGTCTTTGATCCTGTTTTCTCCCAAGTCCGCGTGCTTAAATACTATGCCCCAGCATACCGACGTTAAACCTGCCGCTACCAGGCTCTCGCTCATCCTGAGGGCCTTCAAGTACCGGAACTACCGGCTTTTTTTCGGCGGGCAGGGGGTGTCGCTCATCGGCACGTGGATGCAGAGCGTAGCCATGAGCTGGCTGGTCTACCGGCTTACCGGCTCCGCGCTGCTGCTGGGCGTGGTGGGCTTCTGTTCCCAGATCCCGACGTTCATCCTGTCCCCGTTCGCCGGCGTGCTGGCCGACCGGATGGACCGCTACAGGATCCTGCTGGTGACGCAGACGCTGGCCATGCTGCAGGCCTTCGCGCTGGCGTACCTGGTGCTGGCTGGGAAGGTCCAGGTGTGGCATATCATAGCGCTCAGCTCTTTCCTGGGCCTGGTAAATTCTTTCGACATCCCCGCGCGGCAGTCCTTCGTGGTGGAACTGGTCGAGAAGAAAGAGGACCTCGGCAACGCCATAGCCCTTAATTCCTCTATGTTCAACGGCGCCCGCCTGATCGGGCCGTCCGTGGCCGGAGTCCTGATAAGCGCGGTGGGTGAGGGCATGTGCTTCCTGCTCAACGGCGTAAGTTACCTGGCCGTGCTGGGCGCCCTGCTGGCGATGAAAGTTCCCCATGGCGCTAAGAAGGCGGCCGCCGAACCCGTCCTGAAGCGCCTCAGGGAAGGCTTCCGTTACACTTTCAGTTACGCCCCCATACGCTACATCATCATGCTGCTGGCGCTTACCAGCCTTACCGGCATGCCGTATACCGTGCTTATGCCGGTTTTTGTGAAGGAGATCCTGCGCGGGGGCCCTAAAGCGCTGGGGTTCATGATGGCCTGCTCCGGCGCCGGCGCGCTCGCCGCCGCCCTGCTGCTGGCCTCCCGCAAGAGCGCGGCGGGGCTTGAAAAGAGGATCCCCGCCGCGGGCCTTATCTTCGGGATGGGCCTTATCGCCTTGTCCATGGCCCGCAGCCTCCCGCTCGCGGCCTTCTCCATAGCTTTCGCCAGTTTCGGGATGATAAGCCAGATGGCTTCCTCGAATACCATTATCCAGACCGTGGTGGACGACGACAAGCGGGGCCGGGTCATGGCTATCTATGCCATGGCCTTCATGGGGATGGCTCCGTTCGGCAGCCTGATGGCGGGTTGGATAGCCAGCCGCCTGGGCGCGCCGCACACCATCATGATAAGCGGCGTTATGTCGATGGCGGGGGCGCTGGCTTTTTTCACCCGCCTCGGCGAAATACGGGCCAGGGTGCACCCGGTTTACGAAAGGATGGGCATATCCGCCCAAGTGGCTTCTGGCCTGCAGTCGGCAACCGCTCTTACCTCCCCGCCCGAGGACTAGGTCCGTTACGGCGGCGGCATAGTTTGGTAAAATTATCACATGGAAAAACGCGAAAGGGCGCTGCTCTCCGGCGACATAAAAAGCATACTTAAGAACGTCGCCCGCACGCTTTACCTGAGCGTGAAGATCATGCCCGAGCCCGTGAAGACCTCCATGGGAATGGGGTACCTGCTCTGCCGCGTAATGGACACCGTGGTGGACGACCCCGCCATAGGGGCGGGGGATAAACTGGAGGTCCTCCGGCTTATGCGCGGCCTTGATAAACCCGGGAACGCCGACCAGGTCCTGGAAAAAGTGAGCGGCCTGGCGCAGCATACGCGCAAGCCCGCGGAGAAAGAGCTGCTGCTGAAGTTCTCCAAGATACTTTCTATTTACCGGAAATTCCCGGAGGCGGACAGGAACCTGTTCTCCGAGCTGCTCGACGGGGTGGCCGAAGGCATGGAGATGGACGTGCGCACCTTCCCGGGCGGGGCGCCCGTGGCCTTCCAGACCGCAACGGAGCTTGAACGCTACTGCGCGCTTATCGGCGGCGCGCCGGGGATCTTCTGGGCCCGGCTTTACCGCGAGACCATCCGCCGTTCCACCAGGATCGCCGCGCATTTCCCCTCGGAAAAAGACGCCGGGATGATAGGGTCCGCCCTGCAGATAACGAATATCCTTAAAGACCTCCCCGCCGACCTGCGGATCGGGCGCTGCTACCTCCCGCAAGCGGACCTGGACAAGAAGAACCTGAAGCCCGCCGACCTCCTGCTGCCGGCCAACATGGAACGCCTGCGCGACCTTACCGCGGCCTGGATGAGCTGGGCCGTGGACCGGCTGGACCAGAGCGAAGCTTTCGTTTCCGCCATTCCCAAGACGGAACTGGCGCTGCGCGCCGCCGTTATCTGGCCGGTCTACTGGGCCATGGACACGCTCGAGGAAATAGCCCACGCCAACCTGCTTGACCCCGGGGCGCGTCCCCGCATCAGCCGCAACCGGATCTACGCCACCATCGCCGCCACGCCGCCGCTGCTGCTCAGCAATACCGCTTTCGCCCGCGGTTACCGTTTCCGCAGGGAAACGCTGATCGTCTCGCTGACCGGCGGGCAGTTCGAAGGGAGGGCGCTATGAGGAAGGCCGCCGTTTTCCTGGCCGCGCTGGCCGTTGTCTGCGGGTGTTCCCGCCCGCTGCAGCCCGCGGAAAAGGAAGAGGCCCGCCGGGCGGGCCTGGAACTTCAGTCCGTGATGGATATGGCCTCCAGCCGCCAGGTCAGGCCGGTGGAATTCGAGCTCGGCTCCGCCAGGCTGCTCGCGTCTTCGCATGAGCTGCTGGACAGGGTGGCCGACGTGCTGCTGAAGCACAACAGGCTCAAGCTCATCGTTTCCGGCCACACCGACGATACCGGCTCCGAGGCGTTCAACGAGCAGCTTTCCCTGGAACGGGCCGGCGCCGTAAAGATGTACCTGGTGCAAAAGGGCGTTTACCCGGAATCCATCAAAGTGTACGGGTACGGCTCCCGGGTCCCGGCGTTAAACGAGAATTCAGAGAGGGCCCGCGCGCTGAACCGGCGCGTGGAGTTCCGTATCACCACCCGCGACTGGAGCACGGTGTATTAACGGCCCGGCCCGTTCAGGCTTCTAAACAAGAAAGCCCCGGAAACTTTCCGGGGCTTTTCTTTTGTGCCGAAGGGGGCTCAGCCGTATTCCTCGTTGTATTTCTTGTACTTGTAGGCGAACTTGCCGGGTTTTCCGGCCTTGCGGGCGGCGTCGCTCCACTGGAATTCACAGTCGCGGATGCGCACCATGTCTCCCTGTACCGCCCCGGCCTTCTTAAGGGCCTTGTCCAGGCCTATCGTCTTGAAGACGCCGTGCACCCTTTCCCAAGAGTCGGGCTGGGCGAAGTTGGTCATGGAGATGAGCTTCTCTATCCTGGCCCCGGTAACGTTGAACACGCCCTCGGTGTCCACCGCCACTTTGAAACCCTTGCCTACGGGAGGCCCGAGCCCGGTCTGGACTTCTTTGGCGGCCTGGTAGAGTTCTTCTTCCTTTATCGTAGGCAGCAGCTTGATCACGTGGTCCAGCAGGCGGCTGACGCCTTTGTTGGCAACGGAGGAGATCAGGAAGATCTCCCGTTTCTTGAATTTTTTGCGGAGCGTCTCGAAGACCTGTTCCGATTCCGGCAGGTCGGCCTTGGTCACCACCAGGACGGTGAGCTTCTTGGCGAGCAGGGGGTGGTAATCCTTAAGTTCATTCTCGATCACGCGTACGGCCTTTTCAGGCTTCATGTCGCCGAAGCCGCGCGGGTCCACGAGGTGGATCAGCATCTTGGTGCGCAGGATGTGCTTGAGGAAGGTAACGCCCAGGCCCTTGCCGTCGTGCGCGCCTTCGATAAGGCCGGGGATGTCGGCGGCCGCGAAGTGCTTTCCTTTGTGGCTTACCATGCCGATGTTGGGGTTCAGCGTGGTGAAGGGATAGGCCGCTATCTTGGGCCTGGCCGAGGAGATGACCGACAGCAGCGTGGACTTGCCGGCATTGGGCATGCCTACCAGGCCCACGTCCGCCAGCACGCTCAGTTCCAGCCGCGCCTCGAACTCGTCGCCGGGCTCGCCGTTCTCGGAGATCTTGGGGGCGGTGTTGAAGCGGGTCTTGAAGGCGGTATTGCCGCGGCCGCCGCGCCCGCCCCTGGCCACCATGAAGCGCTGGCCGTCCTCTTTGAGGTCCACCATCACCGCGCCGTCGCGCCGCACCACGGTGCCGCGGGGGACGTAGATAGTTTTATCTTCGCCGTTGGAGCCGTCCTTGCGGTTGCTCTGGCCTTTGCAGCCGTCGGTGGCGGAGATGTGGGGGTGGGAGGCCACCTCGGAGAGCGTGGTGATGTTGGAGGAGGCTTCCAGCCAGATGCTGCCGCCCTTGCCGCCGTGGCCGCCGTCCGGGCCGCCGTAGGGGATGAACTTCTCCCTGCGGAAGGAACAGGCGCCGTTGCCGCCGTTGCCGGCCTTGAGGTAGATGTGGGCTGTGTCTATGAAGCCCGAAAAGATGCGGTGGTCCCTGATTTTTGTCGTGGTCATAACGGTAATAAAAAACCTCCTGAACGCTTGTGGCACCCAGGAGGCTTTTTCCTTTTGGAGGGGTTATTTCGCTGAGGGATAAACGCTGATCTGCTGCTTGCCGCGTTTTACCCATTCGAACGTCACTACGCCGGTGACGATCGTGAAGAGGGTATCGTCCGAAGCCCTCCTGACGTTCTCACCGGGGAGGAACTTGGTGCCGCGCTGGCGGACCAGGATCTCTCCCGCGTTGACGGTCTGCATGCCGTAGCGTTTCACGCCAAGGCGCTGGCCTTTGCTGTCGCGCCCGTTACTGCTAGAACCCTGTCCTTTAGTATGCGCCATAGATAAACCTCTGTAGTAAAAAGCTGGTGACGGCCCTTAGGGAGCGCCTGCCAACAAACGGCCAAAAACTATGCCAACTGGATATCTTTAACTTCTATCTCAGTCAGTTCCTGGCGATGGCCCGAGCCTTTCTCGTAAGCTTTCTTGGTCTTCTTGCGGAAAACAATAAGCTTGGGGCCTTTGAGATGCCGGATGATCCGGGCGGTAACTTTGGCAGAGGGAGACTTGGCGACCGTGGCGCTTTTTTCTTCCTGCGAGGCCGACCACAGAGCTTTGAAGGTCACTTCCGCGCCTTCTTTATCCGTGAGCTTTTCAACCTGAAGGATTTCACCAGGGACTACCCAGTACTGCTTGCCGCCTGTTTCGATTATTGCGTACATAGTATGTATATGATATCAAAAAAAATCCGGCCGTGCAAATAAAACTTATTTTCAGGGGGGGGGGATTCCGCATTCCTGCTGAACTGCTTTAACGAATTATAGCAAAAAACGCGGCTGTGCCGGGCCGGGTTCCGCCTCGCTCAGTGGGCCATCGGGCCCACTAAGTTCTGGGCCTTCGGCCACGTACGCCGAGGCGTTTTTTATTCCATACTATGTAGGTGAAAGAAAACGGCACCACGATGGAGGGTTCGATGAAAATAACCAGCGCGTTCTTTATGGCGGTTTCGGTCGTTCTGTTTTCCTGCGGCGCGGCGCGCGCCTCGGACAATATTCTGCTGGCGGTCAACAAACCCGTAAAGCCGGAGTTCTCCATTAAAACCGGACTCGCCGCCAAAGCCACGGCCCAGGTAAACGCCGAGGCCGCGGTCTCCGAAGATTTTGACGCTTTGAGCGCGGTGAACGACCCGCTGTACCGCGAGAGTTCCAAGGAATTCCTGCAGCAGGTTTCCAAACAGGACGCTCCCGTCACCGACAAGGCGGAGAAGCCGGCGAAGAAAGAGCCGGTTAAAGAGACGCTGCGCGACGCGCCCAATTCCCCGGCCCCCGCCGTTATCGCGGAGCCGGTGAAGGTCCGGCCGGTGATAAAAAGGTCCAGGCTGATGAAGGTTATCCCCGCCGACCCCGTTAAAAGCAAGAATACCCTTTGAGCTTCCGTCCCTTAAAAAGAGCCCGCCCGCGAGCGGGCTCTTTTTATTCCCGGCCGTTTTTGCGTTTAGCCGTCCATAAATATTAGAATAGACCTGTTCACTCCCGGAGGAATAAATGATAAAAGACATCGCCGAACTTTTTATACAGCCCATCGTCAACATCTGGGACAAGCTGTCCGCTTACGTCCCCAGTCTCGTCGCCGCGTTCATCTTCATCCTGTTCGGCCTTTTCATCGCCCGGGTGGTCAGTTCGGTGCTGGAGAAATTCCTGCGCCGGATAAAGCTCGACGATTACACCAGCAGCGTGGGGATAAACGAGCTGCTGATCCGCTTCGGCTTCGGAAAGTCCTTCATCCGGATGGTTTCCTTCATAGTTTACTGGGCGCTGCTGCTGGTCTTCTTCGTCACCGCTGCGGATATCCTCAACCTGACCGCCATCTCCGAGATCCTGCGCCGTTTCGTCATAGAGTTCCTGCCCAAGATGACGGCCGCCATCTTCATCGGCTTCGGCGGCCTGATGCTGGCGCGCTTCCTGGGCGACGTGGTTATGAATTCCGCGGTGGCGAACAACCTTAAAGGCGGGCGGTCCCTTTCCCGGATCGTCAACTTCGTCATCCTCGTCTTCACCGTCATAGCTGCCATCGAGCAGCTGGGCATCAAGATGAAGATGATCATCGGCGGGCTTAATATCCTGCTGGCCTCGCTGGGCCTGGCCTTCGCCATCGCTGTGGGCCTGGGCGCCAAGGACATCGCGCACGACATCCTGAAAGGCCTGCTCACCGAGAACAAAGAAGAAAAATAGCCCTTCCCGGCATAAAAAGAAGAGCCCCGGATCTCTCCGGGGCTTTTTCTTTTCCGCCTGGCCTGCCGTCAGTCCAGGTAATCCCTGAGCATCTTGCTGCGGGACGGGTGGCGGAGCTTCCTGATGGCCTTGGCCTCGATCTGGCGCACGCGCTCGCGCGTGACGCGGAAGATCTTGCCCACTTCCTCCAGGGTCCTGGGGTAGCCGGTCTCGATGCCGAAGCGCAGTTTGATGATCTTGGCTTCGCGGTCGGTCAGCGTGTCGAGGATCTTGGTCACCTCGCGGCGGCGCAGCAGGTCCAGCGCCGAATGCGAGGGGGGAAGCCCGGTCTTATCTTCGATGAAGTCCTCGAGATGCGAGTCCTCGTCCTCGCCGATAGGCGTGGATAGGGAGATCGGGTCCTGCATGATCTTCAGGGCGTTCTTCACCTTGTCCATCGAGATGTGCATGTGCTTGGAGTACTCCTCGATCTGGGGATCGCGGCCGAACTCCTGGCGGTATTTGCGCGTGACCTTCATCAGCTTGCTGACCAGTTCCTTCATGTGCACCGGGATGCGGATGGTGCGGGCCTGGTCGGCGATGGCGCGGTTGATGCTCTGGCGGATCCACCAGGTGGCGTAGGTGGAGAACTTG
>JAJZPL010000051.1 GCA_021811185.1 bacterium
GTTTCTTCCTGCATGGGGGGGGGGGGCAGGGTCAGCGGGTTGTTCTTTATGAGGGCGTCCTCGATCTGGCCCAGCATGTCCTTCTCGGTCTTCTCGCTGGAACCCTGTTCGAGAAGCTTGCGGACGTTGGCCTTGAGCTCCTCCACCGTCTTCACTCCGGCTTCCTTGAGGAAATTCTCGTCGAGTTCGGGCACGACCTTCTGCTTGATCTCGCGCAGGGTCACCCTGAAATGCATTTTCCGGTCGCCGAACGGGGCGTCGAACTCGCGGCTCTCGCCTTTCTTCGCGCCCAGCACGGCCTCGGCCAGGCCCGCTATGGTCTGGGGGCTGGAAAGGTCCACGATCTCTCCCTTCACGGCGCCGTCGGCTACGGGCGCGCCGTTCTCGAAAGTGTCGTAGTCCACTATCACGAAGTGGTTCTTGGCGGCCGCTTCGCCTTCGGCGCCGGGCTTGAGGTAGGCGTTGTACTCGCGCACCTGGTTGATGTATTTGTCCACTTCGGCGTCGGTGATCTTGTGCGCCTGGCGGGTGGCGGCGATCTTCTCGTAGCCTTTGGGCTCTATGGTAGGCGCGCACTCGAACTGGATCTCGAAGTAAAGGGCCTTGGCCGCTTCGTACTTCACGTTCATCAGCAGGGGGGCCACCACGGGGTTGAGCTTGGAATCCTTGAGGATCTCGGGGAGCGCCGACTTGGCGGCTATATCCAGGACCTCGTCCTTGACCATGGAGGGGAACTGGTCCTTTATCATGGTAAGCGGGACTTTGCCCACGCGGAAGCCGGGCAGGCTTACCACGCTCTGCAGACGGACCAGCGCCTCCTGCGAAGCCTCGGCCAGGGCCTTGGCGTCCACGTCCACCGCGAACACGTTGATGCAGCCTTCCTGCTTGATCTTCTTGATCTTATCTTTGAGAGTTAAAGTACCGTTCATTATTTTCCTCCGCGATGTAGTTTAAATTCGCATCCAGGCTTTCATGCCGGGACGGGGACCTGTTCACTGATTTGTGCTTCGCACCCGAACCACGGCTTATGTCGTAATGGACAGGGGGTGGACTTTGCTGTCCTGCGCCGCTGCGGGCTCGACTACGCTTTCCTGTCCGTACTCATGGAGAGCAAGCGAAGCGACACACAATTCCTTGAACCCTCTAGACTCTTATTGCCGAGACGGGGACTCGAACCCCGATGGGAATGACCCCACATGGTCCTAAGCCATGCGCGTCTACCAGTTCCGCCATCTCGGCGCAAAGCGCCTGCCGTTCCACCACCCGTCCTTTAGAGAACTGCCGCAAAAAAAATGAGTAAAGGGCGTTGAGTATTCCAGGGAGGTCGCGCCTTCGCCCTTTTACTCGCCGATTACTCATTCCACCGTGCTAAAAAATCTGGTGGGCCATACGGGATTCGAACCTGTAACCTTACGCTTAAGAGGCGTCTGCTCTACCGTTGAGCTAATGGCCCGTCGCTATTTATTATACATTAAAGAATAAATAAATTCAAAATAATTTTTCCTTACTTCTCCGGTCTCCTATTCCCTTGGCCTCGCATAATTGCTAAATTTGTCTCTATGACGAAGGGAAAAACAGCTCTGCTCTGCCTGGCGCTGGCCGCCGCGTGCGCCGCCCCCGCCGCCGCGGAGGAAGACCTCGCGAAAATTTATTCGGACGCCTCGGCCCAGTGGCTGGACGGCAGGCCCGAGGACGCGGCCGGCTCGCTGAAGTACGTGGTCTACCGCTCTTCCGACCAGGCCCTGACCGCGGCGGCGCTGCGCGACCTGGCCGTGCTGCTCGCCGAAGCGGGCAAGAACGGCGAGGCCCTGGCCTACCTGCTGAAAGGCGAGATCCTGAACCCTGAAGATTTTTTCATCCAGTTCGAAAAAGGCTGGAACCTGGTCAGCCTCGAAAAATACCAGGACGCCCGCGCCGCTTTCGAGAAGTCGCTCACGCTGACCGCCGACCAGGACCTGGCCAGCCAGGCCCGTTTCGCCATGGCGCTGGCCGAGGCGGAACTGTCCGGCCCCTCCGCCGCGATAGAAGACCTGCAGTCCGTCTACAACCGCTACCCCTACCTGCTTTCCCCGTCGGCGGAACTCATCAGCGCCAACCTGGAACGCCTCAAGAAACGGCCGCACGCGGTCAACTTCCTCAAAGAAGCCCTCAGTTACGACCCGCGCAATATCCAGGCGGAGATAGACCTGGCCCGCCTGTACGAGGATTCGGATTTTTACACCCCGGCCTGGCAGACCTACTATACTCTTTCCGACCTTGACCCCGAAGAGAAATTCTTCGGCGACAAGGAAAAGAAACTGCGCAAGAACGTGACCGGCCAGATGGACAACCTGCTTTACTGGGCGCGCATGGCCTGGCCCGCCCACAAGGACCCGGTGCCGCAGAGCGGCCCCAGGGTGAAAGTAGGCCTGTACTCCGACCAGAACGGCGTACCCTCGCTGCTCAAGAGCTTCAGCTTCATCTCCGCCGGAGATTTCGACCTGGTCGATTCACGCCTGGGGCGGATCCTTTCCGGCAAGGGCGGGATGCAGTGGAGCATCTCCTACGACGAGCTGAACCGCGTCTACGAGATCAAGGACAGCATGGGCTCCGCCGCCCACACCACGACCAACAGCGTGCGCATCGTGCCCAAGGCCGCCGGCGGCGTCATCCTTATAAAGAATCCGGATTTGCCCGGCGCCCACGGCGTGAACCGCGGCGACAAGGAAGTGGCGGGGGAACTCACGGCCCTGATCAGGGAAAAGGGCTTCTGGCTTATCAACGAGACTTCCGCGGAAACTTTGGTAAGCCCGGTCGCGGCTTCGCTGTCCGACGGCTCCAAGCTGCCCGAACAGCTTAAGGCCATCGCGGTCGCCACCCGCACCCGCCTTACCCGCCTGGCCCGCCTCAATTCCCACGAAAGCAGGGAATACGACCTTTGCGACTCGGCGCACTGCATGGCCTTCGCCGGCCTGCAGGAGGAAAGCACGGTTTCGGCCGCGGCCGCCCGCGACACGCGCGGCGAGGTGCTGATGGCCGGGGAGAGCCTGGCGCCGGCGGACCTGCACCGCGCCTGCGGCGGCTTCACGGAAAGCGGCGTCAGCGACGGCGGCCGGCGGCTCGCGCGCCTGACGCCTTTTAATTTCTACACGAACACGCTCAAAGGCCCTCCGGACGGGCTCCTTTGCCTGGCCGACGACAAGACCACCAGTTCCGACGTTTACTGGACGCTGCTGCTCAAGCCGCGCTGGATCGAGTCGCGCCTGAACCGTACGCACAAGATCGGCTACCTGCGCGCCCTGGTGCCGCTGGCCCGCGACCCCGAAGGCAGGATAAAGGCCATGCGCGCGGACGGCACCGCCGGTTCCGCAGTTATCGAGGGGGCCTCCGCCATTTCCGAAGCCCTCGGGGCCGGCGCGCTGCGCTCCACCCTGTTCAGCATCCGCCCCGTTTTCCAGGGGAAATATCCGGCCTTCTTCATCGTGCGCGGCATCGGGACAGGAGACGGCAAGGGCCTCTGTCTGCTCGGGGCGCATGGCCTGGCCAAGAAACAGGGCGCGAAGTACCTGGACATACTGAAGCACTATTTCCCTTTATATAAGGTAAGGAAGTCCCGCTGAACCGATGGTCAAGGTAGCCCACATAATAACCCGCCTGGATTTCGGCGGCGCCCAGGGGAACACCCTCTACACCGCGGCCCGCCTAAACCGGGAGCGTTTTGACGCCGTGATCATAGCCGGCCCCGGCGGCATGCTGGACGTCAAAGCCGAACCCGGCCGGCTGGTCACGGCGGAACGCCTGGGCCGCGACATCAGCCCTCTCACAGACCTGGCCGCTTTTTTCGAACTGCGCGCGCTGCTGAAAAAGATGAAGCCGGAAGTGGTCCATACGCATTCCTCCAAGGCTGGAATTCTCGGGCGCCTGGCCGCCGCGTCCGCCGGAGTGCCGGTGATAATCCATACCTTCCACGGCTTCGGCTTCCACCCTGCCCAGAGCGCCCTCAAGCGCAATTTTTTCATCCTGCTGGAAAAGTTCTGCGCCCGCTTCTGCGACGCCCTGGTCTTCGTTTCGTCCGCCAACATGGAGACCGCCCGCGCCGCGGGGATCGGGGCGCCGGCCAAGTACCGCCTGATCCGCAGCGGCGTAAAACTCGGCTCGTACCCGGCGAAGATAGACCGCGCCGCCAAGCGGGCTGCGCTAGGCCTGCGGCCCGAAGACGTAGTGGTGCTGAGCATCGGCAACGCGAAGCCGCAGAAGAACCCCGGGCATTTCCTGGAGGCCGCGGCCCGCCTGGCCCCGCGCCATCCGAAGGCGCGCTTCGTTTTCGCCGGCGGCGGGGAGCAGCTGGAAGCGCTCCAAGCCGAAGTTCTCGCGCGCGGGCTCGGCGGGACCTGCCAGTTCGTCGGCTGGCGCGAGGATTCCGGAGAACTGCTGGCCGCGTCGGATATTTTCGCGCTCACCTCGCTCTGGGAAGGCCTGCCGCGCAGCCTGGTGGAAGCTTTCAAGACCGGGCTGCCCGCGGTCTGTTACAGCACCGACGGGGTCTCCGACATCCTGAAGGACGGCGTTAACGGCTACCGACTCCCGCTGGGCGACCTGGACGCCTTCTGCGCCGCGCTGGACCGCCTGCTCGGCGACGCCGGCCTGCGCGCCGGCATGGCGAAGGCCGCGGCCGCCACCGACCTGGCCGGCTTCGACATCGACCTGATGGTGCGTCAGCAGGAAGAACTTTACGCCGAACTCCTTGGCAGGAAAGGACTCAAAATATGAAGCCGATAATTTCAGCCGTGGTCCCGGTGTTCAACGAGAAACAGAACCTTCCCGGTTTCGGCGCGGAACTCGCCGCGGCGCTGGGCGGGCTGAACCTGCCGTACGAGATCATCTGGGTGGACGACGGCAGCACCGACGGCTCGTTCGGCGAACTCGCGAAACTGGCCGCGGCCCCGGCGCAGCGCGCGCTGCGCCTGGCCAAGAACTACGGGCAGACCGCGGCGCTGGCCGCCGGCATAGCCGAGGCGCGGGGGGAATGGATAGTGACGCTGGACGCCGACGGGCAGAACGACCCGGAAGACATTCCCAGGCTTTTCGCGGCCGCGGCCGCCGGGGTGGACGTGGTCAGCGGCTGGCGCCGGAACAGGCAGGACGCCTTCTTCACGCGCATCGTCCCGTCGCGCGCCGCCAACTGGATAATTTCCGCCGCCACCGGAGTAAAGCTGCACGACTTCGGCTGCACCCTTAAGATCTACCGGGCTGAGATTCTTAAGGCGGCGGACCTCTACGGCGAGATGCACCGTTTTCTGCCCGCCATCCTCGGCTATGCCGGCGCCTCGGTGACCGAGCTGGAAGTGAACCACAGGCCGCGCGTGAACGGCCAGTCCAAGTACGGGATCGCGCGCACCTTCAAGGTGGTGCTGGACCTGCTCACCGTTAAATTCATGGGGGACTTCATCACAAAACCCATCTACCTGTTCGGAGGTTTAAGTTTCGCGCTGGTGACGGCTTCCGCCCTGATGGCCGCCTGGACGCTCTACAACAAGTTCCACAACGGCATCTTCGTGAAAGACCAGCCGCTGTTCCTGGTGGCGATCTTCTTCGCCATCGTGGCCGTGCAGTTCGCCTTCATGGGGCTGATGGCCGAGGTGCTGATCCGCACCTACCACAGCGCCAACCGCAAGCCGCCATACGCCGTGGCCGAAAGGGCCGGGGGCGAAAACCCGCGGGCCTGAAGACGGGCGGGCGCGGTTGACTATTCCCGGGATAGTTGATATCTTATTGTACTTATGCAGGAAAACGACCCTTTGATCTTCAAATACGCGGACATCCTGGAAGAGGGCGGCCGCAGCGTGGAACTTTCGCCCGCCCCGGCCGTGTACGCCGACGCTTTCGACCAGCCGGACACCGTTAAAAGCATGCACCTCGAGATGGAATTCTCCGTCGGAGGGGATTCCATCCTGCTGGAGGGGAAGCTCCGCGGGGAATTCACGCTGAACTGCTCCCGGTGCGACGACCCGGTGACCCGGACCTTCGAGGACTCTTTTGACGAGGTATACCCGGATACGGTAGAATATATAGATACGCGCGAACTGATAAGGGAAACAGCCGCCCTGCTCGTGCCTATGAAGGTGTTGTGTTCCGAGGAGTGCAAGGGACGCTGCCTGGTCTGCGGCATCAACCGCAACCGGCAGACGTGCGCCTGTACTACCGGGAGAACGACAGCCTTCGATGTCCTGGGATCGCTGAAAATAGCGGACAAGGACAAGCCCGGAAAGAAAAAACTTTAAGTCTAGAAAGAGGTGCTACAATGCCTAATCCCAAACGCAAACATACCCCGTCCCGCAGGGACTCCCGCCGCTCGCAGAACTGGAAACTTGAGGTCAAGTCCCTTTCCGCCTGCGGCCAGTGCGGAGCGCTCCGCCTGCCCCACATAGTCTGCCCCTCGTGCGGCTTCTATAACGGCAAGCTCGAAGTGGCCGCGAAAGCCCCCAAAGGCGAAGAGGGCAAGGAACAGAAATAACCGGCGGGAGCAACAATGCGAATAGCGCTTGACGCTCACGGCGGGGATTTCGGCCTGAAGCCCAACCTGGAAGGGGCGCTGCTGGCCGCGAAAAAACTGCCCCACGAGATCATCCTCGTGGGCAGGGACCCCGAGATCCGGGAGGAACTCCGCCGCCTCGGCGCGGAGAACCCCGAGCGGATCCGGATCGTCCACGCCCCGCAGATCGTCGATATGGGCGGAGAGCCCGTAGAAGAGTGCAAAGCCAAGCCCGACTCCTCGCTGATGGTGGGCGCCGGGCTGGTGCACGAGGGAAAAGCCGACGCTTTCATCTCCGCCGGCAACTCGGGCGCCATAATGGTGGCGTCGCTGCTCAAGATCAAGCGCATCCCCGGCGTGATCCGGCCCGCCCTGGCGGCCCCGCTCCCCACGCTGAAAGGCACCTGCGCGCTGCTGGACGCCGGCGCCAACATGGACTGCAAGCCCTGGCACCTGGCGCAATTCGCGGTGATGGGCTCGATCTATATGAAATCCCTCTTCGGGATAGAAAATCCCTCGGTGGGCCTTCTCTCCATAGGCGAAGAGGAAACGAAAGGGAACACCCTGGTCCAGGAGACCCTGCCGCTGATCAAGAACATGGGCTTGAACTTCCACGGACCGGTGGAAGGGCGGGACATCCCCGAAGGCCTCACCGACGTGGTGGTGGCGGACGGCTTCACCGGCAACGTGGCGCTGAAGCTCTACGAAGGCTCGGCCAAAACCATTTTCACGATGCTCAAGCAGCAGATCATGAGCAAGTTCACCTACAAGATCGGCGCCATGCTGATGCGCAAGGTCTTCACGGAACTCAAGATAAAGATGAACGTGGACATTTACGGCGGCGCGCCGCTGCTGGGAGTTAACGGGGTAGTGCTTATCTGCCACGGGCGGATAACCTCCAGCGCTATTTTCAACGCGGTCAGGGTGGGCGGGGAGCTGGCTTCCTCGGGCATGGTCACCCAGATCAAGAAACAGATGGAGCAGGTGAAGGACAAGATCGCCGCCTCCAAGGAGCAGGCCCAGTGAAAAGGCTCGAAGGCAAGACCGCCCTTATCACCGGAGCCGCCCGGGGCATAGGTTTTGAGATAGCCGCCGCTTTCGCGGCCGAAGGCGCCCTGGTGGCCATAGCGGACCTGTCCGGGCCGGACTGCGAAACCGCGGCGGCGGACATTACGGCCAAGACCGCCGCAAAAGCCGTGGGAATCGGCATGGACGTCTCTAAAGAAGCCGACTGCGAACGCGCGGTCGAAGAGGCGGTAAAAGTTTTCGGGAAACTGGACATCCTGATCAACAACGCGGGCATAACCAGGGACAACCTGGTGCTCCGCATGAAAGAGTCCGATTTCGACGCCGTGATAAACGTTAATCTAAAAGGCGCGTTCCTGATGTGCAAGGCCGCTTCGAAACTGATGCTTAAGGCCCGCGCGGGCAGCATCATAAACATTTCCTCGGTGGTGGGCCAGACGGGACAGGCGGGCCAGGCCAACTACTCGGCCTCCAAAGCCGGCCTCATCGGGCTCACCATGTCCTGCGCGCGCGAGTTCGCGCCGCGCGGGGTGCGGGTCAACGCGGTGGCACCGGGCTTCATCCGCACCCGCATGACCGAGAACCTCAAGGAAGAGGCGAAGGCCCGGGTGGAGGCGCTGATCCCGCTGGGCCGCATCGGCGAGCCGTCCGAAGTGGCCAAGGCCGCGCTGTTCCTGGCGGGGGAAGAGTCCGCCTACATCACCGGGCAGGTCCTGGCGGTAAACGGCGGGCTGTACATGTAGGGCGGCAGCAGATTTAAGCGATTCATAATAACAGCAGGAGGACAATGTAATGGCAGTTACCGAAAACCTTGAAGAAAGAGTGAAGAAGATCATCGTCGAGCAGCTCGCCGTAGACGCGGCGGAAGTCACCCCGCAGGCCCAGTTCGTCCAGGACCTCGGCGCCGACTCGCTCGACACCGTCGAACTCGTGATGGCCCTCGAAGAGGAATTCGACATAGAGATCCCCGACGAAGACGCCGAAAAGATCAAAACGGTCGGCGACGCCGTCGCCTACATCAAGGAAAAATCCGGCAAGAAAGATTAATTTCTGATCTTGATCGGAAATTAAATGTCTTCCCTTGAAGAAGTAATAGGATACAAATTCAGCGACAAGGAACTGCTTTCGGAGGCGCTGACCCACAAGTCTCACGCCACCGAAAGCGGCTCTCCCCGGTACAACGAACGCCTGGAATTCCTGGGCGACAGCGTGCTGGGCCTGGTTGTATCCTATTATCTTTTTCTCAAGAACCCCTCCGAGGACGAGGGGTTCCTTTCTAAAACCAAGTCAGCCATCGTTTCGCGCGCCAACCTGGCCCGCTGGGCCGAGGCCATAGGCCTGGGCCACCACATCAACCTCGGCGCGGGCGAACACCTCAGCGGGGGGAGCCGGCGGCACAGCATCCTGGCCAACGCGGTGGAGGCGGTGCTGGGCGCGGTCTACCTGGACGGGGGCCTGGGCCACGTGGAAAAACTGGTCATCCCCTGGCTGGAAAGCCAGGCCCCGGAAAAGCTTGACGTGGACCACAAGAGCGGCCTCCAGGAGCTCATCCAGAAACGCCACAAGCGCCCGCCCGACTACGAAATAGTAAGCGAGAGCGGCCCGGAACACGAGAAGCTCTTCACCGTGCGCGTGCACCTCGGCAAGAAAACCCTGGGCGTAGGCTCGGGCAAGAACAAGAAAGAGGCGCAGCAGGCGGCGGCCAGGAACGCCATGGACTACCTGGCCACCCACGAAGTCCACCCGAACGAACTATAGAAACCCTCCGGCCGCGCCCGCGGGACGGAATAAAACCAGATGAACAACAAGCCGAAGGCTTTTTCCGGAACCGAGAAAGAGCGCACGGACGCCGTTTTTGAAAACCTGGACCTTAGAAACAAGGCCGTAACCGGCCGCAGCTTCTACGGCTGCCTCTTCCGCAACTGCGATTTCACCGGCGCGGCCTTTACGCGCTGCCGCTTCAACGACTGCCGCTTCGAAAGCTGCAACCTCAGCCTGGCCGCGGTCCGGGGCTCCGTTTTTTCCAACACCGCGTTCAAGGACTCCAAGCTTGCAGGCGTCGACTGGACCGGGGCGGCCTGGCCCGCGCTGAAGCTGCCGGCCGCCCTGGAGTTCACCTCCTGCGTGCTGAGCGACTGCAATTTTTTAGGGCTCAGCCTTAAAGACTGCAAGTTCACGAAGTGCCTGGCGCGGGACGCGGACTTCCGGGAAGCGGACCTCTCAGGCGCGGACCTGACCCACACCGACTTTTCGGGCAGCCTGTTCGGAAAGACCGACCTCCGCGGCGCCAACCTGGACCAGGCCCGCAACTACGCCATCCGCATTTCCGACAACAAGGTAAAGGACGCCCGCTTCTCCATGCCAGAAGCCATGGCGCTGCTCTACTGCCTGGACATCAAAATTATCTGAAGGTAATTGATATAATAATTCCCGGGTTTTAAGCCGGCACCGGCGGGGCCGCGGCCCGCGGAAAAGAATAAGGATCAAAGTGAAAAATATCAGGACAAAAGCGGATTTCGACTCGGAGATAGGCGGCGGCGAACGGTTCATACTTTTTTACTCCGCCTGGTGCCCGTTCTGCTCTTCTTTCCTTCCAGTTTTCGAAAAAGCCGCCGCCGCGAATCCGGCGGTTTTCGCGCAAGTCTCCATAGACGACCTCCCCGCGCTAGAGGATTCCTTCGGCATCGAAGTGGTGCCCACGGTGCTGTTCTTCAAAGACAAGAGCCTTAAGAACCGCCTCGACGGCGTGCTGGGCCTGGGCCTTAACGCGGAAAAACTGGGCGCCTTCGTCAAGACCTCCGGCGCGGCGGGAAAGAAGCCTTGACTCCGGCGGCGGCCAACTGCGCCGCGCTGCCGGAGCAGAAAGACCGGCAACCGGGAAAACCGGAGGGAATATGAGACCATCGAACCAGGCAGTTAAAAATCCCGCGGCCCAGGCGCGGCAGCTGGCCGGGGTCACGGCGCTGATCAGGGAACGCACCGCCGGCAACAAGTCCACCCTGGCGATCTTCGACCTGGACGGCACGCTTTTCGACAACCGTACCCGGACCATTTTCATCCTGCGCGAGATCTCCGAGAAATTCTGCGAAAAAGTCCCTCAGCTGTCGCGGGCTTTCGAGACTTTCCAGGCGCTCTCGATAGTCGATTACAGCCTGGACGTTACCCTGGGCCGGATGGGGGTTAAACACCCCGCCGAGACCGCCTTTATCAAACAGGAGTGGGCGAAGCGGTTCTTCTCCGACGAATATCAGAAGTACGACATGCCCATCCTCGGCGCCAAGGCGTACGTGGACAGCGTGCACAAGGCGGGGGCCACCGTGATCTACCTCACAGGCCGCGACGTGGGCCGGATGCTGGTGGGCACCACCGAAGTGCTGCGCCTCTACGGCTTCCCCGTGGGCGTGGCCGGCACGATGACCATCGTGAAGAAGGAATTCGAGCAGGACGACGAGCTGTTCAAGAAGGAAGTCAGCGAGTACATCGACCGCCTCGGCGAGGTGGTGGCGGTGTTCGAGAACGAGCCGGCGAACTCCAACATCCTGCAGGCCCGCTTCCCGCAAGCCGCGTCTTTCTTCGTGCTTACGCAGCACAGGCCGGACGCGCCTGCCCTTAACCGCGGCATACGGAAGATAAAGGATTTCCGCCTTAAATGAACCCGGCCGAGATCAAGATCGTCCTGGTAAGGCCGCGCAACCCCGACAACATCGGAGCTGCGGCGCGCGCGATGGCCAACTTCGGGCTGTCCGAGCTGGCCCTGGTCGGCGCTTTCGACTCCGACTGGAACGAGGCGGCCAAGAACTGGCGCCTGGAAGCCTCGGTCTCCGCCATCCATTCCATGGACGTCGTCGAGTCAGCCCGCCTCTACGGCAGCATCACCGAGGCGGCGGCGGACTGCGCGCTGATCCTGGGCACCTCAGCGCTGCACTGGCTCAAGCCGGACCGCGACGTTATCCTGCTCTCGCGCGCGGCCGACTACATAGCGGCGAACTCCGCGGGCAAGACCGCGGTGCTGTTCGGCTGCGAAAAGACCGGCCTGACCAACGAGGAGCTTTCCTTCTGCCGCGCCATCATAAACATTCCCACGCTGCCTAAGCAGCCCTCCATGAACCTGGGCCAGGCAGTAGCGGTGACCGCGTACGAGCTGGCCGCCCGGGGCGCCGCCTCGGCCCCCGCCGCCGTGCGCGAAAATATCGAGGCCATCCCGGAAGAGATAGAGCGGACGGTGCGCCTGATCAGCGAAAAGCTGCAGCGGGACGCGGGACCTCACTGGGGCGGGGAGGCCCAGGTAAGGGAAATACGCCGCGGCCTGACGGACGCGCGCCTGACCAAGGGCGCCATGAACGCCCTGAAGCAGCTGCTCAAGGGGAAATAAAAGATGAAAGAGAACCGCTGTCCCTGGGCCTACGGCGCGAGCCCTTTCTACGTTCCTTATCACGACGAGGAGTGGGGCGTGCCGGTCCACGACGACAGGAAGCAGTTCGAATTCCTGACGCTGGAAAGCGCGCAGGCGGGGCTCAGCTGGGCCACCATCCTTAACAGACGCGAAGGGTACAGGAAGGCTTTCGCCGGCTTCAACCCGGCCAAGGTAGCCAGGTTCGACGCGCGCAAGATCGCCGCGCTGCTCAAGGACCCCGGCATCATCAGGAACCGCCTCAAGGTGGCCGCCGCCGTCAATAACGCCCGGCTCTTCCTCGAAGTGCAGAAAGAATTCGGCACCTTCTCGAAGTATATCTGGGCCTTCGTGGGGGGGAAACCTAAAGTGAACCGCTGGGCCAGGCTCTCGCAGCTGCCGGCCACCTCCAAAGAATCCGACGCGCTCAGCGCGGACCTTAAAAGACGCGGCTTCAAGTTCGTCGGCAGCACCATCGTCTACGCCCACATGCAGGCCACCGGCCTGGTGAACGACCACCTCGTCAGCTGCTTCCGCCACAAGGCGTGCGGGAAAACGCGCGCCTGACCAGGCATCCGCCTATATAAGATCTTTTACCCCGCGGTAAGCGCCGGAGGGCAGGTTGGGGCGCGCCAGCATCCGGTATTGTTCCAGCGTCATGGGCGGCACGGGGAAGAGCCGGAAGAAAGGCAGCAGGGGGAAGAAGAACTTCCGCGGCAGGCCTATTACCGGGCGGCGCAGGCCCATGGAAGACAGCGCCTCGGCGAAGATCTCCCTGAAACTCATCACCCTGTCCCCGGCCAGCTCGAAGAGTTCGCGCGAGATGGAGGGATCCTCCACGGCCCTGGCGAAACAGGCGGCCACGGCATCCACCGGCAGCGGCGCGGCCAGGCAGTCGGAAGGCGCCGCCAGCGCGGGGGTGAAGCGCGCGATGGAGCGCAGCTCCGCCAGCAGTTTCTGCCCCGGGCCGGTTATGACCGCCCGCCCGAACATTA
>JAJZPL010000052.1 GCA_021811185.1 bacterium
TTCCGATCTCTTGTTCATCATCTCGATGAAGTTCACCGAGCGCTGGTGGGGGATATAGTAAGAGGCCAGGGTAAGCACGCCCACCACCAGCACGATCATCAGGGGGATCTGTTTTTTAATGAATTTCATATCAGTATACCTTGAAGAGGTTCAGGATGATCCGCACGACCTGGTCCCAGTGGAGCCAGCCGGCGATGGAGACCAGGATGATGCCGAAGAACACCGACACCATGACTATCAGCTTGCCGAAGTCCTGCACCTTGAGCGCGGAGAGGAGCATCGGCTCCTGGGACAGGTACGCCCCGGCGGCGTAAAGTTCTTCGCCCATCAGCGTGTAATCGCAGGCGGTGAAGAAGAAAGGCAGCTGGTGCTCCACGTCGGTGCCGGCGATCTGGATGGCGCCGCTGGTGGCGCCTACTTCGGCCATCAGCAGGGACTCCGCCATGAACCAGCCCATGAAGAAGCAGGCCGCGGGTTTCTCGCGGGAGATCATGCCGTCCACCGAGGCGGCGTAGGAGAACTGGTCCTGGCTGACGAAGAAGTTGATGTCCTCGCGGTAGGAGTCGGGGCGGCCCGCTTCGAGGAAGGACTGCTTCACGACCTCTTTACAGACGGTCATCACGATCGGGTCGTAGTGCGGCACCTTTATGGTGCTGTCATACTGCGCCACTTTCTTGGAGACCTCGCCCAGGATGAAGGCGGAGGCGATAGTGGAGATCTGGCTCATGGAGCCGATGCCGGGCATGTAGAAGATCGGCTTGCCCATCTCGGTGGCGCGGCCGATGGCCTCGTCTATGGCGTCAAGGCCGGCGATGCGGCGGATGAAAAGCTTTTTGCGCTTGGCGTGGGACACCGCCCAGAAGAAAACCACGATCACCACCGTCAGCAGGATCAGGTTGTTGACGCGGTCCAGCCTGAACCAGTTGCCCACGGGGACGACGGTCACGGCGGGGGACTCGGCCGCCAGCTTGCCGTTCTGCATCGCGGCAACTTTAAGGTGGAACACGGAGCCGGCCACCGAGTCGCCGAACATGTTGGCCAGGTCTACCTTGACCGCGTGTTCGGTCTGCGAGCCTTCGAAAGCCCAGAAAGGCAGTTCGATGTCCTTACCGGTCTTTTCTTTGGCGGCGAATTCATCGGCCTTTAGCCAGCCGCCGGTTTCGGCGGAGGACACGTAGACGATGTAAATAGTTTCGGGAGCTCCGGCCTGGTCGGCCGGCCACCGGAGCAGGGCCGCGCCGCCGGCGTCGTACGGCATATCGGCCGCGGTCACGCCGGTCAGCACCGCCGGGGCGGGGGGGGCTTTATTCCCCGCCGGGGCCGGTTTGGCGGACGCGAGGCCCGCCGAGAAAAGGGAGAGAAAAAGAACGCAGATGACCTTGTTTTTAATCATACTAGTAATAATATACACTTTATGGATTTTTCAGGCAAGAAGAAACGCGAAAGACCGGAGGTCCGGGGACCGGCGCTTGCCGCGACCGATCCTTTGACCCTCCGGTCCTGCTTCCGCCCGCCGTAAAACTCCGTACTTTATAATTATTTCCTTTAAGATCGGGCCGCCGGCTACTTTTCCAGCACTTCGATGTTGGCGCGGGGGATAACTATCACCTCGCCGCCGTCCAGCTGCACTTCCAGCACGCGCGCGTGGCTCTCGCTGCCGATCACGGTCAGCTCGGACGGCAGGGACTTCACCGTGCCGATCACGCCGAAATGCGGCTCGCGGATGATGCGGATCGGGTCGCCGGGCTCTATCCAGCCGCGGCCCTGGTCGCGCTTGCACTCGCTCACGTTCTTGGGGAAACCGGGCACGATGATCTCGGGGCGCATTACGCCCGCGCGGATCTGGGTGGCGCCGGAGACCGAGGCCCGCTCGCCGTTGCGCGACGAAAGCAGCTTGAAAGTATACTCGGCCATCGGGATCATGCCGAAGCCTTCCGTGACGATCAGCGTGAGACCTATCTTCTCGGTGCCGGTCACGGCCACGCCTATGTCGTAGCCAAGCAGCTGGCGCAGGTCCCGGTCGTGGATGCCGCCCACAACTATGGCGTTCACCCCGACTTCGATGGCGCGCTTGATGGTGGCGAGGCTGGCGTGCTTGCCGCCTATCACCACTTTGCCCTTGTAGGAATCCTTGATCCCTTCCGGGGTCAGGTCTTCGTCGGGACTGCCCACGGCGATAACGAGCTCGCCGTTGGTCTCGCCGCCTACGCCGAAGATGCCCTGGATGAAGGTGCCTTCGGATTCCAGCGTTACGCCGAAATCGGGGGTGACTTCCACGACCTTGCCCTTGACGTAGGCGAGGATCGGCAGGACCTTCGGCGGTTCGCGCAGCAGCACCTGGCCGGTGATGTCGGAAATGGCCTCCACCGTGCCGTCCACCGGGGATTCGATGGCGGTCTTGAACCACTTGAACATGGGCTTATTCTCGGCGATGATCTCGCCTTTCTTCACGGGGTCGCCCTCGTGCTTCACCATAAAGCCTTTCACTTCGTCCGGCCCCACCGCCAGGCGGTTGGCGACGTTGACAGAGAACACCTTGCCGGGCAGCTCGGTCTGGGCCACTATATCGAGGCCCTCCACCTGCTGGCCCATGCCGGCCAGCACCTTGCCGGGGATCGGCAGCAGGCGCTTCTTGTGCAGCACGGTGCAGGGCATTACCTTAAGTCCGGGTGTATAAGCGTGAGCCATTTTTGATCTCCTTGAAAAGTTTCCAGCTGCCTCAGTACGGGTACATCCCCATGGCCTTGTACCACTTGTTAAGGTCGTCGCGGCGCTTGGACGGGTCCTTGGCCAGGATGAAGGGCCGGCCGCGGCCGTCCAGCACCAGGCCCACCACGCCGCCCTCGATGTCGGCTTCCACGCGGTTGCCCGAGCCGGCGCCCATGTCGAACCCCTTTACGGGTTTGGCCACCAGCTTGGCCTTGGGGGCGGGGAAGGGCACGTGCACGATGTCGCCGAAACGGAGCTCGCCGGCCTGGCGGCTGCCGTCGGAACCGGTGACTTCCCAGTCCATGATCTTCTGGCCTTCCTTGGCGAGGCCCTTGGGGGCCAGGCAGGTGCCCATGCGCACCAGGCAGTCGTTGTAGAACACGTCGAGCGACGCCTTTTCGCTGATCTGCGCCAGCACGCCCAGGTGCGGCATCATGAAGATGGAGTCCACGGCCATGCGGGTGATGCCCTCGGGCTGGTACGCGTCGATCATCATCATCATCGACTGAGTGCGGCGGGGGGAATGCGCCAGGATACCGCCCGAGCCTATCACGTAGTCCAGCTTCATCACGTTGATGAGGCTCTGGCCCGAGGAGGTTTGCTCGAAAGCGTCCGAGATGGAGCGCTCCTGCTGCACGCCCTTCAAGCCCACGGCCAGCGCCTTGTGCTGGTCGAAAGCCAGGCGCAGCGCCTCGCGGCTCACGGCGTGCTCGATCTGCAGGTCCTCGACGGTCTGCGGGATGGTGGTGGGCCTGATCATCTTGTTCTTCAGGCGGTTCCTGAGGTCCTGCTCGTCCATGTCGAACGGCAGCCAGCGCAGGATGTTGGCCAGGCCGGCCTCGGCCATCACGTTGGAGATGGAGTAGCTCATGCC
The DNA here is from genome assembly GCA_021811185.1 of bacterium. Taxonomy (GTDB): domain Bacteria; phylum Elusimicrobiota; class Elusimicrobia; order Elusimicrobiales; family UBA9959; genus UBA9959. Next base: position 3,584 of record JAJZPL010000052.1, read on the forward strand.
GAGGTTGGCGCTTACGGTGCGGTTAAAAACCTCGGAGAACACCGAGAACACGTCGGTGGTGGCGCCGCCGATGTCCACGGCCAGCACATTGAAATTATTGGCCTTGGCGAACTTCTCGGTCATCAGGCCGACGGCCGCAGGCGTGGGCATGATCGGCGCGCCCACCATCTTCATAAGGCGGGGGTAGCCGGGAGCCTGCTGCATCACGTGCTCCAGGAAAATATCGTGGATCTTGTGGCGCGCCGGCATCAGGTTCTCTTTCTCGAGGCTGGGGCGCAGGTTCTCGGTGATGATCAGCGCGGTGCGGTCGCCGAGGATGGCCTTGATCTGCTCGTGGGCCTTGTTGTTGCCGGCGTAGATGACCGGCAGTTTGTACGAGGCGCCCAGGCGCGGCTTGGGGTCCGCCGCCTTCAGGAACTGCGCGAGCTCCACCACGTGCGTTACGGTGCCGCCGTCGGTGCCGCCGGAGAGCAGCATCATGTCGGGGCGCAGCTGGCGGATGCGCTCTATCTTCTCGTGGTCCGCGCGCCCGTCGTTGGAGGCCAGCACGTCCATCACGATGGCGCCCGCGCCGAGCGCGCAGCGCTGGGCGGATTCGCCGGTCATCGCCTTAACGGCGCCGGCCACCATCATCTGCAGGCCGCCGCCGGCCGAAGAGGTTGAAACGTAAATATCGGCGCCAGTCTTGCCCTCGTTGGGGGTGATGATCCGCTCGCCGTCGAGGATCTTGCGGCCGGAGAGTTCCTCCACCTCGGTGATGGCGTTCAGCACGCCCTTGGTCACGTCCTCGAAGGGGGCCTCCACGGTGGTGGGGGCCTCGCCGCGGAAAGTCTGGCGGTAGGTGTCGCCCTTCTTCTCTATGAGTATCGCCTTGGTGGTGGTGCTGCCGCAGTCGGTGGCTATTATCACTTCCAGCTCTTTCTTGGACATTTGGCTCTCCTTGGATCTTATCAGGCTTTCTTTTCCGGTTCGGAACCCAGCCGCCCTACCAGGTAGGTCACGGCCTTGGGATTCTCAAGCAGTTTCACGTAACGGTCCACGTCCTCTTTACTAAAAACCATGTTCAGCATGGGGGCCAGGAAAATAATTCCCTGCGAACCCAGGTTGTGCATAGGCCGGGTGCTCTCCAGCGCCAGGACGGCCATGTCGCCCATCCCGCGCTTCTTAACCTTTTCCGCGAGCGTGTCGAGCATCAGTTTCTGCACCTCCGTTACTTCCGGAGGTACGGGGATCTTAAAGGCGTTTTTCCACATACCCATTGTAATATTATTTTACTATAAAAAAAGTGCGCCTGAACCGGGGCCGGCCCCTTGAAAGCCGGCCGGGCGCGATGTATACTAATATTAAGGGGTTCTCTCCATTGGAGGCTTTTTATGAACGGCGGAAAATTTTCAGGTTGGAAAATGGCGGCGCCGCTGGCCGCGGGCACGGTGGCACTGGCGCTGGGGATAAACTATTTTGTCGGAGGAGGGCGCCAGGACTCCGGGCCTTCTTCCCCGGCCTCGGATTTTAAATTCGATTCGGGGCCCAAGTACGCCCCCGGCACGGCGCCCGCTTCCCAGGCCGACGCGCAGGGCGGCTCCTCCATAGAGATGTTCCGGAAAGTGAACGAGAACTATTCAAAAGAAACCGCGCCGTCCGCTCCCCGGGCCGCCGTCAAACCTAAAACCAAACAAGAGATGGAAGAGTTCATGCGGCAGGTGCACCACGATATAAATTACGATCCCGCGGACCAGGCCGCGGCGGCCGGCCAGGAAAGTTCCCTGCAGGGCCAGGGCGGGAGGATCAACAACTATTCCCTGGGGGCCGGGGAGAAAAACCAAGCCCAGGCGCGGGCCTTGGCCGGCTCCAAGCCGGCGGGGGCCCTGCCAAAGCTTAAGACGGCGGGTACCGGCCTCTCTTCGGGCAAAAGTTCTTTCGCCGCCGGGTTCTCCGGCGCCGCCTCGGCGCGCGGCGGCGCCGGCGCCGGCCATTCCTACGGCAATACCGCGGCTTCCGAAAGCCAGACCGGCGTCGGCTCGGACCCCGGGAACTTTAATTCCGGCGGGGGAAGAGACCTGAGCGCGGGGGAATACGGTTCGCACGGCGGCGGTTCGGCCGTGGCGCCTCCTTCACCCGGCGCCGGCGCCGCCGGCAGCATGAAGCAGGCCGCCGCCGAAGAAAAGCCGGTCCCGATGGCCGTCTCGTACATCTGGCCCCGCTCTTTCGACTTCGGCGACATGTACGCCTACGAGACCGCGGCCAGGCAGGTGATAGTGATGAACATCGGCGACGCTCCGCTTAACCTGGGCAAGATCGAGAACATGGACGGGGAAACCCCTTTTACCCTGGAGAAGGACAAATGCAGCTCCGCGAAACTGGCGCCGGGGAAAAGCTGCACGTTCAGGGTGCGCTTCTCGCCCAAGGCGGTTAAGGAATACCTGACCGGCTTCTCCATAGAGACCAACGACGAAGGCGCGATGAACTACCAGTCATATATAGAGGTCAAGGGCAACGCCAAATACTCCTACTGGACCTGGGTCTGGAGCAACCGCTGGGGCTCGGCGGGCGCGGGCTACACCAACAGGCTTGACTTCGGCATGGTGCCCGAGAGCTACTCCATGGACCAGGTGCTGCGCGTCACCAACAACAGCGGCGCCGGCTGGCATTCCATAAAACTGGACAAGTCGAAGCTGCCCGCCTCCTTCAAGCTTTCCAACGACGGCTGTACCGGCAAGGACCTGGCCCCGCACCAGTCCTGCCCCGTCACGGTGACCTTCGTGCCCGACGCCGCCTCCAACCGGCGGTTCTCCACGCCCAACTACGGGCTGTACAGCGCGGTTAACATCAACAACGGCGCCAAGGTGTACGATGCGCGCCCGCATTTCCCGCCGCTGGTGATAAGCGCCCCGGTGGAAGCCGCCCCGCGCGGGGACCTGCGGGTGCTGGCCGATTATAACGAGCGCTTTAACAACCACCAGCTGGTGCTGAGCGTGCCGATCACGGCGAAAAGCTGCGCGCCCTTTCCCGTTCCGGGGCTGGTGCGCCTGCAGCACTATTACTACTTCAAATAAGAAGGTCAGCGGGGAGTAACGACCGGCGGGGTTTGATCCCCGCCGGTCTTTTTTATCTCTGCCGGGCGGCGGGGGAAAGAGATCTTGATCACGGAACCGGGTTTAAGCCCGTGCGCCCTGGCGGTGCCGGCCGCCAGCTCCAGCACGCAGCTGGCGGGCGCGGAGGCCCTGGCTATCTCGTCTTCCGGCAGGTCGGGGCGGGAACGGGGCACCCGGTGGAAGACCCTGACCACCTTAAGGCCGGCGTCCAGGAAAACCATGTCCAGGTCGATGATCGTATTCTTCATCCAGAAAGACTTCAGGCCGGAGTCCTTAAAAACAAAAAGCATCCCGGCCTCAGGCGCCAGGGAAGGACGGAACATGAGCCCCTTCGCCTGCTGGGCCGGGGTAAGGGCCAGTTCAACGGAAACCTTGAAACCGTCCGGCAGGGTAAGTTCCGCCCGGCCCGCGCCCGCCGGGACCTTTACGGCCGCGGCATGACCGCAGAAAACAGCGGCCAGCAGGGAAGCAAGGAAAAGTTCATTTTTTTTCATCGGTATGTACGGGGGCGGTAGAGTCCGGAGCGGCCAGTTCGGATACGGTGGGGGAAGAGAGCACCAGGAAAAGCGGCAGCCGCTGGTCCGCCGCTTCTTTCAGACGGCCGCCCTCCTCGAAAAGTTCCATCGCGTCGGCCTTATGTTTTTTAGCCAGCCCGCGGAACCCGCCCGCCTTGGGCAGTTCCCCGGCCAGCTCTTTAAAAGGCACGGAGGTCTTTTCCGAAAGCAGCAGCATGGAGGCAAGTTCCTGGCGGTAGATGCCCTGGCGCAGGTATCTGATTATTTCCTGTTCGGGAGTGGTGGAGCCGAAAACGGAATAGAGAGAGGAACTGCTGACCTCCACGGTGAGGGCCCACGCAAAGGCCTCCTCTCCGGAAGTATCGAGTTCCGCGTCCTTGGTCCTGGAGAAAGCGTCGGGGCCCACCTCGGCGCCGAACATCACCTGCGCCGCGGCGGGCAGGGCCGCGGAGACGGACAGCAGGAGGCAGATGATTATGGCGCGCATGCGGGGATCAAAGTTCAGAGGCAAAGCGCTCACGCGAACGCTTTGCCTCTTTGCCCGGAAAGTTACAGGGAGGTGGTCACCAGCGTTTCCGTGGTGAGCACGCCTGGTATGCAGCGTATTTCCTGCACCACTATGTTGGAAAGCGTCGGGAGGTCGTCCGTCTCCATGTCCAGCACCAGGTCCCACCGGCCGAACACGGCCGACATGTGGACCACGCTCTTAAGAGCCTTCAGTTTGCCGAGGGTCTGCTTCTCTTTGCCCGGCATGAGTTTTACCAGCACGAGTCCTGTGACCATAAATGTTTTCCTTTTTCCGCGGGCCCGCTTGAACCGCCCTGCGCGCCCTGTACCTTATTATACAACCGGCTACCGCAAGATTCAAGCCTGTTATAAATTGTTTATAATAACGGTATGCGGGCACTCATACAGCGCGTGAAACGCGGCGGCGTAAAGACCGCCGGCGCCCACGTCACCACGGGCCGGGGGCTGGTAGTGCTGCTGGGGGTAGGCGCGGGCGACTCCGAAGCCGACTCGGACTTCCTGGCGGAAAAGACAGCCAATCTGCGCATCTTCCCGAACGCAGAAGGGAAATTCGACCATTCGCTGCTGGACGTAAAAGGCGAGGCGCTGGTAGTTTCTCAGTTCACCCTTTACGGGGACGCGTCCAGGGGACGGCGGCCGGATTTCGCGGGGGCGGCCAGGCCTGAGGAAGCGGCCCGCCTCTACGAGCGCTTCCTGGCGGCGCTGCGCGCGAAGGGCGTGCCGGTAAAGACCGGGGTTTTCGCGGCGGACATGGAAGTGGAGATAATCAACGACGGCCCGGTGACCATCTGGCTGGACAGCAGGGAAAATAAACGGCAGGCTGGCATATGAACAAGCGATCTAAACCCAAATTTCTCGCGGCGTTAATACTGGCGGCGGCATTCACGGCGGGCTGCCTCAGCCCGGTCATGTTCAAGAAAGGCGCGTACGCCATAGACGACTGGGAAACCTGGACCGGCTGGAACGACGCCTACGGCAGGAACGAGGTAAAGCCGGACGGCCTTTACTATTATCTCACCGAGCGGCAGGACGACACCCGCGACGAATCTTCCGACGGCTATTCCCCGGGCCTGATCCTTTCGCGCGAACTGCCGGGGAACAACTGGCAGGTGGACCTGCAGGCCGACTTCAAGATCCCTCCCGGCCAGGTGAAGCGCTTCTCCTACGGCATCTGGGAAGGAGGCGATTCCTCCCGGCCCTCCATAGGCAACGCCTCGGGTATCCTGAAGATCATCGCCCAGCGCCAGAACGGGCCGCGCCCCGAAGACGACGCGCTGATCGTTTTTTACCTGCCGGGAGGAAAAACCTTCAAGGTCCCGGTCGGGCTCAAGGTCCTGCGCTTCGAAAGGGCCGGGAACTTCTTCTCGGTCTCTTATTCCATGAACAAGAAAAAATTCACGCCGCTGTTCAGGCTCGACGCGCCGCCCGCCGCCTTCGCCGCCTCGCAGAAGTTCTTCATAGGCGGCTTCGCCGGGGGAGACCCGGAAGGCGCTTACGCCAGGTTCACCAGCCTTAAGATCAACGGCAGGGAAACCCTCAGGTAGATGAAAGACCTGAACGCCGCGGAACTTATAGCGCTTTACGGCCTTCAGCCCCACCCCGAGGGCGGCTATTTCAGCGAAACCTACCGCTCTGAAGGAAAGGCGGTCTATCCCGGCCTTGGTCCCAGGAATTTTTCCACCGCCATCTATTTTCTCCTCCAGGCGGGGGACAGGTCGCGCCTGCACCGGCTGAAAGCCGACGAGCTCTGGCACTTCCACCTGGGCGGGCCGCTCGCGGTGGCGCAGATCTTTCCCGACGGGCGGGTTGAAAATACTATACTTGGGTCTGACCTAAAAGCCGGGCAGCGGCTGCGGCACGCGGTGCCCGCGGGCTGCTGGTTCGGCTCGTACCCCTGCGAAGGGACGGAATTCTCTTTCGTAACCTGCACGGTGGCCCCCGGTTTTGAATTCCCGGATTTCGAACTCGGCACCCGCTTGGAACTGCTTGAACGGTTCCCGGGCGCGGCGGAACTAATAAAGAAACTTACGGATTGACTTAAGGAAATAATGAAACAGCATTGGAGAAAAAAAGAACAGCGCGGCGTCTCGGGCGGCCACGAGGCTATCGTAGAGGGCGTGATACAGCATAAAGGCACTTTCGCCTTCCTGCTTTCCGAGACCCCCGGCGGCCAGGACGTATTTATCCGCGGGCGCGGCCTGGACCTGGCCATGGACGGCGACCGCGTGCAGGCGCGCGTGCGCCCGGAGAAGACCGGCCGCCTGGCCGGCGAGATAATAAACGTGGTTAAGCGCGCGCACACCACCATGGTGGGCGTGCTGAGGAGCGTAAAAAGCTCCTGGGCCGTCTTCCCGGAAAAAGGCAACGCCCCGCCCGCGGTGGTCAGCGGCTTCGCGCAGAAGATAGTCCCGGTGGAAGGAGCCTTCGCCGTACTGGAGGTCAAGCGCTGGCCCGAGGGCGGCAACCCGGCCTCCGGCATAGTGACCGAGATCCTGGGCGACCCCGCCGACGTAAGCGCCCGCATAGACTCGATCCTGCGCGCGCGCGGCATCAACGAAGCTTTTCCAGCGGAAGTAGTGGCACAGGCCGACGCCTACGGCGTGCGGCTGGAACCCGCGCAGTGGAAAGGGCGCGAAGAACTTTTCGACCTTCCTGTGTTCACGATAGACGGCGCGGACGCCAAGGACTTCGACGACGCGGTATCGCTGGAGGATATCGGCGGCGGCAACATCCGCCTGGGCGTGCACATCGCCGACGTCTCCAACTACGTAAAGCCGGGCACCGCGCTGGACAAGGAAGCCTACGCGCGGGCCACCAGCGTGTACCTGCCGGACCGCGTGGTGCCTATGCTGCCGCCTTCGCTTTCTGACAACCTCTGCAGCCTGGTGCCGAGGCAGGAGCGGCTGACCGTCTCGTGCTTCATGGACCTGGATAAGGAGGGCAAAGTGCTGAAGCGGCGCCTGGCCGCCACGGTCATCAGGTCCTGCCGCCGCTTCACCTACGAGGAAGTGCAGACGCTGCTGGACGGCGGCAAGGTGCCCGACGTGCCCAGGGCCGCGGAGGCTGCGGTAAAGCGCATGGGCGGACTTACCGACGTGCTGCACGCCCGGCGCGTGAAGCGCGGCGCGCTGGACTTCAACCTGCCGGAATACAGGATCAACGCCGACCCGCACGGCCGGCCGCTGGGGGTGAGCCTCAGGCCGCGGCTGAAGAGCCACCGGCTGATCGAGGAGTTCATGCTGCTGGCCAACGAGGCCGTGGCCACCGAACTTTACGCCGCCAAGATGCCGTTCCTGCACCGCCGCCACGACTCCCCGGACCCACTCAAGCTGAAGGCCCTGTCCTCGGCGCTGGGCGAACTTGGCCTTACGGCCGGGCACATTTCCGGGAGCAACGCGGCCAAGGGACTGCAGGACGTGCTGCGCCAGGCGGAGAACCACCCGCTGGCCAACATCATCAACTCGCTGATGGTGCGCAGCATGCGGCAGGCGGTCTACTCGCCGGAGTCAGAAGGGCACTTCGGCATCGCCACGCGGTTCTACTCCCACTTCACCTCGCCGATACGGCGCTACCCGGACCTGATGACGCACCGGGCTGTTAAAGCGCTGCTCGCGAAAAGGAAAGAGAACCACGGCGCGCTGCCGCTGGACAAGGCGGGAGCGCACTGCTCCGAGCGCGAGCGGGCCGCGGCCGACGCCGAGCACAAGTCGGTGGACGTAATGCGCGCCGTGCTGATGCGCGAGCGCGTGGGCACGATCATGGACGGCATGATAACGACCGTCATCGACAGCGGGGCTTTCGTGATGCTGGGAGATACCGGCGCCGAAGGCCTGCTGCGCGTGAACGGCCTCAAGCCGGGCACCGTGGTAAAGGTTATGGTGGCGGCGGTGGACACGGCGGAAGGCAAGATAGATCTTTCGCTGGAAGGCAACCCCGTGACCGGCGCGCAGATGCAGGCCAGGCAGGCGCAAGCAGGCAGGCCGGGCCAGGGCAACCGGCAGGCGCAGCCCCGGCCCGGCCGGCGCGACGAGCAAAAACGTTCTTTCTTCCCGCGCTCCAACAAGGGAAGCGGCGGCAGGGGAAGAGGGCGCGGCCGCGGGAGAGGCCGCGGCTGACACCGGCACGCCCCTTGAGAGGACAAAAAGAAAACCGGAGGCAGGCGCCTCCGGTTTTTCTTCGCAGTTTCCCGCCAGTCTTCTAATCTTCCAGTCCTCTAATCCTCTACTTCACCAGCAGGGCCTTCATTTTCTCAATGTCTTTAAGGTATTCGGGGGATTTAAGCAGGTCGGCGTGGAACTCGTCGCCGAACACTTTGCCGGCGGCGATGTCCGTAGCGAAATGCACCCCGCCTATAACGCGGTCTTGGGCGATCTCGTCCGCCTTGGCGAAGAACTCCGCTTTCCGTCCGGGCACGATATCGGTGAGCACGTCGGCAAAAACCCTGGAGAAGGTGGAATGGCCGCTGGGATAAGAGTAGCCGCCGCTTTTCTTTACGCAGGGCTTCACGGCTTCGGGATAAGCGTTGAAAGGCCGTTGGCGCTCGTAGCGGTTCTTCATCACGCTGACTGAGCTGTCCAAGTCGAGCGTCAGCCGGTCGAAGAATTCTTTAACTTCTCCGGGCAGCGGTCTGGGGAAGGGGCTTTTCTCACCCCAGAAGGAATCGTAGTCGAAGTTGGCGGTGAGCCGCGCCTTGGCGCAGTCGGCCTCGGTGCGCTTGTTCTGCCAGTCGAGCGTTATGGCCAGGTCCGCCTTCTGCGCTTCGGACTCCGGGGCGGGGGGAGGCGCGAACTCCGCCGCCTTGAACTGTTCCGCCGCCACGTAGTGCGGCTTCTGCGAAGTAAGATGCGCCCGCTTGAGCGCTATCTGCGCCGTAGGCGAAGAACAAGCCCCTACGCCCAAAGCCGCCGCGAACGCCGCCAACAACAAAAGTTTATTCCTGAATTTCATACCTCAATTGTACTAAAAATCCCATTCCGCCCAGAGCCGCATAATAGCCCAGTCGGGGGCGTCCAAGGGGACCGGAACGCAAAACGCGCTTCGGCCACACCGTGGCCTCGCTCCACATTCGCCTGCCGCGCTTAC
>JAJZPL010000053.1 GCA_021811185.1 bacterium
CGGGCGGCGTGGAGCTGAAACCCGGCGTCGAGATGATCATGCCCGGCGACCACGCCGAGATGACCGTCGAGCTGATCTCGCCCATCGCGATGGAAAAGGGCCTGCGCTTCGCTATCCGCGAAGGCGGCCACACCGTCGGATCGGGCGTCGTCACCGAGATTATAGAGTAAATATATGGCTGAAAACAAACCCGACATAAAGACCGGTGGTCAGCAGCGCATCAGGATCCGCCTGAACGCCTACGACTACCGCCTGATAGACCAGTCGACTTCGAAGATCATCGAGACGGCCAAGCGGACCGGCGCCCTGATAGCGGGCCCCGTGCTGCTGCCGACCAGGATCCGCAAGTACACCGTGAACCGCTCGGTCCACGTGGACAAGAAGTCGCGCGAGCAGTTCGAGATGCGCATCCACAAGCGCCTCATCGAGCTGATCAGCCCTACTCAGAAGACGGTGGACGAGCTGATGAAGCTCGACCTCCCCAGCGGCGTGGAAGTAGAGATAAAACTCTAGTTCAACGCAGCTCAGCGGTTAAGCTTGCTTTTGCCAACCCGGGTTGCGCCTAACGGCGCAGCCCGGGTATTATTTTGCGTCCCGCCGTAAGCGGCCCGGCGGTTTTGTTTTTGGTAGAATGTTGACGGAGGGACGATTAATATGAAGGCCACCGTCGTTTCACACATCGAGGAACAAGGGCGCATGGGCCGCAGTATCGGCCGCACATTTTTTCGCCGGCTCTTGCCGCGCCGCGCGCGCAAAGGCGCCCCGCTGTTCATCCTGCACGGCGGGCCGGGCGCTACGCACGAAACTTACTGCGAGATACTTCCCCTTGCCGACGACCGCGAAGTTGTGATCTACGACCAGATAGGCTGCGGGCGTTCCGACCGTATAAAGGGCAAGCACTGGGCGCTCGGGACCTTCGTCCAAGAGCTCGAAGACCTGCGCGTCACGCTTGGATATAAGAAAATAGATCTCCTCGGGCATTCATGGGGTAGTATGCTTGCGGCGGAATACTATTTCTCATACCCGAAGAATGTGCGTGCAATCGTGTTCTCCTCGCCCTGTCTGGATGCCAAACAATGGACCGCGGACGCCAGGCGCCTCATAAAGCAGCTCCCAGCCAGGCACCAAAGAGCCATCTCCGCGGCTCTGCGCACTAAGAAGTATGACGGGAAAGCTTTCAGGGCCGCTAATAAAGCGTACGGCGACAAGTTTATCGTCAGGAACGTCGGCAAGGGGCCGCATAAGACGCATGCGCTGAAACTCATGGCGGCGGGTCTCGCTGTCGACGGATATAAGAAAATGTGGGGTCCGACGGAGTATATTGCTACAGGGCTGCTGAAAAATTTCAATCGGGCCAAGGACCTGCCGGGGATAAGGGTTCCGACGCTTTTCACGTGCGGCCGGTATGACGAGGCGACCCCGGAAACTACCCGCAGACATGCAGCCAGCGTTACGGGGGCGAGGTTCCACATATTCAAGAATAGTTCCCATCTTTGCACCCTTGAAGAGCCGCGCGAATACGTAAAAAAAGTCGGTGGATTCCTCCGGCAGGTAGATGTTCTTGGGGGAAAAGGCGGATAAAGGACTTCGCTCCCTGATGGACCGCCGGGGAAGCCCGGCGGTTTTGTTTTGGTAGAATGTACGCATGAATATTCCTCCTCGGGGAGTGGCCTGGCTTAAGAGCGTGCATCTGCTTTTCACTTCGCTGTGGGTGGGCGGGGCGCTCGGGGTGCTGGTGATACAGGGCACCGCGGCCGCGGACGGGGGGCTGTTCGGCAGCGACATGGCCGCCAGGATGGTGGACGACTTTGTCGTGATCCCCGGCGCGATAGGCAGCCTGCTCACGGGGTTTTTGTATTCGCTGCTTACGCCCTGGGGCTTCTTTAAGCACCGCTGGGTGGCGGTGAAATGGCTGCTCACGCTTTACGGGGTGCTGTTCGGCACTTTCTTCCTGGGGCCCTGGCTCAATTCCCTGGCGCCCGTTTCGGCCAGGCTCGGCGCCGGCGCGCTGGGCGATTACGCCTACATGCGGGCGAGGGACCTGAACTCTTTCTGGGGAGCGGTGCAGCTGGCCACGCTGCTCTTTGCGCTGACCATCTCGGTGCTCAAGCCCTGGCGTAAAGAGGCGAAGCCGCAGAGGGACAACGGGGTCAGGTCTTGAAATTTAGCGGCTCCTGAATCGGATGTTTAGCTGTCGGGTGGCGATGCTGAAAGCTGGCGGCAATGGAGAGTTTAAAATGAATAAGCTTTTTATGGCGGGGCTGTTGTTGGCTTGCACGTCGGGGGTGGTTTTTGCGCAGGGGAAGACGAAAACTGAAACAAGTCAGGCCTCTTTCAGCGACTGGCCTAAAGGGGTTAAGCCGGCTGCGGGCTATTACGATAAGCTGGGACGCACGGTGCCCACCGAGAACGATGTGAACGCCGCGGTTTACGAGTGGTTCTCGGCCTTCGATCACCAGGTTTCGCCGGACTACTTTCTAAGCCGGCTTGCCAGCGATGAGCCGAATTTCAGCATGCAGTACCCTGGCGCGGCGCCAATAAAGGACGCGGCTGGTTTCAAAAGATGGTATCAGGGCGTTATAGATAACATAGATTACAACTCGCATCACGTTGTTAAGATAAAGACCTGGGCGGGATCGTATCCGGAATGGAATCCCCGGGCGGAGGTGAAGGCCCGCGGCGCGGTAACGGGCGGCCGGCTGCAATGGGACGTGCCGCGTTTCCCGATCTGGACGGTAGAACTCCGCGTCCGCTGGCGCGCTCCCGGTAAAACCATCGAGGAGGATTCCGATATGTGCATTGATCAGTCCTTGAGTTTTATTGAGAACCAGTCATCTAATGCGTCCGCGCCGCGCTTTAAACTGCGCCGCATGTACGGATGCGTGGTGCCTGGCGTTACAGGCGCTACCTGTACGGCTGAGGCCGCTTCCTGCCTGCCGGTGGCGAAAGTGGAATTCAGCGGAGAGTGATTTTTTATGTAGGGGGAATAGGGGACGCTGATTCCTAGTTTCCTAAATCCAGCCGCCGGGGAAGCCCGGCGGGTTTGTTTTGGTAGAATGTTGGTTGTCGGGTATCCTCCTCGCATGAAGATCCATCTTAAAGCCGTCACTCTCGAAACTCCGGCCGGCGCGGCAAGGAACATATATCCGTTCAGCGTGCCGGTTATCCGGGCGCTATCCTCGCTCCGGCTCACCGCCCCGGTGACCGTTCTGGCCGGGGAGAACGGCTGCGGCAAGTCCACGTTGCTGGAGGGCATCGCCGCCGCCGCGGGTTCGTTAGTGGTCGGGGGCGAGGCGATAGAGCGCGACAAAACCCTTTCCCCGGCGCGCCTGCTGGCAAAGCACCTGCGGCTTTCCTGGACCCGCCGTACGCATAAGGGGCTTTTCCTCAGGAGCGAGGATTTTTTCAACTTCGCCCGGAAGGTCAAACAAGAGCAGGCGGAGCTGCAGGGATACGCGGAGGACTTCAAAACGAAGTTCACCGGCTATGGGCGCTTTCTGGCGGTCGGCTCCGCGCTGGGGCAGAAGAAGGCGTTGGAATCCAGATACGGCGAAGACCTCGACGCGAATTCGCACGGCGAAAGTTTTTTGAAACTTTTTAAGGGCCGCCTCCGCCCCGACGGTTTTTACATCCTCGACGAACCCGAAGCTCCGCTTTCCCCGCTCAGGCAGATCGCCCTTATCTCGATGATCCAGGACTGCGTGAACAGCGGTTCGCAGTTCCTGATAGCCACGCATTCCCCCATCCTGATGGCTTATCCGGGAGCGAAGATCCTCCTCTTAGAGGGGGAGCGCATTCTTCCGTCCGCTTACGAAGACTTAGAGCATGTAAAGATCACAAAGCTGTTCCTGAATAATCCCGCCTCATTCCTTAAGCACCTGGGGGGAACATAGGGGACGCTGATTACTAATTGACTGTTCGGCATAGTCAGCCAAGCCGCCGGGGAAGCCCGGCGGTTTTGTTTCGCGGGGCGGGCGGTTTTTAAGAAGTTATAGTAATAAGCCGGTTAGGCGGAGATCGGTCATCAGCGGTCCTAACCACCTCGGCGTTATTGTATTATCTATACATGACCGATTGGAAAATATACGCGGTTGGCTCCGCGCTGTTCGCGGGCCTGACGGCGGTGCTGGCCAAGGTGGGCGTGAAGGACATCCCGTCGAACCTCGCCACGCTGGTGCGCACCTTCGTGATAATAGCCTTCCTCGGCGCGCTGGTGGCTGCGCGGCACGAGTGGAAGAACCCGCTGCTGCTGAACAGGCACAGCCTTGTCTTCCTTATACTGTCCGGATTGGCCACCGGCCTTTCGTGGATATGCTACTACCGTGCGCTGCAGACCGGCCCGGCCTCGCTGGTGGCGCCCATAGACAAGCTCAGCCTGGTCTTCGCGATAATCCTCTCGGTGCTGTTCCTCGGAGAGAAACTGGGCCTGTACCAGTGGCTGGGTGCCGGTATGATAGCCGCCGGCGCGTTGGTAATAATCTTCAAGTGACAACGGGGCGGAATAGGGGGCGCTGTTTATAATTGACTATTTGGCGTAGTCAGCCAAGCCGCCGGGGAAGCCCGGCGGTTTTGTTTTGGGGCTACTTCTTGGTAAAGACCAAGCCTTTTACGCGGCCTGTGGTTAGGGTGAATTTATTCTGCCCGGGTTTGTTCATGTAAACGGTGACTTCCGGCCCGGCTTTGAACAGATCTTTTTTCACCTGTGTCATCTTCAGCGGTTTCGTCTCGCATTTAAAGAGCAGGTGCAGGGCTTTGTCCTTCACAAATATCTTGAGGCCGGCGTCCAGTTCCGGGCAAAAGTATTCTCCGGCATGCCCGGCTGTCCGCGAGAGGCGCTCTTTTGACGGCGGCAGCCAGGAATAACGGCTTTCTTTTCCGCTTTTCAGTGTCAGACGCAGCGCTTTAGGGCCGGTGAAGTGTACGCGGCAGGCGCCGTTCTCCGCTTCGAAGTGATGCGCTGATACCGGGTTCAGCTTGTGCGTTCTTCCGGAAAGCTCGAGCGAGCAGCCGGTCCGGGCCGAGAGCTTAATGAGGTCTTCGGTCTTGCTGTCGAAATAGTAGCCCGGCTTGCCTGCCGCCCGGATCTTCTTTGCTGCCTGGGGTTTGCCCGGGAGAACCGGGAATTCTTTGGCAAGGTACAGGTCCGCTACTTTCCTGGCCATGGCGATGGCGTTGAGGGCCTCCGTGTTGGCCAGGCAGATGACGGAGAACTGCTGTTCGGGGAAGCGGATGAGCTCCAGACGGTAGCCTACCCAGGCGCCGCCATGATGCACTACGTTAAGGCCCCGGTACTTCTCTACGAACAGCCCGTAAGCGTACGCTAGCTCCTCGCCGTTGTTGAGCTTCCCTGTGGTGGTCAGTTCCCTTATTAAGTCCTGCCCGTAGCCGCCTACGCGGTTGTCGTAGTAGTTGCGGTCCCAGCGGGCCAGGTCGTTAAGCGTGGTATAGAGGCCGCCGTCGCCCACCACGTCCAGGATGGAGACGCTGCCCTTGTGCTCTTTCTTTTCTTTCTTGTAGCCGCAGGCGCGGTTCTTAACTATATCGCTGTAGTCATCGTGGAAATGCGTGCTGGCCATGCCCAGCCGGGAGAAGATGTTCTTGGCGGCGTACCGGCGGAGCGTCAGGCCGGAGACGCGCTTGACTATCTCGGCCAGCAGGAAATACCCGGTGTTGCAGTACATGTGGTCGCTGCCCGGCCTGAAGTTAAGCCGCTTCTGCCTGGCGATGAGCGAGTAGATGTCGGCGTCGGGGTATTTGTTGGTGTAAGGCATGCCGGCCATATACATCAGCGTGAGATAGTCGCGCAGACCGCTGGTATGGTGTATCAGGTGGCGGATGGTCACCGGGTGGTCATATTCCGGGATCTCAGGGAGGTGCTTCTGTATCCTGTCGTCCAGCGAGAGCTTGCCCCGCCTGGCCAGGAGGGCAACGCAGGCCGCGGTGAACTGCTTGGAAGTGGACGCCACATCGAACACCGAGTCCGGGGTCAGCGGGATGCCGTGTTCCAGGTCGGCCATGCCGTAGCAGCGCTTGTGTATGAACCTGCCTTTGCTTATGACTCCCAGCGCGCAGCCGGGGGAATCATCCCTGTCCCATTCGGCAAAAAGTTTGTCCACTTGTTTGGATATGTTCCCCATGAAGCTATGATACAAAAGACCGATGAGGGATGGGGGACGCTGTTTACTAATTGACTGTTTTGGATTGTCAGCCAAGCCGCCGGGGAAGCCCGGCGGTTTTGTTTTGTGGCGACACTGCGCTGTCGGGATTGTCTGCTAGGCTATTTATGGGGCGGGGATAATGGGCCCTTGACTATATATACAAATGTATTACAATATGGGGAGGGGGCATGATACGCTGGGACCCGGGGGAGAGCGAGCGGCTCAAGAGGGAGCGGGGGGTGTCGTTCGAGGAGATGCTGCAGGCTGAGGTTATTTGCGCGGTAAAGCACAGCGGGCGGCCGGGGCAGAGGGTGCTGCTGGTCCGTTATGAGGGTTATGTTTGGGCTGTGCCGTATGTGCTGAACGGGGAGGAAGTATTCCTCAAGACGCTGTTTCCCAGCCGGAAATACACCAGGCTGGTCAAGGAGGGGAAGTTGCCATGAAAAAATTTAAGCTTACAAAGAGCGAACAGGCCATTGAGCGCGCCATTGAGCGCGGGGAATATGTCCGCGTGAGCCCGGAGGAGGAGCGGCGTCTCGTGGAGGCCATCGCGGCCCACCGCAAGGATGCGGTACTCAATATCCGCATCAACAGCGGCGACCTGGCCGGCCTCAAGGCCAGGGCCAAGCGGATGCACGTGCCGTACCAGACGTTCATCACCGAGATCTTGCATCTCTACGCCAGGTAGTTTTTGGCCTTTAGCGCGGAACCGCCGGGGAAGCCCGGCGGTTTTGTTTTGGCGACATGACGCTGTCGGGGCGGCCTGCTATGCTATACGCGAGAGGGGATATGAAAGAACTTATCGCGCATGGGGGTATAGAGGGGCGTATATTTATCGTCCGTGGTAAGCGGGTTATGCTGGATTCCGACCTGGCGAAGCTGTATGGGGTGAAACCGATACGCCTTAGGGAGCAGGTAAGCCGCAACATAGAGCGGTTCCCGCCAGATTTCATGTTCCGGCTGACGGCGCAGGAAGCGGCGGGCATGGTATCGCATAATGCGATACCATCCTTTAAGCATCTCGGCGGATATCTGCCGTATGTTTTTACGCAGGAAGGAGTGGCAATGCTTTCCGGTGTGCTGCGGAGCGCCAGGGCCGTGCAGGTCAATATCGCAATAATGCGCGCTTTCGTTAAATTTCGGGAAATGCTGGCCACGCATAAGGACCTGGCGCACCGGTTGGATGAGCTGGAACAGAAATACGACGCGCAGTTCAAGAGCGTGTTCGACGCGATCCGGGCGCTGATGGAGGTTCCCGGTCCAGAGCCCAAGCGGGTGGAGGGCTTCAAACCTTGATGGCCAAGCCGCCGGGAAATCCCGGCGGTTTTGTTTTGGTAGAATATCGGGATGATCAAGGCATTGCTGACGGCTCTTATGTGTTCCGCGTCTGTTCTCACGGCGCAGGAAACTGGCGGGATGCTGCCGGTGCCGCAGGGCAAGATGGTGATGTCAGCAGGGAGCGGGAAGAGCGGTACGGGGCTTCGGTCAAGGGAATTTGTCGTTTCCGAGTATCTGATAGATCTCAGGCCGGTTTCTGTTGAAGAGTTCGTTGGGTTTCTTGATACCCTGCTGCCGAGGGAGAACGGCAGGATAGTGGCCGCGCCCAGCAGGCAGGGGGCGATGGGCCAGCTAGAGCCGCCGGACGAGATAAAACGGCTGGTCCGCGTGCCAAGTTACTGGCTGGTCTTGGGCGAGGGTGGTTTTGTGCTGAATGGGGTGCGTGGCGATGCGCCTATGTTCAATGTTACCTGGGATGGGGCGGATGCCTATTGCCGGCATGTCGGTAAAAATCTGCCAAGTGAGACTCAATGGGAAAAAGCCTGTGCCGGTTCGGTCCCCGCTTACAAGGTGACAGATAAATACGAATGGGCCTCTGATTGGTATTCTGCTGACTTTTTTCGTAAGGCGGGGCCGGTGGACCCGCTAAATACGGCTAACACCGGGCTTAAGTCATCGAGGGGTGGGGTTGACTCTCGTGGAAAAGTCCGATGCTCCGCGCGAAGCGGCGCGGTGCCCTCCGCAGCCACACTCAATAAAGCGTTCCGCTGCGCCAAGAGGGAGGCCAAGGAGTAGGGGGGGAGATATAGGGGACGCTGTTTACTAATTGACTATTTGGCATAGTCAGCCAAGCCGCCGGGCCATCCCGGCGGTTTTGTTTTGTAGAATTTAGGGATGAAGACCACCTCTAAAAGTTTACCCGCCAGGGCTACGCTGGGGCAGCTGCAGCGCTATATCGAGCGCGAGGCGAAGCGGCGGGGGTTCGGCCACCAGACCGCGCTTCAGAAATGCCTTATACTCGGCGAGGAGATGGGGGAACTTTTCAAGGCCATCAGGAAGGAAGAGAAGATGCCCATAGGCGAGCACTCCAAGGTGGGCACCATAAGCGAGGAGCTCGCCGACGTGCTGATGTACGTCTGCACCATAGCCAGCTACTACGGCGTGGACCTGGAGAAGGCCTTCCGCGCCAAGGACAAGGTGCACTCCCGGCGCGTCTGGCGCTGACCTATGAAGAATTCCGAATGCGTAATAGAGCAGTACCGCGGCAGCCGGTTGGTGCGCGCCTTTAAGCCCACCGGGGATAAGGCCTATCCGTGGAGCATGCGCGTAAACGGCAAGAGCTACCTGCGTACTAACGGCTGGGTCCTGTCGAAGATACTGCCTACCCTGGTAGAGGGCTCCCGGTTCAAAACCAAAGTGGTGCCGGAGCGGCCGGGGAGATAGGGGACGCTGATTACTAATTGACTATTCGCGCGAGCGAGGCCGCCGGGGAAGCCCGGCGGTTTTGTTTTGGTAGAATGGGGGTATGGTCAGGTTTATTTTTATAGCGGTCTTCCTGGGGTTCTTCGTGCTGAACACTCTTCAGGAGAAGGGGCTCAAAGCGCGCGGGCTTGAGACCGACGGCGAACGGCCGGTCGCCAAGTGGCTTTTCGTGCTGGGGAAGCTGGCCACGGTCTTATGCTGGGCGGCGGCCTTCGCGCAGGCCCTGGGGCTGAATATGCGGCTGGTGGCGGTGCCCCCGGGGTTGGAGGCCGTGGCGGCGGGGCTGTTCCTGGGCGGGTTCGCGGTGCTGTGGCTGGCCTATGCCGGGCTGGGCGACGCCAATACCACGGGGCTTCCCAAGGCCGGCACGCGGCTGCGCACCGGCGGGATCTACGCGTATTCCCGCAACCCGCTGTACGCCGGGCTCTACCTGATGACGGCCGGCGCGGTGATCTACTGCGGCTGCGCGGTGGTGCTGGCGCTGGGCATAGCCGCGGTGACGGCGCATCACCGTATAGTGCTGGCGGAGGAGAAGTTCCTGCTGGCGCGCTTCGGCCGGGCCTACGAGGAATATAAAGCGCGCACCAGGCGCTACATTTAACGTGAAGGTAAGGAGGTCTTATGGCTAAGGTTATGGCTTTCAACTGCAGTCCGAGGAAGGACGGGAACACGGGGATATTGCTGAAGGCGGTGCTGGCCGAGGTTGCCGCCGCCGGCCACGCCACCGAGCTGGTGCAGCTGGCGGGCAAGCCGCTGCGCGGCTGCACGGCCTGCCGGATGTGCTTTAAGAACAAGGACCGCAAGTGCGTGCTGCCGGACGACGGGCTTAACGGTTACCTGCAAAAGATGGTGGAGGCCGACGGCATTATAATAGGCAGCCCCACCTATTTCGCCGACATGACGGCCGACGCCAAGGCGCTCATAGACCGGGCCGGCTACGTGGCCCTGGCCAACGGCGGGCTGTTCCGGCGCAAGGCGGGCGCCGCCGTGGTGGCCGTGCGGCGCGGCGGCGCGGTGCACGTGTTCGACAGTATCAATCATTTCTTCACCATCAGCCAGATGGTGATCCCCGGTTCCAGCTACTGGAACTTCGCCCTCGGCCGCGAGGTAGGGGAAGTGGAAGGCGACGAGGAAGGCATGCGGACCATGAAGGTGCTGGGCGAGAACATGGCCTGGCTGCTCACTAAGCTGCATTCCTGAGATACTCGCGGCAAGACAAAACAAAACCGCCGGGCATGCCCGGCGGTTCTGTTTTTCAGGCGGCTCAGTTCTGGAAGAGGTTCCGGTAGTTGTTCTCGTCCACGTAGGGCAGGGGCTTGGCCAGCAGGCCGCGCTTGGTCAGCATGGAGGTGGCGGCGTCGGGGATGGTGGCGCGCAGGCGGTACACCAGCTCGGGCAGCCAGCCTTCCTTGATCTTCTCGTCCTTGCGGAGCACGCCGTTGACGAAGGAGACCACCGCGTTGGTGCAGCTGTTGTAGACCAGCGAGTACATCTCGCCGGTGCGGGTGGCCGTGGCCTGCTGTATGGCGTTCTCGAGCAGCTTCACCTGGCGGGCGCGGTCCAGCGTGAGCGGGTAGAGGGTGATGTGGTTGCCGTCGGTGAAGACGTTGGCCTCCACGTAGCCTTCGGCGGTGTTGATGTTATAGTGCACCGCGTAGCGGCCGCGCAGGCCGTCTATGATGCCCTGGTTCTGCACGCCGGGCACCAGCGAGTAGGTGTTGAGCGAGACCACCAGGCCGCGCACCGAGCGGCCCTTCTCGTCGGTCACGCCGCCGGGCTTGAACTTGAAGGCCAGGAAGCCGTGCGCGCCGGCGTAGGGGAAGCCCTGGTAGCTCTTCTTGCCGACGTAGGCCTGCTCCAGGAAGTCGGGCCGCACGGTGACGCCCTTGGGCCAGTCGAACTTGAAGATGCCGTCCGCGCGCTTGAGGCGGTTGCCGCGGGCGTCATGCTGCACGCCCCAGTTGACGTTGGCGATGGTATAGCCGCGGGAGTCCTTGGAGAGGATGTAGGGGTGGCGCTGCACGGCCACGGTGGCGGCGGAGGGCTTGTACTGGTCGGCGGCGTGGAGCGGCAGCAGCGTGGCGATGGAGAGCTCCTCGGTATTGTCCTGCTGGCGGAGGTAGCCCTCGATGCAGAGTTCGGCTTTGCCGGTGTCCTTGAGCCACTTGGGGAACTTGACCACCTTGTAGACCTTGCCTTCCAGCGTGGTGAAGGTCTTGGGGGAGCGGTTGAACTGCAGCGTGCCGTTCATCACGTAGCGGGCGGCGAAGTCGCCGAGTAGTTCTTTGTTGTAGGAGGGCGTCTCCAGGGCGGGTTCCTGCTCCCCGCTGAAGACCTCGTCCCACTGGGCGGGGGTCAGGGCGTCCGCGAGGGCGGCGTCCGCGGAGGAGGAGGCGGCGGAGGCGCTTTCGGCCTGGCTGGCCTGCGGCACTTCTATCCTGAGGTCCGTTATGTCCCCGGCGGAAAGGGAATCCAGGCCGAAGGAGCCGGCCGCCGAAGCGTTGAGGGAGAAGGCCAGGGACATCAGCCAGGCCGCCAGAACCGCTTTGGAGTTGGATATTTTCATTATTTTATCTCCGCGCCCGCCAAAATAATTACTGAGTATAGTCTAACGCGCGCGCGTACTTTCTCCAAGGGCACTAGGGCCCAGGGGCGGCTGGGTCTTAAGTACGGGCGGTCCGGGGGAGGAGCGTGAGTTCCCGGCGGTTTTGGTAGAATGTGGGAATGGGGATAAAGGCTTCCAGGATATTGCTGGTGGGCGGTGGAACGGAGCTGGCCGAGCTCTGCGTGGCCACGCTCGAGAAGGATAACGGCGCGCACGTGCTGATGGTGATAGACCAGGACCACAGCGACAGGGTGGTCAGCATCGCCGAGGCGTTCAAGCCGGACGTTATACTTCTGCTGGCCATCAACCATATGGCGCCGCTGGGCGGCGCGGACGTGTGCCGGCAGCTGCGCGCCAACGCGGTGGCCGGCGGGGCCAAGATAATACTGTTCTCTTCGGACGGCCTTAAGAAAGGGCTGGCCGCCGCCAAGGAATGCGGCGCGGACGCCTATATAAAGAAGCCCTTCGGCCAGGAGAAACTGCTGGAAATGATAGAGCTGCTGCTGGGGTAGGGACGTTCTTAACTGCCGGACCATTTAAAGCGCGGCCGCCGGGGAAGCCCGGCGGCCCTGCTTTTGCGCTTGCCCGCGCTCCTTTACTTCGTCTTGGCTTTCGCGGTCTTGGCGGCGGCGCCGGTCGTGGCCAGATAAGTTCGGATCTTGTAGGCGTCGGAGCGGCCGTTGAGCGTAAGGACCAACTTGCCCTTGTCGGGGGATCTCTCCGCTTTGGCGGTACCGCCGAGATAGCTGTCGCACCTGCCCCCTGTGGAGTCGCCGATGTTGAAGACGGCGCTGTTCTCGTCTTTAGAGGCGGGGGTCAGGATAAGCTGGCACGAAAGAGGCGCGCCAAAGCGAAGGCTG
>JAJZPL010000019.1 GCA_021811185.1 bacterium
CCGAGCCGAGCACTGTTGTAAACAGCGGCCCTTTGGCGTCAGGAGGATAACCAGAGAGTTCCTCTTCCTGACTTTCTTCAGGGCGCGGTAGACGGGCTCGGCCATCATTACCATCCCGGTGCCGCCGCCGTAAGGCTTGTCGTCCACGGTGCGGTGCCGGTCCTCGGTGAAATCCCGGGGGTTTGCGAACCCGAGCTCGAGGAATCCCTCGGCGCGCGCGCGGCCTACGATGCTTTCCGAAAGCGGCTGGTCTATCATGCCGGGGAAAAGCGTGACCACGTCTACGCGCATACGCAAAACTTAGTCTATGTCCAGGTAGACTTTCTTATTCTGGCGCGCGGCGGCGGCCTGCAGCACGGTGCGGATGGATTTCACCACGCGCCCTTCCTTGCCGATCACTTTGCCGCGGTCGGAGGAAGCGAGGTTGAGCTTGAAGCGCACCACGTCGCCGTCTTCCGCTACGCCTACCTTAACGGCCTGCGGGTTTTCCACCAGCGAGCCGATGATGTACATTAAAACTTCTTTCATTGCGTGGCCTCCGGAATTACTTCGTCACAACAGCCGCCGCGGCCTTGGCGGTCTTCGCCGCCTTGGTGATGAGCGAGCCGACGGTATCGGAAGGCTTCGCGCCGTTCTTTACCCAGCGGGCGAGCTTATCCGCGTTGATAGTGACCTTTTCCTTGTCTTTGGGGGCCTTGGGATCGTAATGGCCGATAACTTCCAGCGGCTGCCCGTGGGGGCCGGTCGATTTCTCGATGGCGACTATCCGGTAATGCGGCTGGGTGCGCTTGCCGATCCTCTGAAGCCTAAGAACTACTGCCATGGTATCCTCCTTGGAACTTCCGACGAAACTATGTCCGCGGGCTGTGACTGCGGGCCTCTTCGAACACTATCTTGTGCCGCCCGCGGGACCAGGCCCTTAGAGCGGCAAAAAAATCCGTCACGCGTCCGCTAAGGCGGATTTGCGTGCAGAACAATTATATTATATTTGAGGCGCTTTGGGAACGGCTAGCCTATAAGCTTCTGGATATGGCCCAGCAGCCGGGGCCACTCATAGGGCTTGTTCACGTAGAAGTCGGCGCCCGCGGAGAAAGCGTTCTCCATGTCGCCCACCAGGCGTTTGCCGGTAAGCATGATGACGCGCACGGCCTTGGTAGCCTCGCCGGTCTTGATCAGTTCGCAGAGCGTGTTGCCGTCTATCCGGGGAAGGCCGATGTCGAGGATCACGAGGTCGGGTTTTTCCTTCTTTACCGCGGCCAGCCCTTCTTCGCCGTCGGAAGCCGTGAAGACCTTGTAGCCCAGCCCTTCGAGGCGGATGGAAAGCACCTGGGCGATCAGGTCTTCGTCTTCCACTATAAGTATTTTTTTAGCCATGGCCGGATACCGAGCTACAGACTTGACCTGAGTTTACGCAGAAAGGCGGCGGGCTTTTTATCCGAGAACAGCGCGCTGCCTATCACCAGCGAATCGGCCCCCGCGCCCGCCGCGAGGACCGCCGTGGAGGCGTTTATCCCGCCGTCCGCCTGCAGCCAGATCTTGCGCCCGGAAACGGTTATCAGGTCCCGGGCAGCGCGCACCTTGGGCAGCATCTCCGGCATGAAGGCCTGCCCGCCGAAGCCGGGTTCCACCGTCATTATAAGAATAAGGTCCAACTGCTTCAGCAGCGGCAGCACGCGGGCCAGCGGCGTTTTGGGCCGCAGGGCCAGGCCCGCCTTGAGCCCGAGGCTCTTTATCTTCCTGACGCAGGCCGCGGCGTTGCGGGCCTCGGCGTGCACCGTCACCAGGGCGGCCCCGGCCTTGGCGAAAGCGTCTATAAAAAGCGCGGGGTTCTCCACCATCAGGTGGGCGTCCACCGGCAGGCCGCCGGCGCGCGCCACGGCGGAAACTATGCCGGGCCCGAAACTTATATTGGGCACGAAATGCCCGTCCATCACGTCCACCTGTACCCAGTCGGCCAGTTTCTTTACCGGCGCCAGGCTGCGCTCCAGGCAGGCAAAATCGGCGGCCAGCACCGAGGGGACCAGCGCGGCTTTCCCGGAGGGGAGGGGGAGGGTCTTCATTTTACGGGGCGCTCCTCCACCAGGATGCCGTTGACGAAGATGCGGATCTTGACCGCGCCTCCGTAAGGCACCGAGAGGTCGATCTTGGAACCAGGGTCGCGCAGGCCGTTGAAGATCTCGCGATCGCCGCCGGGCCCGAGCGCCACCACGCGGATGTGGCGCTGCGCGCCGCTCTGCGAAACCTCGTAGTGCACGCGGAACTCCTTTTCGGAAGCTGAAGCCGCGCCTTTGCGGGAGCTCACCGTCAGCGTGATCTTGGAATCGGGCGTAACCACGGTGTCCGGGGCCGGGGACTGGTCGATGATGGTGCCGGCGGGGAAGAGCGAGGCGGAGTCCTCGATCAGCGAAAGGGCGACGCTGTTCTGCGCGGCCCACTGCTGGGCCTCGTCGCTCTTCTTCTGGCGGAAATCGGGCAGCATGACGATGCCGGCGGGCGGCGTGCCGGCGGAAACGGCCACCTGCACCATGGTGTTCTTGGAGACGCTGAGCTCGGGCTTGGGGTCCTGCGACAGGACGGTGCCTTTCTCGGCCTTAAGAGAATAAGACTCGCTGACCTCGCCCAGCACCAGCTGGCGCTGGCGCAGCAGCAGCTCGGCGTTCCTGAGCGGCAGGCCGATCAGGTTGGGGGTAAAGACCGACTCGCCGCCCTGGCTGAAGACCACGCGCACGATCTTGCCCTCGCGCACGGAAGTCCCGGCGTCGGGGATCTGGCGCAGCACGGTGCCGATGGGCACGGACTCGTTGAACTCATACCCGCCGATGCTGAGGGCCAGGTTGCTCTCGGAGAGCGTCTGCAGGGCGCTGGCGGAGGATTTGCCGGAAATGTCCGGCACGATGACCTCTTTGCGGTTGTGGATCACGGTCTCCATGGTCCAGGAGAACAGGAAATAGGTGAGAAGGAAAAGACCGAGTCCCACCCCGCCTACGCGGAGCGCGAAACCCGGGCTGAGTATTTTTTCGTCGTTGCCGGAAAAATGCCGCTGGTAAAATTCTTTGATTCCCACAGAGTAGCTCCTTATTGGCCGCGCGCTTCAGCGAAGAACGTCGCCCGGTTTCAGCCTGAGGCCGTTAAGAAAATCGGCCGCGGGCATCTCCCTTTTCCCCTCGGGCTTGACCTTTCTAAGGAGCAGCCCGCCGTCGCCACATCTTACTATAAAGCCCGCGCCCGCCTCAACGGAGAGGACCGTACCGGCGGGGCCGGCCCCGGCGCCGGGCCGCAGCTCGGCTTCCAGCACCTGCACGGCCAGTTTGCGGCCGTCCGGCTGGTCCAGGAAGAACCGGGCCTTGGGCCCGCAGGCCAGCCCGCGCACGCGGCCGAGCAGCCCTGCCGCCGGCCGCGAGAAATCCAGCAGCGCGTCCGCGGCGGTCAGCTTGGGCGCCAGCGACGCCTCCCCGGCCTGGGGTTCGCGGGTTACCTCGCCCGCGGAGATCTTGGCGAGGCCTTCCTCCAGCAGTCCGGCGCCGACCGCGGTGAGGCGGGCGAACAGGGAAGCGGCGTCTTCGGCTTCCAGCACCGGCACTTCGCGGCGCAGGAACACCGGGCCGGTATCCATGCCCTTGTCCAGCCAGAACAGCGTAACGCCGGTGACCTTCTCGCCGTTGATGAGCGTCCACTGCACCGGCGCGGCGCCGCGGTATTTGGGGAGCAGCGAGAAGTGCACGTTCAGAAAACCATAGCGGGCGAGGGCCAGCGTTTCCTGCGGGATCAGGCGGCCGTAGGCCACCACCACGCCGAGGTCCGGCTTGAGGTCCGAAATTACGGCGTGCAGTTCCTGCTTCGACCCCGGCTTGAAAACTTTGAGCTTCAGCTCCCCGGCCAGGCCGCTGACGGGGGCGCAGCACAGCTTCAGCCCGCGGCCTACCGGCCGGTCAGGCTGGGAGATAACCCCGGCGATGTCGTGGCCGGTGGCTGCTACGCGGCTGAGAAAGCCGCAGGCGATCTCCGGCGTGCCTAAAAAAACTATCCTGAGTTTGTCCATGAAAAACCCTACAGCTTGTCCGGCTTCATCTTCCTCTCGTCGATCTTCTTCCACTGCGCCTTGAACTTCATCAGCGCCGGCTTGATCTTGAGGCGGGACATAAGCGGCAGCCTGTCGATGAAAACTATGCCGTCCAGGTGGTCGATCTCGTGCTGGAGCGCCTTGGCGAACAGGCCTTCGGCGTTGATCTCGATCGGCATGCCCTTCTCGTTCAGCGCGCGCACCTTGACCTTGGCGGAGCGGCGGACCTTGGCGAACAGGCCGGGGAAGGAAAGGCAGCCTTCCTCCTCGTACATGCTGCCCGATCTCTCCACGATCTCGGGGTTCATGATCACGATGCTGAGCGCCGGCTCGTCCTCCCGCAGGATCTTGATGACCGCCAGGTTGAGGTCGAGCCCCACCTGGTTGGCGGCCAGGCCCGCGCCGCCCACGGCGTCCATGGTCTCGAACATGTCGGCCAGCAGGGCGGGAAGCTCCTTCTTAAGCTCGTCGAAATTCACCTTCCTGGTCTTTTTCTCCAGGATTTTCTCGCCGTATTTGCAGATCCTTCTTATAGCCATAAGTTCACCCCGTGTGTATTTAACCGAGCTGGTACGTCATCTGCCGGCCTTCCCAGACCACCTTGGCCAGCACGGGCTTGGCGGGGGCGTCGGCTTTTTTCAGCATGCCCCAGGCCATCGCCAGGCGCTCGAGCTGGATCTCGGCGCCGGTGGAGCCGGACACGCCCATCACGATCTCGTCGGCGCCGGCGGCCTGCGCCACCTGGGCCATGGAATAAAAGGGATCGTTGGAGAACACCAGCAGCGGCTTTACGGTCTTGCCGTATTTCTCGGCCAGCAGGACCACGTCCGAGAACAGGTCCTTGTCCTCGGGCAGGATCTCGCCGGTCTCGCCTTCGAGTTCCATGCCCTTGGAGATCTTGGCGGCCATCACGATGATATCCGTGGTCTCGTCGTCGGCGGTCTCGAGGACGCTCTTCAGGTGGAGCAGGTTGTTGGGGTTGCGCACCGGCACCAGGATCTTTTTAGGTTTGTTCAGCTCGGGGAGGATGGTGGCGATATCCGACTCCCGGCGCAGGTTCATCTTTTCCTGCGTGTCGTCGTCCGGGGCGTAGAACTGGGTCTTTTTCCTGTTCATGATCTCGGAGACCTGGAAGATGGCGAAGAACACGACGGTGAAAGCGATACCGGAAACGGTGGCCACCCGCTTGGTCAGCAGGTTCACGAGGCTGGCGGAGATCAGGATCACGAAAGTCGCGCTGAGGCCGGCCGGGAAATAGACCTTGCCCATTTTTATATTAAGCGGGAACATGGATTCGCGGTCGATGTCGTTCCTGAACCTGAGGATGATAAGGGATAAGGTCATGAAGACCAGGCTCCACAGCACGCCGAAAGCGTAGGCCTCGCCCAGCAGGTAGATGTCGCCGCCGGAAATGATTATCACGATGATCTGGATGATAGCCACCATGTTGATCATGCGGTAGGTGGTGCCATACTTCTTGTGCAGGTGGCGGGACCAGTCGTGCAGGATGCCGTCCTCGGCCACGCGGTTCAGCACGCCGTTGCAGCCGACCATGGAGGTGTTCACAGCGCCCACCAGCATCAGGCTGCCGGAGGCCACCACG
Organism: bacterium; assembly: GCA_021811185.1. Classification (GTDB taxonomy): domain Bacteria; phylum Elusimicrobiota; class Elusimicrobia; order Elusimicrobiales; family UBA9959; genus UBA9959. Next base: position 5,664 of record JAJZPL010000019.1, read on the forward strand.
AAAACCTGCAGGATAAGCCGCGCCCAGTAAGGCCCGTTGAGCTCGAGGGCGAGGCCGGAGAGGAGGTTGTCCAGGTATTTCCCGCCGATCAGTTCGGGCGGGATTATGGAGGAAGCCAGGAAGGTAAGGCCGCCGGTGAAGATCAGGCAGAAAAGGAAAATAGTGAAGGCCGCTTTTTTAAGGTTCTTGATCTTGGGGTCTTCTATCTCGCGGTAGACCTGGGCGAGCGTTTCGAGGCCCGACAGCGCCAGGATGGAGTGGCCGAAAGCCATCAGGATGCCGACGAGCCCTATGGTCTGCAGCAGGGGGAAATGGGACATCCAGCCGAGCGACTCGGGCGTGAACTTAAGCGTGAAAGGCGGCAGCGTGAAGCCCCGCTGGTAGACCGTGACCAGCGACCAGCCTATGAGCACGGCCCCGACCAGCGTTACGAAGCCCATGATCTTGAAGTTCTTGTCGGTGGACTCCTCCACGCCTTTGATGTTCTCGCGCCAGAAGAACGCCGTTACGACCACGGCGAAGATCACCGCGAAAAGCTTGTGGGGAACGTGCCAGTTGATGTGCGCGAGCGGCAGGATGTTGTAGAGCAGGCTGGAAACGTAAAGGCCGGCGGACACGGAACTGACCGGGCCGGTGATCATGTAGTCGAACATCAGCGCGGAAACCGCCACCTTGGACATGGAATGCCCCATGGCCTCGTTGACCACCCTGTAAACCCCGCCGCGCACGAACATGGCGCAGGACTCCACGTAGACCATCAGCATGATGCCGGAGAACAGCATGACGGCCAGGACGTACCAGGGGAAGGCCGGCCCGAAGGCGTTCATGGCTATGCCGCCGGCGTAAAAGGCGCTGGAGCCCATGTCGCAGAGCACCACCGAAGCGGCTTTCCAGAAGGAGATGAAAGTGAGCATCGCGGTGCTGAGCACCAGGACCTGTTTGAACCGCGGGTTAGGGACCATAGATCAATTATATCTGTTTAAAGGCGGGGACTGAAAGCGGCGGCTCACTTGCCTTTCAGCAGGGCGGCAGCGGCGGCGGGGGTTTTAAGCGCGGCCAGTTTCGCTATCAATTCCGGCTGGAAGGTCTGAGAAAGGAGCGAGAGCATGTTAAGGTGGCGCTGGAAGAACGCCGGCTTATGGGGGGAAAGGAGCAGCAGCGCCGATCTCACCTTAAGGCCGGTGCCCGGGTCGGTAAAGCCTTCCGGGAAGATGCCGAGCACCGCGTGAAAAGCGTCCAGTTCGGGGAACTTGGCGTGGGGGATATAAAAGCCGCTCTCCAGCACCTGGTTGAGCTTCTCGACTTCGGCCACGCGGTCGAAGAGGGCCTTGCGGCCGATGATACCTTCCACCTGCGTCAGCATCTTTTCGGTAAGACGGCGCACGGCCTCTTCCTTGGAAAGCGGGCCTTCCATGAAAATTATGTTTTCGGGATTTAAGATCTCTGAGAGGTTTATGCTGTCTGCCTGTCTTATCATAGGGACTGAGTGTATGCTTATATGATATCATTAAGGTATTCCCGTCGTCAAGGACACAGGGACACATGAAAAAAGCCGGGAGAAAGATCCTCGAAATAGCGGCGCTGGGCGTGGACAGGGGGGGCACCTGGACCCGCGTGGCGGCTTTCGACCGCCGGCTGCGCCGGCTTAAAAACGCGCGCTTCAGAACGGCCCCGCTGCGCTCCCTGCCGGCAAGGCTGGTACCCCTGGTTTCAGGCTGGGGCGCGGCAGGCGCCCCGCTGGTGATAGCCTCCCGCGGGGTTTTCAGCGAAAAGTGGAAAAAAACCTTCCTGTTCAGGGCCCTTGCGGGCAAACTCAACCTTGTGGACGTGGTCTCGGACGCCGAGGCCGCGCATTACGCCGCTTTCCGGGGCGGGCACGGCCTGCTGCTGATAGCCGGCACGGGGGCCGTTGTCTTCGGCGGGAAACCCGGTTCCTTCAAAAAGACCGGCGGCTTTAACCCGCCCTCGGGCGACCCGGGCTCCGGGCGCTGGCTTGGCCGCTGCTACCTCCATAACCTAGGCCGCAAGCCCGACGACGCCAAGGCCGCGCATGGCCGCACGGCGGCGCATGCCGTCAAATTGCTTTCCAAAGCCGAACGCGGCGAGAACGGCTGCGCCCTGCTGGCCGCGGCGTCCTGGCACGAGCTTTCGGCGCTGGTCAGGGAGGCTGCGGGGAAAGGCCGCGGGGAAGTAAGGCTTTCCCTGGCGGGCGGGCTGATGGCCAATGACTATTTCAGAAAGGGCTTTCTCCGGACGGCGCGCCGCGCGCTGCCCGGGCGCGGCCTTAAGGTTATAAAGCACGCCATGTCCGCGGAAGAAGCCGCGGCCAGGCTGGCATTAAGAAGGAAACGATGAAAGAAACAGCCATCCTCAAAAAAGCCCTGCTGGCCGGGGGGAAAATATTGGCGGACAAATTCCGCAAGGTGAGCTACAAGCTTAAAGGCCGCGCCAACCTGCTTACCGAGGCCGACCTGGCCGCGCAGGAAAAGGTAATAGGGCTGATACGCAAGGCCTTCCCCGGGGACGGCTTCATGGCCGAAGAAAGCGCGGCGGAGGAAAGGCCCAACGGGCGGCTCTGGATCATAGACCCGCTGGACGGCACCACCAATTACGCGCACGGCTTCCCCGCGGCCGCGGTCTCCATAGGTTTTTCGGAAAAGGGCGTGGTAAAGGCGGGAGGCGTATACGACCCTTTCAGAAAGGAACTGTTCCTGGCCGAACTAGGCCGCGGCGCCCGGCTCAACGGCGTAAAGTTGAAGGTCTCCTCCGTGCCGGCGATCTCCAAGGCCCTGCTGGTGAGCGGTTTCCCGTACGACCGCGCCGAGAAGGCGGAATTCTACTGCGGCTTTTTCGCGGAGTTCATGAAGCTCTCGCACGACGTGCGCCGCATGGGCTCGGCCTCGCTGGACCTGTGCTGGCTGGCCGCCGGCCGCACCGACGGCTACTGGGAATTCGGCCTGAAGCCGTGGGACGTGGCCGCCGGCAAACTGATAGTGGAGGAAGCGGGCGGAAAGATAACGGATTTTTCGGGCGAGGCTTGGGCGGTCGGCGCGGCCATGGGCTCCGAGACCCTGGCGACTAACGGCCGCATCCACGCCCCGATGCTCCGCATAATAAAGCGCAGGCTGAAAGCCTGATGGGCATCCTCGGGATAGTAGCCTACTGCACGGTTTTCTGTTTCGCTTACGCCTGGACGCTCGTCTGGATCCTCGAGCGCAAAGAGAAAAAGTACCGGCAGGGTTCCGTTTCTTTCACCGACGCCTTCCTCATCGGTTCCCTGGTCATCATCCTTATCTATATCTCCAACATCGTGGTCCTGCTGCGCTGGGGCAGTTCGGCGTTCCTGTACGACATCGCGCTGATAGCGGCCCTGGCCGGCTTCGGAACGTACAAAGAGGCGGCTTATAAAGCGCGCGCGGCCAGGATAGCCCGCCGGCAGCGCGCCGAGGTCCGGCTGCTGGAACATCATATAGCCAAAGACCCGGCCAACGCGGCCTGCTTCGAGCGGCTCAGCGAGGTCTGCGAGAAGCTTGGAGAAAAGGAAAAGGCGCTGGAAGCCGCCAGGATGGCGGCGGAACTGCACCCTGACGTAAGGAATTCCTGGCGGGTAAAACAGCTCGAAGGGAAATAATTATCTGGCGAGGGCCGCGGCAAGGCGGCGGGCGGCGTCGCGGAACAGGTAATCCTCGGCCGCGACGGCCGTTGCGGTGCGCAGGATCTCCCCAGTGGCGGCGTCCGTTAGCCGCGCCGTTACCAGGTAGCCGTTCTGGTCCCTGCTGACGGAACCGAAGACCGCCAGCCGCGCCCCGGAAAGCCTGCCCAGCTCGGCGGCGGCCTTATCCGCGGAAAGCCCGGCGTAGGCTATTTTTTTCTCGGCCAGGATAAAATCCAGCTTCGTCCTTTCCACCAGCCTGAAAGCCCCCGTCTTCCCGAGCTCCGCCTCCACCAGGTTCCTAACCACAGCGGCTTCGGTCCCGGTAACGCCCTGCTCGTCGGAAAAAGGCGCTACCGCCAGCGCAGCTTTGCGGGGCAGGTCCGCGGGCTTCTTTGCTCGCGCGGCTTCCCCGGAACCGCCCCAGGCCAGGCCCGCGGTCATGCGGTGCGCCGCGCCCAGGTTGCCGTAAGGGGCGAAGGCGTAATCAAGCGTGAGCCCGCCGAATCTGAGCCCGAAGCCTCCCGCGAAAGTGCCCATGAAGCCGTGGTCCGAATAATTCTTGAAATTAAAGCCGGCGCGCAGCGCCAGCCCGGAAGCCTCCGCGTAAGGCAGCAGCCATTCCCCGGCGAGGGCCAGGAAGGGCGAGTGGTCCGAAGGCAGGCGGCCTTCCAAAAATATATTCAAAAAATTGGAGTACTTCCACCGGAGCCCGCCGGCCAGCTCCGAGGGCAGCGCGGCTTTTTCGCCGCCCAGCTTGAGCGGCGGCCCGAAATTCCTGAGCGCCAGCGCCAGCTCGGTGCGGGAGGGCGGGACCGCCCTGACGATGAAGCCCGCGTCCAGCGCCGCGGAGGCTCCGGACGCCTCGGCCAGGCGCGACTTGATATATTTCAGGTTGAACCCGAGGTCGCCCCAGCCGTAGGAGCGCGCCCAGCCTGCGCCCGCGGCCGCGTCGTACGCGGCGAACCCGGCCCCGGAGCCGCTGCCGGCCCCGTCCAGCGCCTCGCCGGGAGAGGCGTCGTTGTAGAGCAGGCCGGCGGAAAAAACCCCGGCAGAAGAACCGCGGGAGAGTACCAGCCCGGTGCGGGAGGCGCCGCCCAGCAGGGCCTCGTAAGAGGCCGACGCGGCCCCGGCGCCAGGCTCGACCGCGGCGGCGCCGGCGGGATCGAGAAAAAAAGAATCGGGCCCGCGCAGCGCCAGGCCGCAGCCGCCCAACGCGGCGAATCTGGCGGAAGGAGGGACCTTCAGGAACTGAGCCGCCGTCAGGCCGCGCGCGTCGTCGGTAAAAGCGTTGGGGGGAAAAAAGCCGCCGTACGCCCGGGGAACGCCGAGCGCCGCGGCAAGCAGTATAGCCTGTAGGATCTTCACTTTGGAACGGATTATTTCTTAAGATCGGAAACCAGGTACTCGATCCTGGCTTTTATCTTGGCCTTATCCAGCGTTTCCATATCCTGGAGGATATCTTCCAGGAACTTTACGGTGAAATCGTTGCCGCCGCGGCCCTTGGAAAGCTGGGTTTCTATGCCCTTAAGCCTGGCGTCCAGGCCGGAGATCCCCTCGTAGATGCCGCGCACGAAGGTTTCGGCGGGGCTGCCGGAGGGCGCGCTTTCCGCGGCGGCGGCGTAAGCTTTGGGGGCCGCTTCTGGCTGCGCGCGGACCGGTTCGGGGGCGGGGACTGGGGCGGGCTCGGGCAGCAGTTCGGGCTGTTCGGCCGGCACATCGGAGACGATAAAGGGGTTTTCGGCCCCGGCGGCCGGCTGCTCTTCCTCTTCGAAGACGTCCTGGTTCTTAAGCTCCAAATACCTTCTTATGGAATAGACCAGCGCCACCAGGGCGGCGGCGAAAACCGCGCCCCACAGGTAGAACATCGGGTCCATCCAGGCGGAATACAGGTTGAATTTAGGCATGTTGGCTTCTCCGTTTAAAGTTTTACTTCCTGACCTTCGCGTACCGCGAAAATCTTCAGTTTGGAACCGGCCTTGCGCGCCCGGCGGCCGCATTCGGCCACGATCCGGTCCAGCTCGGAGTCGTAACGGTCCTGGTTGTGGTGAAAGAGCCCCAGCGCGCGCACTTCCGCCTTGAGCGCCAGCGCGAGCGCCTGCTGCCAGGTGGAATGGCCCCAGGTCCGGCGCCTGGGATATTCGGCGTCGGTATAATCCGCGTCGTGCACCAGCAGGTCCGCGCCGCGGGAAAAAGCCGCGTAATCCTCCTGGGTCCGGCCGCCGGGGTGCATGAACTCCAGTTCGTTGTCGGTGAGGAAAGCGAAGGTCCTGCCGCCCTCGCAGAATTTGTAGCCCAGGCCGTTGTTGGGATGGCTGAGCTGGATGGGGATAACCTGCATGCCGCCGATATCGCAGCCGGCCGCGCACATCGCGTCGAAAGCGAAGCGCGCCGAAATCTCCTCGAACTTTATCGGAAAGCCGGGAGGCTGCATGGTCTTGGCTATGATCTCCCTGACGGAATCCGGGGAATAGGAGCAGCCCATCATCTTTATGTGCGTCTTCTTGCTGTAGATAGGCGCGAAGAACGGGAACCCCAGCACGTGGTCCCAGTGCGAGTGGGTGAAAAGCATGGTGAAATTATTATGGGAATTCTTAAGGAGCTCCTTGCCGAGCAGGCGGATGCCGGAGCCCGCGTCCACGATCACCAGTTCGTTCTTTTTGGAACGGACCTCCACGCAGGTGGTGCAGCCGCCGTATTTTATGTAATTCTTCCCCGACACAGGGATGGATCCGCGCGCGCCCCAGAATTTTATTTTCATGCCAAGGTTAATATTAGCAAATAGGAATAGAATATAGAACGCGCCGTTCAGTACATCCCGCTCCTTTTGAGCTCCTCCCCGGTAAGAGGCTGCCGGAAGAGCCGGTACACCCAGGCCTGGTACCAGACGATGACCGGCAGGAAGACCAGCGCCACCCAGGTCATAAGCTTCAGGGTGTAAACGCTGGAGGCCGAGTTATAAAGCGTAAGGCTGAACGCCGTGTCCGCGCGCGAAGGCAGCAGCGCCGGGTAAATGCCGGCGAAACCGGTGAACGAGAAAAAGACGATAGCGCAGAAGGAAGCGAGGAAGGCCCCGTGCCGCCTGCCGAGCCCCAGCAGGGCGCGGGCGCCGATAAGCGCGGCGAGCAGCAGGGCGGGCAGCGCTACAAGGAGTTTGTGCGAGAAGAAATTGGCGTAAAGCCCCGTCTGCCGCCAGCTGGCCCCGGCGAAGACCAGCACCAGCAGCAGCAGCGCGGGCCAGAGTTTGGCGGCAAGAGCCGCGGCTTTCTCCGCCGAGGGTCCTGCGGTCTTGAAGGAAAGCCAGACCAGGCCGTGGAAGGCGAAGAAGGCGCAGAACAGCAGGCCTGTGAGCAGGGAATAAAGGTTCAGCAGCCCGAGGAAAGTGCCGCCGTAGCCGTCCACGCTGAGTTCCAGGCCGCGGAAAATATTGCCGAAGGCCACCCCGAAAAGAAGCGTAGCCGCCAGGCTGGAAACCCCGGCGGTCCTTTCCCAGAAAAGGCGCCAGGAGGCGTCCTGCACCTTGCCGCGGAACTCCAGCGCCACGCCGCGCGCGATCAGCGAGAAGAGCAGCAGGAAGAGCGCCGGGTAAAGCCAGCTGAAGAGCCCGGCGTAAACGGCGGGAAATGCCGCGAACGTGGCGCCGCCCGCGGTGATAAGCCACACCTCGTTGCCGTCCCAGAAAGGCCCCACCGAAGCGAAGACCCCGCGCCGCTCCTCGTCGTTGTCAGCGGCCAGCCAGCCCGCGAACCCCACGCCCAGGTCGAACCCGTCCAGCGCGAAATACCCCGTCCACAGCACCGCCCAGAAAATAAACCAAACCTTAGCGTAATCCATAAATTATTTCCTTATTCCAAACTAACCAGAGACCTAGCATGGGGGCGGGTTAGCAAAACCCTCGTGAGGCTCCGGCTTGCGTAAGCGCCGGAGCCGAATGTGGAGCGAGGGCACGGTGTGCCCGAGCGCGTTTTGCGTTCCGCCCCCATGCTAGGTCTCCATCCCCTTGCGGGCGTACTTCGCCAGCAGCCAGAAATCCACCGCGCCCAGCGCCGAGTAGAACAGCACGAAGCCGCCGAGCGACATCCACACCTGCGCCGGCAGCACCGTCTTCGAAACCCCGTCGGCGGTGCGCATAAGCCCGTACACTATCCAGGGCTGGCGGCCCATCTCGGTAATTATCCAGCCCAGCTGGATGGCCAGGTAAGGCAGCGGGATGGAGAACACCATCACCTTAAGGAACAGCGGGTAATTCTCCAGCAGGCCTTTCCGGGAAAGAAAAACGCCGATAGCGGAAAGCAGGATGAACAGGAAACCCAGGCCCACCATCAGCCTGAAGCTCAGGAACACCGGCAGCACCGGCGGGCGGTCCTGCGGCGAAATATCGTTAAGCCCTTTAACCTCGGCGGAGGGGGAATGGAATGCCATCAGCGAAAGCGCATAAGGTATCTTCAAAGCCTCCACCGCGTTGCCCTCGCCGGAGAGGTTCGGAATGGTGAGCAGCGTGTACGGCGCGCTCGAGCGCGTTTCCCACACGGATTCCATGGCGGCGAACTTGGCAGGCTGGTTATGCGCCGTGTTCACCGCGCTGGTGTCGCCCACGGCGGCCACCAGCAGGGAACTCGCCAGCGCGAAGTACGCCCCGGCGGCGAAAGACTTGCGGAACAGCGGCTGCTGGTTCTTGCGCAGCAGGTGCCAGGCTGAAACGCCCATCACGAAGAACCCGGCGATGATCCAGCCCGCGAACACCGTGTGGAAGAACTCGATCCAGCCGTAGGCGTTAAGGAACATGGCGCCGAAGTCCGCCATCTCCGCGCGGCCGTTGCGCAGGACATAGCCCACCGGGTGCTGCATCCAGCCGTTGGCCAGCAGGATCCACAGGGCGGACAGGTTGGTGGCGAACGCCACCAGCCAGATGGCCGCGGCGTGCGCTTTTTTGGACAGGCGGCCCCAGCCGAAGACCCAGACCCCGATGAAGACGGACTCGAGGAAGAACGAGGTGGTGGCCTCGATGGCCAGCGGCGCGCCGAAGACGTCCCCGACGTACTTGGCGTACTCGGCCCAGTTCATGCCGAACTGGAATTCCAGCGTTATGCCGGTAACCACGCCCAGCGCGAAATTTATCAGGAACAGCTTTCCCCAGTAGCGGGTCAGCGACAGGTAGCGCGGGTCGTTGGTCCGGACGTAGCGCGTCTCGAACCAGGCGACCAGCCAGCCCAGCCCGAGCGTGAGCGGCACGAAAAGAAAATGGAACATCGCCGTAACGGCGAACTGCAGCCTGCTTAGAACCAGAGTATCCATGCGGCCTGCCTCCTCTAACTTGTGGAACGACAATTATAATACTTAACCGCGGCTTTTTAAAAGAGAGAGCAAAACCATAAAAACCGCAAAATACCTAAATATCTTGAAAAAAGCGCGGTGATATTATATACTTTAAGCGGGTTAGTTAAGGGGTCAGCCGTGGTTAAATACGAAAAGTACGCGGTAGCTGTAATTTTCCTCATTTTCGCGGCCACGCTGTCGCCGTGGACCTATAATTTCCCGCTCAACGACGACTGGGCCTACGCGCAGGCCGTGCGCACCCTTTCCGAGACCGGCAGGCTGGCCCTTTCCGACTGGGGCTCCTCTACCCAGGTGCTGCACATCATCATCGGCGCTCTTTTCTCAAAACTATTCGGCTTCAGCTTCGCCACGCTGCGCGTGGCCAACGTGCTGATAGCCGCCGGCGCGCTGTTCCTGTTCGTAAAGATCCTCGACGAGTTCGAGATAGGCCCGCTGGAAAAGATGGCCGCCGGCCTGGCCCTGGCGCTGAACCCCATCTACCTGGTGCTGGCGAACTCCTTCATGACGGATATCCAGTATTTCCTGTGGATGCTGGCCGCCATGTATTTTTATATCCGGCGCCTGAAAGACCCGGAGGATTCCCCGGCGCTGGCCTGGGCGGGGGTCTGCGTGGCCGCCGCCTACCTAACCCGCCAGCTGGCGGTGGCGCTGCCGCTGGCCTTCACCCTCTCCCTGTTCTTCAAAGGCCGCTTTAAATGGCGGGAACTGGCCGCCGTCTGGGCGCTGCCCGCGGCGGCCATCCTGGGCTATCATTTCTGGTTCACCCATATCCACGGCCCCACCTGGGCCTCGGAAAATTACGTGGCGGCGGCCACGCTGGGCCACATCTCCAGGCCGCTGGCTTTCTTTAACGACGCCTTCTACCGGCTTTTAGCCTCGATGATCGAGACCGGCCTGCTGCTGCTGCCGCTGGCCATAGGCTACCTGTTCAGCCTGCCCCAGTTCTCCTCAAGGAACGGGCTGCACCGCCGGATAAATTCCTTCGGCCCGTGGCTGGCGCTCGCCGTCCTTATAGTTTTCGCGCTGATGAACGGCCCGCTGCCTTACCTGCAGAACACCATGGCGCGGTCGGGCTTCGGGGTGCTCACGCTGGGCGGCTCGCAGCTCAAGCCCTCCGGCCTGTTCGCCAGCCAGGGGTTCTGGCTGCTGGCCACCGGGGCGGCGATAGTTTCCGCGGTCTTACTGATGTGCGTCTTGGGGCTGGCGCTGCGCGCCGGCAATTCCGCCCTGCGCTTCGTCTTTTCCGTCTGCTTTCTCCAACTGGCCATTTCCCTGATCGGCGCCAAGTTCTTCGACCGCTACCTGCTCACGCTGCTGCCCTGGTTCGCCGTTTCCGCGGTCTTCGCCGCCAGGGGCGTGCGCTTCAACAAGCCGGCGGTGGCCGCGGCCCTGCTGCTTTGCGGCTGGCTGGGCTGGGCCGGAGTAAAGGACTACCTGGCCTGGAACAGCGCCAAGTGGGAGCTGGCCGGCAGGCCCAGGGCGGACTTTCACCCGGGGCAGATCATAAACGGCTTCGACTACCAGGCCTGGTTCAATTACGAAAACAAAATGGCCTATCTTAAAAGCATGAAGCCGCTCAGCATGATAGGGGAATGGGAATGGCAGAAATCCGGAGACTACAAGGCCATAGTAACGTTCAACCCTGATCCACGCCTAAAGATCCTGGATAAGACCGAATACTCCACGCCTCTTTCCTCCCGGAAAGGGGTACTTTACCTGATGAGCCCCAGAAATTGAGCCAAAGCCGCTTTTTGCCTTAAACCGCGGACTTTGGAGCCTGCCACTTCGCGGTTAGGATTTCTTATTCTTGCCTGAGCCCCTCTTTTTTCATAAAATATAAGTATGAAATCCTTAAACGGCATCATCTGACCCGTTTTTCCATACAAATTTAAACCAAACAACCGGCTGTCCCCAGGTGGGGAGGCCGGGAATATGAGGTACAACGATTATGAATAATGAAAAAATAGCGATAGTAGGCCTCGGAATAATAGCCCCTAAAGCCCTTAATAAGGAACAGTTCTGGCAGAACGTGCTGGACGGCCGCAACTGCGTAAGCGAGGTCCCGGCCGACCGCTGGGACTGGAAACTCTATTTCTCGGAAGACCATAAAGCCCCGGACAAGACCTATTCCAAGATAGGCGGCTTCATAGAAGGCTTCAAGTTCGACTCCATCCGGTACAAGATCCCGCCCCAGACCGCCAACCAGATCTCCCGCCTTCAGCAGATGACCATAGAGGCCGTCCGCATGGCGCTGGAGGATTCCGGCTACGACAAGAAGCCCTTCGACCCCAAAATGACCGCGGCCGTGATCGGCAACGCGATGGGCGCGATGCGCAAGGAAATGACCGACCTGCGCGTGTACAAGTTCTACAACGAGGACCTGCTGAACAAGGGCGCCTCTTTCTCCGGGCTGCCCAAAGAGAAGCGCGACGCCATCCTCAGCGAGTTCGAAGCCGGCATCGACAAGGGCATCCTGAACATCACCGAGGACACCATGCCCGGCGAGCTGTCGAACGTGACGGCCGGCCGCATAGCCAACGTTTTCAACCTGAACGGCCCCAACATGACCATGGACGCGGCGTGCGCCTCCTCGATGGCCGCGCTCGACTACGCGGTGCTGGGCCTGCGCGCGGGCAAGTTCGACATGGCGGTAGCCGGCGGCGCGGACGAGATGATGAGCCCGCCCGCCTTCGTGAAGTTCTGCAAGATCGGCGCGCTGTCCGCCGAGGGCTCCTACTCCTTCGACGAAAGGGCCAACGGCTTCGTGATGGCCGAAGCGGTCTCTATTTATATCCTTAAACGCCTGTCCGACGCGGTGCGCGACGGCGATAAAATTTACGCCCTGATCAACTCCGTGGGCGCCTCCTCCGACGGCAAGGGCAAGGGCATCACCGCCCCCAACCCGAAAGGCCAGAAGATCTCCATAGAGAACGCGTTCGCCGGCGTGGACTATTCCCCGGCCGACGTGGATTTCGTGGAAGCGCACGGCACCGCCACCAAGGTAGGCGACGCCGCCGAAGTGCAGGTGCTGGGCGAAGTGTTCGGCCCGCACATGGGCGGGGGAAAGAAGCTTGGCCTCACGTCGGTGAAGTCCCAGATCGGCCACTCCAAGGCCGCGGCCGGCGCGGTCTCCATCGCCAAGACGGCCCTCGCCATCTACAACAAGACGCTGCCCACCTCCATCAATTACGTCAAGCCCAACCCCGGCATCGACCTGAACCTCTTCAAGGTCATCGACAAAGCCGAACCCTGGAAAAAGGACGGCATCCGCCGCGCCAACGTTTCATCCTTCGGTTTCGGCGGCACCAACTTCCACGTGACCATGGAAGAGTACACCGGCCCGAACCACCCCCGCTCGGCCAAGGCCTCGGCCGGGACCGAAGCCCCGCGCGCCTCGGTCGAAGTCGTGGAAAATCCCCGCGCGCCTTTCGCCGCCATCCAGGGCGAAGCCGTCACCTTTACCGGCGCTACCCCTGCCGACGTGCTGAAGCAGGCGCAGGACGCCGCCGCCGGCACGTTCTCAAAATGGCCGGAAGCCTACCCCCTGGCCGTCTACGCGCAGCCTTCCATGACTAAGGCCAAAGCCGCCTTCGGCGTGTCCATCGTAGCCAAGTCGCCGAAAGACCTTACCGACAAAGTGGAGTTCCTGGTCAAGAACGGCAAGCCGGAAACCTGGACCGAGCCGCCGCTCAACTTCAAGCTGAAAGGCGTTTACACTTTCAAGACCGGGACCAACCAGGCCAAGGTGGGCCTGCTGTTCCCCGGCCAAGGCTCGCAGTACGTGGACATGATGCGCGACCTCGCCGCCAAGTACCAGGTGGTGCAGGAAACCTTCGACGAAGCCGACGTGATCCTGAACAAGATGATCGGCATCAAGCTGACCGAAGCCATCTGGAGCAAGCCCGGCGAGGGCAAGGAAGAACTGGCCAGGCGCGAGGCCGCCATAAAGCAGACCCAGCTGACCCAGCCCTCCATGATGACCGCGGACATAGCGATGTACCGCCTGTTCAAAGAATTCGGCATTAAGCCCGACATGGCCATAGGCCACAGCCTGGGCGAGTACGCCGCCGCCACCGCGGCCGGCATCTTCACCTTCGAGAACGGCCTGAAAGCCGTGACCAGCCGCGCCAAGGAAATGGCCAACGTGCGGGTTGCCGACCCCGGCAAGATGGCTTCCGTGGCCCTGGGCTGCGACAAAGTGGACGTGGAGCTCAAGAGAATAAAGGGCTACATTATCTGCGCCAACAAGAACTGCCCGCTGCAGACCGTGATAGCCGGCGAGGCGAAGGCCGTGGAGCAGGCCGTGCAGATGTTCAAGGACATGGGCGTGGAAGCGGGGGAGATCCCGGTGAGCCACGCTTTCCATTCCGAGATCGTGAGCCCGGCCATGGGCCCGTACCGCGCCTTCCTGCAGAACATCCCCATAAAGCCCGCCGACATGAAGATCCTGTCCAACGTGACCGCGGACTTCTTCCCGACGGACACGCAGGGCATTTACGACATGCTGATCAAGCAGATGACCAGCCCGGTCGAGTTCATAAAGCAGCTCGAGCGCATGTACGCCGAGGGCGTGCGCACCTTCATAGAGTGCGGCCCAAAGCGCGTGCTGAGCGCGTTCGCCACCTCCACGCTGAAGGACAAGCAGGACATCACCGTGCTGGCGTCCAACCACCCCAAGCGCGGCGGCATCACCGAGTTCAACGACCTGCTGGCCAACATGACGGCGCTCGGCATCCCCGTGAAGTGGGACGGCAAAGCCCCGCAGAACGGCGGCACGTTCTTCAACCCGTATTACCAGAACTGGGCGCTGAAGGTTAACAGCCCGGTCTCCGCGCCGGTTTCCTCCGGCAGCTCCGCCGCGCCGTTAGCGGCGGACAAAGCGGCTTTCGCCGAAAGCTATGGCTTCAACTTCAACCCGCTGGCGGTCTCGGGCATAGCCGGCGGCACGCCGGGCACCTGGGACAGCCTGTTCCGCGAGCACAACCTGGACGAGATCCTGGACGGCAAGAACATGATAGAGTCCATCCCCGGCGCCTGGCGCGCCGAGCAGATAGACAAGAACATCGTGCGCGTGGTGAAATCCCCGACGGGCAACCACACTATCGAGAAGATCAATTCCGCGGACCAGGCCATTAAACTTTCCGCCCGCGTGGGACACCTGGACATAGAGAAGGAATTCGGCCTGCCGCATACCGTGGCCAAGGCCCTCGGCACCACGTTCAAGATGGCCATAGGCGCCGGCGTCCTGGCGATGAAGGACGCGGGCCTGCCGCTGATCCATTATTACAAGAAGACCACCACCGGGAGCTACCTGCCCGAAAAATGGGCCCTGCCCGAGCCGCTGGCCTCCGAGACCGGCGTGGTGTTCGCCTCCGCCTTCCCCGTCAGCGAACCGCTCCTGAAGGAAGCCGCCGGCTACTTCAACCACAAGTACGCCGACAAGAACGCCGCCCAGCTCTGGGACCTGTACCATTCCATAGTGGACAAGCTCCCCAACGAGAGCGACAAGGCCGAGCTCCGCGGCTGGCTGCAGGTCCAGCTGCCGCATTATAACGCGGAAAAAGATCCCTACGCTTTCAGCCAGAACTTCCTGCTGAAGGTGATCCCGATCGCCGACTCCCAGTTCGCGCAGTGGGTGGGGGCCAAAGGCCCGGCCATCCATATAAGCGCGGCCTGCGCCTCCACCACCGAAGCCGTCTTCACGGCCGAGTCCTGGATCCGCGCCGGCAAGTGCAAGCGCGTCGTGGTGATCTCCGCCGACGACGTGACCAACCGCGAGATGCAGGGCTGGACCATGCCCGGCTTCCTCGCCTCCGGCACCGCCACCACCAAGGAGAACGTCTCCGAGGCGGCCCTGCCCTTCGACCTGCGGCGCCACGGCCTGATCGCCGGCTCGGCCGCCGTAGGCATGGTGATAGAGGACGAAACGCTTACCCGCGGCCGCGGCATGGTGCCGCTCGCCCGGCTGCTGCTCACCGAGTGCGCCAACTCGGCCTTCCACGTGACCCGCCTGGACACCGAACACGTCTCCTCCGTGATGGAGAAGTTCGTGGCCAAGGTGGAGCGCATCTACGGGCTGAAGAAGGAAGAGATAGCCCCGTACACGATGTTCATGTCGCACGAGACCTATACCCCGGCCCGCGGCGGCTCCGCCTCGGCCGAAGTGAAGGCCCTGCGCCGCGCCTTCGGCGCCGCCGCCGACAAAGTGGTGGTCAGCAACGTGAAGGGCTTCACAGGCCACACCATGGGCGCGTCCCTGGAGGACGTGGTCGCCGTGCGCGCGCTCAACACCGGCATCATCCCCCCGATCGCCAACTACAAGATCCCGGACCCCGAACTGGCCGGCATCAACCTCTCCAAGGGCGGGCATTACGACCTGAAGTACGCGCTGCGCTTCGCGGCCGGCTTCGGCTCGCACATGGCCATGTCCATGATGGAACGCGTCTGGAAGGCGGGGGAAACCCGCTACGAGAACCCGGCCCGCTACACCGCTTGGCTGAAAGAGATCTCCGGCGACCAGGCCGCCGAGCTGGAAGTGGCTTTCAATACCCTCAGGATAAAGGACAACAAGGTCGCCGGGCACAAGCCGCACGGCGCGGCTCCCAAAGTCGAGCCCGTGGTGATCCCCGCCGCCGCGCCCGCGCCGGCTCCCAAGCCGGTGCCTGTGGCCGCCGCTGCCGCCGCGCCCGCCGCCGGGCTCAGCGAAGAGGCCGTTAAGGCCGAGATCCTGCAGATGATAACCGAAAAGACCGGTTACCCCAAGGACATGCTGGAGCTGGACCTCGACATGGAGGCCGACCTCGGCATCGACACCGTGAAGCAGGCCGAACTTTTCGCCGCCATCCGCGAGCAGTACAAGATCGACCGCAAGGATAATATCTCCCTTAAGGACTACCCGACCATCAGGCACTGCATAAAGTTCGTGATGACGGAAAAGGGCGGTTCGGCCCCCGCGGCCCACGCCGGGCCCGCCCCGGCCCCCGTCGCTGCGCCCGCGCCTGTTGCCGCGCAGAAAGCGACCGCAGCGGCCACCCCGGCCCCGGCCGCCGGCGGCATGAACGAGGAAGCCGTCAAGACGGAGATCCTCAACATGATCGCCGACAAGACCGGCTATCCCAAGGACATGCTGGAGCTGGACCTCGACATGGAGGCCGACCTCGGCATCGACACCGTGAAGCAGGCCGAGCTCTTCGCCGCAATCCGCGAGCAGTACAAGATCGACCGTAAGGATAATATCTCCCTTAAGGACTATCCGACCATCAGGCACTGCATAAAGTTCGTGATGACGGAAAAGGGCGGTTCGGCCCCCGCGGCCCACGCCGCGCCCGCCCCGGCCCCCGTCGCTGCGCCCGCGCCCGTCGTAAAACCCCAGCCCGTTCAGGCGGCCGCCGCCGGCGGCATGAACGAGGAAGCCGTGAAGACGGAGATCCTCAACATGATCGCCGAGAAAACCGGCTACCCCAAGGACATGCTGGAGCTGGACCTCGACATGGAGGCCGACCTCGGCATCGACACCGTGAAGCAGGCCGAGCTCTTCGCCGCTATGCGCGAGCATTACGACATCTCACGGAAGGATAATATTTCCCTTAAGGACTACCCCACCATCAGGCACTGCATAAAGTTCGTGATGGGGGAGAAAGGCGGTTCCGCCCCGGCGGTTCATACCGCGCCCGCGCAGATGAAAGCTGCCGCGCCCCAGGCGGTGCACCCCGTAGTCCACACTTCTTCCGTTAACGCGGAAGCCGTGCAGGCCGAGATCCTCACGATGATAGCCGACAAGACCGGCTATCCCAAGGACATGCTGGAGCTGGACCTCGACATGGAGGCCGACCTCGGCATAGACACCGTGAAGCAGGCAGAGCTGTTCGCCGCCATGCGCGAACATTACAATATCGGCCGCAAGGATAATATCTCCCTCAAGGATTATCCCACCATCAGGCATTGCATCCAGTTCGTGCTGTCGGAAAAAGCCGGTACAGCGCCCGCGGTTCACGCCGCGCCCGCAGCAGTCCCTGCGCAGAAAGTGGCCGTTGCGGCTACCCCCGTAGTGGCCGCCGCCCCGGTAAGCGCCCCCGCGCCCCAGGCAGCTCAGCCCGCCGCCCATTCCTCGTCACTTAACGCGGAAGCGGTGCAGGCCGAGATCCTCAACATGATCGCCGACAAGACCGGCTACCCCAAGGACATGCTGGAGCTGGACCTCGACATGGAGGCCGACCTCGGCATAGACACCGTGAAGCAGGCAGAGCTGTTCGCCGCCATGCGCGAGCATTACAAGATAGGCCGCAATGATAATATCTCCCTTAAGGACTACCCGACCATAAGGCACTGCATCAACTTCGTGCTGGGGGAAACAGCCGCCCCCGCGCCGCAGCCCGCGCCCGCCGCGGCGAAAGCCGTGCAGCCTGACCTGCCGGGCGTGGCCGCCGCGCCGGAGAAAAAAGCCGAGCCAACGAAAGCTTCGCACCCGAAGCGCCACATCCGCTACGTGCCGGCCATCATCCCGGCGCCGGTGGAGCAGGAAGTGATAAAGAAGCTGGCCCCTAAACGCCCCGTGGCGATCTTCGCCGAGGACCTGGACCTGGCCAAGGCTTTCCGCGCCGAGCTGAACAAGCACCGCGCCGATTCTTATATCTTCACGCCGGCCAAGACCAAGATCAAGGACACGATCACCGTGGACTTCAAGGATCTCCCGGCCATGGAGAAGGCTCTGACCGACTTCGCCGCCGCTCACCCCGACACGCAGGGCATAGTTTACCTGCCGGGCTGCATGGTGAAGTCGCTCTCCCAGGAGACGGCCGCGCTCGAGGATATGAAGCGCTACGCGCTGCCGCTGTTCATGGCGGCCAAGTTCCTGGGCGCCGGCCTGCAGAAACAGGACGCCGGGTTCTCGACCTTCATGGCGGTAGTGACCACGCTGGACGGCGGCTTCGGCTACAAGACCAGCGAAGCTTACGACCCGGTCTACGGCGCCATCCACGGCCCCACACTGTGCCTGCGCAAGGAGTTCGACGGAAGCGTGGTGAAGATGCTGGATTTCGAACCCAGCTCCTCCAACCAGGTGATCGTGCAGAAGACCTTCTACGAGATCCTGTACTCCGACAAGCGCCTGGCGATCGGCTACGCCGACGGCAAGCGCTGGACCATGGTGGGCAAGCCCGCCGCGCTGGACAAGTCCCGCCGCACCACCGAGCTTGAAGGCAAGACCGTGATGATCACCGGCGGCGGCCGGGGCCTGGGCGCCATGTTCTCCCGCATGCTCGTCGAGCAGCACAAGGCGAACATCGTGATCCTGGACATGATCGAGCTGACCGAGAAGGCGAAACGCCTTAACGGGATGAGCCCGGACGAGATCAAGGCCTACAAGATGGGCGAGTTCTGGAACGAAATTAAAGCCACCGTGGACAAACCCACCCCGGCCATCCTCGAGCGCGAGTTCACCAAGCTGCAGAACGCCGCCGACGCGCACAACAACCTGGAGATCATGCGCGCTATGGGCGTGAAGGTCTCCTACTACCGCTGCGACGTCAACGACATCGAGGGCTTCAACTCGGTGATGACGAACATAAAGGCGGACCTCGGGCCGCTGGACGGCGTGGTCCACTTCGCCGGCCTCGAGCGCTCCAAGCTCGCCGTGGACAAGACCATCGAGGAGTTCGTGCTGATCTTCAAGACCAAGTCCGACTCCGCCATCAACCTGTGGAAGTCCGGCGTGATCAAGGAGAAGGGCTTCTGGGTGATGGCTTCGTCCATAGCCGGCAAGTTCGGCAACCTGGGCCAGACCGACTACGCCGCGGCCTCGGACTACATCGCCAAGTTCTGCGTGAGCCAGACCAACCGCGGCGTGCGCGCTTTCAGCGTGGACATGACCGGCTACGCGCAGATCGGCATGGGCGCCCGACCCGGCGTGGAAGCCTTCCTGAAATCCCAGGAGATGGAATTCCTGTACCCCGAAGAGGGCATGCAGGCCGTTATCGACGAACTGGCCTTCGGCAAGGTGCCGGAGATCATCCTCTCCGGCAGCCTCGGCAAGATGGACTGGGACAAGCAGCTGTTCTACGAACCGAACTTCTCCGGGTCCGGCGCCACCGGGTCGCATTTCGCGCCCCGGGTGGAGGACCTGCTGAAGGGGGAGAGCCTCTCCGCAGTTAAGGAGTTCTCGCTGGAACAGGACCCCTACCTGCTGGACCATTCCATTAACGGCACGCCCTACGTGCCGGGCGTGATGGGCCTGGAAACTTTCGCCGAAACTTCGGCCCTGCTCAAAGGCGCGCCCCCCAAGGCGCTTACCGGCGTGCGTTTCGCCGTGCCGATAAAACTGCTGCGGAACAAGCCCGCCGAGATCAGGATAAGGGCCGCGGCCGCCGACTCCGGCGCCGAAATGCGCATGGAGTCCGACTTCATCAGCCCCAAGGGCCTGCGCCTGGGCCAGACCCGCACGCACTTCAAAGCCGTGTCTTCCGAAAAGGCCGAGTCGGCCTGGAAGGAATCAATGTACCCGGTGCTGCCGAAGGGGAAAAAGTACAAGGCCGACGCGGCGACCATCTACAAGACCTACTTCCACGGGCCCAGTTTCCAGGTGCTGGACGGCATAATTTCGGTGGACAAGAATTCCGTGCTGGCCGTATTCAAGCGGCCGCTTGCCCCGCTCTGGAAAGCGGGCCACAACCAGAAACTGGTGTTCCACCCGCTGGTGTTCGAGGCGCTGTTCCAGGCCTGCGGCTGGCGCGACATCCAGTTCGACCGGGCCATGGCCCTGCCCGACGCGGTGGGCGCGGCCATAGTAAGCGACCACGAGGGCACGGACCCGGATACCCTGTTCCTCTACGGCCAGTTCAAAGGCCGCACCGAGGACGGCCGGAGCCTGTACGACGCCTGGGCTTTCGACGGCGACTTCAAGCTGACGGCCGAGATCCGCGATTACGCGATGATCCCCACCCCTATATAAGGAAGGGTGAGAACGCTGAAAAACATGGAAACTTGGCCTAAAACCGGGATAAGCGTTAAGTTCCTCCGGGTGGAAGGTCTAGAAGCGGGCGGCGCCCTGTCGCCCGCCGAGGGCCTCCGGCACGCCGCGTTCCGGATGGAGAAACGCCGCACCGAATGGCTGGCCGGGCGGCTGGCGGCCAAGAACCTGCTGGCAGAGACCGGCGCTCCCGGCCCGCTCTCCTCCCTGGAGATAGGCATGGACCGCCTTGGGCGGCCCTCCTGCGGAGACAGCCTGCTCTCCATCTCCCATTCCAACGGCTGGGCCATGGCGGCGTTCAAACCGGGTTCGGCCTTCCTGGGCGCGGACCTGGAGAAAATAGAGGACAGGCACCCGGCCTGGTACCGCGACTACTTCCACCTTTCCGAACTGCCGGCGCCGGACCCTTCCGAAGCCACCAGGCTCTGGACCATTAAGGAAGCCCTGATGAAAGCGCTGGGGCTGGGCCTGACCGCGGACCCGCTGACCGTCAAGGAGGCGGGGGGGAAGATAGAACTGTACGGCAAAGCCCTGGAGCGCTACAAGGAACTGGGCAGCCCGGCGTTCTCGGTGGAGGCCCGGCCGTTCCCGGAAGGCTTCTGGACAGCCGTAGCGGCAGACAACCCCCTCCCAAAAAGGTAAAATATAGTTAAACCCGTTACCCGGCGGTTAGGACGGGAGCACCGCTCAACTGGATTTTTCAGCTCAAAGAGAGGAAACACCATGGCCGATTTAATGGAAGACCCTATTTCCGGAGTCAGCGCCGAGCAGCCCAGCGGCAAGAAGAACCACCCCAAGAAGGTCCGCGTAGTCTCGGAATCCCTCAAGAGGTTCCGGGAAACCCACGCTCTGGCCGAAGCGGGCGGCCCTCCCGAAAAGATAGCGGCCCAGAAAGCCAAGGGCAAGCTGACCGCCAGGGAAAGGATAGCCTACCTGACGGACGAAGGCTCTTTCCAGGAACTGGGCCTGCTGATGGAGACCCGCTGCACCGATTTCGGCCTTAAGGACAAGCATATCCTGGGCGACGGCGTGATCACCGGTTTCGGCCGGATCAACGGCCGCCTGGCCGCCATTTTCTCGGAAGATTTCACCCAGCTCGGCGGCTCCCTCGGCCGCACCCACGCCGACAAGATCGCCAAGCTTATGGATATGGCCGCGGACGCCCGGGTGCCCATCATCGGCATCCTTGACTCCGGCGGCGCCCGCATCCAGGAAGGCGTAGACTCGCTGGACGGCTACGGCGAGATCTTCTACCGCAACACCAAGTACTCGGGCGTGGTGCCCCAGATCTCCATCATCCTCGGCCCCTGCGCCGGCGGCGCGGTGTACTCGCCCGCGCTTACCGACTTCGTCTTCATGGCCAAGGGCATCAGCCACATGTTCGTGACCGGCCCCGAAGTGGTTAAGGCCGCCACCGGCGAAGAAGTGGATTTCGAGACCCTCGGCGGCGCCATGACCCACGCCTCCAAGTCCGGCGTGTGCCACTTCATGGCCAACTCCGAGCAGGACTGCTTCCGGCAGGTGAAGGAGCTGATGAGCTTCCTGCCGCAGAACCGCGCCGAGAAAGCCCCCGCGCACGAGACCAAGGACCCGGCCGACCGCAAGATCCCGCTGATGGAGAAGCTGGGCGAGATGGACCCCCGCAGGCCCTACCGCGTGAACCACATCATCTGGTGGATCGCCGACGACCACAAGTTCCTGGAAGTGCACCATGATTTCGCCAAGAACGTGGCGGTGGGCTTTATCCGCCTGGGCGGCGAGGTGGTGGGCGTTATCGCCAACAATCCCTCGCACATGGCCGGCGCGCTGGACATCAACGCCTCCGACAAGGCCGCGCGCTTCATCCGCTTCCTGAACTCCTTCAACATCCCTATCCTCACGCTGGTGGACGTGCCCGGCTACTGGCCCGGCGTGGCGCAGGAACACGGCGGCATCATCCGCCACGGCGCCAAGATCCTTTACGCCTACTCCGAAGCCACGGTTCCCAAGGTGACGCTGGTGCTCAGGAAGGCCTACGGCGGCGCTTATATCGCCATGAGTTCCAAATTGATGAACGGCGACTTCAACTTCTCGCTGCCGTCCGCCGAGATCGCCGTAATGGGTCCCCGCGGCGCGGTGGAGATCCTGTACTCGCGCCAGATCAAAGAGGCCAAGGAAGAAGAGAGGGACGCGCTGCGCGCGAAACTCGCCAAGGAGTATTCCGACAAGTTCGCCTCCCCGTACCAGACTGCCTCCACCGGCTCGCTGGACGAGGTGATCGAACCCGCCCAGACCCGCAAGCGCCTGATCGCGGCTTTCGCCGTGCTGGCCGGCAAGCGCATCCCGGGCGAGCAGACGCGCACCGGCAACATTCCCCTGTAGGCAGGCAAGGGCGGGCGGACGGCGCTTCGCCACGAAGCGCCGCGCCCGCCCAGCCCGTCGTAGTATTAGTTCCGCTTATACCCTCATTAACGTTTCTTTTCGCGGGTTTTTTTCCGATTTCATATAATATAAATAAGGACAACATATGGATCTCCCTATTAAAATACTCATCTCCGCGGTAGCAGTCCCGGTATTCGGCGCCTTCCTTCTCCCGCTAGCGGCAAAGATCTCCACCACGGCCAGGAACACCCTGGCGCTGCTGCTGGGCCTCTTCACCTTCGCGGCCGCAGCCTCCCTCTTAAGTTTCGCGGGCTCCGGCCAGACCGCCGACTTCGGACTGAGCTTCCCGCTGGGCCTGGACTTCATCCTGCGCGCCGACCTGCTCTCGGTCTTCATGGCCTCCATCTCGGCCTTCGTAAGCGCGATCATCCTGATCTACTCCATAGACTACATCTCCCACTACGAGAACCAGACCGAATACTACACCATGGTAGTGCTGTTCCTCGGCTCGATGATGGGACTGGTCTTTTCTTCGAGCCTCCTGTGGATGTACGTGTTCTGGGAAATGACCGGCTTCTGCAGCTGGCGGCTGGTGGGTTTCTTCCGCTCCAACCGCGACGTGGCCAAGGCAAACAAGACCATCCTGGTGACCGTTTTCGGCGCGCTGTGCATGCTGGTCGGCATCATCATGGTCTACTTCGACAACGGCTCGCTCGACCTGCGCGCGCTGCACGGCCAGGCCATCTCCGGCGTAGCCGCGCTGTTCATCCTGGCGGGCATCCTGTCCAAGTCCGCCACGCTGCCCTTCTCCACCTGGCTGCCCGACGCCGGCGTGGCCCCTTCCACCGTTACCTCGCTGCTGCACGCGGCCGTGCTGGTGAAGATCGGCGTTTACGCCTACGCCCGCATCTTCGGCGTGACCTTCGCCGCCCCCGACTGGTTCTCCACTACGGTGCTCTACCTTGCCGGCGCCAGCGCGCTGGTGTCGGCCGGGGCCGCCATGGTGGAAACCGACATCAAGCGGATCATCGCCTACTCCACCATCAGCCAGCTGGCTTTCATCTTCCTGGGGCTGGCCTCCGGCAACAAGGTGGCCTTCGCCGGCGCCCTGCTCTATATCCTGATGCACAGCGTCGCCAAGGGCGGGCTGTTCCTGTGCGCCGGCATCATCGAGCAGAAAACCCACACCAAGGACATCAACAAGATGGGGGGGCTGTTCTCCTCCATGCCGCTTACCGGCGTAGCGTTCGCGCTGTGCTCGCTCTCCGTGATGGGCATCCCTCCTTTCGGCGGGTTCTTCAGCAAGTTCCTGGTCTTCTCCGGCGCGGCGCAGAACGGCAGCCTGCCGATCATGCTGATCTTCCTGGCCGGCGCCGTCATGACGCTGCTCTACCTGGTGCGCCTGTTCTACAAGATCTTCCTGGGCGACCCCGCCGGGCACGACAACCCCAAGGAAGGTTCCTACACGATGGTGGCCAGCGTAATGGCGCTGGGCCTCGTAGGGATAGCGCTGGGCGTGCTGATCTACTACCCGTCTTCCTACGTAGTGCTCCTCACCAACACCTTAGGAGTTAACCTTCAATGAACCTGATCCTTATCCCGATAGTACTGCCCATCGTCTCCGCCCTGGCGCTGCTGCTGATCAGCGAGCGCACCCGCTACCTTAAAGAACTGCTGGCCGCCGGCGTGTCCGTGGTCACGCTGCTGGCCGCGGTGAACCTGTTCCTGCTGCAGCCGCAGACCTTCGACTGCCGCTGGCTGGGCGCCATGAACTTCACGCTCCGCACCGACGGCCTCAGCGCCTTCGTGATGCTGGCCGTCAGCCTGTTCTCCGCCGCGGTGGCGGTGTATTCCTTCAGCTTCCGGAACAAGGGCCCGGCCAAGTGGTTCTTCTTCAGCCTGCTGATGACCCAGGGCTTTTCGTCGGGCGCGGTGCTCGCCGACAACCTGGTGGCCATGCTGTTCTTCTGGGAAGGCCTGCTGGTCTTCCTGTACGTATTCATCGCGCTGTCGCAGAACACGCACGCGGCCAGGCGCGCGGCCATGAAGGCTTTCCTTATTAACGCGGTCACCGACCTGTGCCTGCTGGCCGGCATCACCATCACCGGCTACATCGCCGGCACCATGAGCATGTCCGAGATCTCCGCCAACAAGCTCACGCTGGACTACGGCTGGTCCATCTTCGCCTACGTGCTGCTGCTGACAGGCGCGGTCTCCAAGGCCGGCGCCTTCCCGTTCCACACCTGGATGCCCGACGCCGCCACGGATTCCAGCGCGCCGTTCATGGCTTTCATCCCTTCCTCCATCGACAAGCTGCTGGGCGTGTACTTCCTGGCCCGCGCCAGCATCTACCTGTTCTCCCTTAACGGCTACATGCAGCTGGTGCTGATGACGCTGGGCGCGCTCACCATCGTCATCGCCATGATGATGGCAGTAGTGCAGACCGACTACCGCCGCCTGCTCACCTACTCCACCATAGGCCAGACCGGCTACATGATACTTGGTATAGGCACGCTGAACCCCATAGGCATAGCGGGCGGCCTGTTCCACATGATCAACCACGCCACGTATAAATCCGCCCTGTTCATGACCTCGGGCGCCGTGGAGCGCCAGGCCGGCACCAGCGATATGTCCAAGCTGGGCGGCCTGTTCCGCGCCATGCCTGTGACCGGGCTCTGCTTCCTGGTGGCGGCCGCGGCCATCTCCGGTATAGCTCCGTTCAGCGGTTATTTTTCCAAAGAACTGATCTTCAAAGGCACTCTGGAAACGGGCTACCCCGTCTTCGCGGCGGCGGTGATGCTCGGCGCTTTCCTGACCATTGCTTCGATGATCAAACTCGGGCATGCCGCTTTCTTCGGCGCCAGCCCCGAGAACCTTAAGGACGCCAAGGAGGCGCCGCTGTCGATGCTGCTGCCTATGCTCATACTGGCCGGCGTCTGCGTGGCTTTCGGGTTCGGCGGCAGAATGCCGGTGGAAACGTTCATTTCTCCCGCCCTCAACGCGCTAGGCGTGCCGGCCGGCGTGATGTGGGGCTTCCACCCGGACAAGATGTATTTCATCTCGGTCATCCTGCTGCTGGCCGCGGTGATCAACCACATGCTGGGCCTGGCCGCCGCGGGGGGGAAAGCCGCCGCCGCCGCGGACCATATCCGCTTCGCGCCCGGGCTCAAAGGCATCTACGACCTGGCCGAGCGCCGGGCCTTCGACATCTACGAACAGGCCATGGAACGGCTGGTGCCGGCGGTCTCCAGGCTGCTCTTCAAGGCGGACCGCGCCCTGGACTGGGCGCTGGACACCATGCCCACCGGCGTCGCCGGTTCGCTCGGAAGGGCTTCCCGCGCTTTCCACAACGGCTCTTACCCGCTCTACCTCGCGCTCACCCTGGGCGGCGTGGCGGCGTACCTGATAATTTTAGCCGGGCAGAACGGAGGACTTAAATAATGGACAAGGGACTTCTCGCTTATCTCCTGATCCCTCTTTTCAGCGCGCTGGTAATTCCTTTCGCCGCCAGGAACCGCCCCAGGCTGGCCGACATCCTGGCCAACGTTACCCTGCTGGCCGGCCTGCTCAACCTGGCCTGGCTGGCGCTCCGGCCCGCTGTGATCCTCGGCGGCTTCAACGACATCCCCGGCGACGGCCTCTCGCTGCTGCTGGTGGCGGCCGTCTACCTGGTGGCGCTGTGCGTCACCTTCTTCTCCGCCTGGTTCATCGAGGAGGGCCTTCCCAACCGGCCGGCCTATTACTCCCTGATCCTGGTCTCGGTAGCGGCCATGTGCGGCGTAGTCACCACCACCGACTTCTTCACGCTGTACGTGTTCATCGAAGTGCTGGCCGTCACCTCGTTCGCGCTGATCACCACCGACGATTCCAAGAACGGCCTGGAAGGCGCGCTGAAATACTTCCTGCTGACCTTCCCCGCCTCCGCGCTGATCATCGTCGGCATCTCCATCCTGATGCTCACGCTGGGGAGCCTCTCGTACGAGAACCTGCAGCTCTTCATGGCTTCGGATATTTCAGCCGGGCCCGTCACCTTCGCGGGCGCGCTGCTGATGCTGGGCTTCCTGATAAAGTCCGGCATCGTGCCGTTCCATACCTGGACGCCCGACGCCTACCAGGGCGCTTACGCCCCGGTGTCGGCCTACCTGGCCGGCATAGTGACCAAGATCTCCGGCGTGTACGCCATCCTGAAGCTGGCTACGCTGATGCGCCTCTTCGACGGCAGGGCGCTGGCCCTGTCCGAGATGCTGATGTTCCTGGGCATGCTCTCCATAGCCGTGGGCGCGCTGGCGGCGCTGAAGCAGACCGACCTCAAGCGCATGCTCGCTTTCTCCAGCGTCAGCCAGCTCGGCTACATCGTACTGGCCGCGGGCCTGGGCACGCCGCTCGCCATCATCGGCGCGGTGTTCCACCTGGTGAACCACGCCACCTTCAAGACCGTGCTGTTTTTGAACAGCGCCAGCGTAGAGAAGGCCACCGGCACCACCGACATGGACAAGCTGGGCGGGCTCGAGCACGCGATGCCCTGGACCTCCTGGACCTCCGTGATAGCGCTGCTCTCCACCGCCGGGGTGCCGCCGCTCTCCGGCTTCTGGAGCAAACTGATCATCATCCTCGCCCTGTGGGAATCCGGGCTTAAACTTTACGCCGTGCTGGCGCTGCTGTTCAGCGTCGTCACGCTGGCCTACTTCATGATGATGCAGCGGAAGGTCTTCTTCGGCAAGAAGAGCCCGGCCGCCGAGAACGCGCGGGAAGTTTCCGCGCCGCTGCTGGCGCCCGTGGTCCTGCTGAGCGCCGTGATCGCGGCGCTGGGGCTGCTGTTCCCGTATTTCTACTCCTACCTGCAGATCATCGCCGAGAGGATAATACTATGACCTACCATACCCTGCTGTTCGCGATGGCGGCCGGTTTCGCCCTGTGGGCCGTGATGGCCAAAAAGCTGCTGACCTCCGCCGTAATGCTGGCGCTGCTCAGCGTGACCGTCTCCCTGATCTTCTTCAACCTCGGCGCGCCCTGGGCGGGCGTGTTCGAGCTCTCGGTCTGCGCCGGGCTGATAACCGTGCTGTTCATCGGCGCGGTAAGCCTGATCCGGGCCGAGGACGAACGCCGCCCCGAGAGCCGCGCGCGGTTCTACGCGCTGCCGCTGGCCGCGGCCATCTTCGCCATCGCGGCCTGGTTCTACCTGCCGGCTTTCTTCGAGGAGCTGGCGGCCTGGAAGCGCATGGGCACCGGCGGCGGCACTATAGGCCTGGCCCTCTGGGACATGCGCCGCCCCGACCTGCTGGGACAGGTGCTGATGCTGGCGGCCGGCGTCTTCATGATCAAATCCATATTACCGAAGAGACCGCAGCCCTCGAAGGAAGAGAGGATAAACAAATGAGCACTTTCGCGATGGATTGGTACCTGATCGCCCTGATAATGTTCATCGGCTTCTACAGCATGCTGGCGTCGCGCAGCATCGTACGCCAGTTGATCGGCCTGGAGATCATTTCGAAGGCCGCCATGCTGGCGCTGATCTCCGCCGGGGCGCTGACCGACAACCTGATCTTCGCGCAGGCGCTGCTGATCACCATGATCGTGATAGAAGTGGTGGTGGTGGCGGCCGGCCTGGCGCTGCTGGTAAAGAACTTCCGCGTGAACGGCAACGCCGACGTGTGGAACCTGGACAATCTTAAAGGATAACGACATGAACGCCCTCCTCTTCCCTCCCGTGGTCTTCGTCATCTCGCTGCTGTTCGTGATGTTCCTGTCCGAACTGCTCTCGCCCCTGGCGGCCAAGCCGGCCCGCGTGGAGGGGTCCGCCAAGCATAAGGCCTACGGCTGCGGCGAGGACGTCCCCGCGGACCAGGCCAAGGCCATCCCGGATTACCAGGGCTTCTTCCCTTTCGCCATCTTCTTCACGCTGCTGCACGTCTCGGGCCTGATGCTGGCGACCTGGAGCTTCAACCCCATTTCCGCCGGCATAGGGCTGGTGTTCGGCTACATAGCCGCGGTGGCGGTGATCCTCGCGATACTCTTCGTCGGGTAAACACAACATGAAAATAACAGACAAACTCATAACCTGGTCGCTGCTGAAATCCCCCTGGATCCTGCATTTCAACTCCGGCGCCTGCAACGGCTGCGACATCGAGATCGTGGACGCGCTCACGCCGAAGTACGACATCGAGCGCTTCGGCATGCTGCTTAAAGCCACGCCGCGCCACGCGGACATCCTGGTGGTGAGCGGCCCTGTCACCCGCCAGCAGGCCAAGCGCCTCAGGACCATTTACGACCAGATGCCCGAGCCCAAGTTCGTGATAGCCGTAGGCGCCTGCGGCTGTTCCGGCGGCGTGTTCAACGGCTGCTACGGCGTGGTGCCCGGCGTGCACCAGACCATCCCCGTGTCGGTCTACATCCCCGGCTGTCCGGTGCGGCCCGAAGCCATCATCGACGGCGTGGTGAAACTCATACAATCCGTGGAAGGGAAGAAGTAAGGAGAGTAACATGAGCGATTTTATCAACGAAGAAAAGCTTAAGTCCGAAGTAGAGGCCAAGTTCCCCGGGGCGGTGACCAACGCAATGGTGCAGCGCAAGAACCGCGTGTGGCTGAACTGCGCGCCGGAAAAGCTGACCGAGCTGCTGGCCTGGCTGAAGGCCGGCGGCTTCGCGTACCTGTCCACCGTGACCGGCTTCGACGAGGGGGAGAACCTCGGCGCGCTCTACCACCTGAACAATTCCGCCATGATCGTCACCGTCAAGGCCGCGACGCCCCGCGCCAACCCGGTGCTGCCCAGCGTGCTGGCCCTTTACCCCGGCGCCGTCTCCTACGAGAAGGAGCTGGAGGACATGTTCGGCATAAAGGTGCAGGGCCTGCCCCCCGGGCGCCGCTACCCGCTGCCCGACGATTTCCCTACCGACCAGTACCCGCTCCGCAAGGACTGGAAGTTCGTCCAGCCCGCGGAAGAACTGGAGGCCAAATAATATGTCCAAAATAACCATACCGTTCGGCCCGCAGCACCCCGCCCTTAAAGAGCCGGAGAATTTTATGCTGGTGCTGGAAGGCGAGCAGATCACCTCGGCCGGCGTTAACCTGGGCTACAACCACCGCGGCATGGAGAAGGCCGCCGAGGAACGCACCTATATCCAGAACCTTTACCTGATCGAGCGCGTCTGCGGCATCTGCTCGCACTCGCACACCACCTGCTATATCACCAACGTGGAAGAGCTGGCCAAGGCCGAAGTGCCCCAGCGGGCGCTGGCCATCCGCACGCTGTTCGGCGAGCTCGAGCGCGTGCACAGCCACCTGCTGTGGCTGGGCGTGGCCGGCTACGAGATGGGCTTCGAAACGCTGTTCATGTACACCTGGCGCGACCGCGAGCAGGTGCTGGACTGCCTGGAGCAGCTCTCGGGCAACCGCGTGCACTATTCGATCAACACCATAGGCGGCGTGCGCCGCGACGTCAGCGCCGAGCAGAAGGCCGACGTGCTGAAGCGCATCAAGTACCTGGAAGAGCGCACCAAGTATTACATCAAGCTGGCCACCGAGGAGCCGACCGTGCTGGCCCGCACGCAGAACGTGGGCCTGCTGCCCCCCGCCGTGGCCATCGAGCGCGGCGCCGTGGGCCCCACCGCCCGCGCCGCCGGCATAGCGCGCGACGTCCGCAAGGACGAGCCCTACCTCCTTTACGGGCAGCTGGACTTCAAGGTCATCACCCACAATACCAACGACGTTTACGGCCGCCTGGTGGTGCGCGCGCTGGAGCTGATGGAATCCTATAAGATGATAGAGCAGCTGCTGAACAACCTGCCCGAGGGCCCGATCTCCGTGAAGGTGCCCTGGAGGCTGCCCGCCGGCGAGGCCGTGAACCACTACGAGGCGCCCCGCGGCGAGGACATCCACTACCTCAAGTCCAACGGCACCGACAAGCCCGAGCGCCTGAAAGTGCGCGCCCCGACGATGGCCAACCTGCAGAGCGTGGCCTACATGATGGAGGGAGGCTGGCTGGCGGACGTGCCGCTGGTGATAGCGGCCATAGATCCCTGCATGTCCTGCACCGACAGGGCCGCGGTCTGGGACGCCAAGAAGGGCAAGGTCCAGGTTTACGGCTGGGAAGAGATGCGCAAGCTGGGCATAGAGCATTACAAGCGCCGCGGCGTGGACTTCTCCAAACTGTAACTTTACTCAAGGAAACCATGACAATAGATTCGATACTACTTCCGCTGGGTTACCTCCTGATCTTCCCGGGCTTCCTGTTCCTGGCGGTCTACGGGATGTGGCTGCAGTGGGCGGACCGGAAACTGTGCGCCGTGATGCAGAACCGCATGGGCCCTCCCTGGGTGCAGCCTTACGCGGACTTCATCAAGCTGCTGGCGAAGGAAGTGATCATCCCGGACGAGGCTAGCGCCGCGATGTTCCGGAACCTGCCCTTCTTCGCGATGGCGGCGGTGATGACGGCGCTGGTAGTGGTGCCGGTGGGCCATAACGCGCTGTTCTCCTTCCAGGGCGACCTGATCGCGGCTATCTACCTGCTGACGATACCTACGGTCACTTTCTTCCTGGCCGGCTGGAGCTCGTCGAGCCCTTACTCCACGGTGGGCTCGATGCGCGTGCTCACACAGCTCTTCGCCTACGAAGTGCCGCTGATGCTCTCGCTGATCGGCCCGGCTATCCTGGCCGGGACCTGGAACATCACCGAGATCGCGGCTTTCTTCGGCTCCAACCCGGCGCTGATCCCGGCGCAGGCGCTGGGTTTCGTGGCCGCGCTGATAGCGCTGCAGGGCAAGCTTGAGCGCATGCCGTTCGACATCCCGCACGCCAAGAACGAGATCGTGGGCGGGCAGTTCACCGAATACTCCGGCCGCCTGCTGGGCTTCTTCCTGCTGGCTATCGACATGGAGCTGGTGGTGGGCGCGGCGCTCCTGAACGCGGTGTTCCTGGGCGGTTCGCTGGGCCTGGCGGGCTGGGCGGCCATCGTGCTGTTCCTGGGAAAGACGCTGTTCGTGACTTTCCTGCTGGCGCTGCTGAAGGTGCTGATGGCCCGTATCCGCATCGAGCAGATGATCAACTTCTGCTGGAAGTACCTGGCGCCGGTGGCTATGGCGCAGGTGGCTTTCGACATCTATCTCAAGTACAAAATAGGATAACACCATGAAATTTCCTGCCAGGGTTTTCAGCGAAGTTATAACGCATCTTTTCAAGAAGCCGGCTACCTGCGGCTACCCGGTGACGAAGGCGAAGGTCATGCCTGAGTTCCGGGGCCGAATCGACTTCGATTCCGCCAAGTGCATCGGCTGCCAGATGTGCGTGAAGGTGTGCCCGGCGAAGGCCATCCAGATCAAACTGGCCGCCGAGCAGCCGCCGGCGCCCGCGCAGGTGGAAGGCCAGCCGCCCGTGGCGGCCAAGAAGAAGTTCGACTGCTTCATGGACCTGGGCTGCTGCGTCTACTGCTGGCAGTGCGCCGAGACCTGCCCCAAGAAGGCCCTCATCACCACCCAGGACTTCGAGCTGGCCAAAATAAAACGCCAGGACCTCAAACGCCACTACAAATAACCTAGTCCCACAACAATAAGGAAGCCGGCTCAACAGCCGGCTTCTTTATTTACTGCATAGCTTTGGGCTGGAGAACCGCAGGATAGCCCAGTCGGGCGCGGCCACTGGGACCGGAACGCAAAACGCGCAAGAAAGTGTCGCTTTGCTCCACACGGGGCACACCGTGCCCTCGCTCGACATTCGGCCCTCGCGCTATGCAAGCTCGGGCCTCCGGCGCGTTTTGCTAACCCGGTCCCCGCGTCCGCGCCCTCCATTTAAGTTTTTGTGAATCTCAATTCTATATTAAAAAAAATCGCCGGGGTTTCCCGGCGGTTTCACAGCCATTAAACTTGTTAAACTTTTACAGCTATTAACCCAAACAATGTCCCCGCACCTATACCAAGAAGCTTCATAAGCCATTGAATTAAAGTAATTGCACCAATTATTGAAAAAGTCCCAAGAATATAAAATATTATCCAGCCATACTTATTTCTAATTGTTGGGCTGGGATTCGCACCAGTCAACGTTTCGACATGGAATGACAAAGTGTACGCCGACCGGATATCTTCAAGCGACTTCACATTGCAGAAAAGTACGTCTTCAGGCCAGTCTTTCTCCACTCGTTCAGGTTTACCCACAACTGAAGATATTATCAACTCAGCTAGGGCTTTAAGCTCGGAAGCTGGCCCGATAATCATCGTGCCCGCCTCACGTCCGCTATATGTATGAACTCGTATGTGATTATTTTCAAGTTGTGATTTCATTACTCCTCCTTGGCCAGATCGACTTTTAAAATATATTAGCAAAAGGGTGGCGTAAATTTATTTATTATGAGGGGAATATACGGTGGTTTTTTGGAGGGGGTGGACGAGGGGGGCCGGGTTAGCAAAACCGTCGTGCGTGGAGCGCAGCGACACTTTCTTGCCCCGAGCTTGCATAGCGCGAGGGCCGAATGTCGAGCGAGGCCACGGTGTGGCCGAGCGCGTTTTGCGTTCCGGCCCCCTTGGCCGCCCCCGACTTTGCTATCCTGCGGCTCACTAGCCAAAAGCCAGTATACGTCGGGCGTTAATTTTTATAGACTAGGGGTAGATTTGGGGAACGAGGAGACTTTTCATGAAGATATTGATGATGGCGATAGCGATGATGATAGGCGCGGGGCCGGCGAGGGCCGGGCTGGTGGCGGGGGAGATGGCGCCCAAGTTCCGGATAGACAAGGTGCTGAACGCGCCCGTGACCAAGGTCAGCCAGGCCAGCCTCAAGGGCAAGGTAGTGTTCCTGGACTTCTGGGCCACCTGGTGCCCGCCCTGCGTGGCCAGCCTGCCGCACATGAACAAGCTCGCCAAGGCCATGAAAGGCAAGCCCGTAGTCATCATAGCCGTCACCGACGAGCCCACCGACACCATAAAAGACTTCCTCAAGACCCACGAGATAGCCTCCTGGATAGGCATAGACCTCGAGAAATACGCCGTAAAAGCCTTCAAGGCCAACAGCCGCCCCCAGGGCTACCTTATCGGCAGGGACGGCAAGCTCCTCGCGCACATCAACCCTACCGCCTTAACGGAGAAAGACCTCCTCGACGCCGCGGCCGGCAAGTTCGAGCCCAAACCCATCATAGACCAATATGAAACCGCCAAAGAGTCCACCGGCACCGCCAAGACTTACTTCGAAATGAAAATCACCTCCCCAGAAGGCAAGTTCAAGATGTCATCCGGCGGGGGGGAGTTCGAAACCCGGTCCATCCCCCTCGCGTACACCATAGCGCAACTCTGGGACGTGCAGGACGACCAGGTCATCGTAGACAGCCGCACCGTCTCAGCCCTCAACGTCTACCTTAAGACCTCCTACGAAAATTACGACCAGGCCAAGGAACTCCTCAAGAGCGCCCTCCAGTCCTCCCTGGGCATAAAGGTTACGCCGGAGCAGCGCGAAACAGAGGTCTATCTCCTTAGCCTTTCCACCGCTCCCGGCGCGCCCCGGCCCAAGCCCGCGGCGCCCGATGCCCGCCTGGTCCTGACTTCATACGGAGCCGGCGGGATGGTAGGCACCGCCGACATGGACAAAGCGGCCAGCGTGTTCTGGATCGGCATGGATAAGCCGGTCATCAACGACACCGGCCTCAAAGGCGGTTACGAGTTCGACATGCAGTGGAAATACAAGGATAAGGCGGAACTGGAAAAGCTGCTGGCCGACCAAGGCCTGGCGCTCGTCCCCGGCCGCCGGACCGTGGACTTCCTGCGCGTCACGCCGGTCAAGCCTTAAATCGAACCACACCGGGAAAGCACAAAGGAACAGCTATGGCGGATACCATCGAAGTTAAGAGATTCCTCCGGAACTGGCAGGCGGAAAGCGACGCCGTCTTCCTGTACCAGCGCCTGGCCGGGGCCGAAGAGAACGCGGACCTGAAGGCCGTCTACACCCGGCTGGCCGAAAACGAGAAAAACCACGCGCGCGTGTGGGCCGAAAAGCTCGAGGCCGAAGGAGTGGAACTCCCGCCCGTCAGCGTTTCCCTGCGCATCCGCGCGCTGGGCTGGCTGGCCGCGCGCTTCGGCAACAGTTTCGTGCTGCCCACGCTGGCCGGGATAGAGAAGAAGGCCGGCACCGAGTACGACGGCCAGGCCGACGCCGAAGCCGCCGGCATGCCCTCCGACGAACGCTCCCACGCCCGCATTTTCGGCTACCTCGCCAAAGGCACCCCGGGCGGGCTGCAAGGCGGCTCGGTAGCGCGCCTGGAAGGCAGGCACCGCTCCAACGGCGGCAACGCGCTGCGCGCCGGCGTGCTGGGCGCCAACGACGGCTTGGTCTCCAACTTCAGCCTGGTGATGGGCGTGGCCGGGGCCGAGATCGCCGGCGGGGGGATCCTTATAACCGGGCTGGCCGGGCTGCTCGCCGGGGCCATCTCCATGGCGCTGGGCGAATGGCTGTCGGTGCAGAGCTCGCGCGAACTTTACCTGAACCAGATCAGCATAGAGAAGGACGAGCTGGACGCCGCGCCCGAAGAGGAAAAAGCGGAACTCGCGCTGATCTACCAGGCCAAGGGCCTGCCCGCCGGCGAGGCGCGCGCCCTGGCCGACAAGCTGCTCTCCGACCCGGCCAGCGCGCTGGACACCCTGGCCCGCGAGGAACTGGGCATAGACCCCAAAGAACTCGGCGGCTCCGCCTGGGAAGCCGCTTTCACTTCTTTCCTGCTGTTCGCCGCCGGCGCCATCCTCCCGGTGCTGCCCTTCGTCTTTCTTACCGGCGCCCGCGCCATCTTCTGGAGCGCCGCCTGCTCGGCGGCAGGGCTCTTCGTGATCGGCGCGGCCATCACGCTGGTAACCGGCAGGAACCTGCTCTATTCCGGCGTCCGCCAGGTCCTCTTCGGCCTCGCCGCCGCCGCCGTCACCTTCGGCATAGGCCACTTCATCGGCGCCAACATCTAAGTTATAATACCTGTAACGCATGAACCGGAACCTTGTTAAAGTCTCAGCCCTCACCCTCTGCCTTTTCGCGGGCAGCGCTTCCGCTTTCGACCTGCCCATGATGACCGCGGCTGAGGTACGCTCCACGACGGCGGACGCCATCCCGCGCCCCGCCGCTCCGGAACTTAAAGAATGGACGGTGATGGTTTTCATCAACGCCAAGAACAACCTCGAGGAATTCGGCCTGCGCGACCTTAACGAGATGGAAACCTCCGGGTCTTCCGGTAAAGTCAATATCGTAGCGGAGCTCGGCAGGATAAAAGGCTATTACGACGGGGACGGCGACTGGACCGGTGTGAGGCGCTATCTTGTGGGCAAGGATACCGACACTGCCAGGATCTCTTCCACGCCGCTCATGGACCTGGGCCCGGCCGACATGGGCGACTACAGGAACGTTATAGCTTTCGTCCGCTGGGCGAAGGCGCAGTACCCTGCAAAAAA
Organism: bacterium; assembly: GCA_021811185.1. Classification (GTDB taxonomy): domain Bacteria; phylum Elusimicrobiota; class Elusimicrobia; order Elusimicrobiales; family UBA9959; genus UBA9959. The sequence continues at coordinate 41,381 of JAJZPL010000019.1, forward strand.
ATATATGCTGGTGATCTGGAACCACGGCTCCGGCTGGAGCCCTAAAGCCGCCGCCACGGCGCCCAGGGGCATCTCCTACGACGACCAGAGCGGCAACCACATAAACATCCCCCAGCTGGGCGCCATTCTGCGCGAAACCGGCGGGGTGGACGTTTACGCCTCCGACGCCTGCCTTATGCAGATGGCGGAAGTAGCCTGGGAAATAAAGGACCAGGCTTCCTACATAGTGGGTTCCGAAGAGACCGAACCGGCGGACGGCTACCCTTACGACGCCCTGCTCGGCGGCCTTACGGCGAACCCCCAAATGGCCCCGCAGGCCCTGGCCGCGCTTACCGTTAGCGCCTACGGCGCCTATTACACGGCCCAGGGCACGGGCTCTACCATGAGCGCCCTTAAAACCTCCGCTTTCCCCGGTTTCCTTAAACTCTCCGACGCTTTTACCGCGGCGGTTATAGCCGCCGGCGATAAAGGCGTAGTAAAGCGGGGGCTATACTACGCCCAGCATTATTCCTATGAAGACAACAAGGACCTGGACAGTTTCGTAAGTTACGTGGTCCTGAGGTCCGGCAACGCCCGCGTGCGGGCAGCCGGGACGGAACTGCTGGCCTATCTCCGCGGGGAACTCGTAGCGAATAAAGCCGCCGCCAACAACGCCCAGCCGGTAGAAGGCCTGGACCCCGTGGATTATTCAAAAGCCGGCGGCTTGGCCGTTTACCTGCCCGGCGCCCGGGCCGCGGCCGGCTACGCCGACCTGCAATGGGCCAAAGACTCCTCCTGGGACGAGTTCCTCTCCTGGATAAATCCGCCGAAGCAGCATCCCCGGCGGAAACAGTTATATTAGACAGTTCGGATTATAACTTCGGAAAGCGCCTTAATGGGCGGCCAGGAGAAGGTTAACTTCCGCCAGCAATCTTCCGCAATCGACCGGCTTCTTCAGGATCGACACACGCGGAGAATCCTTAAGATGGGCTACGCTTTCAACTATTCCGGTGGAAAAGATCACGGGCGTGCAAACGTCTAAAGCGCTCCGCACATGAGCGAAGACCGCCTGCCCGCCGCCGCCGGGCATGTCCACATCGAGTATCAGCAGGTCCGCTTTAAAGTCATCGTGTTTCGCCATGGCCCCCACGGCGTCCTCGGCCGTTTCCACAATAAAGCCCTCGCCGGAGAATAACGCTTTATACAGTTCAAGGATATACAGGTCGTCGTCGGCGGCAAGTATTTTATGGGACATTACGCCTCCTGCTCAAAATCCGCGCTGCGGAAACCGCGTACCAGATCAATTTTAAGATGATAGGCCCGCAGCGTCCACTAAAATTATTCTTAAGCAACTGTTATAACAACGACGCCTGGTATCTTGGCCAGCACGCCGCGCTGGATTTCGGGAAAGATTCCGGCTGGTCCGCCTTCCCCCGCTACCTTAAAGACATAAATTAACCAATAGCGTCCCTGGTTGTAATGGGCAATAGCGAGCAAAAGACTCGTTATTGCCCTATTTTCCGCCAGCCTTACGCTCCTAAGCAAACAGGCCCCTAAGGCTGGGGCCTTTGCCTCATGTGGCGGCGCCGGATTATCATTACAATGAAAGTTGGGTTAAACCCGGCTATTTAAGAATGAAACATATTCAGGTCCTGATGATAAGCCATACAGAAAAGCCATGCAGCACATGGGCGGCTTTTCTTTGCAGGCGCGGCTGGGCGGTGAAGGTCTGCCGCAGTTGCGGGGAGTTCCTTCAGCAGGCGGCCGGCAAGGCCCTCAACCTGGTGCTGATGGAAGAATCCCTGGCCGGAGAGCTGCCCGCAGGCACCATTAAAAACCACGGCAAAACCGCGCCGGTGATCCTGTTCGCCAAAGAGCGGACCATGGCGAACAAAGACATAGCGCGCTACCTGCAGGGCGGTTTCGACGATTTTATAGAGACGGATATAGACCCGCGGGTACTGGAGGCCAAACTCCTGGTAAACCTGCGCTGGGCGCTGCCAGTATCGGCGCGGGCTATGGAAGAGGTCCGGTCCCGCTCCGGCAGGATAAAAGTGAACAGCGCGCAGCGCAGGGTAATTGTTAAAAAGGCCGGGGGCTTTTCGGAAATATCCTCCCTGACCTGCACCGAGCTTAACATCCTTGCGCTGCTTGTGGGCAGCGAGGGGGCGGTGGTGGAAAGAAGGTTTATTGTGGACAATGTCTGGCGCGGCAGGGTGGTCAACTCCGAGAACGTGGACAAGCATGTGGAAGCGCTGCGCGCGAAGCTGGCCTGTTACGGCAGGAATATAGAAACTGTCTACGGCGCGGGCTACTGCTACCGGGAGGATTAATGAAAATACTGGTGGCCGAGGATAATGATATTTTCAGGTTATTAATGGGCACCATTCTTTTCGAGGCCGGCCATGAAGTAGTAGCGGCTCCCGACGGAACACAGGCCTGGGAGCGCCTTGGCAGTGAGAATGTGGACATGTGTATTTTCGACGTGGACATGCCCGGCATGACCGGGATAGAAGTGCTTAAACGCCTGCGCGCGGATAACAGGTTCCGCGGTTTGCCGGTTATAATGCTTACGGTAAAAGCCCTGGTGGAGGATCAGCTCAGCGGATACGACACCGGGGCGGATGACTATATCCCTAAACCGGTTTCGGCCGAACTGCTGCTGGCGCGCGTTCAGGCGCTGGGCAGAAAGGCGGGGAAAGGGGCGCCATAAGGTGCCGCACAACGCAATTTAAACCGGCGCCGCGGCCTCTTTCGTCTACCCGACCCAAAGAGACCCTCGGCGCCGGCCTTTTTATTTTAAGGCCTGGCTAAAAATCCCGGATCTTGGTCACTTTGCATTCCACGGCGAAGAGGGCGGAATATTTCTGTTTTTTTGTAATGGCGTAGGCCTTGGCTATTGAAACATTCATAGCCAACAACGGGAAACAGTTGGAGAACTCCGGCAGCGAGGCTCTTAAAACGCCGCCCCTGATGACTATAGGCTCTCCGGAAGATATCATTTCATCATAGATCGTCTGGAACTTCTTCCTGATATCCGGGTCCATGTTGCCGGCGTGCGGATACTCCACCATGGCTCCGGCCAGCGGACATTTATAAGTGCCGTCCTTCATCCGTTTGAGCAGTTTGACCGAAGCCAGCATGCGCATGTTCTTCTCTGCCACGGCGGGGGACAACCCGATCTCCGCGGCCAGAGCTTCAGGGGTCCAGGTTCCCGTATCGTGAAAAAGAGCGGTCCAGCACAGAGAGGTCGTCCTGTCGGTAACGATAGCCTTTAACTGCGCCGGGCTTATGTAGAACTTCTTCTGTGCCAGCAGCAGTTTTGTGGCTTTGTGAAGAGGCGAGGTGATAGACTGTTCCTGCGGGACCTTAAAGAACGGTTCGATAAACTCCGCAAAATTTTCCTCGCCGTGAGTTGTTTTAAGCCATGCCGCGGTAAGTTCCATGGCGGCATGACTTTTTGAAGACAGCCGGAGCGCGAAGATATATGTGCCCAGATTTTTAAACGGGGGCAGCCTTTTTCCCTGCTCGATAAGCAGGTACATCCGGTAGGAAGCCTTAAGGACGCCTTTCCCTCCGTTGTCATGAAAAAAACTGTAGGCGGTCTTAAAACCGGCCTCTTTCCTTAGTTTCGTCAGTGTTTCCGAAAATATCGTTCCCATATAAAACTCCTCCGGATAAACCCTATGTCAAATTTATCATATATGGCACCCCTCTCCTAGCGACAGAAAGCGTCTCTATCCATGCAAAGCGGGCCACTCCTACGCTCCTAAGTAAACCGGCACCCGCGCTTGGGCATATTGCCTCATGCGCCGTGGCGGGAATTACAGATACACTAATATGCGGATGAAAACTGCATTCTTACTCTTAACTCTGGCGAGTATCCACTGCCTGTTGCCCGCTTCCGCCCGGGCCCAGACCGAGCTCGGTTCCGAAGACGACCTGACCGTGCTAGGAACCAACGGAACAGCCCTTGACCCCGACACCGAGATAAAAGGTTTTACGGTTTTCGGTTCCACGCAAGCCGCCTACGCCGGCGCTGCCGCCGGGCCGGGCAACGTGGTGGTAAACGGCGTCCTGGCTGTTTCCTCGGGGACTTACTTTGCGGATAGTTCCACTTTCTCGGCCGCCGGTAAAATATATGTGGGTGACGGTTCCGCGGGCCAGATCCTTAGCAAAACCGCCGCCGGCAACCTGCAATGGACCAGCGCTAGCGGCCTTGGCGACAACCTGGGCAACCACATCGCCACCACCACGCTGCAGATGGGCGTATACGGCATAAACACCTCAAGCAGCATAACGGCGGCCAGGTATCAGATAAGCGGCAGCACCGTACTGGCGATACTGCCCGGATTTTCCAGCCTGGGCGTAGGCAAGTATGCCGGGAACTCAAACACGCTGGGGGATTACTGTACCTTTGTGGGGAATGATGCCGGTTCTTTCAACACCTCAGGCGATAATAACACCTTTGTCGGGAACGCCGCAGGGTACACTAACACCACGGGGCGGTGGAACAGCTATTTTGGCCAGAATGCCGGCAGATCCGGCACCACTGGGGAGTTCAACTCCGTTTTTGGAAATAATGCGGGTACTAATAATAGAACAGGCTCGGCTAACGCCCTGTTCGGCGCCATGGCCGGCGAGGGATACACCGCGGAGTCTTTCTCCAGTACGACCGTTATGGGCTACCAGGCCGGCGATTCGCTGCGCAACGGCTCGGCCGATAATATATTCATAGGATTCAAGGCGGGCTACAGCGTTACGACCGGTACGGGCAATATTGTCATCGGTTATGACGAAGATACCTCCGCGATAGCCGCGAAGAACGAGCTCAACATAGGCGGGGTGCTTTACGGCGACCTGTCGGCAAAAACAATAGGCATTTCTACCCGTATTCCGCAGGCCGCGCTGGATATAGTTTCCACAGGTACGGCAAGCAGCATCTACGCCCAGATCTGGCGCGACGGCAGCGGTGTTATCAAAGCCTCGATGACCTCGGAGGGGACACTATACGCCACGCTACCGCCCAGTGTCGGCGCCGGAGACAACCTTGGCAACCACATAGCCACCACTACATTGCAGATGGGAACTTACGGGGTCAACACCTCCAGCGCTATTACCGCCGCGCGCTACCAGATAAACGGCAGCACGGTGGTGGCGGTGCTGCCTGGAACCAGCAGTTTAGGAATAGGCGTTAACGCGGGCGCGGTGAACGCGGGGAATTATAACGTTTTCGTGGGAGCCGGCGCGGGCCAATCCAATACCACGGGCGCGGTCAACACCTTTGTCGGCTGGCTGGCCGGCAACAGTAATACTGCCAACACGCTCGGGAATAACAATACTTTTATAGGTGCCGAAGCGGGCCGCTATAATACGCAGTCCGGCAATACCTTCGTTGGGACCGCCGCCGGCAAAGCCAGTGTGACCGGCGTCGATAATGCGATATTCGGCTATGACTCCGGGATGTACGTTCAAACAGGCTCAGCCAACGCCGTATTCGGGGCTAAGGCGGGGGGGTTCGCGTCGAGCGGTACTGGTTTCTCCAGTTCCACCATCATGGGCTGGCTGGCCGGCAAACAATTGACCACCGGCAACGGCAATATATTCATCGGATATGATTCCGGCTATAACGTCGCTACCGGTACCGGCAACGTGCTAATCGGTTATTCTCAGGGCGCATCCGTCGCCGCGGCGTCCAATGAACTAAACATCGGCGGGGTGCTCTTCGGTGACTTGGCTGCCAGGACCATCGGCATCTCCACCCGTATTCCGCAGGCGGCGCTTGACATAGTTTCGACCGGGACGGCGGCGAACCAGATGGCGCAGATCTGGCGCAATACCGGCGCCGGCATAGTTTCATCCATGAGCGCTACCGGCGTTATGATGGCGACAAAGTTCGTAGGCGACGGCTCCGGGCTTACCGGCATAGGCGGACAAGCGGAGATATTTGTCGCCACCATAAACGCCACCGCCGCCACCCCCTACGGCGGTGTGAATATTACCACCAACACCTTTGTAAGCGGGAACCTCGGCATTGGGACTAACAAACCGGCTTCGCCGTTGACCATCTACAACAATTCGAACACGGCCAGTGATACAGTGTCCATTTATAATCCTAATACCGGAAGCCTGGCCGTGACCGCCTACGACTTGCACAATAATGAAGGCACCGGCTATTTCTGGGTCGGTTCAAGCAATTATACCGGCGACGTTATAGGACAGAATCAATTGCTGGTCGATTCGGCTTTTAAGAACGGCCTGGGTTTAGCCGCGAATAACGGCGGCGGGATAAAATTCTATACGTCCGGTTATTCCCAAAAGATGACGCTGACCGATAACGGCACGGTCGGCATCTCCACCGGCAATCCGCAGGCCGCGCTGGACATAGTTTCAACCGGAACGGCGGCCAATGTCTACGGCCAGATCTGGCGGGACGGCACTGGCGCCATAGTGTCTTCCATGACCTCCACCGGCAGGCTTACGGCGGCCTCCGTGCAGGTGGCAAGCTCGGTGGCCGGCAGTTATACCGCGTACATCTCGACTTCCTCCGCCGCGGGCAGCTACAGCGTGGCGGTTTCTTCGCTGGGGATCACTAATATTAATAACCTTGTTATCGAGAACCGGGCCTCGGACCCGGCCGCGCCGGTTACGGGGCAGATCTGGCTGCGGACAAATTAAAATGCGGCATAAACTTCTGGTCCAGGGGCTTTTGCTCTTTCTCGGCGTTGCAGCCCTTCCGGGTAACGGCAAGGCCGCCGACCTGCTTATACAGGATTTCAGCAGCGGCCTCTGTACGCCCAACAACCTGGGCGGCCCGGCGAGCGACGGCGGCACCATGGCCGCGCTCGGTTGCGGCACCGGGGTTCTGTCTTCAACCTGGAACGCCACCGCCGACTACTGGTACACACAGCTTACCCCTGGGACCAGCGGCTACAACCTTTCAACCTACGACTATCTCAGTTTCGATTTCCGCACCAGCACCCCGGCGCTGCGGATGGCGCTGAGCATTACGCGGGCCAACGGCACCGTGGTTACCAGGACGCTTAATTCCTGGTCGCCAGAAAGCCTGCCGGCGGGGCTTACGCAGATAAACGTGCCGATCTCCGATTACTTCGCGGTCACCGTCAGCACCGCCGTGCGCGAGATACGGTTTCTGACCTTCTACCCGGCGGCCGGCGGCTGGATGGAACTTGATAATATCTACGCACGTAAAGAAACGGAGCTTAAGGTGATGGGCGTGGACATGAAGAACGCCACTACCATAAGGGTCGATTTCAACGCGCCGGTTGCGGTCAACGGCGCCACCGCCTCCAACTACTCCCTGTCGCCCGCAGTAACAGTGAACACGGCGACAAGAAGGGACAACAACAGGGTGGTGCAATTGACGCTGGCCTCCGCGCTGGCGCTGAACACCACCTATACCCTTACTGTCAACGGCGTCGGCGGCCTTAACGGGGCCGTGCTGGGGACGCGGAACAAGGGGACTTTTATCGGGTTCAGTAAGCCTGCGGTCTTCATGGACAACTTCAACCGCGACGGCCAGGCCATACTGGACGTTGATATCCCGGCGGCCGGCTGGCCTGATGGAGGCACAGACCTGGCCAACGGCAACTGGTTCGCGCTTTCCACCACCACTAAATTGTACGGCAACGCCTCGCTCTTCGTGATGGACGCGTCTACGCTTACTTCCGCCGCCAGAGTCATGTATAACGCCGGCTCCCCGCTCAACGAGGCTTATCACCGGTTTTATTTCTACGCCCCGCAGCGCTTCTTCGACACTATCATCAACGGGGTTAAACAGTCGATGGCCGCCATAGAGGATACGGCATACAACAGGAATATCGCCTTCTACCTTACCAAGACGGCGGGGGTCCCGGCGGGGTATATCGAGCTGGCTGATACCATCGGCTCCTGGCAGACCAGCCCCCAGGTCCAGATAACGCCGGATAAATGGAATTCGCTGGAATTATACGTGTCCACCCCGGGCGCCTCCACCAAAGCAAAGGTCTGGCTCAACGGCAACCGCATCGCGGACCTCACCAGCGATTTTACCGACGCGGTCACCTGGCAGAACTTCTACGTCGGCCTTGGGGCCGCCAGCGCCGCCAATAAATACCAGCGCGGCCTCTACTTCGACGAGGTGGTGGATTCTTCCATCACCTACGTGGGCCAGATAGAGAAGCCTTACATGGTGTACGCTTCCGCCACCGCCCCGGATACCGTCAAGGTTTATTTCGACCGCGCCGTTTCGCCTAACGAGGCGCAATGGCAGAATACCGCCACCTATTCTTTCTATCCGCCGCTGACGGTGAATTCCGCGGCCATAGAGGATGATTTCCGCGCGGTCTCCCTTAACACCTCCCTGCAGACCAACGCGACGGCTTATATTCTATCGGTGAACTCCTCGTATCTGGCCGACGGGGCCGCCAATTCGGCCAACTTCATCGGCCTTAACCCGGCGCAATACCTGGTGGACGATTTTAACAGGCCCAACAACAGCAGGCTGGTAACGGATTCGCCGCTTGGGGTGTGGGACGAGGTCTGGGACGACGGAGTGAACAAGGTCAGCGTCTCCACAGGCATGGCTTTTCGCAGCAAAGCCAGCCTGAAATCAGAGGATATAAGCGCGTCGTACAGTTCCGCCTACGTTACGAAAAACGTTAATATCCCCGGCTATGCCTACGTCAGGGCGTACGTGTATCTGGATAGCGACTTCTTTACCGCAATGTCTAACGGGCAGGTCCGCAATATAATGGAGATGGATGCTTCCAATCCCAATTGTAATGGGGGGAATTCCTCTCCATGCAGCCTTAATATATACATAAATAAAGGCGTTTCGGGAGAGCAGCGGCTGGGGATGGAGTTCAACGATACCGCCGATCTTTGGCCCGGCAACTATAACACATACATAGCTACGGGGGCCTGGAACTGTATAGAGGTGCTGTTCCCCTCTACGGGCGCGGCGGCGGTGGCGAATTTATACCTGAATGGAACTCTTTCCGCGCAGGTTACCGCGGATATCTCGGATGCCGGCTACTGGGATATTTTGACCATGGGGCTCGGCTATTCCCCTGCCGCATTGGTTCAGACCGCGTATTATGATGAGGTAGTGGTTTCGACCACGGGTTATATCGGCCCTATCCCGGATTACACTTCCGCCTGCGGGCTGAAATACTACGATGGGCAGGCCGTGGTCCCGCTGGCATGCGAAAAGCCGGAGAACCTTAACTCGCAGCTGCGCGTTTACAAAGCCCCGAGCACGTACGGCGTGGTCCTTACCGATCTGGACGATCCCAACGCCTCTAAGATCCGGGTCAACACGGTCTATGGCCCGCGCGCGCTCAGAAAATATTAACCCCGGCTGCCCGTTATACACGCCGCTTTATCCCGCTTCCGTCTTCATTGTTGCGGCGGGGGGAAATCTTTTATAATTACCTTATGAACACGAATTTCATCACCACCTGGTTCGACTCCAGCCTGATCATGGGGAACACACCCGAAGCCTACGGCTACGCCCTGCTGGCCTTCGGCGTGGCCCTGGCCCTGCTTTACCTTATCAAGAACATCGGCATAAACCGCCTTAAGGCCCTGGCCGAAACCACCGAGACCGACCTGGACGACATGGCGGTAGGCCTGATCGAGAAATTCCGCTGGTTCGAGTACCAGCTGGGCGCCTTCTACGTGGCCACCCGCTACCTGCAGCGCGGCCCGACGTTCGACAAGACCCTCAAGATCGTCATCCTGCTGGTCTTCACCTACCGCGCCATCACCATAGTCTACGACCTGTTGTCCTACTGGCTGAACAAGATAGCCTCCCAGCGCAACCTCTCCGAAGCCGCCAGGGCCTCGGTGGTCAACAGCACCCAGGTCATCATGCGCGCCGTCATCTGGGTAGCCGCCGTACTGTTCGTACTGGACAACATGGGGGTAAACATCTCCGCCGTGCTCGCCGGCCTCGGCATCGGCGGCGTAGCCGTAGCCCTGGCAGCCCAGGCGATACTCGGCGACCTCTTCAACTTCTTCGTCATCCTGCTGGATAAGCCGTTCAACGTCGGGGATTTCCTGGTGGCCGGGGACACCGCGGGCACCGTGGAACATATAGGGCTCAAGTCCATAAGGATCCGCAGCGTTTCCGGGGAGATCATAATAGTCTCCAACACCAAGCTGCTGGGCATGGAACTGAAGAACTACAAGCATATGCAGCGCCGCCGCGTAGTCTTTAAGACCACCGTGACGTACCAGACGCCGGCGGAAAAGTTAAAGCTGGTGCCCGGGATGCTCAAAGAGATAGTGACCGGCCTGGAAAAGACCACCTTCGACCGGGCGAACCTCTCGAACCTGGGCGACTTCTCGATAGACTTCGAGACCGTCTATTACGTGGAATCCCCCGACTACAATTTCTACATGAACACGCACGAGCAGGTGCTCCGGGCGGTTATAGAGAAATTCGGGGCCGCGGGCATACAATTCCCCTACCCCACGCGGACTGTTTTTATAAACAAGTAAGGAGGAACAAGATGAAAAAGACCATATTGATAGCGGCCGCCCTGGCGCTCTGCACCACCGGGCTCTACGCGGCCGACAAGACCATAGCCGTGGTGAACGGCCAGAAGATCACCAGGGAGGAGCTCACGAAGAAGCTCTGGTGGCAGTACGGAGCCCAGGCCCTTTCCGAGGCCATCGACGAAAAACTGCTGTTGGACGAGGCCGCCCGCCTCGGCATAAAGGCCGACCAAAAGGAACTGGACGCCAGGTTCGCGAACCTCGAGGCCGGCTACACGGACAAGGCCCAGTTCGAGAAGAACCTCGCCTCCGTGGGCTGGACCCCCGCGGAACTGCGCGACCTGCTCCGCCGCCAGATGCTGATCCGCGCCGCCGTCATGGCCGATGCCCGGCTCCAGGTAACCGACGCGGACGCCAAAGCCTTCTTCGACAAGAACAAGGAAAAACTGGGCGCCCCCGAGTCCGCTAAGCTCAGCCAGATCTTCGTGAACACCAAGGCCGAGGCCGACGACGCGTACCTGGCCCTTTCAGCGGGCGCGGACTTCGCCAAACTCTCGGCGCTCAAGTCTACGGACGCCAACCTGAAGAAGAACAACGGCAGCCTGGGGCAGATCTCCCGCGGCATGCTGCTGCCCGACATAGAGAAGGAGATCTTCGCCCTGAAGCCCGGCCAGTACACCAAGGCCATCCCCACCGGCAACGGTTTCAGCATCTTCCGCGTGGAAGAGCTTAAGCCCGGGCAGGAAGCCTCCTTCGAAAAATTAAAAGAAGACATTAAGGCCACGCTCCTTAACCAGGCCATCGCCCAGAAGCTCCCCGAGCTGGCCGCGGAACTGCGCCAGAAGGCCAAGATAGAAATAGTAAAGTAACAAGGCTGCCAGCCAGCCGAAACAAAGAAGAAAGGCGCCCTTTACAGGACGCCTTTCTTGTTTTATACCGCGCCGTTCTTAGTTCGCGGCTTCTTCGCCGGCTTCTTTCTTCTTGCCGAAAAGGCCATGCAGCAGGAAGTAAGCCGCCATGCAGGCCAGGATAACCTGGGAAGCGTAGAAGTAATGCGCGCTGGAGAAGGAGTACAGGTCGTCGAAACGCCCGTAAAGCAGCGAGAAGCGGGCCATCACGGTATTGCCGAAGGCCGCGCCGAAGTAGACCATCAGGAAGTAGATGCCCACGTTGGAGATCTTCTTCACCGAGCCCTTGTGCTCCACCGAGAAGAAGAAATAGAACAGCACACAGACCACGCCCACGGCCACCAGCAGGGAATTGAAGATGGCGAAGCCGCTCATGGCGTGCAGCCCGGCGAACGGGCTGATGGTGCCGCCGATCTGGTTGAGGAAGTCGGTGGACAGGCTGGCCGGGATGGCCAGGCCGGAGCCGTAGCCCATCAGGAAGGTGAACCCGTAGCGGGATATCCAGGAGATCTTGGGGATGAACTGCGTCACCAGCGAGATGCCCAGGATCGAAGGGATCAGCACCATCCAGTCTTGGGCCATCAGCGGCGTCCAGACCTTGGGGCCGAGGATGTTGTAGGTGTACACCTGGAACCACCAGCCCATGCCGGCGCCCAGGTACAGGTGCTCGGCCACTTTAAAGAACGGGTTGTCCTTGTAAAGGAAGCTGAACAGGAATATCGTGAGGCCCGCCGCGACCCAACCGCCTATAATCATCCATGTTTCTGACATAATCACCTCTTGAAATCTAACTTAAAGATACCGAATAATCAGCAGTATGATATTGGAAGTCAATATCAGGACCAGCACCAGCAGGTGGGCCAGGTTCAGCGCGTCGATGCCGGAAGTGCCTTTGCCGGGGGTCTTGATCAGCGACTCGTACTCGGCCGCGCCCTTCATGCCGCCCAGCATGCCTTTCAGCTGGCCGGTCTGCAGGTAGGGCCCGTAGCCGGGCTGGCTGATGGCGGTAACGCCGCCGATCACGGGCATCTTGTATTTGTCGCCCACGTACGCCACCCAGTAGTCCAGCATGGAAGTGCCGGTAATATTAACTATCAGGGCCATGTCCTTATAGGTCTTAATGCCCTTCATCACGGGCAGGGTCCGCGCGTCCTTGCCGTCCTGGTCCTTGTCGTAAATACCGTAGAAGTCCGAGGACATCTGCGTCATCACGGCCACGGCGTTGGCCATGTAGGGGAAGATCACGTAGTCGGTGCCGTTCACCTTATTGTATTCCTTGGGCACCGTTTCGAAGATCTGGCCGATAAGGCCGGTGGCGCCCGCTATGTAGGTCACCACGCCCACGCGCAGGTTCTTCCTGAAGGCGTGGCGGATCATGGCTATCGCCTGGGGCTGCAATTCAGGCCTGGTGGAAGGGTCGTAGTCCAGCGAGAACAGCACGAACGAGCCCGCGGGCTGCTTGTCCAGGAAGTCGTACGCGTTCTGCGCGTCCTTGGAAATGGTCTTGTTGGGCAGGCCTATCGGCTTTATGATAGGGATGAAGAGAATGACCGCCAGCAGCAGGAAGATCCAGCGCCGGTCGATCTTGAAGAATTTTTGAAGTTTTTCCTTTAGCATGTCTTAGTCCTTGCCCATGTATTGTCTTTCGATGCCGAAAATGATCTTGAACGAGGTGACCACGGCGCCGATGGCGATGCCGATCATAATGCCGCGCTTGCCGGCCACGGCGGGATAGCTCATGATCCACTCGATCACGTCGGAGATGCCGGTGCGGGTCCAGCCCATCACGGAATCCCAGATGATCTGGCCGAGCGGCACTTTGCCGAGGATCAGGATGAAAGCGCACACGAACAGCACCAGGGCCTGCACCGACTTGATCCTGAACGAGCGGTAAGCCGTGGACACGATATAGAACGCGAGGATCGCGAACATGGTGGCGCTCAGGGGGTTGTAGATGAAACTGAACGACCAGCCCAGCGCGGTCTTCCCCGCCTCGTCCATCTGCTTGCCGTGGCAGAGGATGGCGGGGATCACCATGGCGAAGAAGCCCACGAACACGAACAGGCTGTAGCCCCAGCCGTCCACCTTGCGGGAGATCTTGCTGTAATGCGTGTAGAAGAGGCTGATCAGGCCCAGGAAGAACGCGAAGGCCGACACGATGTTCTCCCACTTGTTAGAT
>JAJZPL010000020.1 GCA_021811185.1 bacterium
TCTCGCGGATAAGATCCCCATACCGCAGCTTATACGGCTTACTGGCGGTATTTATAAAGATACCTCAGGATGTTGCGCAAAGTAGTCGCGAATTTCATCCTGACAGGCCCGCCAAATTTCTTCGGTCTGGATTTTGGCGCAAAAATAACCGCCGGCACTGCCCGGCGGTTATTTTTTTGAAGAGCCGCTAGGGGCCCGATGAAGACGGCTTCCCGGAGAGCAGCAAAAACCGCGCCTTCGAAGGCGCGGTTTTTATTTGTCTCGATTTCCGATAAATTGCTGTTAGATTTCCGATAATTTATTCCGCCGGATTTAACGCGGTGATATCCCCCCCCCCCCGGGCTTCCTGGAATTCACGATAGGACCTCAGCTTGCAGTTAAACCTTCCACTTTTGGCAAAGACCGCCTCTAGACCTTGGTTCGCATCCCACCGTGGCAGAACCAGGTGAGACCCGCTTTGGCCGCCTGTATGACCCGATTTTGATAGAATTATCGCATGAGATTTATAAGGTTCGCTCTTAAAGGGCGTGAGGGGATGGCTGTTCTCGACGAAGGAGCCGCGCATGGTGTTTTCTCGGACGAACCCGGGTATCCGGGCGGGCTTTCCGCGATCATCCGGCAAGGAACCCCTGGCCTGCTGCGGGCGGCCGAGCGGCTCCGTAACGGCGCCGGGGTGGACCTGGACAGCATAAATTATCTGCCGCCCGTGGACCGCCCGGGAAAGATACTCTGCCTTGGCGTGAACTACCGCGCGCACGGCCAGGAGACCGGCATCGCGGCGCCGCCGCGCCCCACCGTTTTTGTGCGTTTTCCGTCCAGCCTGGTCGGGCACCGCGCCGCGCTTGTGCGCCCTAAGGTTTCCGTACAGTTCGACTACGAAGGCGAGCTGGCCGTCGTTGTCGGTAAGGGCGGTCGCCATATCCCGGTGGAAAAGGCGCTGGAGCACGTGGCGGGATATACCATCCTCAACGACGGGTCCATCCGCGATTACCAGCTTGAGACGCCCCAGTGGACCATAGGGAAGAACTTCGACAGCAGCGGCTCCATGGGCCCGTTCTTTGTGACCGCGGACGAACTGCCGCCCGGCGGCTCGGGTCTTAAACTCGAGACGCGGATCAACGGAGAGGTGCTGCAGAGCGCGTCCACGGCCGACATGGTTCACGACGTGGCGCACACCCTGGCTTTCCTCAGCCAGGCCATGACCCTCGCCCCCGGCGACGTTATCGCTACCGGTACGCCGCCCGGAGTCGGCATGGCGCGCAAGCCGCCGCTGTACATGAAGGCTGGCGACGTCTGCGAAGTCACCGTGGAGGGGCTCGGGATACTGCTCAATACCGTGCTGGATGAAGTTTGATACGGAGACCAGGTACAGATGGAAATAATAGATATACACACCCACGCCTTTCCCGACAATATCGCCGCAAAGGCCATGGCGAACCTGGAGAAGCTCAACGCTCCCTATAAACCGTTCACCAAGGGCACCGTGGCGGCGCTTTTGTCGTCCATGGACGAGGCGGGCGTGAAGACCTCTTTCGTGCCCAACGTGGCCACCAGGCCCGAACAGACGTGCGTAATAAGGAAATGGTCCAGGGAGATAGCCTCCGAGCGGATAGTTCCGCTGGGCTCGGTGCATCCCGACAGCGCCAACTGGAAAACTGAAATAGACGGCTTCCGCGCTGGCGGCCAAGGCCGCCGGCGCGGAACTTAAGTCTTACAAGACCGCACAAGAGTTTACAGCTGCAGCGGGAACCCTGCCGCGTGACATTCCTTTATATATAGATTCCGAACTGGGCGAAGGCATAAAAGGCGAAGATATCGCCAAAGAGTTCCACGCCAAGGGCTTCACTGACATCACCATGGCCACCGGCCACGGCGTAGAAAAGTTCGCCCACCTCCACTGGCTTAAAGTGGCCGGCAAAGAGCCGCCATGGGGCGCTGCTTAACACAAATTGCAAAAAAAAGCCGGCTCCGAGAGGGACCGGCTTTTCTTTTTTTGATCCCGGCTCTTACGCGGCGCCGAGCTCCAGGGTGACAACAAGGTCCTTGTCGTCCCCGCCGGTCCCGGAGATAGTTACCCCGGCTTTGTCCACGCAGCCGGCCAGCAGCACGTCTTCCAGCGCCAGCTTAAGCGCGGCGGCGCGCTTGGGGCCGCATTCCACGTTCAGCTTGGCCACAGGCCATTTCACGCTGCGCTTCTCGGCGGCCTTTTTAGTGCGGATGGCCTCCAGCACGGCGCGGGCGGTTTCCATTACCGTGACGTCGCCGGAGACGGCGGCCATTTCGGCCGCGGCGGGCCAGGCGGCCTTGTGCACCGACGGCTGCTTGCGGGCGGCCGCGAAGGACCAGCTCCACACGTCTTCCGTGATGAAAGGCAGGAAAGGCGCGAACAGGCGCAGGAACACGCCGAGCGTCCACTCCAGCGTGGCGCTGGCCGAGCGGGCCGCGGCGGGCGTGCCGGAGTAGGCGCGGTTCTTCACCAGCTCCAGGTAATTGTCGCAGAAGTTCCAGAAGGCGGTCTCCGTGTACAGCAGCATGGCCGAGTACTCGTAAGCGGCGAAGTCCTTGCCGGAAGCCTCTACGAGGCCCTTGAGCTGTTCCACCCAGGCGCGGTCCAGCGGCTCGGTGATGTCGGCGGGGGTCAGCGCCGGGGCGCCGGCCATGGCCGGGCCGTTCATCTGCATCAGCGTGAACTTGCTGGCGTTGAACAGCTTGGTGGCCAGGCGCATGCCCACCTTGAACACGCTCTCTTCGTAAATGGTGTCCTGGCCCAGTTTGGCCTTGCCGGCCCAGTAGCGCAGCGCGTCGGCGGAGTAGGTCTGCAGCAGGCCTTCGGGCGTTATGGTGTTGCCCTTGGACTTGCTCATTTTGCCCTTGTCGGGGCTTACCACCCAGCCGCTGATGGCGGCGTTGTGCCAGGGCACGGAATTCTCGTGCATCCAGGCCTTGGTGATAGTGTAGAAGGCCCAGGTGCGGATGATCTCGTGCGCCTGCGGGCGCATGTCGGCGGGGAAAAGGTTGGCGTGGCGCGCCTTGTCGTCCGCCCAGTGGCTCGAAACCATCGGGGTCAGAGAGGAAGTGGCCCAGGTGTCCATCACGTCGTGGTCGCCCACGAAACCGCCGGGCTTGCCGCGCTGTTCCGCGGTGTAGCCGGGGGGCACTTCGGTCTGCGGGTCCACCGGCAGGCGCTCGGCGCCGGCCACTATGGGGTTGTCGTATTCGGTGTTCCCGTCGGCGTCTACCGGGTACCACACGGGGAACGGCACGCCGAAGTAGCGCTGGCGGCTGATGCACCAGTCCTGGTTCAGGCCTTCCACCCACTGCTCGTAGCGCTTGAACATGTAATCGGGATGCCAGGCCACTTTTTTGCCCTGCTCCAGCAGCGCGGCCTTGTTCTCGAGGATCTTGATGTACCACTGGCGGGTAGGCACGAACTCGAGCGGCTGGTCGCCTTTCTCGTAATATTTAACGGCCTGCTTGGTGGGGCGCGGTTCGCCTACGAGCGAACCCTCGGCGCGGAGCAGCTCCACGGTTTTGGTGCGGGCCTGCTTGGCGTACAGCCCGGCGAGCTGCGCGTAGGCGGCCTTGGCGGCCTCGGGGGCGGCGCTGTCGAGGAACTTCTCTACGTAGGCGAGCGGGTGCAGCTGGCCGGTGCGGCTGATCACCTGGCGCAGCGGCAGCTTGTGGTCGCGCCAGAACTGCACGTCGGCGATGTCGCCGAAGGTGCAGACCATCATGATACCGGTGCCCTTCTCGGGGTCGGCGTGGTGCGAGGGCATGATGGGCACGCGCACCTTGAACAGTGGCGACAGCGCGGTCTTGCCGAACAGCGGCTTGTAGCGCTCGTCGTCGGGGTGGGCCACCACGGCTATGCAGGCCGCCAGCAGCTCGGGGCGGGTGGTAGCGATGGTGAACTCGCCGCCGCCCTCCACCTGGAACTTTATGTCGTGGAAGAAGCCGTTGGCTTCGCGGTCCTCGCATTCGGCCTGCGCCACGGCGGTGCGGAACGTGGTGTCCCACAGCGTGGGCGTCTCGGCGCTGTACACGTGGCCTTTCTTGAAGAGGTCCAGGAACGAGAACTGCGAGGTCTTGCGGCAGTGCTCGCCCACGGTGGAATAGGTCTGCCGCCAGTCGATGGACAGGCCCAGCCGGCGCCACAGCGCCTCGTAGCGCTTCTCGTCCTCGGCGGTCTGCTGTTCGCAGAGCTCCAGGAAGTTGCGGCGGGAGATATGTTCGTAATCTTTCAGGTCCTTCTTGGGGCCGGCGGACTTGAAGCCTTCTTTGTACGGCACGGAAGGCTCGCACCGCACGCCGAAGAGGTTCTGCACGCGGCGCTCCGTCGGAAGGCCGTTGTCGTCCCAGCCCATGGGGTAGAAGATGTTCTTGCCCTGCATGCGCTGGAAGCGCACCATGATGTCGGTCTGGGTATAACTGAAAACGTGGCCTATGTGCAGCGAGCCCGACACGGTGGGCGGCGGCGTGTCCACCACGAAGGTCTCCTTGCGGGGGCGGGCCGGGTCGTAGTAATAAAGCTTTTCCTGCTCCCATTTTTCGCACCAGGCCGGCTCTACGGCGGCGGGCAGGTAATTGGCCGGGAAGGCGGTTTTTTCGGCGGGTTTTTGCAGGGAGGCGTCGTTTTCCATATGTAAGGCTATTTTACCTTTTTTGGAAGTGGGCAGAAAGAATATGCCTGCCGTCAAAATTGATATAATTTCAAAGGTTTTCACACCCCCGGCATTTAAGGACACAACATGGAAATCGGCATAGTAGGCCTGCCCAACGTAGGCAAATCGACGCTGTTCAACGCCCTCACCAGGGCCGGTGCGGCCTCCTCCAATTACCCTTTCACCACCATCGACCCCAACGTGGGCGTGGTGCCCGTGCCGGACAAGCGCCTCGACGCGCTGTTCGAACTCTTCAAGCCCCCCAAGAAGGTGGCCTCCTACATAAAGTTCGTCGACATCGCCGGCCTGATGAAAGGCGCCTCCAAAGGCGAGGGCCTGGGCAACAAGTTCCTGGCGAACATCCGCGAGGTGGACGCCATCGTGCAGGTGGTGCGCGTCTTCAAGGACCCCGACGTGGTGCACGTGCTGGGCGACGTGGACCCCGTCCGCGACATCGAGGTCATAGAGACCGAGCTGATGCTGGCCGACATGGAGACCGTGGACAAGGCCATCGAGAAGAACGGGCGCGACCTGAAGGCCCGAACCAAGGACGCCGAGGAGAAGAAGGTGCGCCTGGAGACCATCAAGAAACTGCTGTCCGAAGGCAAGCCCGCCCGCGAGGCCGGCTACGCGCTGGAGGAAGTGCGCGACTTCAACCTGCTCACCGTGAAACCCGTTTTCTTCGTGGCCAACACCTCCGAGCAGCCCGACCAGGCGGTGCTGGGCAAGCTCCGCGACTTCATCAAGGCCCGCGGTTCCATTTTAGTGGAGATCTCCGCCAAGATAGAATCCGAGATCATCGAGCTCCCCGACGAGGAGAAAGCTATCTTCCTGAAGGACCTCGGCGAGGACTACACCGGCCTCGAGAAGATGGCGCTGGCCGGCTACAAGCTGCTGGACCTGATCTCCTTCTTCACCGCCGGCTCCGAGGACGAAGTGCGCGCGTGGAGCCTGAAGCGCGGGCTGAAGGCCCCTCAGGCCGCCGGCCGCATCCACACGGATTTCGAAAAAGGCTTCATCCGCGCCGACATCTACTCCTTCGACGACATCATGAAGTACAAGAGCGAGAAAGCCCTGAAGGAAAAAGGCCTGATCCGCTCCGAAGGCAAGGAATACGTGATGAAGGACGGGGACATCTGCTTCTTCAAGTTCAACGTCTAGGCGGCTCCGCGCCGGGCGGCATAAAGGCGATCCGTGGACAAATTGAAACTCGCTATTGAAAGGTATAATTCCTTCGGCTACAAGCTGTTCATGGATACCGCGGCCTTCAGGGACCTGCTGGCGCTGCGCAACCGTACCTCGCGAAAAAAACTGCTGCTGGTGAACCTCCGCGACTCCGTCATGAGCGCGCACATGGAAAGCGCTTTCGTGAAAGCCGTCGCGGCCACGGGCTCGGTATCGCTGGACGTCTTCCATTCTTTCGCGCAGGACTACGGCCTCCCCGGCGCGGCCAACCGCACGGGCTTCAGGATAAAATACTCCGGGATGGACAACCTGCGCTCGTTCGCCGGGCTCACCGCCTACGACGCCGTGATCATGCCGGACCTGCCGTACCGCGACGAGGACCTGCCCGCCTGGCTCTGGTTCGCCTTCCGCGCCCCCGGCGGCAAACATTTCATCGCCAACGACAACCTTATGCCGCACGGCCATATTTTCGCCATGGACATGGCGGAAAAACTGGGCGTCCTCTCCGCTTTCAAAACAGCCTGCGTGGTGGACCAGCAGAGTTTCGCGCAGTGGGGGCGCTTCGGCAGGCCGGAGCGCTTCATGAAACGCCCGCTGGCGGTGGACTGCGGGTATTACGCCCCCTCCGGCGGCAAAGGTTCGTACATCCTTTCTTTCGGCCGGGCGGACAGGGACTATGCGCCGCTGCTGGAAGCGGCAAAGTCTTTGCCGGAAGGCCTGAAACTGAAGATCTGCACCGACCTGCCGTTAAAACCGCCCGCCGGGCTGGCGCGCCGGGTACAGGTGCTGCCTAGCCCGGCCGGGCCGGGAAAGATGAAAGAACTGCTGGCCGGCGCGGCGCTGGTGGCGCTGCCAGTAAAAACCACCCCGGCCAATCCCGGGGCGGGGCTGACCGCGGCGCTGCTCTCCCTGGCAATGGGGAAGCCCGCCATCACCACAGGGAACCCGGTGGTCGGCCGTTACCTCTCCGACGGCAGGGATTCTTTCCTTTACAAAACCCTCACCCCGGCGGCCCTTCTCGCCTGCATAAAGCGCGCGCTGGCCTTAAGCCCCGCTGAACTGGCGGCGGTCAGCGCGGCGGCCAGGAGAACGGCGCTGGCCCGTTTCGACATGGACGCTTTCGCCACCAGGCACCTTGCGACCGTGCTCGGCCGGGGCGGCGCGGCGTGAGCGCGGCACAAGACCCCGCTAAAATTATAAAATTACCCTGTGAGCCTTAACCTGAACCTCAATCCATCGCTGCTGCCGCAGCTCGGCCTGAACCCCAAGCAGATGGAGGCGGTGCAGTATTTCGCCGGGCCGCTGCTGATCCTCGCCGGCGCGGGCACCGGCAAGACCAAGACGCTCACCTCCAAGATAGCGCTGCTGATCGCCTCGGGCGTTTCACCCTCGCAGATCCTAGCCATCACTTTCACCAACAAGGCCTCGCAGGAGATGCAGCACCGCGTGGGCAAGCTCGTGCCTTATTCCGGCGGGATGTGGATCCACACCTTCCACGCGCTGGGCGCGCGCATCCTGCGCCAGCACGGCCGCCTGATCGGCATAAAGAACGATTTCGTTATCTACGACTCCGACGACCAGAAGAAACTGATAACCCTGGCGATGGAAGAACTGGGGCTGGAGGCCGAGAAGAACAAGGCGCCCATGTACCTGAGCATCATCTCCCGCGCCAAGGACGACCTGCTGGACGCGCAGAGCTACCTGATCAACGCGCAGGCGGTCAACGACGAGGCGCGCCTGAAGGCGGCCAAGATCTACCACCGCTACCAGAAGAAGCTGGGCGAGGCCGGCGCGCTGGACTTCGGCGACCTGATCGTGCGCATGGTGGAACTGCTCAACCAGAACGAGGAGATCCGCGGGTATTTCCAGGAGAACTTCCAGTACATCCTGGTGGACGAGTACCAGGACACCAACCACGCCCAGTACGTGCTGGTGAAAACCCTTTCCGCCAAGCACAAGAACCTCTGCGTGGTGGGCGACCCCGACCAGAGCGTGTACGGCTGGCGCGGCGCGGACATCCGCAACATCATGGATTTCGAGAAGGATTTTCCCGACGCTTTCACCGTGGTGCTGGAGCAGAACTACCGCTCCACCGCGCGCATCCTGCACGCCGCCAACGAGGTGATCAAGCACAACTCCAACCGCCGCCCCAAGAACCTCTGGACCAAGGCCGAGGAAGGCGAGGCCCCGCAGGTGCTGGAGTACGCCAACGAGACCGACGAGGCGCGCGGCATCGTGGACGAGATCAAGCACCTCACCGCGCGCGGCCCGCTCACCTACAACGACATCGCCGTGTTCTACCGCACCAACGCCCAGAGCCGCTCTTTCGAAGAGGCCTGCCGCAACAAGCGCATCCCGTACCGGCTGATCGGCTCGGTGCGGTTCTACGACCGCAAGGAAGTGAAGGATGTGCTGGCCTACCTGAAGCTGCTCACCAACCCCGCCGACACGATCAGCCTGCTGCGCGTGATCAACCTGCCGGCGCGCGGCGTGGGCAAGACCGCGCTGGACCACGTTACGGCGTACTCGCGCCAGAAAGAAATGCCGCTGTACGACGCGCTGTTGAGCTGCGAGCAGGTGCCCGAGATCACCAACACCGCGCGGCGCGGCATCAAGGAATTTTTAGACCTGCTGGAGGGCGTGAAGGCGGACCTCTTCTCCGCCACGCCGTCGGCCATGCTCGCCAATATCCTTGAGAAATCCGGCTACTGGCGCATGACCGAGGACCTGGCCGAGAAGGAACCGCAGGAATCCCTGGCGCGCCTCGGCAACCTGCAGGAACTCGTGAACGCCGTGAAGGAGTTCGAGGAGAACTGCGTCCGGGAAGGCGTGGCCCCCACCATGCACAAGTACCTCGAGGAGGTCATGCTGTCCTCCCAGGTGGACAAGCTCAACACCGACACGCACGCCGTCACGCTGATGACGGTGCACCTGGCCAAGGGCCTGGAATTCCCCGCCGTGTTCCTGACCGGCCTGGAAGAGAACCTTTTCCCGATCAACGCCGGCAACTCCTCCGCCGAGGAGATGGAGGAGGAGCGGCGCCTGGCCTACGTGGGCATGACCCGCGCGCGCCAGCGGCTGTTCCTGACCTGGGCCGGCACGCGCCGCGTTTACGGCACCACCTACCCCTGCCTGGCGTCCCGCTTCATTTTCGAGAGCAAGGTGGCGCGCGAGACCGCGCCGCGCCCCGGCGAGGAGGACGTGCAGGTGCTTACGTCCTACCAGCCGCCGCCGTCCATGCCGCGCGTGGGCAAGGGCAGGCGGATCATGCACCCGGTGCACGGCCCCGGCCGCGTGGTGGACCAGATCGGCTCCGGCGAGCTGGCCAAGGTCACCGTGGTGTTCGACAGCGGCGTGCGCCAGACCTTCATGCTGAAGTACGCGCCGCTCCAGCCGATCTAGGAAAATTCAATGTCCAAAAAAGAACATTCTGCCGGCGGCATCATCCTGGAGGACGGGAACGTGCTGCTCATCCAGGTGCGGAACCTGAAAGGCGACAAGGTCTGGACCTTTCCAAAAGGCCACCTGGAAGCCGGCGAGACCGCGGAGCAGGCGGCCGTCCGCGAGGTAGCGGAAGAGACCGGCTGGGACTGCGAGATAGTCAGCGACCTGTACAAGGCGGAGTACACCTTCGACCGCGGCGGCGAGCTGGTGGACAAGGATGTGCGCTGGTTCATGATGAAGCGCGTGGGCGGGGACGGGATGCCCAAAACCCCCGACGAGATCTTGGACATGAAGTGGTGTTCTCTGGCGGACGCGGAGAACGAACTGCTCTATAACAGCGACCTGGAAATACTCGAACTTCTAAAAAGAATTTAAACAGGCCCCTGCACCAGCCTGAACCTCACCCTCAAGACCCCGGCCTCGAAACTGCTGGAGATTATTCTGAACGCCCCTATTTCGGCGGTGGATTTAACGTGCCTGCCGGCGCACGGGCAGGCGTCGTAATTCCCTATCGAGATAACGCGGAGCGGGTACCCCGCCCCTTCGGGCAGGCGCCCGAGGTCGAGTTTTCCCTCGGCCTCCTCCCTGGACACGAAACTCTCCGTTACCGGCAGGCCGGCCGCCACGGCTTCGTTAACCCGTTCCTCCAATTCTGCCGTTTCTTCCGCGGTAAGCGCGCGGGAGAACTTGTAGTCGCACTTGGATCTCTTTCTTTCTATGTGCGAACTGAAAGCCCGGCCGCAGCCGAACAGCCGCACCATGGTCTGGTTCAGCAGGTGCTCGGCCGTGTGCATCCTGGGTTCCGCGTAGTCCTTCATTCTCCCCTCAACACCTCGAAGAAAGTTACCGCCGGTTTTAAGGAAAGTTCCCCCCCGGAAACGTTCACCCGGAATTCCACCGGCCGGAAGAGCAGGCCCCACTCGAAGAACTGCGCGGCGCGGTTGAAGCGCGAGGCCGCCGCGACCGAACGCAGGTCGGTTTCCAGCGCGGCGGTTTTCCGGTCCAGCCCTTCAGCGTCACCGGCGAAGTTTCCCGAATCCAGCCCGGCCAGCGCGGCGTCCAGCACGGGCAGCCCGGCTGCCAGTTCGGCCCTGGCCTTAGGGTAGGCGGAGCCGGGGGAAAAAAAGGCAAGCCAGCGGTAGACGGCGTAATCGTAGAAGCATGAAAAGTCCGCCGAGGCGGCGCGCCGCCTGAGCCCCAGCAGCCCGCTGTACGCCCCGTAGCGCAGGTACGCCGACGAGAATTCCAGTTCCGCCCGCCGCGTCAGCGGGCCCAGTTCTCGGATCGTCATTTTCCCGGTTTCGGCGCGGGCGGCCGAAGCTTCCAGGCGCGCCTTTACCGCCGCGAGGCCGCGCGCCAGGCGGCCCCCGCCTGACTCGTTCAAAAACGCGAGCGCCCGCCCGAGTTCGGCCGCGCGTAGCCTCAGCGCCAGCGCGGCCATCCTTGCCCTTAGCGCTGCGCGCCGGGCTTCCAGCCCGCGCGACTCTTCCGCCGTAATGACGCCGCGGCCCTTAACCGAGGACGCCGCCACCACGAAGCCGCCGTATTCCGCCAGCGCCTCTCCGTAAAATTTTTCAAGACCGGCCGGACCGCGCCCGCCTGGCCCCCGCACCCCGTCCAGCCAGGCCCCCGCGCCGGCGACCTCGCGCTCCAGGCCCGCCTTGTTAAGGCGGTAGTCCGCGTAGCTCCCGGAGAAAAAGCCGGTGCCGGGAGCGGCGGACCCGGCGCCCACCACGGGGCCCTCTTCGCCTTCCGCCGCCTGAGGCCCCCCGTAAAGCCGCCGGGTGGCCAGTTCAAGGGTTTCGCCGGAAACGGAACTGTCCTTGGCGGCGGCGCTCAGGCTCTTTACTAAAGAGATGAATTTGGAGTTGAACTCCCAGCTGGTGTCGAAAGTGGTGATGCTGTCCGGGGGCGGAGTCCCGGTCTGGTCCAGGTTCAGGTAATACGCTGCCGCCTTGTCCGGGTTTTTCTGTATCCACTCCAGCAGCGCGCTCCGCACCCCGGCGTTGGTCTCGATACCGTCCAGGTCCACAAAGCGCTCCGCCAGCCCCGCCGCCATCATGGAATCGGCCACCTCGCCGCGAAAAAAGAGGCTGGTGAGGATCCGGTCCCGCACCGAAGCGAGCTCCGCGGCCTGCGCGTTGCCGGCTTTTATCTCCGTATCCGGCGGGGTTTCGAACGGCGCCGCCGCCCGCAGGGGCAGGAGCAGCGCGCAGAAAATTATTTTTATCAAAGCCATGAGCGTACCAGGTAAAGCAGCTTGGAGGCCGCCTTGGAGGTGAACGGCCGGCGCCGGACGTCCTCCAGGGTCACCAGTTTAGAACGTTTTAGGTCCTCGCGGAAGGCGCGCGCCATTGCGGAGCCGAAGGCCCGGCCGAACACGTTGATGTTCACCTCGAGGTTATACTTCAGGCTGCGGTGGTCCAGGTTATGGCTGCCCACCGACGACCAGACCCCGTCGATAACGGCGGTCTTGGCGTGCAGGATAGGCCCCTGCCACTCGTAGATCTTGACGCCGTTCTTTATCAGGTGTCCGTACATTGACCACGAAGCCCAGCGCACGTAAGGGTGGTCCGTCTCCATCGGGGCT
Source organism: bacterium (assembly GCA_021811185.1). Taxonomy (GTDB): domain Bacteria; phylum Elusimicrobiota; class Elusimicrobia; order Elusimicrobiales; family UBA9959; genus UBA9959. Next base: position 11,881 of record JAJZPL010000020.1, read on the forward strand.
ATGACCCGCACGTCCACGCCGCGCCTGGCCGCGCGCACCAGCCTGCGGTAGACCAGGCGGTCCGGCAGGAAATAGGCGTTGGTGATGTAGATATACTCCAGCGCGCGGTCTATGGCGTAGCGGTAGCTGCGCCGGATGGAGCGCACGTTCCGGATGCCGCCGGCGGAAACCACCGCCACCGGCTTGTCGCCGGCGGGAGCGGCGGGGAAAACCTGCCTGGCGGGTTCACGGGCGCCCGTCACGGGCGTGGAGGCCGTCCAGGCCTCCCAGAACAGGTGTTCGATCTGCGCCGTGGCCGGCCCGCGCAGGCGGGCCTGGGTGCCTTTCCAGCCGCGGCCGCCCAGCGAGAGCGGCGCGTCCTGAGAAGTGATGTTGAAGCCGCCCACGAAAGCGCAGTCCCCGTCTACACAGATGGTCTTCCGGTGGTCGCGCTTTATCCAGTTCCAATATGGCTTCCAGAAGATCACCGGGCGGAATTCCGCCACCTTTACCCCCGCCGCCGCCAGCTCCAGAAAAAAGTCCCGGTCGGTGAGGATGGAGCCTACGGAATCGTAAATAAGGTATACGGCCACGCCTTCGCGCGCCTTGCTCCGCAGCAGTTCGGAGAACACCCGCCCGGCGGAGTCGTCGGCGAAGGCGTAGAATTCCAGCAGCACGTACTTCCGCGCGCCCTTGATGGCCCCGAGCATGGCCGAGAAAGTCTCGTCCCCGTCCTTAAGAAGGTCGACCTCGTTGCCTTCTAAGGCGTCTTCCGGCCTGGCGCAATAGCGCTGCCAGTTTTCTTTTTCGCGCATAGATCCTTGTTCAGCCGTTCAAAAGCCGCGCCGTCCTGCAGCAGCAGAGCTAGCTGGTATTCGTTCTTCGGCGGGGCCGGCGGCCGCCGCGCCGAGAGCCCCAATTCCGCGCACGCTTCCGCCCGGCGCCCGCCGGCGCCGTAAACCGCGGCCAGGCCGAGCCTGGCCCTAGAAAAAAAAGGCTCCAGCGCCAACGCCCGCTGGAAAGCGGCTTCAGCCGCGTCCCGGTTACCGGCCGCCGCCAGCGCCCGCCCTTCGGCCTCGGCGATAAAAGCGTTCAGCGGGTTATTGAGGGCCGAATGCCGCCTCAGGGCCAGCCCCAGCGCCTGCCCGCCGCCGGCTTCGTACGCAGCGCCGGAGGCCTCAAGGAACCGCTCCTCGCCGCCAGGTATATAAAGCCGCGCCGCGCCAATGGCCAAGCCGGCCAGGCAAAGGGCGGCAAGAGCGCCCCTGGCACGCCATGAAATTTTTCCATCTCCGGAACTTCCGGAGGAAAACCCCAGCGAGCCCCAGAACAGCAGCGAGACCGCGCCCGAATAAAAGATCATATCCACCCCGCCCTGCAGCAGCGCGGCCAGCGCGCAAAGCTTCAGCGGCAGTTTTTTTACGCCGCCAGTCAGAAGGGCCGCCCCCGCGGCCCACAGGAAAAGAACGGCTGCGGGAAAGCCCGCTTCGGCCGCCAGGTTGAGCAGTTCGCTGTGGGCGTGCAGGGTGGAGTGGCCGTAGAAGGAAACCCCGTCGAAGTACGGGAACTTAAAACGCTCGAAAACCTCGCCGAAAAGCCCAGGGCCCCAGCCGAGCAGCGGGCTGGCGGCGGCGGCGCGGTACGCGGAGGCCCAGAGCTGCGGCCGCGCGAAAGCGCGGGGGTCCGAGAATTTCAGCAGGCCCTCCCAGGCCTGGACGGGGAGAAAAGCTGCCGCGGCCAGGCAGGCTATGGCCAGCGCGGCCAGCGGGCGCCAGCGCCGCAGCGCGCCCAGCCCGGCCGCCGAGGCCGCGAACGCCGCCAGCAGCGCTCCCCTGGAGCCGGAAGCCAGCAGCCCGCCCGCCAGCAGCAGGGCCAGCAGGGAATAATAAATTTTCTCTTTCCTGCCGCCGCCCCCGGTGACGGCCAGCAGCGCGGCGGGGAAAGCGGCCGCGCAGAACACCGCGGAGTAATTTGGATTCAGGCCCAGCAGGCCGGCGGGGGCGGGGGAGTAAAAGCGCTGGAACAGCAGCACCGCGGCGCAAGCCGCTCCCAGCAGCGAGACAGCGCCCAGCCAGGCGCCTTCCCCGGAGCCGTCCCCGGCGGCGGAATAGAACAGCAGGCCCAGCACCGCGTACCGGGCGAAGACCGCTAAAGAAGCCGCCGGCTCCGGCGAGAAGAGAGCCGCGGCCCCGACCCACAGGAAGAACAGCCCGGCGGCCCGGTTAACGGAAAAAGTCACGGCGCCCGAACGGACGAACCAAGCGAGGAAAAGAACGCCGAACGCCAGCCAGGGCAGGGGAGCGCGCAAGCCGCCCAGAGCGAAAGCGAGGACCAGGAAAAGAGCCGGAGCGCAAGGCCGCGCCGCCGCAGGGGAGAACTTCACCGGTACACCTCCCGCCGCCTGCTCTCCAGGCCGGCGGCGTCGCGTTCCCTGCCGGGAGCGGCATAGATCTTCTTCAGCGCCCGCCAGGCCTCGGCGCTGTAGCGGTTCTCCAGCAGCGCCTCCTCGTAATAAACGGCGGCGGGAAATTCCCTTCCGGGCACGGCCAGGTTAAGGCGGCCCAGGAACTCGAGGGCCGGGGCCCGGAATAATTTCGCAGCGAGAGCGGGGCGCAGTTCGGTCTCGGCAAGCGCCGCGGCTCCGGAGGAGGCGTCGTCCAGAGCCCGGCCGCGCGCGCGCTCATAGGCCAGGCTGCGCAGGTCCAGGCTGGCCAGCGCCGCCGCCAGCAGCAGCGCCAGGCCCAGCGCCCGCGCGGCGGCGGCGCGGGAAGGTATAGCGCCTTCGGCTTCGGCCGGCGAACTGAGCAGGAAACAGAAAACCCAGAAATTAGCCGGCACGGAAAGCCCGAAGTCCACGAAAGAATGCGCGAGCGCCGCGATGACCGAATATTTTATAAGCCCGCTCCGCGCGCGGGCAGCGGTAAAGAGCAGCCAGAACCAGGCCAGGGCCGCGAAAAGCCCGTTCTCCGCCAGGTACTCCAGGTAATAATTATGCGCGTAGATGGCGTGCTCGCGGAAAGCCCCGCTCCCCTGGAACATGGCCTGCGCCCAGGTGAAGGAAGCGTGGCCGAAGCCGGTCACCGGCCTGGCCGCGAACATGTCCCAGGCGCTTTTCCACCAAGCCAGCCTGCCGGCCACCGAATCGGCCTGGAGCAGGTACAGGGCGCCCGCGGCCAGCGCTCCCAGCACGGCCAGCAGCCAGGCGTTCTCTTTCAATTCCTTCCCTTTAAGGCGCCCCGCGGCGTAAAAACCGGCCGCGGCCAGCGCGGCCAGCACGGCGCCCACCGACTGGGTCCACACCATGAGGATCAGCATAGCCCCGGCGAGCGGCCACATGCCGGCTTCGACCGCGGCCGGGATGATCATCACGGCGTAGAGCGCGAGCGCGTTAAGGTTGGTGAGCGGCGGGTGCGCGGCGAAAGTGCCGAGAGCGAAAGCCTGGAACAGGGAAAAACCGAACACCAGCCAGGCGCCCCACAGCATAGCGCGCACGGCTTTGGCGCGGTCGGCGGCGTCCAGGAAAGAGGCGAAGACGAAGATCAGCAGGCCGGCGGCGTAATTCCCCCACTCGTTGAAGACGGAGCCCCGGAAAGGGCTGACAATGAGGGAGATAAGGGAGAGGGCGGCGGCGGCCCAGAGCGGGTAGAAGCGTTTTTCGAAGAGGCCGCGGGGAAAGCCCCTGGTACGGAGACCGAGGAACAGCCAGGCCAGGCAGCCCGCCAGCACGGCCCGCTGGAAAGCCAGCTGCAGGGGCAGGTCGAAAACGGACTGCAGCACCGGGGCGAGCGCCAGTACGGCGGAAAAGATATATACCAGCATTTATTCTCCGCCGGTACGGCGCTCAGGCCGTCAGTCTTCCAGTACCCTCGGGGTAACGAAGATCAGGAGCTCCATCCGGCTGCGGGACATGGACTTCTTTTTGAAGAGGTAGCCGAGCAGCGGGATGTCGCCGAGTATGGGCACCTTGAAGACGGCTTCCGACTGCGTGTCGTGGATCAGGCCGCCGATCACGATGGTCTCGCCGTTGCGCACGATCACGTTGGTGTCGGCGGAGCGGGTGTCGATGCCGGGGGCGCCGCCGGCCACCGGGGTTATGGTGGCGTTAGGCTGGCTGACCGACGGGCTGATCTTCATGGAGATGCGGCCGTCGGAATTGATGGTGGGCGTAACCTTAAGGACGATGCCCGTGGTAAGGTAGGTGACCTTGGTGGTGGAGATAGGGGGCGTGGCCGCCGTGATCTCCGTGGTGGTGTACGGGATCTGGGTGGTGATGTTGATGTTGGCTTCCTTATTGTTCAGCGTGGCTATCTTGGGATCGGAAAGCACCTTGGCCTTGCCCTTCTTGGCGGCGGCGGTGATGACCGCGTCGAACATATAGTTGGAAGCCACCTTGCCGAGGCGGAAAGCGCCGTACACCAGGTTGGCGGGCAGGCTAACCCCGGTGCCGCCGCTGGCCGAATTTGCGGCGGCGTTAACGTTGAATTTTCCGCCCAAAGCCTGTGTGGGCGGGGTGGTCACATCCTGAGAGCCGATGTAAGTGCCGTTGCCGTTGGCCCCGGAGCCCGACCAGCTGATGCCGTAATCGAGCGAATTGTCGAGCGAAACTTCCACCAGTTTGGCTTCTATCAGCACCTGCTTGGGAATGCGGTCCAGGTTCCGGATCAGCCGGGCGGTGGAGTCGAGCCCCAGCGGGGTATCGGTAACCACGAGCGCGTTATTCGTCTCGTCCACGTTGGTGTTCGCCTTGCGGCCTTCGGCCAGCGTCACCGCGTCCACCTGGGCTTTTATATCCGCGGCTTTATAATAATTAAGGAAGAACACGCGCGTCTGCATCATGGCTTTTTTCTGTTCGGCCATGAACGTGGCGGGGGAAGCGATGCGGAGGATATTATCGCCTACCTGTTGAGCGGCAAGGCCTTTAACGTTAAGGATGGTCTTGAACGCCTCGTCGAAAGGCACCTTCGCAAGGGTTATCGTGAGCGTGCCGGAAACGTCGTCGCCGTAAATTATGTTGATGCCGGCCTTGGCGGCCATCATGTCGATGACCTCGCGCACGTCGGCCTCGCTATAGTCGAAGCTGATGGGGTCGCGGGGCAGGCTGTCCAGGATGTTCCGGAAGCCGGACGCGGCGGCGGTCTTCCTGGGCGTTATGAGCGGGGCGCTTTCGCGGTTCGCGTCGGAAGGCTTTATCGGGGCCGCTTCCATGGTCATCTCGATGGGCTTATCGGACTGCACGGCCTTGCCGTCGGGAGAAATAACGGTGACGCCGGCGGGGATCTCCGCGGGAGTATCTTTTACGGCGGGCCGCGCGGCGGGGACGGGCCGCGCCCCCAGCATAACTATAAGTTCGGACCCCTTGCGGGTGATCTCGTAGGCCGTTTTCTGCGAAAGCTCCATCACCACGCGGGAAACGCTCACCGGGCTGGTCTTGAACTGGCCGGTGCGCACCTTGCGCAGCGCGGCGCCGTTCACGGGGATCTCCTGCAGGGTCTGCATCCTGGCGTCCATCAGTTCCAGGACCAGTTTCGAAGGATGCTCCATCGTGAAAGTTTTATACTGCACCGGACGGTCCGTAGCGATGTAGACGCTGTCGCCGGACACCCGGACCGACTTCACGGTGGCGGCTTCGACGGCGAAGACCAGCGCGGGGTTCTGCCCCAGCAGCAGGGCGGTAACGAATATGGTTGTGAATTTTTTCATTTTTATCTCCACGATACTTGCCGGGCGCCGGGAGGGCGCCGCGGGCATGCGAAACCGCCAGCCCCGCCTATTCGCGCAGGTTAAGCTGGTGGACCTTTTTATCCTCGGTCATGAGGATCACCTGTTTTCCCTTAACAACCCCCGAAACGCCCGGAACCTGCTTTTTTTTAGAATCCACAAGCCGGCCGGCCTTCAGCAGGTAGAGCGCGCCGGTGGCGGAATCGCGCAGCAGCGCCTGGCGGCCCCGGGAATCCTCGAGGATGCCGGTAAGCGTCAGGCCATAGATGGTGAAAGTCGCTTTCTGAACGTCGGCGGCGGAGCCGCCGCCCAGTTTGCCCGTGCCCTTCTGGTCCCCGTAGACCGTGGCGGGAATGAACGGGTCGCGCCCGTTCACGGGCTTATAAGCCTGCTCCACGGTAAGTGGCGGCTGGGTGGAAACCGCCACCTGCGCCGCGGCGGGCCCGGCGGCGGCCGCCGGCCGGGACGCGGCGAGGACGATCAGCAGGATAATGATATTTTTAGCCATTGTACTGGTATGCCACAAGCACGAACTGCCCGGTCGCGGTAGTATCCGAGCCGGGCGCGGCGGTCATCACGAGATTCTCGGAGGTCAGGATGCGTTCCTCCAGGCCGAGCGCGGTAAGGAAGCGCCCGACGTCCCCGTAGCTGCCCCTCAGGCTGATGTTATACGAAACCCGGGTAAAATACTCCACCTGCGCGCTGCCCGCCGGTGTTATGGATACGACGTTGACCTTGTACTTGCGGCTGAGCGTGGAAATGGTGCGGAACAGGTCCGGGAACTTCCGCTCCCTGGGGAGTTTTTTTTCTGCCGCTTCCTTCTCGGCGCGCAGGCTGGCCAGCTTGGCCTCCAGGTCCTTGTACTTGGCCTTCTGCATTTTGGCCTTGTTGATGTCCGCTTCCATCGAGGCGACTTTCTTGGTGTTGACCTCTATCGTCTTGGAAGTGGGCAGCCAGAAATAGAAGAGATAGAAATAGCCGAACAGGCCGGCGAACACGACGCCGCCGGCTATCTGCATGATCTGGTCTTTCGTCAGTTGAAGCTTTTCCATACTTTTACTTGTACGCGTACTTCATGGAGAGCGGAGCGGTAAAACGCTTCCCCTCCTCGGTATCGGAGGAGGAGATCATCCCCACCGTCACTTCGGAATACGGCCCGGAGGTCTCCAGCGAATTGATCCAGTAGGCCAGGTCGTAAGCGGAATTGGAGTTAACGGCTATGTCGACCTTCAGCGCGCCCCCGGCAAGCGAGGTGTTGACGGAGCTGAACCAGAGCGTGGACGGAAGGTCGCTAGTAAGGTCCTGCAGGAAATGCGTGTAAACGAAGCGGCCCTTGTTGATGCTGTTGATGGAATCCAGGTAGCGCTGCACCTCGGAGATCTGCGACTCGATGGCTTTCACCTGGTCGACGTCCTTCTGCAGGGACTTCAGTTCCACTTCGCGCTTGGCGAGGGTGGATTCGATGGTCTTGGCCCGGGTTATCTGCCACAGCGAGGCCAGCACGATGACGGCCACGACGACTACGGCGGCCAGCACGGCCTTGGCCACGACGGCCTTCCGGTTGATCCGTTCGATGTATTCGGGGGGAATGAGGTTTATCTTTATCATTCTTCCCAGTCCTTAAGCTTGCGCAGCGCCAGGCCGGCGGCCACGGCCAGAGCCGGCAGCACGTCCTTGGGCATGTTCTTGGGCTGCTCCGCCAGGAAGGCCAGCGGGTTGGCGACCTCCACCGGCACCTTGAACTCCGCCGATAAGAACCTGGTTATGTTGCCGAGGTTCGCCATGCCCCCGGAAATTATTATCCGCGAAATGGAATGGTCCACGCCCTGCGAAAGGTAGAAATCGATGGAGCGGGAGACCTCGGTGTAGAGGTCCCGCAACACGCCGGAAGCCGCCTTGGAAACGGCCAGGCCCTCGCGGTCGAAAGCCTCGATCGCGGCCTCTTTATCCTCGTCGGAGACCAGCACGGCGCGGTTCTTCTTGGCGGCGTCCGCCGCTGCGGGGTCGCACTTCAGCGCCTTGCCGATGGCCTTGTCGAACGTGGAGCCCGCGATGAAGATATCGCGCACGACGCGCGTGACGCCCTGCGAAACTATCGAAAGGTTCGTCACCTTCTGGCCGATATTGAGCAGCAGCACGGAGCTGTTGTCGCCCTTGGGGGTGACCAGGCCGTAAAGCGTTTCCAGCGCGAAGGAGTCCACGTCGATGATGAGCGGGTCGAGGCCGGCCCCGGAGATGATGTCGATCTTATCCTGCACGGCCTCGCGCTTGGCGGCCACCAGCACGGTGTCCATCTTGGGCTCCCCGTCGTCGGAGGTGTCGTTGAGGATGTAATAGGTGAGGTTCACGTCCTTGATGTCGAACGGGATGAAGGGCTCGGCCTCCACGTTGATGGTCAGCGCGAGTTCCTTCTTTGAAAGCTTAGGGAGCTTGACGTAGCGCACGATCACGGCGTTACCGGAAATGGAGGCCACGGCGTAGCGGGTCTGCAGGCCCTTCTTCTTCAGGTAGGTCTTGATCTCCTGCGAAATTATGGCTTTCTTCTCTTCGGGCGGGGTGTCGGGTTTTATCGCCAGCGGGATATAGCCCCAGTCCTTCAGCTTCAGGGATTTTTTCTCCTCTATAAAGCAAACGACCTTCACGGCGTAATTGCCGATGTCTATGCCTATGACTTCTTTAGGCGGGAACATCATTTTTGCCAGATTTGAAAGCATTAGATAAAAAAACCCTCCGCGCGACCGCCGCCCACCCAGCGCAAAATTACCTTACGCTCTACTATAGAACAATTATATTAAATAATTATTACAGGTCAATAGAAGAATCGCCCGTTTTGCCCGGAGCGGCCCTATTTGCTTAAATATCGGCATGCTCAAAGGCGCCATCATCGGTTTCGGCAAGGACGCTCCCGGCGCCCTTCCCGCGGTCCTTTCCGCCGCCAAGGGGCTGGAGATCCGGGCCGTCTGCGAAAGGGACCCCGGCCTGCTGGCCGCGGCGGCCGGCCCGCTGCCCGGGGCCGCGCTGTACGGAGACCCCGGCGAGTTTTTCTCGAAGTCGGGCGGACTGGACTTCGTTTTCATACGCGGCTTGGAGGCAGAACGCTTCAGGACGGCGCTGCGCGCGCTGGAAAACAGGCTGCACGTTATCTGCGAAACCCCGTTCTGCTCCTCCACCCAGGAATTCGAAACGCTGCGGGCAGCGGCCAAAAAGAACGAACGCGTCCTAGCCGCGCTCCAGCCCTGGGAGCGCGGGGCGCACTGGCTGGCGCTGGAAAGAACGCTGAACGGCGGGCTCCTGGGCGGCGTCACGCACGCCGAAGTCCAGTTCTTCCTGCCCGGCCCCTGCCCGGACGGCGGGGTAACGGCGGCTTCGGGCTGGAAGGCTTTTTCCATGCTGCTCGCCGCGGTCCGCCTCCCCCCTATAGCGCTTTGCGCGCGGCTCACTCCGGCGCCGGAGCCCGGCACGGCGCCCTGCGACGGCGCGGCGGCTTTCCAGGTGCATTTCGGCGGCGCCGACGGGGCCGTCTACCTCGCCTCCGGCGCCCACTCAGCCCGTTTCCGCCTGGCGGCTTCTGGCGAAAAAGGCAGGGCGGAGATAGACGGGGACCTGCTGCGCCTCGACGTAAAAGGCCTTGAACCCGAAACGATCAGGCTCGGCTCCAGCCTGGCAGCCGGGGACCGCCCGGAATGGCTGGGCGCCGAACTCGCGGCTTTCGCCGAAGAAATAGAAGGAAAACTCCCCGCCGGCTCCGGCCTCAGGAATTCGCGGTACTGCGTGAAGCTGCTTAAAAACGCCTATTACTCCGCCTCGCTCAGGTCGTCGGCGGTGCCGCTTTAGGCGGGTCGGTTTTGTAGGGGTGGATCACGCCAAGCAGGAACCGGCTGATCTCCTCGCTGGCATAGTAGACCAGCAGGCCGGTCTTCGCCAGGAAGAACAGGGTCAGGCCGAGGAAAACGAGCTGGTAGACCCATTCGAAATCCCTGACGAACGGGAAAACGGCGGCCTGGAAAGCGTAATAGGAAAACAGCAGGGCGCAGATCTTGACCACGTTGCAGGAAAGTTCCCCCGCCTTCGGCACGAAATCCAGCAGCCCGTCCACCGAGGGCGCGGATTCGCCGCCGAAATTCACGAACACCGCCACCGCCAGGACCGAGACCACCGCGTTCAGGAAAACGCTGACGGGCAGCTTTTGGCTCAGGAAAGGCAGGGCCTGCGCGAAAGGGAGCTGCTCCACGAACCACCCCATGGCGAACAGCGTAAAGAGCACCACCAGCGTTTTAACGGATTTAAGAAGCAGCGTCCGGAACAGGTCTTTTTTCCCCATATCCTGAATTTATCAAAAAAACTCAGCCTGGCGCAAACCCGCGCCCGGGCAATCAAATATATATATGTATAAAATAATATTATTGAATCGGCGGCTTGGTTTGTGATAATATAATAACTTAAACGCGCGGGCCGCTTGCCGGTTACAGGTGTTCGCAATGGCATAGCCTTGGCGCGTAGGGAGAAAACCATGATCGTAGAAAGAACCGAATATAAAGGCCAGCCCGTGCTCATCCTCAAGAGGAACGAGAACGACAAGTACCCGTTCTCCTTCGGCCTCTCCAAAGCCCGCCTCATCATAGAGGGCTTCGAAGAGATAAAGAAATTCGTCGCCGAGAACGACAACAAGACCGAAGAGAAAAAGTAATTTTTTCTCGAGCGCGATAAATGCCGTCCGTAGATCCTGAGCGTTCCATAGCCGGGTTTTACGACGGCATTTATTCATTTTACGGGGCGGCCAACTCTTTTCTTACCTTCGGCCTCGACCGCTGGTGGCGCGCCAGGGCCGCCGCGATGGCGGCGAAAGCGGCGCCGGGCGCCGTAGCCGTCCTGGACGCCTGCTGCGGCACCGGAGACTTTTCTCTGGCCCTCCTCAAGGCGCTGGGCCCCGGCATAGAACTGACCGGCGCCGACCTGAGCGAAGCCATGCTCTCGCTCGCGAAAAAAAGGCTGCCCCGGGCCGGCTTCGTAACGGCGGAAGCCAAGCGCCTGCCCTTCCCCGACGCCAGTTTCGACCTGGTCACCATCTCCTTCGCCACCCGCAATTTAAACCTGGACCGCCGGAGGATGCTGGAAGCGCTGCGCGAATTCCGCAGGGTGCTCAGGCCCGGCGGGACCTTTCTTAACCTCGAAACCACGCGCCCCCCGAACCCGCTGCTCTGGGCGCTGATGCGCGTTTACGTCAAGACCGGGATCGGGCTGCTCAACGCGCTCTCGCCCAAGAACCGCTCATCCTACTCCTTCCTCCGGAACACCATCCTTAATTTCTACGGGCCGGCCGACTTTTCGGCGCTGCTGGCCGAAGCCGGGTTCGCCGCGCCCTCGTACAGGCTGCTCCTGCCGGGCGCGGTCGCCGTGCATACCGCCGTAAAACCTTAACCAGCCGCCTCCTCGACCCTGAGCCTGTCCCGTATCATTCTAAGGATAACAAACGCCTCCCGTTCCCGCTCCTCCAGCGCCCCGCCGAGGAAAGTTATAGTTTCGCGGGTGTCCGGGATCATCTTTTTAGAAAGCGCGTTGCAGCGGCGCTGCGTTTTCTTCAGCTCCCGGGCCAGCCTGGCCTCAGAGGTTTCAAGCCCGGCCAGCGCGGCCAGCGGCCCGAGGGCCCGCAGGAAACCGCGCCGGGCCTCTTCCCCCGCCGCCGTAACTTCCCCCGGCCCGAAGGCGGCGGCCCCGGCGGGCGCCGGAACGGAACACTCCGGCAGGCGCACGCCCATAAGGCGTTTTTCTTTTAGCTCCGGCCCGCCCCCCCGCGGGGCCCCGAGCGCGGCCCGGTCCAGTTCCTCGCCCCCGGAAGCCAGCGTGGCCTCCCGCAGCGCGGCCCGCGCCGGCGCGAGGAAGGCTTCCGCTTCCGCCCTCGCAGCTGTCGCGCGGGCCCGGCGCGCGGCCAGCTCGAGCAGCAGCAGTTCGCGCTTCTGGTCCAGCAGGGCGTAGCCCTCCTCGGCGAAAACCAGCTGCCGGCGCAGCGCCAGCAGGGACGATTTGGTGGCCGGCACGTCCAGCAAAGCCATTTATTTCCCTCCGCCCTTCGGCTTGTAATACTTGTCGAGCAGTTCTTCGCCGACGCGGTGCAGCTCGCTCCGCGGCAGCAGGGACAGCAGCTCCCAGCCCAGGTCCAGCGTGCGCTCCACCGTCCTGTCTTCCCGCTCGCCCTGCGTGAGGAAGCGCTTTTCGAAAGCCTCACCGAATTCCAGGTAGAGCTTGTCGCCGGGGCCCAGTTCCTCCTCCCCTATAATGTCGGCCAGCCCCCTCGCGCGCTTCACGTAGGCATAGCAGGCGAACAGCTGGCTGGCCAGGGCCGGGTGGTCCTCGCGGGTATAGCCCTTGCCGACGCCATCCTTCATCAGGCGTGAAAGGCTGGGCAGGCCCGCTATGGGCGGGTAGACGCCGCGCTGGAACAGCTCCCGGTCCAGCACGATCTGCCCCTCGGTAATGTAGCCGGTCAGGTCCGGCACGGGGTGGCTGATGTCGTCGGAAGGCATGGTAAGGATCGCGGTCTGCGTTATGGAACCTTCGGAGCCTTCCACGCGCCCCGCCCGCTCGTAGATGCTGGCCAGGTCCGAATAGAGGTAGCCAGGGTAGCCCTTGCGGCCGGGGATCTCGCCGCGGGCCGTGCCGGCCTCGCGCAGGCTCTCGCAGTAATTCGTCATGTCCGTCAGCACCACCAGCACGTGCCGGCCGAGGTCGAAGGCCAGGTGTTCGGCCAGCGTCAGGGCGCAGCGCGGCGTGAGCAGCCGCTCCACTCCCGGCGCGTCCGCCAGCGAAAGGAACATGGCCACGCGCCCCAGCGCCCCGGACTCTTCGAAGTCGCGCCTGAAATAATCCGCCACGTCGCGCTTTACGCCCATGGCCGCGAACACTATGGAGAAGCCGGCCTCGCTCCCGGGCAGCCTGGCCTGCCTTACCAGCTGCGCGCAGACGCGGTCGTGCGGCAGGCCGTTGCCGGAGAAGATGGGCAGTTTCTGCCCGCGGACCAGCGCGTTCATGCCGTCGATGGCGGAAATGCCGGTCTGGATAAATTCGCGCGGGTAGCGCCGCGCCACCGGGTTGATGGGCGAGCCGTTCACGTCGCGCCGGTCGCCCGAGAGCGGCGCCGGGCCCCCGTCCGCGGGCCGGCCCAGCCCGTCGAACACGCGGCCGAGCATCTCCGCCGAGACCGCCAGCTTCATGCTTTCCCCGAGGAAGCGCGCGCGCACCGTGCTGCCGGACAGCCCGTCGGTCCCCTCCAGCACCTGCACCACGGCCCGCTCCCGGGAAATGTCCAGCACGCGGCCCAGCCGCAGACGGCCGGCCCCGTCCCTTATCTCCACCAGCTCGTCGCAGCCGGCGTCGCGCACCCGGTCCACCACCACCAGCGGCCCCTCCAGGCTGGAGGCGCCTACGTATTCGAGCCCGTTGTTCATGCGGCGGCCTCCGCGCTTTTCCTTTTCGCAAGGCCCGCCAGCTCTTCCTTCACCCTGGCTTCCAGCGGCGCCAGCTCCTTAACCCCGGCATAAGCCGTCTTCGCTCTCACGAGTTCCGCCGCGCAGGGCAGGGCGGAGAGCTCCGCCAGCGCCACGCCGTTCTTTATAAGCTCCGCGGCCCCGCGGTGGAAAGCCAGGATCGCGCCCAGCAGCGCCGCCTGCTTATCCAGCGGGCAGTAAGCGTCGGCCTCGTCGAAGGCGCTTTGCGCCAGGAAGCCGTCCCGCAGCAGCCCGCCGGTGAAAAGGAAAAGCCGCTGGCCGTCCGGCAGCGAGTCCGGGCCCACCAGCCTGGCGATCTGGCGGAAATGCTCTTCCCGCTGCAGCGCCGCCATCGCCTCGTCGCGCAGCGCCCGCCAGCCCGGGGCGGCTTTTTCCCAGGCCTCGCCGACGTCCTCCAGGTAGTCGGAATACGAGCGCAGCCAGTTGATGGACGGGTAATGCCTGGCGTTGGCCAGCTCCGTGTCCAGCGACCAGAATACGCGCGTGAACCTGCGCGTGTGCTGCGTGACCGGCTCGGAAAAATCCCCGCCGGGCGGGCTGACCGCGCCTACGATGCTGACCGAGCCGCGGTCCCCGCCCAGCGTGGCGACCGCCCCGCCCCGCTCGTAGAACTGCGCGAGCCGCGAAGGCAGGCTCGCCGGAAAACCCTCTTCCGCCGGCATTTCCTCCAGGCGCGAAGCCATCTCCCGGAGCGCTTCGGCCCAGCGGCTGGTGGAATCCGCGAACACGGCCACGTCGAAACCCATGTCGCGGTAATACTCCGCCATGGTAATGCCGGTATAGATGGAAACTTCGCGCGCCGCCACCGGCATATTGGAGGTGTTGGCTATAAGGATGGTGCGCTCCATCAGCGGCCGGCCGGTGCGCGGGTCCTTAAGTTCGGGGAACTCCCGCAGCACCTCGGTCATCTCGTTGCCGCGCTCGCCGCAGCCGATGAAAATTATGATCCCGGCGTCGGACCACTTGGCCAGCTGGTGCTGGGTGATGGTCTTGCCGGTACCGAAACCGCCGGGGATGCAGGCGCAGCCCCCCTTGCCCAGCGGGAAGAAGGTGTCGATCACGCGCTGGCCGGTAACCAGCGGTTGGCTGACGCGCAGCCGCTCGCGCGCCGGACGCGGCAGGCGGACGGGCCACTTCTGCAGCATCTTTATCTCCGCCGGCCCCGCCGGCGTATCGATGACGGCGAGCGCGTCGTTCAGCGTGTAGCTTCCCGCCGGCACGGCCGAGCGCACCGTGCCGCTCACGCCGGGGGGCAGCATGACCTTGTGCTCCACCAGCGGCGTTTCCTTCACCAGGCCCGCGGCCCGGCCTTCCGTTACGGCCTCCCCGGCCTTCAGCAGCGGCGTGAACTCCCACCTCCGGGAAAGGTCCAGCGGGTCGGCCCTTTCCCCGCGGCGTATCCAGGCGCCGCCCTTGCGGAACAGCTCGGGCAGCGGCCTTTGTATGCCGTCATAGATATTGCCGATCAGCCCCGGGCCCAGCCACAGCGAAAGCGGTTCGCCGGTGCGCTCCACGGACGCCCCGGGCTTAAGCATCGAGGTGTCTTCGTAGACCTGCACGGTAGCCGTGTCGCCGTTCTGCCGCACCACTTCCCCCACCAGGCCGAGTTCCCCCACCCGGACCACCTCGTACATCAGGGAGCCGGTCATGCCCGAAGCGCGGACCACCGGGCCGCTAACGCGCGTAACCCGCGCCCCGGAACCGCTCTCAGGCCTGCTCATTCTTTTTTCCCCCGGGCAGGCCGGCCGCCAGCCGGCCCCGCAGCTCCGGCCAGAACCGCTCCAGCCTGGCCCGGAAACTGTTGTCCCAGTACTGCCGCCCGGCGGTATCGCGCGCGATCACGCCGCCGGCGAGCGCCCCGTCCTCCTGGAAGGCCAGCGTTAAAGCGCCTTTGCCGCAGCTCTTCTCTATTTCCGCCTGGAGGCCCTCCCGCAAGCCTCCCGGCGGCAGCGTAAGCACGAAGGCATTCCCCTCCATGCCGCGCAAAGCCTCGGCCGCGAGCGCGGCGGTAACAGTTCCGCCGCGGCACTCCCCCCCCGCCAGCCGGGCCGCGGCTTTTTCTTTTACGGCGGAGAGCAGGGACTCCAGCCTGGCGGCGCGGAGGCGGTCCGTCTCCAGCGGCAGGGCCGACAGCAGCATAAAACTCCGCTGCGCGGCGGCAGCGCGGGCGGCCTCCACCCTGGCGCGGCCCTCGCGTTCCGCCTCGCTCTCCGCCGAGGCCAGCAGGCCGGCCGCTTCGGCCTCGGCCCTGGCTACTATGCCGGCGCTTTCGCGCCCGGCCATCGCCTTTATTTCCCCCACAAGGGCTTCCGCGTTCTCATTTTCTTCCATATATAGTCACCCTGCTGCTAGAGCTCCACCACCAGCGGGCGCGCCCTTTCCAGCCTTATTTCCTCCACCAGCGGCCGGGCCAGCCCGGCGGCGGCGCGCGTTATCAGGATCACGCCGCAGTCGGGGCGCGAGGCGGCTCCCGCCAGGGCCCCCGCGACCCCGTCCGCGCTGTCCGCCACGGCCCCGGCCACTCCGGCCAGCCGGAAACCGCGCACGGTGTCCTCGTCGCCGATGCAGAAGAATTCCATGCCTAGATCTTCTGCAGCAGCATCATGGAGATCACGAAGCCCAGCACGGCGAGACCTTCGGCCAGCGCCACGAACAGCAGGCTGCGCATCAGCAGTTCCGGCTTCTCGGCGGCGGCGCCCATGGCGGCGGAACCTATGCGCCCCACCGCGTAGCCGGAACCCAGCACGCAGACCGCCATAGTCGCCGCGGCGGACATCCCGAGGCCGACCGCGCGCGCCCCGGTTTCGGCGGCGCCGGGCTCCCCCGCCAGGGCCTGCCCGCAAACAGCAGCCAGTATCAACGCCGCCAGCAGCGGCACCGCGTTCTTGTTTTTCATTCTATTCTCCCGGTTGGTTTCAGTGTGAACGGCTTGAAAGGCCTGCCGCTCCCTTCGAAGAACTTGCCGAAAAATTCGTAGTACTCGAGGCGCAGCGCCTGCACGCCCGCCACCAGGCCCTCGAGCCCTAAAGCCGCCGCGTTGCCCGCCGTTACGGCGAAGAGCCCGGCGAAACTGCCGGCGCCCCAGGTCCTATCCGCCTCGGCGGCCAGCGCCCAGGCCGCCGCCAGCAGCGCGGCGTGGCTCATGGCGTAGGCCGCTAGACGCACGAAACTGACGGTGTTGGCGAGGTAGAGCAGGACGCCCTCGAAGGCCCCCACCAGCGCTTCCGCCGTCCCGGCCAGGCCGCCGCCGGAAGTTGTACGCCCCAGCAGGGACAGCACGGGATCCTTGAAAACCCAGCAGGCAAAAGCCAGCGCCATCGGCGGCAGCATGCCGCGCGGCCCGGCGAACCCCGCCGCCCAGAGCAAACCGCACCAGTAGAACACCAGGCCGGCGGCGCCGAACCTGTCCAGCGCCGCGCCGAGCCTGTCGCCGGCGCGGAGCTTGTTTACCATATTAAGGATGACGCCCGCGCTGATCACGACTATCCCGGTGATGACCGCGGCTTTAAGCAGCGCCAGCGGGTCGCCTTCCAGCGGGTCCCTCCAGAGCGCGTGTTTTTTAAAGGCCGCCATCCCGAAAAAGCTGCCGTAGACCAGGCCGAAGGCGGCGGAGGAAAGCCCGCAGTAAAAAATTATCTCCCCGGCGTCGCGCAGCTTGCCGGTCCGCCGCCGCGCCAGCCACAGCCCGGCCAGGCACAGCACGACCCCGTGCCCGGCGTCGCCGAACATCATGCCGAACATGAACAGGTAACTGACGGCCGCGAACAAGGTGGGCTCCACCTCGCCGTAGCGGGGCAGGCCGTAGATGGCCACCAGCGCCGCGAAAGGGCGCAGCAGCCGCGGCGGCCGCAGCAGCACCGGCACCTCTCCCGACGGCGGCGCGGTCCTGGCGGCGCAGCGCCCCCTGGTAACCTCGGCGAGCCCGCGTTTAAGCGCCGGCGCCTCGGCCGCGGGCGCCCAGCCGGAGATCAGCACCGAAGTTTCGGTGTTTGCCAGGCCGCTTTCCGCCTCTTCCAGCCTGTTTTCCACGGACAAAGCGCGTTCTATGGCCGCCAGCGGCCCGGCCGCCTTCCCGGAGAAAGAGCTTAACTCCCGGCGCGCGCGCTCCAGTTTCTCCGCCGTCTCCGCCAGGGCGGCGGTATTCAGCGCCGCTAATTCGGACAGCTTCGCCCCCGGCTTTACGGGCAGGTCCGCCGCCTGGAAGCCGCAAAGCTTCAGCGCGGCCGCCAGGGCCGGCCCGTCGGCGGCGCTGCCGGCGGCCGCCAGGTGCCGGCGGCCGTTCTTTTCGCCGAGGGGAAGAATTACCGCCCCCGCGGGCGCCTTGAGCCGAAGGGCCTCCAGGCTGCCGGCGGGCAGGGTTCCGGCGGCGCAATAAATGTAGGAAAACTCCGTTCCCCCGGCGGGCAGCGGCAGGGCGCGGTAAGGATCTATTTTCTCGGCCGCCGCGGCCAGGCTTGAATATTCCGCCGAGAGTTCGCGCACCGGCTTAAGGACTTCCTCCGCCCCAGCCTCCAGCGCGGCCAGCCCGGCGGAGGCCGCGGTGAAATCCATTTCAACGGACCCCGCCTCCGGCGCCCGCACTTCCAGCCCGAGGGCACGCCGCAAGTCCGCCGCGCGCCCGGCCGGCTCTTTGCCGGGAGCCGCCACCGCCGTTCCCTCCGCGGGGACACGGCCGGCGGGCGCCAGTTCAAGGGCCCCGGCTTCGCCCAGCCCGCGCAGCGCCGCGCGCGCGTCGCTTTTCAGCAGGGCGGCCTCGAGCCTTTCCATCCGTACCGGGCTAAACATTCGCGGCCTCCGGGCCAGGCAGCAGCCTCTTTTCCAGTTCCGCCGCGCTTGCGCCAAGGCGCAGGCCCTGGGCCAGGGTTATCAGGTCGGCCGTCTCAAGCCGCCGGAGCGCCAGGTAAGCGGCCACCGTTCCGAAGCCGAGGTGATCCCCGCGCAGCGCCTTCAGGGCCGCATGGCGGTACCTGCTCCGGAGCAGGGCCTCCAGCCCCGCCAGGCCCGGCGCTATTACGCCCTCCCGTCCACAAACCTGCGCCAGCGCGCTCCCGATGTCGGCGGCGCCGAGAATGGCTTTGAAGATACGCATGTCCCTGGCGGGGCAGGGCGCGTACAGCCGCAGCAGTTCCTTGTTCGGGAAACCGTACAGGAACTTGCCGCGCAAGGCCAGGGTTTGATTAAAGGCCGCCGTTTCAAGCTCGTACAGGACTCCGGCGCCCTCCAGGTCCCCCGCGCCGAGCTCTCCCGCGCGCGCCGAAAGTTCAGCCAGGTAATCCCTTTCCAGCGCGGCCTCTATGAAGAAGACCGCGTCCTTGCCGGGGTAATCCGCGAAGGCCCAGGCGAGGCTGTCGCGGAAGAGCCCGTCGGGCAGGGCCGCGGCCAGGTCCTCCCGGCTTTTTACCGCGGCCAGGCCCTTCCCGTAACCCTCCATGCCGGAAGGCAGGTCCACCAGCAGCCCGCGCGTTTCTTCGGGCTTGGCCCCTGCGGCGATAGCCCTGACCAGGGTTTTGATGTTGCCGAGCTGAAAGCGCGCGGCCTGCCATTCCAGCAAGCCCGCCCTGGCCCCGCCGAAACAGGCCGCCAGCTCCCTGGTCTCGGCGATGAACGCCGCGGCCAGCCTTTCTTCCAGGGCGGCCGGCGCGTTTATTTTATCGCCCGGGAACAGCGTTCCCGCCAGCTCGGCCACGGATCCCAGGGCGCAAAGCGCCCGCAGGCGCGCCCCGTCATAGAGCCGCCCCCGCCGCCCGTGCACCCTGGCAGCCAGGTGGTCCAGGTCTTTTAAAACCAGCATATCCCCCCCCGCTACCCCGTTCGCAGAACCCTCTTTACCACCTCTTCCGACAGCCGCAGCAGCTCCGGTTCTTCCAGCCGCAAGCCGCGCTCCAGCTCCGCCTTGGCCGCTGCCAGGCGCGAGGCTTTCTCGCGCGCCGCGTCCCGCAGGATGGCCGCGGAGACCCGCTCCGCCTCCAGCCTGCTTTGCCCGCGCGCCGTCTCGGCCAGAACTACTGCCCGCCGCCCGGCCTCCGCGGTGATTTCCGCGGCGCGCGCCCGGGCCGCGGCCGCCAGCCGGCGGCCTTCGGCCTCGGCCGAAAGTATCTCTTCCAGGAGTCCGTTCATAGATATAAACGAAAGCCGGGCGCGGCAAAGCCGCGGCCTTACTTGCGTTATTTTGTTAAGCTGCTTCCCCCAGGGTCAGGTTAGCAAAACCAGCCGGCAAAATACAAGTGGTAACTTATATTTTTATGAAGATCTTTTTACGGTAGAGCAGCCAGAAGGCGCCCAGCCAGAGGAGGGCGTAGGAAACCGCGAAAGCCGCGGAGGCGTTAAGCGGGGAAAGCCAGGTGCCGAACGCCGCGTTGCAGATAAGCACGCGCAGCTGTTCCGGCTCGGCGGCCCCGGCCACCGGCAGCGTATACAGCACCAGGAACTTCAGCAGGAAGATCGGCAGCATGTACGCCGCTATGGCGTTCACGCCGAAGATCTCGAAAGGGCGGCCCCAGGCCTTGATGCCCTTCACTTCGATGAGCCAGTAGCAGAGCGCCAGCAGCCACAGCGCCAGGCCGCCGGTAACGAGCACGTAGGAGCTGGTCCACAGCGCCTTGTTTATGGGAAAGGAAAGCCCCCAGAGCCAGCCCAGCGCAGCGGAAACCGCGCCTGCGGCCAGCATGCCTTTCACCTTATTGAGCTGGGGAGCGGCGCTCCTGAGCCACAGGCCGGTGAAAATGCCGAGCAGCGTGGTGACCAGCGCGGGGACGGTGCTCAGGATGCCCTCAGGGTCGTAGACGCCGCTCCGGTAGGTGTGCGCGCCCAGCACGGCGCGGTCCAGCCACGAGGCCAGGCTGCCTTCCTTGGTAAGGATCCCGGCGCCGAAGCCCGGCACGGGGATATAGGTCATGGCCAGCCAGTACCCGGCGAGCGCCGCGGCGGCCACGCCTATCTGGGTTTTAAGATTCGTCTTCAGGAAAAGCAGCGAGCCGAAGAAGTAGCAGATGGCTATGCGCTGCAGCACGCCAAGGATACGGATGGTGGAAGGGTGGTAGTTGGGGATGGCGTTAAGCACCATGCCGAACGCGTAGATGATGAGCGCGCGCTTCAGGAGCTGCGACACCAGGCCGGCGGTCTCGCCCTTTTCCAGGCGGCGCGACAGCGAGAACACTATCGAGACCCCGACGATGAAAAGGAAAAAAGGGAAGACCAGGTCGGTCATGGTCAGGCCGTTCCACTCGGCGTGGTCCAGCTGGGCGTAAGCCTCGCGGTTGCCGGGCGTGTTCACGATTATCATCAGGGCCACGGTGATGCCCCTGAACACGTCCAAAGAAAGCAGGCGCGCCGCCGCGGCCGGTTTTACGTTTTCCATCTTACCCCCGGCCGGAACCCCGGCCTACAATGAATGTTTACGCTTGAACTCGGCCGCCTTCAGCCTGACGGCCGCGCGCCGGAGCGAAGCCTGCGCCTCGTCCAGGTCCAGGTCGGCGCCGCGGATGGCCAGCGTTTCCTTGGCCTTCTGGTAAGCCTGGCGCGCGCGTTCCTCGTTGACCTCTTTGGCCAGCTCGGCGGCTTCCGCCAGCACCAGCACGCGGTCCTTGTAGATCTCCGCGAAACCGCTCAATACGGAAAAAAACTCTTTATGCGTGCCGTCCTTGTAATGCATCAGGCCTTCTTTCATCTGCACCACGAAAGCGGCGTGGCCGGGCAGAACGCCCATTTCGCCCTCGAGAGCCGGGATGGTGACGAAATCCACCGGCTTGTCGGCCAGCACGGTCTTCTCGGGGGTTACGATGGTAAGAAGCAGTTTCTTTTTTTCCATATTGCCGGACGGCCGGGTTAAGCGGCCTGCTGCGCCTTGCCGCGCTCGATCACTTCCTCAATGCCGCCGGCCATCCAGAACGCCTGCTCGGGCAGGGCGTCCAGCTTGCCGCTGAGGATCTCCTGGAACGAGCGGATGGTTTCTTTCAGGGGCACGTACTTGCCGGGGCGGCCGGTGAACTTCTCGGCCACCGAGAACGGCTGCGACATGAACTTCTGGATCTTGCGCGCGCGGTTCACGATCTTCTTGTCCTCGTCGGACAGCTCGTCGATGCCGAGGATGGCGATGATGTCCTGCAGCTCCTTGTAGCGCTGCAGGATCTTCTGCACGGCGCGGGCGGTCTGGTAATGCTCGTTGCCTATCACGTGCGGGTCCAGGATGCGGGACGTGGAGTCCAGCGGGTCCACGGCGGGGAAGATGCCCAGTTCCGCGATGGAGCGGGACAGCGCCACGGTGGTGTCCAGGTGGGTGAACACGTTGGCCACGCCGGGGTCGGTGAAGTCGTCGGCGGGCACGTACACGGCCTGGATGGAGGTGATGGAGCCTTTCTTAGTGGAGGTAATGCGCTCTTCGAGCGCGCCGATCTCCGTAGTAAGGGTCGGCTGATAGCCGACAGCCGACGGCATGCGCCCGAGCAGCGCCGACACCTCGGCGTTGGCGAGCACGTAGCGGAACACGTTGTCCAGGAACAGCAGCACGTCCTGGCTCTTCACGTCGCGGAAATACTCGGCCTGGGTCAGCGCGGTCAGGCCCACGCGGGCGCGGGCGCCGGGGGGTTCGTTCATCTGGCCGTACACCAGCGCGGTCTTGGAGAGCACGGTGGAGCCGTCGGACAGCTTGGATTCCTGCATTTCCAGCCAGAGGTCGTTGCCCTCGCGGGAGCGCTCGCCGATGCCGCCGAACACGGAACAGCCGTGGTGCTCGCGCGCCACGTTGTTGATCAGCTCCATGATGACGACGGTCTTGCCCACGCCGGCGCCGCCGAACAGGCCCACCTTGCCGCCCTTCATGAACGGGGCCAGCAGGTCTATCACCTTGATGCCGGTCTCGAAGATCTCGGGAGTGGTCTTCTGCTCGGTGAAAGGGGGCGGGTCGCGGTGGATGGGCAGGAATTCCTTGGTGTCGATGGGGCCGCGGTAATCCTTGGGCTCGCCGAGCACGTCGATCAGGCGGCCGAGGCAGGCGTCGCCTACCGGCACGCGCAGCGGGCCGCCGGTGTCTTTTACCTCGATGCCCTTGCCCAGGCCCGTGGTAGGGCCCAGCGTGATGGCGCGGACGGTGTTGTCGCCCAGGTGCTGGGCCACTTCGGCCACCAGCGTTACGTCCTTGCCGTCCTCCTGGTACTTGATCCTGAGGGCGTTCAGTATCCTGGGCAGCTGGCCCTGCTGGAACTCGATGTCCAGCACCGGCCCGATTATCTGCACGATCTTTCCAGTGTTCATGCTAAGCTCCTTAAAAAATCCAGACCTCTACGGTCCCGCAATCGGACCGGAACGCAAAACCGGCGTCTCGCACACCGTGCTCGCGCCTGCTTCACTCGGCCCTCGCTCTTGCGTAAGCTCGGGCCTGCGCGAGGCTTTTGCTAACCCGGTCCGACTGCGGGACCGGGCACCTCAACCTCCGAGCGCTTCGGAACCGCTGACTATCTCGTTCAACTCCGTGGTGATCATCGCCTGGCGCGTCTTGTTCATCTTCAAAGTGAGGCCTTCTATCAGCTCCGTGGCGTTCTTGGAGGCGGACTCCATGGCGTTCATGCGCGCCGCCAGCTCCGCGGCCTGGGACTCCAGCAGCGTGCGGTAAAGCTGCGCGGCCACGTGGCGCGGCAGCAACGCGTCGAGCAGGTCCGTCTTCCTCGGTTCGAAAGCGAAATCGGCGCCGCGTTTTTTTCCCGCGGGGCCCTCGCCAAGGATGTGGCGCTTGAGCGGCAGCAGCGTCCCGGTGACGATCCGCTGCGCCATCATGGATTTGAATTCGTTGTAGATCAGCGTCACGCTCTCCACCGGTTTCTCGGCGTAAAGCTTGAGGACGGCGTCGGCCAGCAGCTGCGCGTGCACGTAGCCGGTCTTGGGGAAGATCCCCAGCAGCTCGAAGGAGAATTCCAGGTCCAGCCCCTTCAGGCGGTGCAGGAAGTCGCGCCCCTTGCGGCCCACCACCACGGCGTAGATCTTGCGGCCGCGGTTCTCCTTCAGCCAGCCGGCCGCGGCTTTAAGCAGGTTGGTGTTGAAAGAGCCGCACAGCCCCTTGTCCGCGGTGACCAGCACCAGGCAGAGCGGCCCGCCGGGCTTGCGCTCCTCGAACAGGGCCCGCGCCCGCGAGCCCGAGAAATCCCCCTCGGCCAGCTCGCCGTAAAGGTCCTCGATCAGGCGGTCCATTTCCCGCGCGAACGGGCGCGAGGCCAGGATGGCGTTCTGCGCCCGCTTGATGCGCGCCGCGGCCACCATCTTCATGGCGTAGGTGATCTGTTTGATGCTCTTAACAGAAGAAATGTGCTTTCTGATGTCTCGCAGTGAGGCCATAGTTAAACTTTTAGATCTTCGTCTTCTCCATGATCTTTACGTAATCCGCCACGCCGTGCTCCAGGCTCCACTCCGGGCTGTAGTTCAGGAACGCCTTGGCGTTGCGCAGGTCGGCCTGGGTCTTCTGCTGGTAGAAAGAATACGGGTTGTCGAAATATTCCGGCGCCAGGTCGGTCTTCATGGCCTTGTTCAGCGCCTCCACCACCTCGTTGAAGTTGCCGGGCCTGCCGCTGCCCAGGTTGCACACGCAGCTCTTCTCGGCGTCGAGCGCGTTCAGGTTGCCGCGCACGATGTCCTTAACGTACACGAAGTCGCGCACCTGCTCGCCGAATTTGAAGATGCGGGGGCGCTTGCCGGCCTTCATCTGGTTGTAAAGCTGGAACATCATGCTGGCCATCTTGCCCTTGTAATACTCGCGGGGGCCGTACACGTTGAAGTAGCGCAGGCCCACCAGCGTAATCTCGGGGTGCAGCGCCGCGAACCCGCGCGCCACGTTCTCCATGATGGCCTTGGAGAAGCCGTAGACGTTCTCCGGGTCGGGCACGGTGTCTTCGCGCATGGGCGTGGGACCGTTGCCGTAGGTGGCGGCGGAGGAGGCGTAGACCACGCGCTTCACGCCGGTCTCCAGCGCAAAGTCCAGCACGTTGCGGAAGGCGTCCACGTTAGTTTCCATCATCTCGCGCTGCGCGCTCACCGTGGTGTCCACGATGGCGGCCTCGTGGAAGATCGCGTCCACCTTGCCGACCCGGGCGGCCCAGTCGCGGTTCCGGATATCTCCGGTAACGACTTCGCCGGGGAAGCCCAGCAGGTTCTTGTAGTTCCCGGAGGAAAAATTATCCAGCACGGTCACTGAGGCCTTGCGTTCTTCCAGCAGCGCGAAGGCTATGTTGGAGCCGATGAACCCGGCCCCGCCGGTAACGAGGTATTTTTTCATGCTCTCTTCCCGTGGCGGGGTTCGCCCGTAAAATTCTTCTTGAAGTTGGTTATAGCTTCCGCCAGCCGCTGCTCCAGCTCGGGGCTAAGCTGCTTCTTCTCCCCGATCTCCGCCAGCAGGTTGGCGTAGCTGCTGCGCAGGAACTTCACCAGGCCGGCTTCAAAAAGCCTGACCTGCTCCGTTTCCACGTCGTCCAGGTAGCCGCGGGTGCCGGCGAACAGGACCGCCACCTGGTCCTCTACTGGCATCGGGGAATACTGGTCCTGCTTGAGCAGTTCCACCATGCGCTGGCCGCGCTTCAGCTGGTCCATGCTGGACTTGTCCAGGTCGGAGCCGAACTGCGCGAAGGCCGCCAGCTCGTTGTACTGGGCCAGGTCCAGGCGCAGCTTGCCGGCCACCTGCCGCATGGCCTTCACCTGGGCCGAGCCGCCCACGCGGGACACGGAGATGCCCACGTTCACCGCCGGCCGCTGGCCGGAGTGGAACAGGCTGGACTCCAGGTAGATCTGCCCGTCGGTGATGGAGATCACGTTGGTCGGGATGTAGGCGGTCACGTCGCTGGCCTGCGTTTCGATGATGGGCAGGGCCGTCAGCGAGCCGCCGCCGTTCTTGTCGCACATCTTGCAGGCGCGCTCCAGCAGGCGCGAGTGGAGATAGAACACGTCGCCGGGGTAGGCTTCGCGGCCCGGCGGGCGCCGGAGCAGCAGCGCCATCTGGCGGTAGCTCTGCGCGTGCTTGGAAAGGTCGTCGTAGATCACCAGCGCGTGCTTGCCCTGCCACATAAATTCTTCGCCCATGGCGCAGCCGGTGTAGGGCGCCAGGTACAGCATGGAGGCCGGCATGGAAGCCGAGGCGGAAACGATGATCGTGTACTCCATCGCGCCGTTGTCTTCCAGCGTCTTGGCCACGCGGGCCACGGTGGATTCTTTCTGGCCTATGGCCACGTAGATGCAGATAGGCCGCTTTTCGGCGGGCTCGTTCTTCTGGTTGATGATGGCGTCCAGCGCCACGGCGGTCTTGCCGGTCTGGCGGTCGCCGATGATCAGCTCGCGCTGGCCGCGGCCTATGGGGATCATGGCGTCGATGGCCTTGAGGCCGGTCTGAAGGGGTTCCTTTACCGGGGCGCGCTCCACCACGCCGGGGGCGATAACTTCCACCGGGCGGCGCTTCTTGGCGTTCAACGGGCCTTTGCCGTCGATCGGGCTGCCGAGGGCGTCTACCACGCGGCCTACCAGCTCGGGGCCCACCGGCACGTCCATCACGCGGCCGGTGCGCTTCACGCGGTCGCCTTCTTTAATGAGGGTGTCGGAGCCCAGCACCACGGCGCCCACGTTCTCGCGCTCGATGTTGAGCACCATGCCGGCCACGCCGCCTTCGAACTCCAGCAGCTCGCCCACCACGGCGCCGTTAAGGCCGTAGATGCGGGCGATGCCGTCGCCCACCTGCAGCACCTGCCCGGTCTCGGACAGCTCGGCCTCGGGGACAAATTTCTCTATCCTGCTCTTGATTATCTCGGTGATCTCTTCCGGTCTTATCATAGGGTCCTTTTCCAGAACATGCCCCGCATAGGGGCCTTACAAAATTCAGCTTTCCAGCAGGCCGGCCTTCAGGGCGTCCAGCCGGCCGCGCACGGTGGCGTCTATCAGCGCGTCGCCTATCTTTATCTCGAAACCGCCCAGCACGCGCTCGGCTATAACCTGGCGCAGGCTGATCTTCTTGCCGGTCATGCAGGCCAGCATCTTCTCTATGCGCTTGAATTCGCCGTCGGAAAGCGGGTAGCGGCTGAACACGTCCGCCCGGGCCACCCCGCTGAAATCGTAATAGAGGGTAAGGCAATCCCGCATAATGTCTTCGAACAGGGCGAACCGGTTCTGCCGCACCAGCAGCGCGGCGAAAGCGGCCGCGGGGCCGGTATTGCCGGCGCCCAGGACCTTCTGCAGCACTTCCAGCTTAACGCCGCCGTTTATCACCGGGTGGGTCAGCACCTTCAGGTGCGGCCGCGCCGCCTCGAAGATCAGGCGCAGCCCTTCCAGCTTGGCCAGGGCCGCTTTATCCAGCGCGGCGTCATGCGCTTTACCGTCCAGGCCCATATAGGCCCGGGCGTAGCGTTTCGCCAGGATGGAGGCGCCTGCGTCCATTATTTGCACTCCAGGTTAAGTTCGGGCCGCTCTTTCTCCAGCTCGGCCAGGTATTTGGAAGCCAGGTCGGTATTGGCGCGGTGGTCCAGC
This sequence comes from bacterium, assembly GCA_021811185.1. Classification (GTDB taxonomy): domain Bacteria; phylum Elusimicrobiota; class Elusimicrobia; order Elusimicrobiales; family UBA9959; genus UBA9959. The sequence continues at coordinate 38,565 of JAJZPL010000020.1, forward strand.
TGCTTCAGCATGATGTGTTCCGCGGTCATCATGGACAGCTCCACCACCTTGTTCTTAAGTTCTCGGGCGGCGTCCAGTTTCTGCGTCTCTATTTCCCTGCGGGACGCTTCCACGATAACGGCGGCGCTCCGGCGCGCCTCGCCGATGAGCAGGTCTTTTTCCTTCTCGGCGGCCTGCCTGGCCTCTTCCATGCGGCCCTGGATCTCGGTCCTCATGGCGGCCAGCTGCGCGTCCAGGTCCGCCTTCAGCTTTTCGGCCTCGGCGCGGGCGTTCTCGGCCGCGTTGCGGTCCGTTTTAATGGCGCGCTCGCGCTCTTCCACCGCCTGCAGCAAAGGCCGCCAGGCCGTGCGCGAGAGCAGCAGCACCAGCAGCGCGAAGCAGACTATCGTCCAGAACATCAAGCCGAATTCCGGCTTAATTAACGCTTCCATGTTAAACTCCAGTGTATAACGGCGGGCCGGCGGCGACGGAGGTCCCGTTCGCCGCCATCCTTAAGCCGTTCTTACTTCTGAGCTTCGGTCTGCGCGGGGGCGGCCGCGGTGTCGGCCTTGGGGGCCGAGAAGTTCATGACCGCCAGCAGGCAGATGACCAGCGCGAAGAAAGCCAGACCTTCGATAAGGGCCGCGGCTATGATCATGGTGGTGCGCAGCGCGCCGCCGGCTTCGGGCTGGCGGGCCAGGCCTTCCAGGGCCCCGGCGCCGATCTTGCCTATGCCCAGGCCCGCGCCGATCAGCGTGAGGCCCGCGCCTATGCCGGCGCCCAGGTAACCGAGTCCTATAAATGTCGCGTCGTTCATTGTACTACCTCCGTTAAGAATAAACCGTAGATCCAAATTTTAGTGCGGGTGCATCGCCATGCCGGTGAAGATGGCCGTAAGGAACACGAAAATGTAGGCCTGCAGGAAGGCCGTGAACAGTTCCAGCAGCAGCATGAACAGCACCAGCCCCACGGACACCGGCGCCACGCCCAGGCCCAGGCCGAGTCCGAAAGAGCCGAAGATGAAGATGAAGGAGACGAAGGACAGAATGACCATGTGCCCGGCGATCATGTTGGCGAAGAGACGGACGCACAGCGCGAAGGCCTTGGTGAACAGGCCCAGCACTTCGATGGGGAAAAGGATGGGGTAGAGCAGCACCGGCACGCCCTTGGGCACCAGGTGAGAAAAATAGCCGATCAGCCCCTGCTCTTTGATGCCGGCGAAGTTTATAAGCAGGAAACTCGTTATAGCCAGCCCGCCGGTAACGGCCAGGTTGCCGGTGGCGGTGGAGCCGTAAGGCACCAGCCCCAGCAGGTTCAGGATCAGCACGAAGAAGAACAGCGTGGCGAAATAGCCCATGTACGCCGAGCCCTTGCTGCCCATGCTGGGGAGCACCACCTCGTCGCGCAGGAACAGCACGATCATCTCTATCATCGCCCGGAAAGGCGCCAGCACGGCGGAACGGCTGCGGATTATAAAGGGGAAGATCACCAGCAGGATGAAAGAGGCGATGCCCAGCATCAGCAAATGCTTGGAAACGGGGAGCCTTAACGGGCCCAGGGTAAGCCAGTACCAGACGTGGTCCAGGACATGGTGCTCAAGAATTTCTTTTAATCCCATTTTTCAGAGGAAACGCTTCAAAAGCCGTCTGCACGATTATAAGGGAAGCCGCGAACGCCGCTATGATTATATAATTTTCATGACGGAGGAAAAAGACCCCGGCCGCCAGCAGCAGGAACCGCAGGAACAGCCCGCCCGCGTAAACCGAAAAGAAAACCAGGTGGCTGGAATTAAGCACCCGCCGCACCGCCAAGCGCGAAAGCCCGCCGGAAGCCGCGCCGGTAAGGACGCCGCACAGTACCGCCAGCCAGGGCGAACCTATCATTTCTTCCCCCGCCCGGGACCTTCCCCGTCCTTTGAGAGTTCCTGCCAGGCCAGGTAGAACCCGCCGGCCACTCCGGCGGCGGCGCCGCCCAGCATAAGCCAGGGCGCGGTGCCCAGCCTTTTATCCAGCTGGTAGCCTATCAGGAAGCCGGCCAGCACGGCCCCGGTAAGTTCCAGGCCCAGCTGGGCGTGCTTCCAATAATCCTCTTTCAGGGGCGGCATACCTGTTATTTTACATTTTACCGCAACCGGCCGCCCGATATATTTATTATCCGCCTTTCGACCCGAAAAATGAACTTAAAATGCTAAAATCAGGATATGGCAGCCGCCGCCGACAAGAAAATACTCCTCGTGGACACCGACGCCGCCGCGGCCGCCTCCCTTTCCGCTTTCCTGGAAGGCCACGGCTACCAGGCCCAGACGGTGGCCGGCTACCAGCAGGCCCTCACCGCGGTGCAGAACTGGAAACCCGACCTGGTGATCCTGAACGTGCTGATCCAGGCTTTCAACCCGCTCGATTTCCTGGCCGAGATAAAGAAGAACCCGTTCACCTCCAGCCAGAAGGTCATAATTTTCTCGCAGACCCCCAAGACCGAGATCGTCACCGGCCCCGCGCCCAAGGTGTGCGGCTACCTCACCAAGCCGGTGGATTTCGACGCCCTCAAGTCCGCGCTAAAGAAGGCCGTCCCGCCCAAGGCGCCCGGCGAGCAGGCCACCGTGATGGTGGCCGACGACGACACCGAATTTTCCGACCTGCTCAAGATGTTCCTGGAAGCCAACTACTACCGCGCGCTGGTGGTGAACGACCCGCTAATCCTTATAGACCGCCTGCGCGCGGATAAGCCCGACGCCCTGCTGCTGGACATCATGATGCCCAGGAAGGACGGCTTCGAGGTGATGGAAGAGATGCAGGAACACGCCGACACCGCCGGCATCCCGATCATAATTTTAAGCGCGCTCCGCCTGGATAATTATCAAGAGCGCGGCGTGCTCACCGGCCTGCCCGAAATAGTGGCCCGCGAACTCCCCGGCGACCTGCTCCTGAAGCTGATAGAGGAACAGACCGCTTCAGACACCCCGGCCCAGCCCGGCGAGCAGCCCAAAACGCAGCGCCCCCGCGTGCTGATAGCCGACGACCAGACCGAACTGCTGCTCCTGATGAAAGAGATGATCGAGGCCGCCGGCTTCGAGGTGTTCACCGCCAACGACGGCGTGGAAGCCATGACCGCCGTGTTCGAGAGCAACCCCGACATCATCGTGCTCGACTACAACATGCCCCGGAAGGACGGCCTGGAAGTGGCCGAGGACCTTAAGAACAACCCGCTTTTCGCCCATATCCCCATCATCATAGTCACCGGCGCCGGCGACAAGAAGACCAAGATGAAGGGCCTCGGCATGGGCATCGACGATTACCTGATAAAGCCGGTGGACACCGAAGAATTGATTGCCCGCATCCGGATGATCCTTAAGCGCAACAAGCAGGTGCTGGACACCAACCCGCTGTCCAAACTGCCGGGGAACCCGTCCATCCAGGCGCGCGTGGAGCGCGAGATCCAGAAAGGCGGCGAGTTCGCCGTGCTGTACCTGGACCTGAACAATTTCAAGGCCTACAACGACACCTACGGCTTCGAGGCCGGCGACCGCGTGCTGAAGGCCACGGCCAACCTGCTGGTGAAGCTGACCATCCAGAACGAGAACTCGGAAGACTTCATCGGCCATATCGGCGGCGACGATTTCATCGTGGTGGCCGACTACGCCCGCTCGGAAGAACTGGCCCGGCGCATCGTCAACGCTTTCGACGAGATCGCCCCCTCCTTCTACAGCAAGACCGACCGCGAGCGCGGGTATATCGTGTCCACCGACCGCCAGGGCAACATAAAGAATTTCCCGTTCCTCTCCATCGCCATCGGCATAGTGCACAACCACACGCGCCCGCTGGCTTCCTTCGCCCAGGTGAGCAATATCGGCACCGAGCTCAAGAAAGGCGCCAAGCGCACCGACAACAAGAGCAACTATATCATGGACCGCCGCAAGGACCAATAAAAAAAAGGGGACAGGCTACTTTATTTTTTCAAAATAAAGTAGCCTGTCCCCTTTATTAAAAGTAAGGGGGCGCCCCGTTTGGGACGCCCCTTTCTGCTTGGTCACTTTTTGGCGTGACTCAAATGCTTATCGCCACCGGCGCCGAAACGTCGGGCACGGTGTAGACGGCCGGCTGTATCTTCGCGCCGCCGTCGGCCCCGGGGGTGTAGATCGCGGGCGCCGCCGGGATCTCCGGGGCCTGCCGCTGCTTCACCATCTCGCCTAAATAGGTTTCCATCTCGGTCGGCGGGATCATGTCCTGGATCTCGAAGATCATGGACACGTCCTCGCCGCGGCCTTCGTTCTGCCCGTACACTTTGGTCTTGCCGGGGGCCTGCAGGTAGGCGTTCTGGGGATCGGTAACCGCGCTGTCGCCGGAGCCGTACTCGTAGTCCCCGCCGCCGCGCACCAGAATGCCCTCTATCTTCATGGTCCGGGTGTTGAAAACGGGGGAGCCGGAATTGCCGCCGAAAGTGTCCAAGTCGGCCACGAAGTAGCCGTTCCGGCTGATGCTGCGGATGCTGCCCTCGGTAGCCACTTTAACGGGCAGGCCGCTGGGGTAGCCTATGGCCGCCAACTGGGTAGTCCTGGCGATATTTTCGCGGCTGATAGCCAGCGGGTAGCGGCCGGTAACAGGGCGGTCCAGCTTGACCAAGGCGTAGTCCGCGCCCAGGCCCGCGGGCGCGGCGGTGTTGCAGGCGCCGTTGCGGCAGGTGAAATTATGCTCCTCATCCTGTACCTTCTGCGCCAGCACCTGGCTGCAGGTGTAGACGTTCTCCGCGGGGAAAGAGGAGAGCATTTCGCCTCGGGCGGTAACCGCGTAGCCGAACACCAGTTTTACGCGCCCGCAGGGGCCGCCGCGCTCGTCCGGCTGGAAGCAGTGCCCCGCGGTCAGCACGGTGTCGGGGCCTACCAGCACGCCCGAGCAGAAGGCGCCCACGGGCTGGTCGCCGTAGCGCTCGCCGTCCTGCAGGTTGTATTTGCCCTTAAGGGTAAGCCCCTTCAGCTTGAAGCGGCCGGTGGCCTCGTCCTTGGGGAGGGCGGTGTCGGCGAACATGGCCACGGTGGATTCGGCGAACTTCTTCATCATGCGGTCCGCTTCAAAGAAGTCCTGCCTGCCGTCGGTGCCGTAAACGGAAGCGCGGACGATCTCCGGCTGGCCATTGGAGCCGGCGCGCACGAAGGCGGACCCGGATACCAGGGCCGCCATCATAAGAGTTAAGGTCATCACGCGTTTCATAATATTTACCGCTCGCTGTATATAGTATGGAGGACGAGTTGACGAATGTCAACCCCACAAGGGCCCAGGCCGCCTCTGGGCCCTAAGGGAAAAGGGGACAGGCTACTTTATTTCGTAAATAAAGTAGCCTGTCCCCTTTTATCAATAAAAACGCCGCCCGGTTTAAAGCGGGCGGCGTCTAGAGGAACGATCAGCTTATTTCTTTACGTTCTTGCTGATGATGGTGGCCAGGTCGAACATGCTGACCTGCTTCTTACCGGCGAAAAGCGGAGCGAGCTTCGCATCGGCATTGATCATGCGCTTGTTCTTCTTGTCCTGGAGACCGTTCTTCTTTATGTAGACCCAGATCTTCTTAACGATCTCGGTGCGGGGAAGCGGCTTCGCTCCGACCAGCTCACCAAGGGTGGCGTTAGGGGTGACGGGGGCCATGAACTGCTAGTTTGCTATGGCTGCGGGCATTGTGTTTTCTCCTTAAGGGTATTACTGCAAATCAATTACCCCTACATATAACCTATTTTCCCTTGAGAGTGTCAATAGACTTCTCCAATGAAGATAAACGCGCTGACCCGGATATAAAAAAAAGAGGGACCGCTTTGACACGGTCCCTCTTTGTCGGGCGCCGGCCTTATATCTTCGGGGCGGCGCCGTTGATGGCGGGGCTCTTCACGTCGAACTTCTTGAAGTTCGTGGTGAACAGGCCGGCCAGCTCCCTGCACTTGGCGTCGTACAGGGCCTTGTCGGCCCAGGCGTCGCGCGGGTTGAGCACCTCGGCGGGCACACCGGGGCATTCCGCGGGGATCTCGAAGCCGAACACCGGGTCCTTGGCGAACTTCACCTTGGAAAGCTTGCCGTCGAGCGCGGAGTTAAGGAGCGCGCGGGTGTGCTTTATGCTCATGCGCTTGCCCACGCCGTAGGGCCCGCCGCACAGGCCGGTGTTGATCAGCCAGCAGTCGGCCTTGTTGGCGCGCATCTTCTTTTCCAGCAGCTCGGCGTACACGGAGGGGTGGTGGCTCATGAACGGCGCGCCGAAGCAGGTGCTGAACGTGGCCTTGGGCTCTTTAATGCCCATCTCGGTGTTGGCCACCTTGGCGGTATAGCCGGAGATGAAGTGGTACATGGCCTGCTCGTAGGACAGCTTGGCTATCGGGGGCAGCACGCCGAACGCGTCGTAGGTCAGCATCACGATATTCTTCGGGTGCGGGAAGGCCGCGCCTTTAATAGCGTTGTCGATGAATTCCAGCGGGTAGGCCGCGCGGGTGTTCTCGGTGAGGGAGCCGTCGTTCAGATCCAACACGCGGGTTTCTTTGTTGTACACCACGTTCTCCAGGATGGTGCCGAAGCGCCCGGTGGTGGCGTAGATCTGGGGCTCCATCTCTTTGGACAGGTTGATAACCTTGGCGTAGCAGCCGCCCTCGAAGTTGAACACGCCGTTGTCGCTCCAGCCGTGCTCGTCGTCGCCGATCAGGCGGCGCTCCGGGTCGGAGGAAAGGGTGGTCTTGCCGGTGCCGGACAGGCCGAAGAAGATGGCGGTATCGTCGGCCTTGCCCACGTTGGCGGAGCAGTGCATGGGCATTACGCCCTTGAGCGGCAGCAGGTAGTTCATCACGCTGAACACGGCTTTCTTTATTTCGCCGGCGTAGGCGGTGCCGCCTATCAGCACCATTTTGCGCTTGAAATTAAGCAGAATGAAGGCCGCGCCGCGGGTGCCGTCCACCTGGGGCAGGGCGTGGAAACCGGGCACGCAGACGATGGTGAACCCGGGCACGAAGCCCTGCAGTTCCGCCGCCGGGGCCTCTATAAGCATGGAACCGGCGAACATGCTGTGCCAGGCCAGCTCGGTGTAAACGCGCACGTTCAGGCGGGTGGCGGGGTCGGAGCCGGCGTAACAGTCGCGCTGGTAGATCTCTTTGTCCGCCAGGTAGCCCTGCACCTTGGAGAGCAGCTTGTCGAAAGCCGCCTCGTCGATGGCCACGTTCTGGTCGCCCCACCAGATGTTCTTCTCGCTGGAGGGCTCTTTAACGATGAACTTGTCCTGCGCCGAGCGGGCGGTATGCTTGCCGGTATGGGCGCACAGCGCGCCGCCGGCGGTTATCACGGCCTCTTTGCGGGAAACGGCGTGCTCGTAAAGTACGGGGGCGGAAAGGTTCTTGTGCAGGCTCTTGGTAGTCTTAATTTCGTTGGTCGTAGGCATAGTTAGTGTTTCCATTTGGTCCTCTCTGTAAATTTAATCCAAAATCTTGCGGATGCGGCTCACGCCTTCCACAATGTCCTTCTCGGCGCCGCAGTAGCTCAGGCGCAGGTGGCCTTCCAGGCCGAACTCCACGCCCGGCACCGTGACCACCATGCCTTTCTCGAGCAGCATGGCGGAAAGTTTTGCGGAATCCTTCTCGTAGGCGCTGAAATCCGGGAAGCTGTAGAACGTGCCCTGGGGCTTGGCCAGCTTCACCTTCTTGAGCTTGGAAAGCTCGGCCACCATCACGTCGCGCTTGTGCTGCAGGCTGGCCTTGAGCTGCTCTACGAAGGCGTCCCCCTCGCGCAGCGCGCCGGCCGCGGCCGCCTGGCTGAGCGCCGACGGGCACGACGAAACCTGCGCCTGCACCTTGATCATGGCCTGGGTAAGGGCCTCGTTGGCCACGCTCCAGCCTATGCGGTAGCCGGTCATCGAGAAGGTCTTGGACACGCCGTTGATGGAAACGATCACGGACTCGTTCAGCGGGCGCTTGGAATAGTTGAAGGCCGACGGGGCCTTGAGCCCGTCGAAGACCAGCCGGTTGTAGATGTCGTCCATCAGCAGGAAGATATTGCGGTGCTCGCAGATCTCCACCAGCTCGCGGATGAACGCTTCGGAATACACCTGGCCGCCGGGGTTGCCGGGGCTGTTCAGCATTATGGCCTTGGTGCGGCTGGTGAAATGGGATTCTATTTCTTCCGTGGTCACCAGCAGCTTGCCGGCCTGGGGGCGCACTATCACGGGGTTGCCGTAGGCCAGCTTCACCATTTCCGGGTAGCTCACCCAGTAGGGCGCGGGGAAGATCACTTCGTCGCCGGGGTCCACCACGGAGACGAGGAAATTGTAGATGGCCTGCTTGGCGCCCGAGGCCACGCAGATGTTCTTGGGGCCGGGCTTCACGCCGTAGAACTTCTCGGTGTAGGCGGCGATCTCTTTCTTGAGCGGCGCGGTGCCGGAAACGGGCGTGTAGCGCACGAAGCCGGCGTCCAGCATCTTTTTGCTTTCTTCGAAAGCGCCGGCGGGTATCTTTTCCTCGGGCTCGCCGCCGCCCAGGTGGACGACCGGCTTGCCCTCGGCTTTGAGGTTATTGGCGACTTCGTTTAGTTTAAGGGTGGCCGACTGGCCGAGGGACAGGGCTAATCTGCTGAGGTTCATAGCGGTTCCGGGGCTGCCCCCTCCTCCAGATTAACCTGAATCCTGCAATTATGCAGGATTCCCCGCGAAGCGGGCCGAGGGCCAAGCGCTATGCGCGCCGTGCCCGAGGAGGTGTATTCCTCCCGTAAGGGCGCCCGCTGTGCGGGCGGAAAGTTGCAGCTGCAACTTTCAGGTTAATAAAAAGAAGAAAGGTGCGGGCGGGAATCGAACCCGCGAATAAGAGTTTTGCAGACTCTCGCCTTACCACTTGGCCACCGCACCGTATGCATATATATTACCAAACTTAAAGAAAAAAGGCACCTCCGCAGGGGCCGTCCGCCATATTTTTTTGCAATAAGTAAAAACTGCCGGCTAATTTGCTATATATCTCCGGAACGGGGACCCTTATGAAAGATCTTATCATTCCGGAGCTTTGCCTGGCCGGCGTTTTCAGGATCTGTAAAACAGGGTTAGTTAAGGAGGGAAAAATGAAGAATAATAAAATGCGGTTGTTCCTGACCGGTCTGTTCCTGTGCGCGGCCATGCCGGCTCTCGCCCAGGATAAACCGGCGGACGAGAAGAAGGTGGTAAGCGCCGCGGCGGAGCTGGACAAGGACGCCGCTAAACCCAACGGGGAGAAACTGGTGATGGAGAAGATCAGGAACGAGTTCAAGGTGGACGACGCCCGCGTGCAGGGGCTGCGCGGCCAGAAACTCGGCTACGGTGAGATCTCCATAGCGCTTTCCCTGGCCAAGGAACTGCCCGGCGGCATAACGGACGCCAACGTGCAGAAAGTAATGGCCATGCGCCAGGGCCCGCCGGTAATGGGCTGGGGCAAGATCGCCAAAGAGCTCAACCTGAAACTGGGACCCGTCATCAGCGGCGTAAAGAAAATGTCCGCCGAGGTCCGCAAGCAGGTACGCAAGGACGCCAAGCTGGAGAAACAGAACGCTGAGAGGAACGAAAAACAAGAGAGGATGGAGAAGCACGAACGGAATGAAAAGACGGAGCGGATGGAAAAGACCGAACGCCCCGGCAAGCCCGGAAAGCATTAAACAGCGGCCCGGAGAAAAACATGCCCCGGCGCGCAGAAGCCCGCGCCGGGGCTGTATTCACCGCCGCCTCGCCGCGGGAAACGCTTAAGCCCACTCCTCGCTTTTTATTCCGCCCTGGATGCTTATGACCACGAGCTTTACCGGCACTTTGCGGTTAGCCGCGGCCGCGGCCTCTTTAACTATGGACAGCAGGCCGTTGCAGCAGGGGACTTCCATGGTGACCACGGTAAGGGTGTTGATCTTCGCGTCCTCGATCAGGGCCTGTACTTTCTCCACGTAAATTTCCCGCCCGTCGTCCAGCTTGGGGCAGGCTATAACGAGGGCTTTGCCTTTTATGAAGTCGTTGTGGAAGCTGCCGTAGGCGTAAGCGGTACAGTCGGCGGCCAGCACCACGTCGGCCTTTTCGAAGTACGGGGCCATGGGGGAAGCCAGGTGCAGCTGCACCGGCCACTGTTTAAGCTGCGACTTTGCCGCGGGTCCGGCGGTTTCCTCTTCGCCGCCGCACGGCGAGCGGAAGTCCAGCGTTTGGCCGCCGGGGCAGCCGCAGGGTTCGTGTTCTTTTTTCATCTCTCCCTCCATGGGGTTCGGAATATTGTGTTCTTTCAGGTAGGCGAAAGCCTGCTTTAGGAAATTTTTCTGGGCGTGGTCTTTCAGGTGCTTCAGGTGGGCCTTTATGGTGTTGGGGCCCTGCTTCACCATGCCTTCCATCACTTTTCTCTCGTCGTAGGGCACGGCTTCGCGTTCCTCTATCTTTATCGCGCCCCGCGGGCATTCGCCCATGCAGGCGCCGAGCCCGTCGCAGAGCAGGTCGCTTACCAGGCGGGCTTTGCCGTCTATCAACTGCAGCGCGCCCTCGTAGCAGCCGGTCACGCAATTGCCGCAGCCATCGCACTTCGCCTCGTCTATCTTGATTATCTGTCTTTTGGTTTTCATAGCAGGTCTTTTACCGTTACGCCTTCCACTTCGGCGAGCAGGCGGGTTTCGATGGCGGCCAGTTTGTGGCGCAGGAGACAGGCGCCGTGGTTCTGGCAGAGCTTCTGGCGGAAAATGCAGTCGCTGAGCTTGAGCGGGCCCTGCAGCACGGCTATAAGTTGGCTGAGGGTGATGTTCTCGGGGGCGCGGGCCAGGGTAAAGCCGCCGCCTTTGCCTTTTACGGCCTGCAGGATTCCGGCCTTATGCAGTTTCTGCAGGATCTTGCGCAGGAAGGGGCCGGCCACGCCTACCTGGTCCTGCATTTGCTTAACGGAAACGGTGGGTTTATTGGCCCTGGCCATAAAAACCAGCGCGCGCGCCGCGTAATCCACATCCCTGTTTATTATTTTCATATCTGCATATATGATACCATGTAGGTATCATTATGTCAAGACCCTTCACTGCACACAAAACGCCGCTTTTAGCGCGCCGGCGCGTGCCAATAGGCCCGTTCTTTTGTAGAATAACCCACGGAGGCAGCATGAAACTATTTATTTACCTGACCCTGTTCCTTATGCCGGGCTTTTGCCTGGCCGACACCTTTATTCTTAACGACGGCACCAAGCTGGAAGGCGATGTGACCGGCGAAATGGAAGGCGTGCTGATGGTGCAGACCAGATACGGCTCGCTTATGATCAAGAAGACCGACATAAAGGAACAGAAAGCTGCGCAGCCGGCGCCTGTCCCCGTGCAGGGGCTCCCGGTCTCCACGCAGACAGTAGTGACCGCTTCATCGCAAACAACCACGGCGGTTTCAACGGAAGCCGCGGTGGCCGTCTCCACGGCGCTGCCGGTTCCCGCCGAGCCGCCCGCCCCCAAGCTCACCTTCGCCACCGTGCTGCCCAGCACCTCCACCCGCCTGCTGGTCTACTCCGAGAACGGCGTGGCCATAGCTACCGAGACCCTCAGCGCTTCCGGCGCGCCGCTGTCCCTGGAAGGCGTTATCAAGGACGGCACCTACACCGAATATTACGACAACGGCGGGCTCAAGACGGTAAAGACCGTCATCAACGGCAAGGCCGGCGGCACCCTTAAAGCCTTTTACCCCTCCGGCGCCGTGCAGATAGAAGCGTACTACCTGGCCGGCGCCAAGGAAGGCCCCTTCAAATATTACGACGAAAACGGCAAGCTGCTGATGGAAGCCTCCTACAAGAACGACAAGTTGGACGGCTGGAAGAAGGAATACGACGATACCGGCGCGGTGAAGGCCGCTTCCTACTATACCGACGACCACCTGGCCGAGCCACCCAAGCCCAAAGCGCCCGCCGGGGAGCAGCCTAAAGAGATAGAGTCTTCCGTTACCGTAAAGGTAATGAACCTCGCGCGCGGCGAGCGCTTCACGTTCTACCTTAACGGCAAGTACGCGGGCAAAGCCACCCTGGACAAGGCCTTCAACATCATAGGCATGGAAGGAGAGCTCCCTGACGGCGCCGTTAAGGTTTACACCAGGGACGGCAAACTGCAGAAGGAGTTCATTTTCGAGAAGTCCGCCATTAAAGAACTGCGCGTTTACGAGCCGGGCGGCCCGCTCAAGTCCGCGTACACCTACACCGACGACAAAGCCGTGAAAAAGAAGTAAATTCCCAGGCGCCTGGCGATAAAAAAGGCCGTCCCCTCATCGGGGACGGCCTTTTAATAAAGTACTGGGCCCAGTAGGACTTGAACCTACGACCCAGCGATTATGAGTCGCTTGCTCTAACCAACTGAGCTATGGGCCCGTAAAACTGTTATTGCCAAGGAATCATTCTACCACTTTAACGGCGCCGCAATCAAACAGGCGATTGCCCGGCACAGGATGCGCATGAGACCGGCTTCAACCTATAAACGAACCGGCGCCGTTCACTACCTATAACTATGCCGCATTTTGCTGCGCGTTGGAAAACCGCTGAAAATCCCCCGCAACCAACCCTCCCGCGCACAAAAAAATTACCAGTTGGCAAAAGAGTATGTTAGCGATACCGCGGCAGCTGTACCGCCGAGATCGGCTTTATAAAGTTGTTCGTTGGCGCCCAAGCTCTGCCCTTCGGGCTTATAACTTAGCGTTTTACCGTTCTTCACCGTCAGCCTGTATTTCGAGCCGCTTACGATAGTGGTCAGCGCGCCGCTTTCGGCGGCCAGTATTTTCCTGAGCGAGAACCTCAGGGAGAAGTTCCCGGTGCCCAACACCACCCCGGCTTCAGCGTGAGCGGCAGTAAAATCGCTTTTGAACGGATCATGCCTATAACTGATCCCGGCCATATCGGTTTGATCGTCAACACGTAACGACATCATGTCCGCCCCGCCGCCCAGGTAAAGGCCGAAATGCCTCCCGAAATTACGCCTGACATAGACGTTCACCGCCATATTCTTTGGGTCCACGGAAAGCGTACGGCCATTGTTGTCCCATTTAGCGCCGCCGCCCTTCATTAACTCCCCAGACAGGCCTAAAGTGTACTTTTTAGACAAATCCCTCTCGTAGAATAACTGGAAGCGCCCGCTCGTTTTTGTGTACGTGATCTGCGAACCTGGATTCCCCTGCTGTAGCATCTCCAAGCTGTCCTTATTCTTGGTAAAGTTAGATGGGCCTGCGGACAGACCTATATGATTCCTGGAAAAGGCAGTTATTTCGCGCGGCGCGGGCTGCACCTCAGGGCGTTCAACCGGCTTAAGCTGCTCAACTGGTTCGGGTTTTACGACCACAACAGGCGCGGGCTCCTTTTTAGACTCAGCCTTTACCTCGGGTTTTAACGCGCCGGACGCAGCGTTGAAAGTCTTGGTTATATCCGCGCCTGATATACCGTCATGCACCTTAAATTCGATTTTTCCGGCCTGTGGTTCCGCAGTGATAACCGGCCCGCCATCAGCAATAAGTCCGGCTTGTCCAACATCTTGCGCCTCATCGGCTGAAATCTCGGTCACACTTACGCCCTGTGTAGCCAGGTCAGACTTTAGCTTTTCGATAACTACACGTCCCTCCGTAGTTTCCATATCCGGAGAAAGCACCAGCACGGCATTCTGCGACACCACTTCCGCCGCATTCAAATGCGCAGTGAACAATAAATAGCTAATTATCTTTAAGACTACTTTCATTTTTATATCCAACACCAACCTTCACAAATGGTCTGAATCATCGGGGGAAGGTCAATGCCTTAAACTACTACGAATCCGAATATTCGCCAAAACATATACGTGGAAACAAAATATCCGCACAAAAAAGTAATCACTGCAATTGCGCCTAAGCTCACAAGCGCAGCGCCAATTCCTTTTTTGCGCAGGGCAGACAATAACAATATTAAACACCCTCCCCAATAACTAATCCAAGCAAAAAGCAACATTGCCAAGTTCAAGACAAAAAGCAAGTACTCCCCTCGGTAGACAAAGGTATCAAGGGTGAGCAAGTGGTTTTTTAAAATATACAGAGGGATAACCGATATTCCCCAAAAATATTTCCCTGACATTACGATATCAAAATGAAAATACACCAAATATGAAAACAGTAAACCCGTCACGATTGAAATCGCGCCCCCCCACATATAGTCACGTCTTTCAATCTCGTTAAATAACATACGCATATTACGTGCCTTTTCTATTTGCATTTAACTGGAATCCTGGCGAATCTACCGAAGTGATCATACCGTAAATCCTCGCCTAACTTTGCTGCGACAAGTCTCTCGATTTCAATAGTTCAAATAAAGGTCAGAAAGTACGAAATTTTTGTAGCGAATTTTGAAATTGGGCTATTATTGTTATTGACTCCGAAATGCTTAAGCAACCGACGATCAATTGAGCGTGGATAGTAAATCATAGCCCCATTGAAATCGGCTAGCCCTGCCCCATCTCCATATAAGACGAAATTGGTCTGATTGTTGCTTCCATAAAAGCCAATTTTCCATCTAATATCTACCCTTTCCTTATCCTTGAATCTTTTGGGAACAATTCTCCCCCTTAACGCAGAACAAAGTTGATTAAACTCGGCGTCTTGCCGATTCAACACCCATTCTTTTTGTGCTACTTCCCCAGGAGTATTAATCATTTCTTTGGTTGTTCTTACCGGCAACTCAACATCAAGCGGAATAAAGAGGATTTTAACGTGCTCCGTTTCTGTGGAACACGCTAAATCCAGTGTTGGATAATATGCCGCACGAACAGAATTCGAGACTGGGCTGATTCTGTCTTGATATAACTCCACCAAACCATTTAAGATGATCGATCCAACAACAACTGCCATTAAATAAAACAAGAGCGGTTTCTTGCTTTTTACGAAATATGAAAACAGAGTTACAGAAACAACCAGCAATATGTATTTAGTCATAACACTATAACGCCTAGTCGTCAGAACATTTAAGCTTAATGCCACCGTGGTTATATCTTTTCTTTTCCCCAAGAGTTTCCGCGGCTGGATTTTCAAAAATGACAATATTCAGCAATTCTTCCAGATTATCCCATCCCGGAATTTTAATCTTACTTCGAATATACCAAGCATACATGTTTTCGTCAAAAGCAATTGCATGGCCCAATTCATGACCAAGACTCAACTCCGCACTTCTCACATCTTTTGTTGTTACATACTGCTTCTTTTGGGAGTCCCAATTCTCTATATAAAATTTCATGTTGGGATCCCAACTAATAGTGCGATCCCCTTTAAAATTCGTTTCGCCTCGATTATTTAGAACCAAGGAATAATCAAAATTAGAATTTTGCTCTAGATATTCGACGATAAATTTCATCCCTGGATCACGTATTAATTTGCTTCTTGCCTTATACCAGATCGACCTGTCCTCTGGCTGCACATAGATCCACAATCCTAATGGATCACTGAAAGTAATTGGATTACCCATTGCATATCTGTTCTGTCTAGTTTAAGTTGAAACATTTTGTTGGCCAATTCTGTTGACACTTTCAGCCGTTACATTCACTTCCCACTCTTCATACAATCCTAGTTCTTTCAGCAATTCTCGTACAGCTTTCCGATG
>JAJZPL010000021.1 GCA_021811185.1 bacterium
CCCATGGACCAGAGCATGGCCGGTTTCCTGAACTTCTTGTACGCCTCGCGCACCATGTAGACGGCTTCGTTCTCGAGTTCCAGGAGCCGGTTCTCGTCAGAGGTTGAGCTGGAAATTTTTTTCATAAATCCCTAACGCGCAGTCCCGCTTTGGCAAAAGCCGGAGAGCTATTCTTTCCGGAAGCCGGCACCAGCGTCAAGATCCGCAAGCCGGACCCGCGCCGGCTCCCATAATACCAGTTTACATTATCGCGAACCCACAGGAAAGACAGGCGAGCCCTTAAGATGGCCGCCAAAACATGGCAAAAGATTTCCCCCTCCCGTCAGGCGGAAAAGTCCAGGGCCGGCTTAGTTGGGCGTCCTGGGATTATCCTCGTCGCCGTTGATGTGGGAAAGGGCGGTGTCCGCGCCCTCGGCCGCGCCCACGCGGTCTATAACCGTCTGCCAGGAAGGGCGCTGCCCCATGGCCAGGCTGGTCAGCAGGGAAACGTCCACCTTGGCGCCCACTTCGAAAGCCGCGCCGATGCCGGTGGTGAAGATGTCGAGGTTCCTGGTGCCCTTGGGATCGGAAGGGTTGCGCTTAAGTTTGAAGAAGGGCGTGTTGTAGTAGGCGTAGGTGGAGCAGCCCTGGAAGATGAAGATCTGGTACTTCTTCTGCGGCAGCGCCAGCGTTTCGCCGGAGTCGGATTCCAGCCGATCGGGGCTCAGGTACCCGCCCAGGCCGGAATGCCCGTCGTACAGGAAGATGTCGGCGGTCTTCATGCCGCGCACGGCTTCCCTGGCGAACTCGGCGCTGTCCGGGTCCAGCAGCAGCATTTCCACCGCGGCGCGCTTGGAGCCGAAGTGGAAGGAAAGCCTTTTGCGGCGGGGCTCGTTCACTGTGGCGGTGAAACCAGCCGCCTTAAGCTGGGCGAAGGCGTTGTTGAACGTGACCTTGCCGAGGTCCCCGCTCTGGAAACTCTCGTCGATGCCCACCAGGAAAGTCACCTTAAGCTCGTCGCCGGCGCCGTTGTCGCCGTAGAGTTTAGCGTACTCGGGGTAGGTGTTCTTCGTCATCTGCATGGGCGTAAGGTCGGTCTTCACGGCCACCAGGTCTTCCCCGCCTATGGGGCAGCCTTCCTGGTAGGGGTTCCAGAAGTACCAGAAATCGCCTTCGGAATTGTAATGTTCGTCGGTGCAGAGGTTCTTCCGGGAGCCGGGGCTGGCGAAGCCTTTCTTGTATATGGTGACCGGGTCCTTGGGCAGCACAAAGTTCACGCGGGTGGCCCCGCCGCCGCGGAACAGTTTTTTGGAGAACACCACGATATCGTCGTAGGTGTAGAAGATCTTCGCGTAGTTCTCGTTCGCGATTTTTTCCGCGCCGGTGATGTTGACCTTGTAGTCTCCGGACGGGATGCCGGGGTTATCCACGAAGCCGGGGTGCGTGGTGAAGGCGCCGTACATATGCTGCAGCTGCAGGTCTATCAGTTCGGAGATCTTCTCTTTCTGAGAGGGATCGGAAAGGATCTGCGAGACCGGGCCGGTATACTTGGCCGGGACTTTGTAAAGCATGTAGGCGCTGAACTGCATGCGCGCCTGGCGTGAATCGGAGCCGTACCACCGTGAAGGCGCCTGGTTAAGGGAAGCGAAAGCCGGGGGAAGGCCGGGGGTAATGGAAACGTCCTGGGCTTCCGCCGAGGCCTTGAGGCTGGAAACGCTCACCGCGAGGTCGTTGAAATCGGCGGCATAAGCGCCGCCCGCGAGAACGAAGATGATAGCGGTAAAGAGATTTTTTTTCATGTTCTTCCTTAACTATTAGCAAGCCCGCGCGGCCTTGATAATATTATGGAGGATTTACATGGAAAGCGGCTGAGCCAAAAGCCTGTTCCGGCGCGGTAAAATGGCGGCGCATTCTTAGGCCTTTAGACCCGGTGCGGAATATCCGAGTATGGGAAGGACCGACCGGAACCGGGGTTACAACTGAATCTCTTTGGAGCGCCCGCCCTCGGAACGGGCGCAGCGGAAACCGATATCGTCGTTGGGGCTGTCCGTGCTGGCCCGGTTCCCGGACCGCCCCGAATCAGCGTCGAAACCCCAGGAGCCGCCGCGTATCACGTGCTCCGTACCCTTTTCCGGTCCCTGGGGATCCGTGGCCGGGCGCCGCGCATAATAGTCCTTATCGTAGAAGTCGTACACCCATTCCCAGACGTTGCCGTGCATGTCGCTGAGGCCGTACTTGTTCGGCTTCATGGTCCCCACCGGGTGCGGGGTTCCCCCGGAATTAGTTTCCAGCCAGGCATAAGACTCGGCCCTGGCGTCCGAATTCCCGAAAGAAAATTTATCCGCCGAGCCGGCCCGCGCGGCCGCCTCCCATTCCGCCTCGGTAGGCAGCCGCTCGTTCTTCCAAAGGCAGTAGGCGGAGGCGTCTTCCCAGGACACGCCGAACACCGGGCAATTGGGGCAGGCCATGATCACGCCCTCGAGGTGCCGGTAGTATTTATCCTTGCCGGTATCGATATTATATTTTCCCCCGGGCTTAAGCCACTCCGGATAATGCCCGGCAGCGGCGCTGGAGAACTTTAAATATTCCCCTATGGTCACCTCGGTTTTGTCCATGTAGAAGGGGGCCAGCTTGATGTCCGCCGCGGGCTTCTCGTCCGGGTCGCCGGTACCAGCCGGGGAACCCAGGCGGTGAACCCCGCCGGGAACAAGTTCCATGCCGGGATACTTTTCAGCCGGTTTAGCCTCGGAAGGTTTAGCGCGCTCCGGTTCCGTTTGCGCGCTGCTGGTGGTGTATTTACGGGCGGAGTTCAGGCAGACCCCGCATGAAGGATCGGCGCTGCCGCCTCGGATATATTTAAGCAGTTCGGAATCCCGGGAAGAACGCGGCGCGTTCTGCGCTGCGAGGGGCACGCAGGAAAACAGGACAAGAGCGGTTCGCATTAGCAGGCCTGACATGGATGATCTCCGTTTTGATCTGCCGCCCACTGTACGGAAAGAGAGCGGCAGGCGGCTTTTCTCAGCAGCCGGCTTTCTTATAAAGCGAGGCGGCGGCCTTGTTGGCGCGCTCGGCCAGTTTGAATTCATCGACGTTCACCAACCGGCCGTTCTTAACGACCACCTTGCCGTTGACGACGGTGTACTTGGTCCGGTGCGAGGCGCCGCAGAACAGCAGCGAGGCCAGCGGGTCGGACTTGGAACCCGCGAAGTCCAGCCCGCTCACGTCGAAGATGGCGAGGTCGGCGGCCTTGCCCGGCTCGATGGAGCCTATATCGGTGCGGCCAAGCACCGCCGCGCCGCCGAGGGTGGCCAGCTTGAAAGCGTCGCGCGCGGGCATGGCTTCCACGCCGGCCTTCACGCGCTGCACCAGCATGGTCTGGCGGATCTCGCCCAGCATGTCGGAGGAATCGTTGGAGGCGGAGCCGTCCACGGCTATGCCCACCGGCACCTTGTTATCCATGAACATCCTGATCGGCGCTATGCCGGAGCCCAGGCGCAGGTTGGAGCAGGGGCAATGCGCCGCGCCGGTGCGGGTCTTGCCCATCTTTTTGGCTTCGGCCTCGTTGATGTAGACGCAGTGGGCGAACCAGGCGTTGCCCTCGCTCACCCAGCCCACGGATTCCATGTACTCCAGCGGGCGCATCCTGAACAGCTTCTTGCAGAAAGCTTCCTCGTCGATGGTCTCGGCCAGGTGGGTGTGCATGCGCACGCCCCATTTCTTCGCCATCACCGCGGTGAGCTTGAGCAGCTCGGTGGTAACGGAGAAAGGCGAGCACGGCGCCAGCGCCACGCGCGTCATGGCGAAATCCTTCTCGTCGTGGTACTTGTGCACCAGGCGCTCGCAGTCCTTCATGATGAAATCTTCGGTCTGCACCACGCTGTCCGGCGGCAGGCCGCCCTTGGAGCGCCCGCGGGACATGGAGCCGCGCGTCGGGTGGAAGCGCATGCCCAGTTCCTTCGCCGCCTCGATCTGCGTGTCGATGAACAGGCCGCTGTTCTGCTTAGGGAACAGGTAAAGGTGGTCGGTGCTGGTGGTGCAGCCGGTAAGCAGCAGCTCGCCCAGGCCCACCTGCGTGCTGGCGTAGACGGCCTCGGGGTTGATGTGCTTCCAGATGTCGTAGAGGTAGACCAGCCAGTCGAAAAGCTTGGAGTCCTGCGCCTTGGGCAGGTTGCGCGTCAGCGTCTGATACAGGTGATGGTGGGTGTTCACGAAGCCGGGCAGCACCACGCAGCCTTTGGCGTCGATAACGGTATCGGCCTTAACCTTGAGCCCCTTGCCGACTTTCTTTATTTCTGGGCCTTCGATGTAAACATCGCCGCCATTTATTTCGCGGCCGGCCCCGTCCATGGTGGCCAGCACCAGCGCGTTCTTTATTAAAAGGGTTTTATGTTCCATAACTTGTATTATAGTAAAATCGAAATACAGGTTTGGGACCTCGCTATGATAGAGAAAGGCACGGTAATAAACGGACACACGATAACCGGGGAACTCGGCCGCGGCGGCATGGGCGTGGTATACCGCGCCCACGACAAGGCGCTGCAGCGCGACGCGGCGATCAAGATGGTGCTGCCCGAGCAGGTCACGGCCCACGGCAAGCGGCGCTTCCTGCGGGAGGCGGCGGCCGTAGCCCGCTGCGACCACCCGGGCATAATCAAGGTCTACTCTTTCGGCGAATACGAGGGCCTGCCGTACATGGCCATGGAATACGTGGACGGAAAAACCCTTCTGGCCTTCCTGGAACTGGCCCGCGCGGTCAGCGGCGCCGGCGACCTGGAGGACCTGAAGCGCTACGGATACATCCAGGACCCGTCCCCCGAGTACGAGGAGCTGCCTTATTTCCTGCGGCCGCTTTCCGGCGCGCCGCTGTCCGACCCCGACTACGAGAACCACGCCGCCGCGCTGGTCGCCGGCGTGGCCGACGCGCTTTTCGAGGCGCATTCCCTGGGGATCCTGCACCGGGACATAAAGCCGTCCAACATCCTGATAGGCCGGAAAGGCCCGGCGAAACTGGCCGACTTCGGCCTGGCCAAGTTCTCGGATTCCTCCGACATCACTACCGGCCAGCCCATGCTGGGCACGCTACGGTACCTGGCGCCGGAAACCTTCTCCGGCGGAGAGGCCGCGCCGGCCTCGGACATCTACAGCCTCGGCACCGTGCTCTACGAGCTGCTCACACTGGAGCCCCCGTTCAAAGGCGACAGTCCCGCCGCCTTCGTCAAAGCCGTAACCCAGGACCAGTGCCCGCCGCCGTCCCGCCTGAACCCTTACCTCTCCCCGGCGCTCGGCCTCGTCATTCTTAAATGCCTCGAGAAGTCCCCCTCCCGGCGCTTCAAGGACGCGCGCGAACTGGCCGACGCCATCCGCCTGGCGGCGCGGCCGAAAGGGTTCAAGACCCAGATCGTGGACGGCATACGCGGCCTGATGCGGACCGCCGACCCCGCCGAGGAGAAAAAAGCGCCGCCAGCCCAGGTCACGCAGGAGCAGCGGCAGGAAGCCGCCCGGCTAGCCGGCGAAGCGGCGCTGGCCTACTTCGGGGATTTTTCGGTGGACCAGGCCAACGCTCTGGTGCGCGAAGCCATAAAACTGGACCCGCTGTCGGTGGACGCCAACGCCATGGTGGCCGTGCTGCGCTCCCACCAGGAAGAGTCGCTGCTTGTCCGCAAAGCCGGGGCGCGCATGCGCCAGGTGGCCAAGACCGGCGGCAGCGCGGAAGAGCGCCTGCACGCCGGGCTGCTGGCCGAGTATTTCTCCGGCGACAAGGATTGGCAGCGGAACATGGAGTACTACCTGCGCGGCGGCTCCGAGGACCCGGCGCTGCTGGCCCTCTGCGCGCGGGCCAGAATGAACGCCGGCGACCACGAGAAGGCCAGGGAATATGCCGGGCGGATAGACGCGTCCCTGCCGGCGCGCTCGCTCTTCACCTGGTTCGTGGAGGCCTACCACAACGCCTGGCTGGGCCGGTTCGACGAATGGTACAAGCTGACCGCCGAGGAGATCCGCCACCACCCCGGCAACATCACGCTCCGCTTCGCGCTGACCGAGGGCCTGCTCCACGCCGGCAGGCTCCAAGAAGCCGAAACCGCCATAGCGGAAGCGGCCGACCTGG
Source organism: bacterium (assembly GCA_021811185.1). Taxonomy (GTDB): domain Bacteria; phylum Elusimicrobiota; class Elusimicrobia; order Elusimicrobiales; family UBA9959; genus UBA9959. Next base: position 6,086 of record JAJZPL010000021.1, read on the forward strand.
CCAGCAACCACGACTTCCTGCCGGTGATGCGCGCCGACCTGGCCGTCCTGCGCGACGACTACAAGACCGCCTGCGTGGAGCTGCGCAAGACCATCGGCGGCAGGCAGGAAGAGGACATCTCCGGCCTGTACTACCGGCTAAGCAAACTTTACTCCCTGCGCGGGGACAGGAAGGAAGCCCTGCGCCACCTGGCGATCGCGCGCAACCTGGCTCCGGAGCACGGGTACAAGACCGCGGACGAGCTCAAGGCGCTGGCCGGAGACCGGATGGAATACCGGCCTGCTTTCTCCGACCTGCCGGAAGCCTGCCTCCAGTTGAACAATGAAAAAGGCCGGCAGATCCTGCTCGACAGCGTCCTTTCCTGCCGCCACGGCCTGGGGCAGCCGTCGTCGACCGTCTACATTTTTTCTCCGGAGACCGGGCCGGCCGCCGTCCGCGCCTGGCTGTTCTTCAATGAAACCCGCATGGCCGCGCCCGCCTCGGCCAGGATCTTCCTGCCGGCCCTGCCGCTGTCCTCGTTCGTCGACGCCAGGGGAACCGCGCTGAGGGCCGATTTCGCCAGGGTCCAGTCCGGGTACGGCAGGTACAGCGCCTCCGTAACCTACCCTTCCCCGCTCAAGCTGCTCTCGTCGGCCCAGGTGGAAGCCCGGCTCAACCTGGAAGGCCTCTGGTCCAGGCGGCAAGGCGGCGTAATAGACCTGCGCCTGGACGAGGTTTGCCACCGCCCCGGCTGGCGCGCCAATATCCTGGCCCTGCCGCAGGACTCGGAGCTCTCGGAACTTTCCGCCCGCGCCGACGAGGAGATAAAGAAGGACGGCTGGCGCTTCCTGGTCTTCCGACGCTTCTACTACGACTGCGAACATTTCAGGCTGAAAGCCAAGATCCGCCACAAGCGCCTATAAAATTATAAAATCTATATATCTTTGGAAGAGGTGCAACATGAAGAACAAGATCACGTTCCTTTCGGACGCCCAGCTTAAAGCCGAGGCCGACCGCTGCCTGTACTGCGAGGAGAAGCCCTGTAAGACGGCCTGCCCCGCGGACTGCTCGCCGGCGGACTTCCTGATGGCCGCGCGCCAGATGGGCAAATCCGATATCAAACGTTCGGCCGCGCTGATCATGGGCCACAACACCTTCGGCGGCGTCTGCGGCGCGGTCTGCCCCGACTGGTTCTGCGTAAAAGCCTGCTCCCGCAAAATTTTCGACAACCCCATCAACATCCCGGCCGCGCAGGCGACCATAGTACAGAAGGCCAAAGAACTCGGCGTGATGCCCAAGTTCAAAACAGCCAAGCCCAACGGCAAGAAAGCCGCCGTGATCGGCGCGGGCCCCGCCGGCTTAGCCGCCGCCGGCACGCTGGCGCAGCTCGGCTACAAGGTGGACGTCTTCGAGAAGGACAAGAAGACCGGCGGCGCGTCCAACCTGATCCCCGAAAAACGCTTCCCGAAGGAAGTTCTGCGCACCGAGGTGGAATGGGTTAAGACCCTCGGCGACATTTCCATAAAGACCGGCTCCGCGGTGAAGGACCCGGCCGCGCTGCTTAAAAAGTACGGCGCCGTGATAGTGACCGCCGGCGTGGCGGACCAGATCAAGCTGAACATCCCCAACGAGAACCTGGGCGTGGAAGGCCTGGAGTTCCTGGCCAACGTTAAAAAATATTCCCTGAAAGGCAAGAACGTGGCCGTGATCGGCGGCGGCGCCGTGGCCGCCGACTGCGCCGTGATAGCGCTGGAAGCCGGCGCGCACAAAGCAGAGATCTTCACCCGCAAGAACATCGGGCACATCCAGCTGCCCGCGAAGGAACTCCGCGACATTCTCAATTCCGGCATCAACATCAACGCCAAGTCCCGCATTACCGGCATCCTGGCCGAAGGCAAGAAAGTGAAAGGTATCACCGTGGTCCGCCTGGACGAGAACGCCGACGACATCAAGGGCTCCTGCCAGGTCCGCTCCGACATCGACTCCGTGGTGCTGGCCATCAAGAACGTCCCGGTCTTCAAGGACCCCAAGGTAAAGGGCGTGTTCCTGGCCGGCGACTGCCGCAACGGCGCGTCCACCGTAGTGGAATCCGTAGCCTCCGCCAAGAACGCCGCGCTGGCCGCGCACGCTTACATGGGCGGCAAAGGGCCTCGCGCCGAACTCTTCCCGGCAGCCGTCAGCGCCTACGAGCGGGAGATCATCGACGGAGAGCTCACCTACACTAAAAAAGTGTGCGGGCTCACCGACGCCTGGTCCACCGACAAGAAGAGCGCGGTGATCCTGAAAGGCAGGAACATGCTGCCGGTAGACCTCACCACCGACTTCTTCGGCCGCAAGCTTAGCTCTCCCTTCATCATTTCGGCCTCCCCCCACTCCGACGGCTACGAGCAGGTGAAGAAAGCCTATGAGGCCGGCTGGCCGGGCGTGGTGATGAAGACCGCCTTCGACGGGCTGGACATCCACATTCCCGCCGAGTACATGGTGACCTTCAACCAGGACACCTACGGCAACTCCGACAACGTCTCCGGCCACCCGCTGGACCGCGTGTGCCGCGAAGTGGCGAAGCTGGTGAAGGAATACCCCGACCGCCTGACCGCGGCCTCCACCGGCGGCCCGGTGACCGGCGACGACGAGGCCGACAAGAAGGCCTGGCAGAGCAACACCCTGAAGCTCGAGAAGGCCGGCGCGATGGCCATCGAGTACTCGCTCTCCTGCCCGCAGGGCGGCGACGGCACCAAAGGCGACATCGTCTCGCAGGACCCGGAACTGTCGGCCAAGATCATCGGCTGGGTGATGGAAGTTTCCAACCCCGGGATCCCGAAGCTGTTCAAGCTGACCGGCGCCGTCACGGCGATCTGGCAGGTGGTGAACGCGATAAAGCAGGTTTACGCGAAGTACCCGAACAAGAAAGCCGGCATCACGCTGGCGAACTCCTTCCCCGCGCTGGCCTTCCGCGAAAGGATCTCAGGCAAAGGCAACTGGGAGGAAGGGATGATCGTAGGCATGAGCGGCGAAGGCGTGGCCCCGATCAGCAACCTGACCATTTCCAAGGCCGTGAACCTGGGCGTGCCGATCTCCGGCAACGGCGGGCCGATGGACTACAAGGCCGCGGCGCATTTCCTGGCGCTGGGCGCCAGGTCCGTGCAGTTCTGCACCGTGGTCATGAAGTACGGCTACGGCGTGATCGACGAGCTGAACTGGGGCCTGAGCGGCATGCTCGAAGAGAAGGGCTACAAGTCGGTGAAGGACTTCATCGGCTGCGCGCTCCCGAACCCAGTGACCGGGTTCATCGAGCTCACCCCGGTAAAGGGCATCCCCTCCGTGGACGCGGAGCTGTGCCGCCACTGCGGCAACTGCGAACGCTGCGGCTACCTGGCCGTGAAGCTCGACGGGAACAAGGTCCCCACCTTCGACGCTTCCAAGTGCGTGGGCTGCTCGCTGTGCGCAAAGAAGTGCTTCGCCGGCGCGATCAAGATGCGCAAGCGCACCCCGGCCGAACTTAAGGCCTGCCCGGAATAGCGAGAGGACACCATGAAAACCATACTTATCAAGAACGGCATTATCGCCACCCTGGGCCCGAAGAACAAGGTGCTGTACGGCCACGCGCTGCTGATAGAGGGCGGGCTGATCAAGAAGATAGCCCCGCAGAAAACCTTCAAGGGCAAGTACAACAAGGTCATCGACGCTTCGGGCAAGATAGTGCTGCCGGGCTTCATCAACGCCCACATGCACTTCTACAGCACGTTCGCGCGCGGCCTGGGCAAGGCCGCCCCGTCGAAGAACTTCGTGGAGATCCTGAACAACCTCTGGTGGAAGCTGGACAAGCAGCTCACCAACGCCGACTCCTACTACAGCGCCGTGATCCCTCTGATCAACGCCATCCGCAAGGGCACCACCACCATCATCGACCACCACGCGAGCCCCTTCGCCATCACCGGCTCGCTCGCCGCCATCGAGAAGGGCGTGCGCGAGACCGGCCTGCGCGCCGCCCTCTGCTACGAGGTCTCCGACCGCGACGGCGAGGAGAAGGCGAAGGAAGGCATCGAGGAGAACGCGGCGTTCATAGCCGCGGCCCAGGCCAAGGACGACAACACCATAGCGGGCCTGTTCGGCCTGCACGCCTCGTTCACGCTTTCGGACAAGACCCTGGAAGAGGCCGCCTACCGCGGCCACAAGCTGGGCGCCGGCTTCCACGTGCACACGGCCGAATCCCAGGCCGACCAGCTGCACTGCGAATCGCACCATAAACTGCGCGTGGTGGAACGCCTGCGCGATTACGGAGTGCTGGGCCGCAAGTCCATCGCCGCGCACTGTGTGCACGTCAATGAAAAAGAGATAGAGATCCTTAGAGAGACCGGCACCGCGGTGGTGCACAACCCGCAGTCCAACGCCAACAACTCGGTGGGCATAGCCGACGTTACGGCCATGACCGCCAAGGGCGTGCTGGTGGGCCTCGGTACCGACGCGATGACGGTCAACATGCTGGAGGAAGTGCGCTGCGGGCTGTGGCTGCAGCACCTGAAGACCGATCCCTCGCAGGGCTTCATGGAAGAAGCTAACGCCCTGGTGGCCAACAACGCCGTGATCGCTAACCGCTACTTCAAGGGGCTGGGCGAACTGAAAGCGGGTTTCGCGGCCGACCTCGCGATCATCGACTATCTCCCCCCGACGCCCCTGGACGAAGGCTCTTTCCTCGGGCACCTGGTGTTCGGCATCAGCCAGAGCACGGTGGACACCACCATCGCCGCAGGCAAGGTGCTGATGGAGAAAAAAGTGCTGAAACTGGACCTGGACGAGGAAGAGGTCTCCCGCAAGTCCCTGGAGCTGGCGAAGAAGCTCTGGAAGAAGTTCTAAGCGCTTAGCCCGCAAAAAAAACGCGGCTCCCGGAGAGCCGCGTTTTTTTTATGCCCCGGAAAAAGATCACTTAGCCGGGGTCTTGCCTGTTACGCACACGCTGGTATTGGCCCGGCCGTGGGCCAGCACGGCCTCGAAGATGGTGCGCGAATCCGCCTTGGACAGGCGCACGCAGCCGTGGGAAGCGGGCTGTCCCAGCAACTTCACCGCCTCGGTGCCGTGCATGGCGATGTTCCCGTTAAAAAAAACAGAATTAGGCATTGGAGCCTTATTATACAGGCTGGAATAGTGCATGGACTCCATGAAGTCGGGCCTGAAGCACCTGCCGCTGCCCGGCGTGGCGTGCTCCGGGGCCAGGCCGGAGGAGATCTTGAAGACCTGCGACGACCCGTCCAACTCCAGGGTGAGGCGCTGGGCGGACAGGTCCACCTTTATGCGCACCTCGGCGGCCTGGGCCAAAGCGTTAGCGATAAGCGCGCGGGACGGGAACAATTCCTCTTCCTGCGCCGGCAGGCCGAAAGCCATGCTCGCTTCTTCGGGCGTACGTTCGTCCAGGAATTTATCGGGGTCGGCGGCGGCTTCGGCGCGCAGGGCCTGCAGCCTTGAGTCGAGCGCCGTCATCCCCGCGTCCGCCGGACGAGGCAGGCTCACGTAAGGCAGGTCCGCGGGGTCCTGGGCCTTATTCAGGCCGGGCAGGTCGAAAGCGAAACCGGTATTGCAGGTGAAAATCAGCAGCGCCGTTCCGGCGGCCAGATATCTTATTCTCATTTGCGTTCTCCAGGTATCCCGGCCTGGCGGGACACTAATCCTCCGTATCGGGGATATTCAATCAAAAATTCCGGCTTTACCGAATGAGGCTAAAGAACCACAGGACCGGGATCTTTTGGACCGCTTCGAATAGGCCTTTTAGCCCGCGCGGACCTTTGCCGGCCCGAATTGACAGCCCTGAGCGGAGCCTGCTACACTGGTATTGCAAATGAAGAACTTCATCACAAAAGAACCCCGAACTCTTCCCGGAAAGATTTCCTTTAACCTGCCGCTTCTTGCTCTGCCCCTGTTTTTACTGTTGTGCGCTTTTCCTAGCGGCGCGAACGCCCAGGGAACGGACCAGACCCCGGTACTGTGCGATGACGTAAAAAAACCTTTCTTTTACGTTTCCTGCGGAGACAACGGCCTGTGTATCGCGGAACGGGCCCGGAGGGAAAGCCAGGCAGCCAGTTTCTGGCTGACCAAACGCGATGGCGTTAAACGGGTCTTCGTAGTAGGCGAATCGGTGGCTAGCCTGCTTCGCGCCCCCGAAGACGCCGGCCTAAAGAACGGCAAACTTGAGGTCATAAACTGCGGGATGGGAGGCTACGATTCCTATCGTATAAAAGATGTTTTCAGACAGATTCTCAAATACAAGCCTGACCTGATCGTGGTGCTCAGCGGGAACAACGAAGGCAACGCCTACAATTGCCGCGGCCTGGCTTTCTCAATCCAGAACAGGATTAAACGGCTGTTGGAAAGATATTACTCCCTAAGCTCTGACCCGCTGCATGCCCGGATACAGGCTTCCATAAAGCTGCAGGAAATACGGCTAGAAGCCATGGCCGGCTACGCGCGCGCGAAGCGGATCCCCCTTATTTTCTGCGCGCTCCCCGCCAATCTTAGCGGCATGCCGCCTCCTGGGGCGCTACCGCTGCAGGACCCCGTCTTCGCCTCCGGGCTGGCGGCCTTCGAGAAAGGCCGGTTCAAGGAAGCCGAAAAACTTTTCAGTGAAAGCATGGCCAGGGACCCAGTTGGCTTGTTCCCCATTTTCTACCGCGCGAAAGCGCTGCAGGCCCTCGGCCGATTCCCAGAGGCCAGGCGGGCCTATCTGGACGTAATAGAACTGGATAAGAACCAGGACCGCACCTCGGTTAACAGGAACGCCATGATACGGGGCGCAGCCGCGAAAGGCGGAGCGGGACTCTGCGACCTGGAGGCCTCGTTCAGGGACGCTTCGGAGAACGGGATCCCCGGGCTGGCGCAATTCAGCGACGCTATGCACTGGCATCCGCAGTACAACGCGCTGGCGTGGAGCGAGATCGCCCGCACTGCCAGGGGCATGGGGCTCGGCTGGTTCGTCCTCCCCCGCCCCTCCCGGGATATGGGCGATTTACCACCTGAAGAACTGAGGAGATCTTTTTCCTACGCGGTCACTTACATGGACGGCACGAACGAGGCGGAAAACGGGGCCCCGCTTGAAAGGGTAATAGCGGAAATGTCGTTCATCGAGACGAAGCGCCCAGGGCTGCTTGAGACGACCGCTCTATCGCCGGGGAAATTCAAGGATCTATTTATAAACAATTTCTGGTCACGTCAGACCGCCGGCAGGCTGGAAGCCCTGAGGCCCGTCTTCCTGGCGAACCTGGCTGAGATGGAAAGGCGCCGGGGAGATCCCGGCAAGGCGCTGGCCCTGCTTAAGAGCGCGGAAGCCGCGGCCCCCGCGAAGCCCTATTACGGGCTTACGAAGGCCCTAGCCTTGTACGGGCTGGGCAGAGTGAAAGAAGCGAAGGAAGAGCTGGAGCGGTTGTACCGCCTGCCCTCCATGCGGCAGGCCGCCCTGGCCGCTGCCGGCGCCCGCGGGTTGGCTGCCGCCGGAGCCAGGTAAATTCCGAAAAGGATCAGAAGGTCTGGGTGACTTTGTTCAGGCCTTTAGGGCTGTCGGGGTTGAGCCCTTTATGCAGCGCCAGCCTGAGCGCCAGGGTCTTCATGCGCATGTCCACCGGCAGGCAGTTGAACGGGAAACGGAGCGCGCCTGGCTTTACCACCAGGTAGGCCGTCCCGCGCTCGTCCAGCGCCTTTTTAACCTTAAGGATATCCTCGGGCACCGTGTCCGAAGGCGAGAACAGGAAAACGAAGTCCTTCGAAGTGAAGGCGCCCACCGGCCCATGCAGGAATTCCGCCGCGGAATAACCCAGCGCGTGCGTGCGGGACATCTCGCGGAACTTCAGCGCGGAATCCTCCGCCACGGCGTTGTACGCGCCGCGGCCTACGAAACCTATCATCCCGGCCTTAGCCAGGATCCGGAGCAGTTTTTCGTCCGTCTGTTTCACCGCCAGTTCGGAGCGGGCGGCGGCCACTGCGGCCTTGAAGTCGGAGGGTTTGAAACAGCGGCTCCACACCTGCGCGGTCCACAGCACCGCCCAGAGCTGCAGCTCGAAGCTTTTGGTGGCGGCCACCGGCAGTTCCCTGGAATTAGAAAGCAGGATATGCCGCCCGGCCAGGCGGGCCAGCGGGTTGTTCTTCAGGTCCGGCTCGTTGGTGACGGCCACGCCTTTGGCCCCCCACTTAACAAGCCTCTCCAGGCAGGCGGTGATGTCCTGGCTGCGGCCAGACTGCGAGAAAGCCCAGGCGGCCTGCCCCTTGAAGTTGAGGGGCTTCCTGGCCTCGAAGATCGAGTGCGGGTGGATGAAGTTGGTAATGGTGCCGGCGTAGCCTTCCCAGATGTACTTGGCGAACAGAGTGGCCGTTCCGGAAGAGCCGCGGCCCACCAGGTAGACGCTTTTCTCCTTTGAGCGGGCGGCGAGCTTCTTAAGGGCCCCCGCACCGGCGGAGAATTTCTCGAGCAGGCCGGGGATCTCGGCTATATCTTTGTAGGTCAGGGTGTCTTCGATTTTCATTTTGCCTTTCCAGTCCGCGGCTTTTTACCGCCGGTGATCTTGTTCTTTTCCGCGCGCAGGCGCTGTATGCCTGTCTCGATATCGTTCAGGTCCATGCCGGTCCTTCCGTAATGGGCGTGCTCTATGGGCGAATCAGGGCAGATGTAGGTGCCGCGGCTCACCCCGCGCGGGTCCTTCTCCAGTCCCAGCCAGATCAGCCAGGGCCTCAAGTCGGAAAAGTCCTTGGCCATCAACTCCGGGTTGGAACGCATCAGGGCCCTGGGCTCGCCGAACCCGTCCAGCACCACCCCCGAATGGTAGCCCGCCTCTTTGGCCGCTTCCACGTCGCGGTGCGTGTCGCCTATCACAAAAACCTCCCCGGGCTTTATCCCGGCCTTAGCCAGTTCCGAGGCACGCTCAACGGCCTTCTCCAGCACCTCGCTCCGGTGATGCGAATCGCAGCCGTAGCCGCCGAAGGCGAAATGCTTCATCAGGCCGGAGGGTTCCAGCTTTATGAAGGCGCCGTCCTTAAGGTTCCCCGTCCCCAGGCCGATCATGACCCCCGGGAGGGCGGATAGTTTTACAAGGAACTTCTCCACGCCTTTAACCTTGAAATATTTCCCGGCCTTCACCGACGCTTCCACCTCAGCCGGCAGGCGGGCCACGTACTTATCGGTAAGTTCGGCCAGTTCCTTCTTAGTGGGCTTGCGGCCCTTGCCGACTTTGAAGGCGTTCTCGAAGTTGGATTTGTCGGTGGCGCCCTGGATCTGGACCGAATCGCAGGCGTTAGGGCGGCCGGTCATGGCCTTGACGGCGTGGTCCAGCGCGCGCACGCCCGCTCCCCCCGCCTTGACCAGGGTGCCGTCTATGTCGAAAAGTATTATCTTCATGAGTCTTCTCCGCTAAAATATCGGGTAGACGATATTCCCTTTCTTTACCGTCAGCAAATTCTGGTTGCCGCCGAAATAATAGGCGAGCTCGCGGTAATCGTCGGCGGCGAAGAAGGCCAGGTCGGCCTGCATGCCGGGGACTATCCTGCCGACCCTGTCGCCGATACCGAGCGCGCACGCCCCATTCACCGTGGCCGCGCAGATCGCCTCCTCCGGGGTCATGCCGCAGTGCGTGCAGGCCACGGACAGCACGAACTGCATGTTCCAGCAGGGGCAGGTGCCGGGGTTGAAGTCGGTAGCCAGCGCCACCGGCACACCCTCGGCGATGAGCTCCCTGGCGGGCGGGTACTTGGCCAGCCCGAGGTAATAATTGGAGGCCGGCAGCAGCGTGGCGATGGTCCCGGCGTCGCGCATGGCGGCTATATCCTCGGCGTAAACGTGGTCGGCATGGTCGGCGCTTACCGCCCCGGCCGCCGCGCCGGCGCGCGTGCCGCCGTAGTTGGAAAGCTGCTCCGAGTGCACCTTGGCCTTCAGCCCGTAACGGGCTGCCTCCTTAAGGTAGGCCGTGGTCTGTTCCGGCGTAAAGTAGCCCTTCTCGCAAAAGATATCGGCGAACACGGCCAACTTCTCCGCCGCTACTTTAGGCAGGATGACGGAAGTGACGTGGTCCAGGTAGGCCTGGGCGTCGCCCTTGAATTCCGGCGGGACGCTGTGGGCGGCCAGCAGGGTAGGGAGCATCTCCAGCGGCGTGAACGCCTGCGCGTCGCGCACGGCCCGGAGCATTTTGAGCTCCGACTCCAGGCTCAGGCCGTAGCCGCTCTTTACTTCGGCGGTGGTGGTGCCGCATTCCAGGAACCGGACGGCCCGCGCGGCCAGCTGCGCCGCCATGCTTTTGTGCCCCTGGGCGCGCACGGCGCCGATGCTGGAGATTATCCCCCCGCCGGCGGCCTTGATGTCCTGGTAGGAGGCCCCGGCGGTCCGCATCGAAAAATCCTTCAGGCGCGGCTCGGCGAACACCGAGTGCGTATGGCTGTCCACGAAACCCGGCAGGCAGATCCCGTTCACCTCCACGGTCCGGGCTTTCTTGGCCAGGCGGTGGCGGGAGACGGCGGCCCGGGTTCCCGCGGCTTCTACAATTCCGTCGTTCACCAGCACGGCGGCGTTCTTGACCAGCCCGGTCTCGCGCATGGCCGCGCCCGCGCGCGGCCCCGCGTCTCCCGCGAAGGTAATGAGCTGCTTTATGCCGGTGAACAGTATCGCCATAGTTTTTTCACGGACCGGAGGTCCTGTCCTCTTACCTGAAGTTCTCGAACTGCAGCGTGATGCCGTAATCGCCGCCGCGCAGCAGCGCCATCACGTTCTGCAGCTCGTCCTTGGACTTGGAGGTGATGCGCAGCGTGTCGCCCTGAATGGAGGCGTTGGCCTTCAGCTTCTGGTCCTTAATGGCCCTGCTTATCTCCTTGGCCTTTTCCTGCGGAATGCCCTGCTGCACCTTGACCACCATCTTGGCGGTGCCGCCCAGGGCGCTCTGCACTTTCTCGCCGGAGAAATTCTTCACCGGCAGGCCGCGCTTGGAGATCTTGGTCAGCAGCACGTCGTAGAGGGCCTTCACCTTGTAATCGTCGGAGGACTGCAGCATGATGGTGTTGGCCTTCTTGTCGAAGTTGATCTCGGACTTGGAGTCCTTGAAGTCGTAGCGGTTGATAATTTCCTTCATCGCGATGGCGATAGCCTCGTCCACAACGGTATACTCCACTTTGGAAACCACGTCGAAACTGAAGTCTGAAGCCATATTTTTCTCCTTCCTTTTAAAGGCTGATTATTTTTTACCCAGCATCGGGATCTTCACCCCGGTCTTCCTGGCAAAATCCTGCGCGAGTTTGTAGCCGGCGTCGGCATGCCGCAGCACGCCCATGGCCGGGTCGTTGGAGAGCACCCGCTCGAGGCGCAGCGCCATTTCTTTGGTACCGTCGGCCACGGTAACCTGCCCGGCGTGCAGCGAGTAGCCCATGCCCACCCCGCCGCCGTGGTGGAACGACACCCAGCTGGCCCCGGAGGCCGTGTTGATCAGCGCGTTAAGGATAGGCCAGTCGGCGATAGCGTCGGAACCGTCCTTCATGGCCTCGGTCTCGCGGAAAGGGCTAGCCACCGAACCCGAATCCAGATGGTCGCGGCCTATCACGATCGGCGCGGAGATCTTCCCCTTCTTCACCAGGTCGTTAAAGCGCAATCCGGCCAGATGCCGCTCGCCGTAGCCGAGCCAGCAGATCCTGGACGGCAGGCCCTGGAAGGCCACCTTCTTGGCGGCCATGTCCAGCCAGCGGTTCAGGTGAGCGTCCCCGGGGAACATTTCCTTTATGGCCGAGTCGGTCACGGCGATATCCTTGGGGTCGCCGGAAAGCGCGGCCCAGCGGAACGGGCCCTTGCCGGTGCAGAACAGCGGGCGGATGTAGGCCGGCACGAAGCCGGGGAAGTCGTAAGCGTGCTTTACGCCCTGCTTGAAGGCCATAGTGCGGATATTGTTGCCGTAGTCGAACGTGGCGGCGCCGGCCTTCTGCAGTTTCAGCATGGCCTCCACGTGGATAGCGATGGATTCCATCGCCAGCTTCACGTACTTTTTGGGGTCCCTGCGGCGCAGCTCGTCGGCCGCCTTTATCGTGTAGCCCTTGGGGATGTAGCCGCGCAGCGGGTCGTGCGCCGAGGTCTGGTCGGTCAGCACGTCCACCTTTACGCCGCGACGCACCATTTCCGGCAGCACTTCGGCGCAGTTGCCGTGCAGCGCTATGGAAAGCGGCTGTTTGGCCTTCATGGCTTTTCCGGCCAGTACCAGCGCCTCGTCCAGGCTCCTGGTCATCACGTCAACATAGCGGGTCTTGAGGCGCATCTGAATGCGCGTCTCGTCGGCTTCCACCACTATGGCCACGCCGCCGTTCATCGTAACGGCCAGCGGCTGAGCGCCGCTCATGCCGCCGAGGCCGCCGGTGACAGTGAGCTTACCGGACAGGTCGCCGCCCTTGAAGTGCTTCCTGGCGCATTCCGCGAAGGTTTCGTAGGTCCCCTGCAGGATGCCCTGCGTGCCGATGTAGATCCACGAGCCGGCCGTCATCTGGCCGTACATCATCAGACCTTTCTTCTCAAGCTCGTCGAAAGTCTCCCAGTTGGCCCAATTGCCGACCAGGTTGGAATTGGCGAGGATCACGCGCGGGGAGTACTCGTGCGTCCGGAGCACGCCTACGGCCTTGCCGGACTGCACCAGCAGCGTCTCGTCGTTCTCCAGGTTCCGGAGAGAGTTCACTATCGCGTCGTAGCATTCCCAGTTGCGGGCGGCCTTGCCGCGCCCGCCGTAAACCACCAGGTCCTCCGGGCGCTCGGCCACCTCGGGGTCCAGGTTGTTCATCAGCATGCGCAAGGCCGCTTCCTGCTGCCAGCCCTTGCACGAGAGTTTGTTGCCGCGCGCGGCGCGTATGTTCTTATGGTTCATTTTAACTACCTCCAAAAACAGTCTAGTCCACGAAGTAGCCGCTCAGGATGGCGTCCGCCACTGCCTCGATGCGGCCGGAGAACACCTCGTCGCCCTTGAACGCGGGTGAGATCTCGCGGAGCTTGGCCAGGGCGGCTTCCATCCTGGCGCTGGACTTCAGCGGGCGGTGGAATTCCACGCCTTCGGCCGCGGCCATCATCTCGATGGCGGTGATGCAGGCGACGTTCCGCACCACGGTCTTGAACTTGAGCGCGGCGTTCATGCCCATGCTCACGAAGTCCTCCTTGTTGGCGGAGGTGGAGATGGAATCGGCGCTGGCCGGGTGGCTGAGCACCTTGTTCTCGTTGCAGAGCGCGGCGGCGGTCACGTGCGCGATCATGAAGCCGGACTCGAGGCCCGGGTTCCGGGCCAGGAAAGGCGGCAGTATCTTGAAGTCGCTCACCAGCTGCGCGATGCGGCGCTCCGAAATATTCCCGAGCGCGGTGATCGCGATGGCGGCGAAATCCGAAGCGAAGGCCACGGCCTGGCCGTGGAAGTTGCCTCCGGACAGCACGTCGATCGTGCCGCGGCTCTTCCCCTCCACCACCAGCGGGTTGTCGGTCACGCTGCCGAACTCGGTCTCGAAGACGTTCAGCGCGTACTCGATGGCGTCGCGCGCGGCGCCCATGGCCTGCGGCATGCAGCGCAGGGAATACGGGTCCTGCACGCGCTTGTCGTTGGCGGAATGCGAGGCGCGGATCTTGCTGCCTTTAAGGATGGCCTCCAGCATCTCGGCCACTTCCAGCTGGCCGGCGTGCGGCTTCAGCGCGTGGATGCGGGGATCAAAGGCCACCGGGGTGCCCTTCAGGGCCTCCAGGCTCATCGCGCCGGTGAGCACGGCGGAGTAGAACAGGTTCATGGCCTCGAACAGCGCCAGGCCGCCCACGGCCTTCATGGCCTGCGTGCCGTTGATCAGGGCCAAGCCCTCTTTCTCGGCCAGTTCTATGGGCTTGATCTTGGCTTTCTTAAGCACGGTCTCGGCCGGCTGCCAGTCGCGTTCGCCCGCGAACTTGGCCAGGCCCTCGCCTATCAGCACCAGCGCCATGTGGGCGGAAGGGGCCAGGTCGCCGCTGGCGCCCACGGAGCCCTTGGAAGGGATGAACGGGATGACGTTCTTGTTTATCAGCTCGGCGAGCCTTTTCACCAGCACGGGCCGCACGCCGGAATTGCCCATAGCGAGTTCGTTCACGCGGGCGAACATCAGCGCCGTGGCTTCCGCGTCGTCCAGCGGGTCGCCCACGCCGCAGGCGTGGCTGCGGATCAGGTTCACCTGCAGGCTTTTGAGGCTCTCGCGGGAAACGCGCTGGCTGGCCAGTTCCCCGAAGCCGGTGTTGATGCCGTACATCACCTTGTCCTCGGCGAGCATTCCCTCGAGGAGGGCCCGGCGGGATTCTATGAGTTTGAGCGCCTTCGGCGGGATGACGACTTTCCTGAAGCCGTGCGCCACTTCCGCGAAATCCACGATGTCCGGGGCCGTGCCCAGGGTAAAAGGTCTGCTTTTCATTATTTTCCTCCGCTTTTCTTGATTAGGTCGGCAACCGTCACCGCGCCGGCAGCCCGGAAGGCGGTGATGAAATGCACGAAGATCTTCCTGGTCATCTCCACGTCGCTCAGCGCGCGGTGCCAGCCCTCGTTGGAAAAGTTCAGCTCGGCGGCTATGCTGCCCAGCCTGTTGCTTTTGAACTTCCAGTGCTTGCGGGCCAGTGAGAGCGTGTCCACCACGGGCAGCGCCGGGAACTTAAGCCCCACGCGTTCGAACTCCGCCGATAAAAACCCGATGTCGAACTCGGCGTTATGCGCCACGATCACGGCGCCTTCCAGCATGGCCAGCAGCCCGGGAGCCACCGCGCCGAAAGCGGGGCTGTCCTTCACCATTTCGTCGGTGATGCCGTGGATCTTCGAGACTTCCGGCGGGATCGGCAGGCCGGGGTTGACCAGCTCCGCCAGCGTCCCCACGCGCTCTTCGCCGCGGAAACTGACCGCGGCCACTTCGCAGACGCGGGCCGCCCTGGGGGAAAGCCCCGTGGTCTCCACGTCTATGAAGATAAACACCGCGTCCTCTATTTTAAGCGTCCCGGTCCGTTCCATTCGATGCCTTAAAGCCCGCCGCGCTACAAAAAGCCGTAGTACATGAAGCGCGTCCACAGCCCGAACGTGACGGTGAGCGCCACGCTCAGCACCACGTTAAGCAGGGACATATCTATCACGCGCTTGTGCCGCACGTAGAAGATCTGGTAGATCCAGGCCGCGGCGAAGAGCAGCCACCAGTAGCCCGAAGTCAGGAAGAAAGCCCACAGTACCACGCGCTCGAAGATCAGGAAGTACTTCTCGTCGAAGTGCGGGAAAGGCTTGCCGAAAAGATCCTTCTCGATGAAGTAGACCAGAACGGTGGTGAAATGGGTAACCAGGACCAGCATACAGGCGATCCCGATCCATTTCTGCGCCAGGAAAAAGTTCCGGTCCGGGATCGCTATGGGCGAGATCATGAACAGCACGTAAAAGTGCACGAACTGGTCCGCCAGGAAACTCACTGTCCCGTCGCGGTAGCCCATGGTCTTCATGCTGTAAATACGCAGTTCGTCCACCCCGAAATGCAGCGCGAACATCAGCGCCAGCGACCACCAGCCGGTGATCCCCGCCGGGCCGACCCGCACCCAGACCTGGCCCAGGTAAGGCCAGGTAAAGGCCGCGGACACGACGAAATGCGTCAGGCAGTGCAGCAGCATCCCCCAGACGTGCTGCCGCTTCAGCCGGTTGACCACGTCGAACTGCAGCGTGAAGTCCGAGAGCAGGTGAGCGAGCAGAAGGCGCCAGAATATTATCATGTTATTTAGAGGTCAGGTTGAACGACCCGTCCCAGTCCTTCGGCGTCCCCTTGGCGTATTGTTCCGCCAGCTCCAGGTAGAACTGGGAGGGGCCGTCCCCGGGCCTTGCCCCGAGCGCGGCCTTGAAGTCCTTTTCGGCCTCTTTGTATTTCCCGGCGTAGAAGTTCTCGATGCCCGCGCCGTAAAGCTGCAGCATTTTTACCGTCTCCGGCGAGGCCCCGCCTTTGCGGGCCAGGGGCTCGTAGACCTTCACCGGGATGGCCTTGCCGACCACGCGGATCTGGCCCAGGTAGCGGGCTTCCAGCTGGTCCTTGGCCTCCGCGAAGACGTCCTCGCTGGCCATGATGCGCGAATGGAAGAATTTGTTGGCCCCCTCCAGCCGCGAGGCCAGGTTCACCGCGTCGCCGATCACGGTATAAGAGAAGCGGTTATTGGAACCCATGTTGCCCACGGTCATCGGCCCGGAGTTCAGGCCTATGCGGAAGCACGGTTTCACGATCATGTCCCTGGCCTCTTCGTTCAGCCTGTTGTTCACCGCCAGGCAGTCCACGGCGGCCAGCAGGGCGCTGGTCCGGTGGTTCTTCAAGTCCACAGGCGCGTTCCAGAAGGCCATGATGCAGTCGCCTATGAACTTGTCCACCACGCCGTCGTGCTGCAGGATCACGTCGGTCAGGCCGGACAGGTAGTTGTTCAGCATGGCGGTAAGCTGCTCTGGGGTAAGCTTCTCCGAGATGGTGGTGAAGCCCGCGATATCGCAGAACATGGCCGTCATGTCGCGCTTCTCCCCGCCCAGCGAAAGCTTGGACGGGTCTTTGGTGATGATCTCCACAACCTTCGGCGATAGATACTGGCCGAAAGTGTTCTTGATCCACTTCTTCTCGCGGCCTTCCATCACCGCTTTATGCACGGTAACGAAAACGAACGGGAAGATCATGGCGACGGCGATGTTCGCGAACATGAAGCTATAGACCTTATGCAGCATGTAGTAGTCGAGTATCACCGCCGTCAGCAGGATAAGGCCGACCACGGAAGAGATCAGCAGCACCGAATAATTGCGCAGGTAGATAGGCAGCCAGATAAGGATCAGCACGAAGAGCGCCACCAGCCAGGCGTTCACAGGCCGGAGGAAGTCGTTGTTCAGCATGTTGTCCAGCACGTTCGCGTGGACCTCTACCCCGGGCAGGTTGGGCATGAAAGGCGAAGGGTAATGGTCATACGCCCCGATGGCCGTGGAACCCACGAAAACGACGGCGCCTTTAAGCGCCTGCTTCTCATCCTCGGTAAGTTTCCCCTCGATGATATCGAAGACGGATATCCACCTGTAAACGGAGAACTCGGTAAGGTTCTCCTTGGACCAGGCCTCGTGGACCTTCCGGACCACGGGATAGCGGAAATTGAGCGCGTAGGGTTCCACGCCGTACCTGGCGTAAACCCCGGACAGCGGCACGTTTTCGTAGATGGCATAGGCGGCTGGAGCGAGCCCGGCCAGGTTAACATTCTCAAGTTCCCCGGCCCGGCCGCCCAGCCCGAGGTCTTTAGCGTCCTTATACATCCCGTCGGGATCGAAAAGGAAAACGTTCCGGACCTTATTATCAGAGCTCAGGCCCTTGTCCATGTTAGGAATGGCCACGTACCGGCTCGCGGCCCCAAGTCCTTTTATAGGCAGTTGGAAAGTCTTGTTCCACCGGTCGTAGGCCATGGAGCTTACCACGTTGCCGGCATTCTTAACGTCCCTGATATACGCGGCGTCGCTTTCGGGCCGGGATTTATCAGGGTCCACGGTGAACACATCCATGACTATGGCTTTAGCCCCCAGTTTATTCAGCTTCCCTATCATGTCCCCGTAGTACTTGCGCGGGAAAGGGTACCCGAGATTGTTAAGGGTATGGTTATCGATCGCCGCGATCACGATGCGCTTGTCCCCGGGCTTGTTGATCAGGGCGCCGAACGAAAAAGTGAAAGGGTTTTCGTCCTTATGGCTGAAGATGCCATACGCGAAGAACGGGGAATTTACGCGGAAATCCGACCATGCGTCGTTCAGGGACCGCAGCCAGCCGCCTTTGGGCATAAAACTTTCGAAGATCATGCTTAACATCATCAGTATTGAAAGCGAGATGCCGAACAGATACAGGACCTTCTTATTTTCGTGCGATTTTATATTCATAAAGTTATCCCGACCCATGATCCCTGCCCGGATCCCCGGCGCGGAACCGCGCCAGGCAGCTTACGGTTTCAGCGTCACCAAGAAACGCGCGCCGCCGCCGGGCGCGCCTTCCGCCCGGATCGTACCGCCGTGCAGTTCCACTATCTTGCGGGCGATGGCCAGGCCCAGGCCGAAGCCGTCCCCGCCCTCGCCGGCCTTAAGCCGCTTGTACCTCTCGAAAATCGTTTCCAGCTGGTCCGCCGGTATGCCGGGGCCGGTATCGGCCACCGAGAAGACCAGCCCGGCCTTTCCGGCCGTTACGGAAGCCGTGACCTTTCCGCCCTCCGGCGTGAACTTCCAGGCGTTGGACAGCAGATTTTCCATCACCCGGCGCAGCAGCGAGGAGTCGGCCGTGAATTCGGTCTTTTCCGCGCCGGCGGTTTCTACGGCAAGCGCGATCCTTTTCCCCTCGAACAAAGCCCTGAAACTTTCAGCCGAGGAGGACAAAAACTCCGCCGCGTTGACCGGCCTGAGGTCCGGCTTCAGCTGGCCCGCCTCCATGCGCGAAATATCCAGGATATTCTCCAGCAGCTTGAACAGCCGGTCGCTGGACTCCTTGACGTTCCTGACATAGCCCGCCTGTTTCGCCTCGGGCTGGAATTCTTTCTCGAGCAGCTTGATGTAGCCCTGCATGGTCAGCAGCGGGGCGCGCAGGTCGTGCGCCACGGAGTGAAAGAACTCCTCTTTCATCTGCTGCATCTTCCGCTCCAGCGTGATATCGCGCAGCACCATGAAGACGGCCGGGTTCTGGGTCCTGGCCGAAAGGGTCTGTACGCTGGCCCGGTAATATTTCTTCTCGCCCGCCGCGTCCAGTTCCACCACCCCGCCTTTCGAAAGCGCCCTCTTCTGCACCAGCCCGGCGATGCGGCGGCGCAGCGGCTCGTTCTCCTCGCCCGGCGCCCCGTTCTCCACTCCTAGTATGGCCCTGGCGGCGGCGTTGGCGTACAGCAGTTCGCCGCGCAGGTCGCAGAGGATGATGGCGTCGTGGATCAGGCTCACCAGCAATTCCAGCTTCTGCTTTTCCTCGAACACCTTTTCAACCTGGATCCCGTGGTAGCGGTCCACTTCGCGCATCATGGCGTTGAAGGAGCGCAGCAGCGCGGACAGTTCCGCGAACTCGGTCTCCTCGCTCACCGGCGTCTTGAAATCCCCTCCGGAAACCCGGGCCGCGCCCTTCATCAGCGCGTCTACCGGCACGCCCAGCCTGCGGGTGAACAGCAGGGCCGAGAAATAGAAAGCCGTGGCGAAGGCTAACAGGAAGAAAGCCATCAGCCAGGTGATGCGGTTGATGCCTGAGAACGCTTCGGCCCTGTTCTCCAGCGCCACCACGAACAGGTCGAACCCGCGCACCCTGGCGGCGACGCCTATATATTCCCCGTTCTTCCCCTCTATTTCAAAGGCCCTCCCGCTCTTGAGCATGCCGCGCACCGCGCTGCCGTCGAACTTTTCGAAGGCGCCGGAAAGCGGCAGCGCGTTGCCCTCGGAGTCGGTCAGCAGCAGGCCGCCGGTGGCGCCGAGGCGCTGGGCGCGCAGTTTCTCGAACAGGTCGCGCAGGTTCACGGCGGCGAAAGCGTAGTAACCTCCGCCCACCGGGTAGACGAGCCGGCACACCGGCATATCGTAGATCATCTCAAACTGCCCCAGCGCGGCGCGGCCCTCCCGCGAGGCCTTGAGGAACAGCGGGTCGCCGCCCAGGTCCAGGTAGCCGAACCGGCGCTTGAGTTCAGGCGCCCCGCCGCTAAGTATATAGCGCCCGTCGGGGCCGGTAAAAGCGATGTAGAGGAATTCGGGGTTGCGCTTGAGCGCCCTTTCCAGGGCCGCGCTGTTAACGTAAGAAGCGTCGGTATCCCACATCCTCTCGAAGCGGCGGGACAGGTCCTGCGCCTCCCGCTCCATCATCAGCGACCCCATCTGCGAAACGTTCCGCTGCAGGCTGGAGATGTCGTCCTTGGCGCGGGACTGGAAATAGAACAAAAATACCCCGGCAGGGACTATGGGGATGAGCCCGGCCCCGAAGACGATAAGGAGTAGTCTGTTCAGTAAGGTCATTAAATCCGCGTTCCGCCCCGCGGGGACCAGGGGCGCCCCCGCCTGCCGGCTGTCACCGCCCGGTTATTTTTTCAGCGCCTCTATCAGCTTGGGCACGATCTCGTGCGCGTCCCCGACGATGCCGTACTTGGCCACGTTGAAGATGGGGGCGTTCGGGTCCTTGTTGACCGCGATGATCACGTCGGAGGCCTTCATGCCCACGATATGCTGCACCGCGCCGGAGATGCCGAAAGAGAGGTACAGCTTGGGCGATACGGTAGCGCCGCTCTGGCCTACCTGGTGCGTCTTTTCCTTGAAGCCAAGGTCCACCGCCGCGCGCGACGCGCCCACCACGCCGCCGAGCAGGCCTGAGAGCTCCTCGAGCTGCTTGAACTTGTCCTTGGTCTTCATGCCGCGCCCGCCGGAAACTATCACGCCGGCGCTCTCTATCCTGGCCGCGCCGGAATCGCGGGTGATCTTCCGCTCGAGCACTTTCACGCGGCGCAGGCTCTTGTCTAGCTTGGCGGCCTCGCGCACCACCACCGCGGCGCGGCCGAGCTGCGGCTCGGCCAGCTTCATCACGTTGGGACGCACGGTGGCCAGCTGGGGCCTGGAATTGGGGCTGAGGATGTCGGCCATGATATTGCCGCCGAAGGCGGGGCGGCTCTGCAGCAGCAGGCCGTCCTTGACGGCGAGCGCGGTGCAGTCGGCCGTCAGGCCCACGTACAGCGTGGAGGCCACCCGCGGGGCCAGGTCGCGGCCCTGGATGCTGGCGCCGTAGAGCATGGCGGAGGGCTTGTGGCGGTTCACCAGCGAGACGATCACGGTGGAGAAGATGTCCGTGTTGTACTCGAACAGCTCATCGTGCTCGACCATGTACACCTTGTCCGCCCCGTAAGCGCCCAGTTCTTTCTCGTAGTTATGGTTCTTGTCCGTCAGCAGCACGGCGCAGAGGTCTTCCTTCAGCTCGTCGGCGAGCTTGCGGCCCTCGGAAAGCAGTTCGAAAGTGACGGGCTTGATCTTCTTCGGGTGCGTCTTGTCGCCGGTCTCGGCGAGCTCGACGTAGACCCAGACGCCCTTGAAGCCCGAGAAATCGCGCGCTGAGGCTTCCTCGCGGGTGATGGTGATGGCCTTCACCGGGCAGATCTGCACGCAGACGCCGCAGAGCGTGCAGGCCTCGTTCATCGTGGCCTTCTTGTCTATCATGTTGATGGCGGCGAAAGGGCAGACCGGCACGCACTTGGTGCAGCCTATGCATTTGTTCGAAACTTCTATCATCGTATTCTCCTGGAGTAAAATTAAAACCTGGGACCGCGCCGTTATTCCCCTAAGAAATGCTCCCGGCGCATCAGCTCGAGGATCTTTTCCGCGTTCTCCTGGCCCGAGCCGGCGAACATGGCGGCCTTCTCCCTCTGGGGCGGCGGGTAGATCTTGTTCACCTGGGTGGGCGAGCCCTTGAGGCCGAGGTACTGCGCCTCGGCTCCCACGTCGGCGGCGCTCCACACGTGGAAAGGCTTCTTGAGCGAAGCGTGCACGTCCATGAAGGAAGGGTACCTGGGCGTGTAATCCTTGGTCATCACCATCGTGATCAGCACCGGGGGCCTGGCCTCCAGCACCTCGTAGCCGCCGTCTATCTGCTTGCGGGCGATCACGCGCCTGCCGTCCACGTCGACGTGTTCGCAGAAAGTGATCTGGGGCATGCCCAACTGCTGCGCCACGCCGGGGCCGGTCTGGGCGGTGTCGCCGTCGATGGCCTGCATGCCGGCCAGGATGATGTCGGCCTTGCCGACCTTCTTGACGCCCTGCGCCAGCGCGTAGGCGGTGGCCCAGGTGTCGGAACCGGCGAAAGCCATGTCGGAGAGCAGCACGCCTTCGTCCGCGCCCAGCGCCATGGCCATCTGCACCACGCTCTTGGCCTGCGGGGGCCCCATCGAGACGATGGTCACCTTGAAGTCGTGCTTCTTCTTGAGCTCCAGGGCGGCATCGAGGGCGAAATGGTCGTAAGGGTTGATGATGCTGGGCACCCCGGCGCGGATCAGCGTGCCGGTCTCGGGGTTTATCTTCACCTCGGTGGTGTCGGGAACCTGTTTTACGAGTACTACGATGTTCATTGAATTCTCCTTAAGATCACTTGGCCTTGAACGTCTGCTTCAGCTTGAGCGCGACGAGGTCCATGTCGGCGACAAGGCCTTTCTGTTCAGCCTGCACCGCGTCCAGGTTCATGGCGTCGGCCAGCGTGCCGGCCTGCTCGGCGGCGCCCAGCACCAGCGCGAGCCCTTCCGTGGCCACGCTGAGGGCGGTCTCGCGGGCGAAAATACGGGCCATGGCCTGCCAGCCGGCTTTGTCGAAGCGCACCGATTCGCTGTACCTGTCCGCCGCGGCGGCGCGGGAGAAGCAGGCGGCGCATTCGGCCGCCGCGATCAACTTGCCCAGTTTGAAAGTGACGTGCTGGTGGCGGGTCAGCTTCTGCACGCGGCACTCTTCCATGATCGCGCCCAGCGCGCGCAGCGCCAGCGCCGAGGCGTGCGCCCCGACGGTCGGGTTCTTGGCGTGCAGCTCGTCGAGCCTGTCGGCCTGGTCCAGGTAGTAGCGGCCGCGGCTCTTCAGGTGCTCCTGCCAGCGCCCGCGGTAAATGGTCATCTCCATGATCTCGCTGGTGCCCTCGTAAATGAGGCAGATCTTCACGTCGCGCTTGATCTTCTCGACGGGGAAATCCTTGGTGTAGCCGTAGCCGCCCAGCGCCTGGATGGCGTCCTCTGCCATCTTGTTGCCGGCCTCGGTGGCGGAGTACTTGGCTATGGCGCCCTCGGTCTGCAGGCCGTGGTCGCCGGCGTCCAGCTTATTGGCGGTCTCCTCGATATAGGCGCGCGAAGCCTCGAGCTTCACGGCGTTGGGAACGATGAGCTTATGGGTGTAGCCCTGCTTCTCGGAGAGCGGGGTGCCGCCCTGGATGCGCTGCTGGCTGTAGCGCACGGCCTGTTCCAGCGCCTCGGTGCCGCAGCCAAGGCCGAAAGCGGCCACCATCACGCGGGTATAGCCGAACACGGCCTGGGCCTGCAGCAGGCCTTTGCCTTCCTCGAGCCCGATCAGGTTCTCGGCGGGGACGTAAACGTTGTCCAGCGACAGGCCGGCGGTGTTGGAAAGCCGGATGCCGTGCTTGTCCTCGTGCTTGTTGGGCGAGAAGCCCTCCATGTTCCTCTCCACGAGGAACCACGACGGGCCGCCGGGCGCCAGCGCGAGGATCGTGTACAGGTCGGCCACGCCGCCGTTGGAGATCCACTGCTTATTGCCGGAGATGTTGTAGCCCACGATCTTGCCGTTCTTCACCACGTGCTCGGCGCGGGTGCGCAGGTTAACCAGGTCGGAGCCGGCGTCGGCCTCGGTGGCGCCGTAGGCCACCAGCAGCTTTTCCTTGGCGATGCGGCTGAGCCACTTGGCCTTCTGCTCCTCGGTGCCCCCCTGGTTGAGCGGGTCGGTGCCCAGGAACGTGGCGAACACGCCGGTGGCTATCCCCAGGTCTATCCGGGCCAGCAGTTCGCAGACCCTGTAGATGTCGAAGCTGCCGCCCGCGACGCCGCCGTACTCGGTCGGGATCATCAGCAGGTGCACGCCGAGTATAGCAGGATCGTACATCTCTTTCAGGATGTCGGCCGGGAACTCGTTCTTCTCGTCCAGCTCGCGGATCAGGTCGAAGGGGATGCGCCGCTTGGCGTACTCCCTAAGACTGTCCAGCATTAAACCACGTGAAATCGCGTCGATGCTTGCCATCCGGTGCTCCTTATGCCTTTACCGCTTCCGAAGAGGGCAGGTAGCCCTTAACCTCGGAGACTATCTTTTCCGCGTAAGCCTTGTCCTCAAGACCTTCCGCGTTAATGAAAACGTTCTCGGCCGCGCAGCGTATGGCCGTCTCCAGCTGGTAGCCGGCGCTGCGGTAATCCGAGACCACCTGGGGCGAAACGTAGGCGGCGCAGACCTGCAGCCCGGCCAGGGCCTCGGAGGCCAGCCTGGCGGTCTTCAGGGGCACCTCGGCGGCGTGCTTCAGCGCGGCCTGCATCTTCACCTTGCGCTCCGGGTTATCCTTGGGTATCTTCATGGCTTCCATGAAGCCGTCGAAAGAAGCCGAGTCCTCGGCCACGCAGTTCTGCAGCGCCACCTTGTGGGAACCGAGCCGTTCCGAGAGGTCGCGCATGGCGGGCTTCTTGGCCTCGTCGAGCTTCTTGCTCCGGAGGCTGATGCCCAGGGCCATCTGCCCGAGGGCGCAGCCCATGGCGCCGTTCACCGCGCCGGCGGAACCGCCGCCGGGCGTGGGGTCGGTATTGGCGAGCGCGTCCACGAACAGGTTGGCCGCGGCCTGCCAGGAGCTCAGCAGTTTCAGGAGTTTCGTCTCCAGCACCTGCTCGTCTTTCTTGAAATCCTGCACTTTCAGCGCCTCCACCGCGTAGTCGGTGATGGCGTCCTGCGTGGTGAGGCCGATCAGCTCGGTGCCGGTGACGGCGATGTTCTTGGGGGCCAGCTCTTTGGCCAGCTCGTCCATCACGCGCTTGATCGAAGTGGTGTGGTAGTCGGTCAGCACGGTGGACATCTGCACCTGGCCCTTGGACTCGAGGAAGATCTCCTTGGCGCGCAGGGCCGGCAGGCCGCCGCCGGAGGTGCGGATCTTCTTGGCCAGGCCCTTGGCGAATTCCATGTCGGTGGTGGCCAGGTTCACGTTGAAGTTCACGATCTGGTTGCGGGCGCCCACGGCCATGGCGCCGGCGGTGGGGTGGATATGGTTGGGCCCGAAATCCGGCACGCGCTCGGGGTTGGTGCCGATCTCGGCGCGCAGCCCTTCGAACTGGCCCTTGCGCACCTTGGCGAGGTCCTTGCGGTGCTCGAACTTGGCGGCGCGGTCGTACAGGTAGACCGGGATATTCAGCTCACGGCCGATCCGCTCGCCGGCGATCTCGGCCAGCTTTATGCAGTCCTCGATCGTGGATTCCATCACGGGGATGAAAGGGGCCACGTCGGTGGCGCCCATGCGGGGATGCTCGCCCTTGTGGTGGTTCAGGTCTATCAGCTGGGAAGCTTTCTTGGTGACGGCGAACATCGCGTCGGCGGCGGTCTCCACCGGGGCGATGAAAGTGAGCACGGTGCGGTTGTGATCGGCGTCCTTTTCGACGTCCAGCACCAGCACCCCGGGCACGGACCGGGCCGCGTCCACTATGGCGTTTATCTTGGCGACATCGCGCCCTTCGCTGAAATTCGGCACGCATTCCACAAATTTTCCCATAGGTCCTCCAGCAAAAGAGTCAGGGCATACAGGCCCTTAATATAGATAATTATACTAATTAGGGGGTTGGACGGGAAGAACCGGGGCTAAAGGACCGCAAAAAGACTATAAAATCGAAAACCCGCTTTTGGCGGGTTTTCGCTTCCTCTATCTTCGAGGAGTTCACAGTTGGAGGCCATTTACTGGCGTCCAATGATAGTATAGCAGACCGGCCTTGACTTGTCAAGGGGAGCGGTCATCTCGCGGGGGCGGCCGCCCGGTCCTTCCACACCCCGTAGTGCAGCGCCAGCATGAGGTTCAGGTTATCGGCGACGTTCAGGTTGAAATTATTGCCCTTCATGTTGAAGACATGGTGCCAGCGCAGATCCAACCCTATCCTTGTCCCCCACCAGAACGGGTATGAAACCCCGCCCCCCAGGTTGATCCCGGCGCTGGAGCCGGAATCGGAATCGTAACGAACTCCGGCAGCGGCATAGGCCGGCTGGTTCCACTGGTAAAGGCCCGCGCCAAGTATACCGTAATAAACAGCATTCTCCTGGGGGAAGGACACCCTTACAAAAGGCGTAAGCGAGAAAAACCTCAACTCCATGGCCTTTACCGTGCGGTTCTGGTGTTTAAGGGAATAACCGGTTTCGAGGCCGTAACTCAGCACCTCGTCCACCCGCTTCGAGGCTGCCAGGCTGAAAGCCTGTGAAGGTTTGAAGCCGGCGTCCTTATCCCCCCAATGCCCGGAGAAAGGCACCGCCGCGCCGCCGGCGGCTGTAACGTACCCCGCCAGGTAGCGGGTGGGTTCGGGCAGGTCCTCAAGCCCCGGCAGGGCGGCAGTCTGCGCCGCGCCAGGGCGGCCCAGAGCGCAGATCAAGAAAAGGGCCAGCGCCCGGGCCAGCCTCATTTTTCTCCCCGGGGCAGCACGCCTATGCCGGCTTTCACGCGGTCGAGGGAATACACCCCGTCCCTGGAAAGGAAACCGGCGCCGGTCATGCCGCTGTCCTTTATAAAGAACGGCGTATCCAGGTCCGTAAAGTCGAAACCGCCGAGCCCGCCGGCGAACTCCGCCGCCGCGGCCGAGGCCAGCTCGCTTTCCAGCATCTCGCCCATCATCAGCTTCACGCCTTTGGCGCGGGCCAGCGCCCACACCTCGCGCGCGCGCAGGAAGCCCAGTTTCGTCAGTTTAATGTTGACCGCGGTAACTGTCCCGGCGCGGATCATCCGGAAAACGTCGTCCAGGGAATAGGCCGACTCGTCGGCGCAGACCGGCATGGAGAGCTTGCGGGAAAGGTAGGCGAGGCCGTCCAGGTCGTCCTTGGCCACCGGCTGCTCCAGCACCGCGGGCCGGATGCCGCGGGCGGCCAGTTTGGCTATGAACTTCTCCGCCTCTTTAGCCCCGTAGGCGCAGTTGGCGTCGAGGTAGATGGCGCAGCCGGGCGCGGCCTTCTTCACGGCCTCGAGCCGCCTGAAATCTTCGTCCATGTCGGAGCCCGTCTTCACCTTGAAGATCCTGAAGCCGCGCGCGCGCATCTTTTTCGTAAAGCTCAAAGCGGCGTCCGCCCCGCCGATAACCACCGTGATGTCGGTCTTCAGCGCGGGGGTCCTGCCGCCGAAGAACTTCCACAGCGACACGCCCTGCAGGCGGCAGGCCAGGTCCAGCACGGCCATCTGCGCGGCGGCCAGCGCCGCCCTGTTGCCGTCGAGCGCCTCCTCCAGCTTGCAGAGCGCGCCCAAATAATTGTCCATGTTCAGGCCGGTCAGCAGTTCCCCCGCCCGGCGCAGGCTCTTGGCCGTCCGCCCGCGGGTCTCGCCGGTTATGTGCGTGGCGATGGCCGCCTCGCCGCAGCCTTTCACCCCGCCCGCCGCTTCCAGCGTGAACACCAGGTTCTCGAGGCTCCGGTGGCTGCCGGTGGAGATAGTGAACGGCGTGAACAGCTCGGCGTCCAGCTCCTTGACCGAGAATTTCTTTATGATCGAGTCTTTCATGTTGTCTCATCCTTTTGCCCGGTCATTTCGCGGCCGAGCAGCATTAAAATTACCACTATCAGGAAGATCAGCACGCTCTGCGTGAGCAGCAGCAGCGTGCCGAGCCTGGAGACCGTGTGGCGGATGGTCCAGGCGCCCAGTCCCAGGCAGATGTTCAGCAGCACTATGAAACCGACGGTCTGTTCAACGCCCAGCCCCAGCTTCATCAGCCGGTGGTGGAAGTGGTCCTTACCGGCGTATTCCAGCCACTCCCTGACGTTCGTGACGCTGCCGTTGCGCACGCGCGACACCGTGGTGTAAATGATGTCGAAGATCGGGATGCCCAGCACCAGCAGCGGCGTGGACAGCGAGACGGCGGGGTTGTTGGTGGCCCAGCTGCCGTAAAGCGCCAGGCAGCCGAGGATGAAGCCGATGAAAGTGGAACCGGAATCCCCCAGAAAAACGCGCGCCGGGCGCCAGTTCATCCGCAGGAAACCGGCGCAGGAACCGGCCAGCGCCGCCGAAATGAACGAGAGCGGGTACTGGCTGGAGTTCCAGCCTATGCCGAGGAAGAGCAGCGCGCAGACCGCGCCCATGCTGGAGGCCAGCCCGTCGATGCCGTCCATGAAGTTGAAAGCGTTCACTATCCCAACCAGCCAGACCACCGAAAGAACGGTGGCGACCAGGACGCTGAACGGCACACATGACGGAAGGCTGAGCCGCAGGCCGAAAAAAGTGACCACAAGGGCCGCGACCACCTGCCAAAAAAGGCGCTTGCCCGCGGAAAGTCCTTTCCAGTCGTCCATGAAGCCCAGCGCGAAGATAATGGTGCCGCCGAGCATGATGCCGTAGATCTCGCGCGAGAACTGCTGGTTGCGGACCACGGCGGCCATGAAGGCCAGGTAAACCGCCGCTCCGCCGATGCGCGGCACCGGGGACGAGTGGACCTTCCTTGCGTTGGGGACGTCCATGGCCCCGATCCGCACGGCCAGCCAGGCACTGGCGGGCGCCAGCAGGAACACGGCGGACATCGCTATCAGGAAAAGGTAGACCCAGCGCAGGCCCTCGGTCCAGGTCCAGGCCGAAAACCCGCCGGGCGGCAGCAGCGCCAGCAGTACCGCCAGCACCGCAAAAGAAAAAAAACCGCCCTGCCTGTTTATCATTTTTTGGAGCCCAGCACCTGGTCCAGCAGCAGGCGGCGGGCTTCGAAACCCTCGGCGTACTTAACCCTGTCCTGGTAGCCGCGGAACATGGCCGCCGCCTTGGCGCTCTCGACGATGGAAAGGTTCTTCACGCGCGTCTTGTAGACCTGCGAGCGGTGGCACTTGAGCAGAGCCACTTTCCTGGTGATCACCGGTCCCACGTCCACGAAGATGCAGGGGTCGAACCCCATCGTGGTGGGCACCTCGTAGAAGAGGAGGTTCTTCATGTAGCGGGCGGCGGTCTCTACGGCGCGGGAAACATTGCGGTGGTCCTGGTGGGTATCGTCGGCGTGGTTCACAAAGACCATGTCAGGCTGGATGGCGTCTATCCTGAGCTCTACGGCGCGGATCAGCTCCCGCGAGAGCGTCACGCAGGTGTCCTCGAACCCGCCCCAGTAAAGTTTAGCCTTCAGCAGGGCGGCGGACCGCTCCTGCTCGGCGAGGCGCAGCCGCGGGTCGCCGCCCACGGAACCGCGCGTCATCACCAGCATATGCACTTTGTGCCCGGCGGCCGCCAGCTTCAGGAAAGTGCCGCCGCAGCCGAATTCCAGATCGTCAGGGTGCGCCCCGATGCCTAATATTTTCATTATGATCGTCCGTTCAGCCCCAAGGCTTACCTGCTGCTCTCCACGCCTTCCTGCACCAGCGCCTCGTTTATGGTCTTCTCCCCCTTGGAGAAGGCGGCGAGCATGCTCATGTTGGCCAGGTTGTTGATCTGGCGCGGAATGCCGCCCGATCTTTCGAAGATCAGCGCCATGGCCTTTTCGTCGAAAATGTTCCCCGCCAGGCCGGCCACCTCGAGCCTGTGCTCCAGGTATTTAACGGTTTCAGCGTAGTCGAGGGGCTTCAGGTGGTAGCTCAGCGTGACGCGCTGGCTGAACTGCTTATTGGAATCCAGTTTCTCCCGGAGCTCGGGCTGGCCGCTGAGGATCAGCGTGAGCAGGAACCTGGTCTCGGTCTGGAAATTGAGCAGCAGGCGCAGCTCCTCGAAAACGTTCTCGTCGTTGATCAGTTGGGCCTCGTCGATGGCCACTACCACGTGCTTGCCGTCCTGGAAGGTGTCGCGCAGGAAGCGCTCGATGCCCATCAGCACGTCCTCCTTGGTCTTGGGGACGTTGTAGCCGGTAAAATTGTGCAGGATTATCTTCAGCAGCCCTAGGTCGTCGAGCCGCGGGTTCTGGACCGAGGAGAAAACGTAGCCTTTTTTCTTGAACTGGCGCTCGAGGGATTTCAGGATGAGGGTCTTGCCGGTGCCGTAGGCGCCGGTCAGCACGCCGCAGGCCTTTTTCTCGTCTATCACGTAGGAAAGCCTGGAGAAAGCTTCCTCGTGTTCTTCGGATTCAAAAAAGAATTCGGTATCCGGAGTGTTCTCGAAAGGCAGTTTCTTCAGGTTCCAGTGCTTCTGATACATGGCTACTATTTAATTATAAATAGCGCGGGAATGCAACTGGGAACGGGAGGCCCTTTCATTTATCTGGTCCAGACCGCGTAGCCAGGGCCCTCGGCGGCGGGCTTCCAGTCCGGGCCCGGGCCCCAGGCCTTGTCGCCGAGTTTCACGGCCACCTTGCCGTCCACCAGGGCCGCGTAAAGCCCCTGTTCGGCCTTAACTATGCTGACGCAGCTGGTGGAAGTAATGCCGGCTGCGCGGCGGATCTTTATCAGGGAGGAAATAGCGTCTTTCAGCCCGCCGCCGAAAAAATGCGGCCAGTACACGCAGGGAATGCCGGGGTGGGTAAGGATATACGCGTAGC
Source organism: bacterium (assembly GCA_021811185.1). Taxonomy (GTDB): domain Bacteria; phylum Elusimicrobiota; class Elusimicrobia; order Elusimicrobiales; family UBA9959; genus UBA9959. The sequence goes on from JAJZPL010000021.1 coordinate 36,186, forward strand.
CTGCGGCCAGCTTGTCGGAAGGGAAAGGCCAGGCCTCGGCCTTCACCTCGGACCGCGGGCCCGAGCCGGTATCATGGTTGTCCAGGAAAGTCACCGCGTCGGCGGGCCACCAGCCGAGCAGCCCGGAGGGGCGGCCGTCCTTGTCGGCCAGGCGCCAGTACTCGCCGGTCCTGACGGCCTGCTGCAGGATGCCCTTGGTGGTAAAATCGAAGACCTTGATCTCGCCGTTCACCGAATCCAGCCAGTCCACGGAAGCCTGCCGGTGGGCGTCGGTATTCGCCAGGTCCAGGTCGTCCCAGATCTCCGCCACCGCGAAGGACGGGGCCGTGGCCCGGTTATAGCCCAGTATGTAAGCCGGGGCGTACCCGCGGGCGAAATCGTAGCGCCAGCCGTCGTAGCCGACTTTGTCCTTAAGCCCGTTCAGCCAGGCTTTGAGGGAATTCTGCACGTAAGTCTTGGTGTGGTCTATATCCCTGGCGTAAGGCACTCCCTTGCCGGTGTCGGCGGCGCCCTTGCCCTGCCCCCATTCGTCGTCGGAACAGATGGAGTCCGGGCCCCAGGCGGGCTCGGTGAAATCCGCCCAGCCGGCAGTTCCCACCCTGTGGTTTATGACGATGTCGGCTATCACCCTGATCCCGGCGGAATGCAGTTTTCTTACGGCGGCCGCGAGCTGAGCGGCGGTGCCGTAGCTGGAATCCTGTACGTTGAGCCTCCTCGGCAGGTAGCCCTCGGGGGAAGCGGAATCGGAAGAAGGAGGCAGCCAGACGAGGTCGATGCCGGCGCGGGAGATCTCCCCGGCCCTTGAGCCCACCTCCCCCCACCAGGGCGAGGTTTTCCAGGAAGTCCAGTAAAAACCCTGGAGCATAACGGTAGGGTCGCCGCCGCGCGCGCCGCCCCCGGAGCGGACGTACTGAGCGGTTCTTTCCCCCGCCGCAACGGCGCGCAGGGGCAGGCCCTGCCAACAGAGCAGGCCCGCGGAAAAAACAAGGACCGCAAGGAAGCGCTTTATCATCCTTGCCTATTTTTTAGCAGATTAAAAGATATTGTCAAGGGCCCAAAGGTCAGGCCAGTTTTTTTCTCAGGTAGTCGGCGCGGAAGGCGTCGCGGGCTTCGGGAGGCAGCGGGCGCCCGGCGGCGGCCTGAAGGTGGGCCGGCTGCATCAGCAGCGTGATCTGGTTGAAGGTGCTGAAATCCACGCCGATATCCCAACCCATGGCCGCGCCCATGCGGGCCAGCGAGATGTTCTGCATGAACTCCTCGTAGGAGAGCGAGCGGGCGTGCCTCAGCAGCCCCAGCGCGCGGTACACCGCGTCCTCGGTCTTGAGCTTCATCGGCCCCTTCAGCATAAGTTCACGGGCGGCTATCTCCTGGCGGATCAGGTTGCGGATCACGCGGTCCATGTTCTGGCAGAAGTCCTCTTCGCTGCGGCCCAGGCAGGTGGCGTTGGAGATCTGGTAGAAGTCGCCCAGCACGTAAGTGCCCTCGCCGTAAATGCCGCGCGCGGTCACGCCCAGGTGCGACAGGCTTTCCAGCACCTGCGGCATCTGGCCCAGGCGCGAAAGCGCCGGCAGGTGCGCCAGGCAGGAGACCCGCATGCCGGTGCCGGTGTTGGTGGGGCAGGCGGTAAGGAAACCGAACTTGGCCCCGTAGGCGAAAGGCAGGGCCCTGCCCAGCGCCTCGTCCAGTTTGAGCGCGGCGCGGAAAGCTTCTTCAATAGCGAAACCGGAGTTGAGGCATTGCAGGCGCAGGTGGTCCTCTTCGTTCACCATCACCGAAAGGTCCTCGTCGTTGGAGACCGCGGCGCCCGAGGGCAGCACCGAGGCGGCCAGCGCGTGCGAGACGTGGTGCCGCTCCACCAGGAACCTTTTCTCCAGCTGGCCCAGCGCCTCGATCTTCAGAAAATGGCCGCGGGCGAAAAGCCCGCTCTCCCTGGCGGCGGCCAGGGCCAGGCGGCGGATCTCCGCCAGCTGGCGCGGTTCGGCGCGGTTGGGGAACGGAAAGCCTTCCAGGTTGCGGGCGAAACGTACCCGCGTGGAAAAGATCATGTCGGGCCAGGCGCCGCGCGCGTTGGCCCAGGTGACGTAGGGGCGGAAGGCTTTTACGAGGTCAGCCATGGCGCGGGCCCAGCTCCTTCATCGCGTCGCGGATCCGCGCCGCGCCTTCAAAATCCTCTTTGGCCACCGCCGCCTTCAGGGCCGCTTCCAGCTCACCCAGCCGCCGGGCGGCTTCCGCCCTGGACAGCCTGAGCCTGGCGCCGCCGGCGTAGGCGCGGCCCGCGTGCTGCGCGGCGCCGTGGATGCGCGCCATCAGTTCCGTCAGCTGCGGCTCGAAGCTCTTGTAGCATTCCGGGCAGCCCAGCCGGCCGCTTTCCTTGAACTCGGAATACTTAAGCCCGCAGGCGCCGCAGCGCAGCGTCCGCTTCTCGGGCGGCAGGAAATCCTTGAAGTACCCGCTCATGTTGCCGACGATATCCGAGATGTTGAAAGCCCCGGTCTCCAGGCCCAGGCCCATGCCTTTCTTGGCGGCGCAGGCGGGGCAAAGATGGGTCTCCGTCACCTTGTTGTTGACGGCGAGTTTCAGGAAGACGGACGCGGCCGCCTTGTTGCATTCTTCGCAGAGTTTCATGATATCCTAAAAGGTCCGGAAAATCAGCGCCTACACCGCGCCCAGTTTCTCCAGCCGCCCCCCCGCCATGCGCAGCATGCGGTCGGCGCGGCGCGCCGCCTCCTCGTTGTGCGTCACCATCAGCACGGCCGTGCCGGCGGCGGCGGCGCGCTTCAGGTCGTCCAGGATGATCCCGGAATTGTGGCGGTCCAGGTTCCCGGTAGGCTCGTCGGCTATCAGCAGCGCGGGAGTATTGCGCAGGGCGCGCAGCATGGCGGCCCGCTGTTTTTCCCCGCCGGAGATCTCCATGGGGAACTTGTGCGCGATGACCTCCAGCCCGAAACGCTTAAGCAGGTCCAGGCCGCTTCCGGGGACGCTGCCGCCGAGCACGCGCGCGGGCATTTCTATGTTCTCCAGCACGGTGAACTCCGGCAGCAGCGAGTCGAACTGGAACACGAAGCCGATGTTCCTGAGGCGCAGCACGGCCTTTTCGGCCTCGTCCAGGTCTTCCAGGCGCTTGCCGAAAAGTTTTATCTCGCCGCTGTACACGTCGTCCAGCAGGCCGATGATGTTGAGGAAAGTGGACTTGCCGGAACCGGACGGGCCGACGATGGAAATGAACTCGCCTTTTGAAATGGAAAAATCCAGGTTCTCGAGCACGAGTATCTGTTCGTGCCCCTGCGTGTAGGCCTTGCTCAGCCCGGAGATCTCTACTATCTTATCCATAGCGTATCGCGTCCACCGGGCTCACCTTCGAGGCGCGCAGCGCCGGGTAAACGGCGCTCAGCATGCACAGCGCGTAGCTGACCAGCACGGTCCAGAAGATGTTCACCGCCTTAAGTTCCACCGGGACCTTGGTCACGTAATAAATATCGGCCGGCAGTTCCACCACCGGGTACACCGAGATAAAAACGGAGATCCCCACGCCCAGCAGCACGCCCAGCGTTATGCCGGTCACCGCTATCAGGTTGCCTTCCCAGAAAAAAACCCGGCGGATGAACCCCGGCCCGGCCCCCATCGCGCGCAGGATGCCGATGTCGCGCAGCTTCTCCACGCTCATCATCAGCAGGTTGGAGGCTATGTTGAACGTGGCCACGAGGATGATCAGCGCCAGCACCAGCGACATCACGAACTTTTCCAGTTTCAGCGCGGCGAACAGGGTCTGGTTCATGTCGGCGTAGGTTTTCACCGTGTAGGAGAAGCCCAGCGCCTTGCGCAGGGCGGCGGCGGCGGGGCCGGCGTCGTCGATATCGTTAAGCCGCAGGCCGAACCCGTTGGCCCCTTCGCCCATACTGAAGAAATCCTCGGCGGCTTTTATGGAGCAGTAAGCCATGGTATTGTCGAATTCGTAATACCCGGTGCGCACCAGGCCGGCTACCCTGAACTTCCTCATTTTGGGCAGCAGGCCCATGGCGGTGGAGGCGCCCTGCGGGGAGACCAGCACGGCGTCGTCTCCCACCCAGAGCCCGAGGTTCTTGGCCAGTTCCTCGCCCAGCACCACCGCGGGAGGGGCGTCCTTATCCGGTTTTTCCAGCGCGTCCCAGGAACCGCGGGTGAGGGATTTTTTAAGATTGTTGACCTTGAATTCGGCGGCGGGGTCGAAGCCTTTGACCACGACCCCGGTGGAGCGGTTCTCGAAGGTCAGGATGCCCTGGCCCAGCACGAAAGGGGACTCCGCGGCGATGCGCGTGTCGCGCCCCAGTACGGCGCGGACCTTCTCCTCGTCGCGGGGCTGCATGCGCCCGTACACGGTTATATGCGCCTGCGCGTCCATGATCTTTTTCTTGATGTCGGACTGGAAGCCGTCCATGATGGCCAGCGTCACGATCAGCGCGGCCACGCCCAGCGCCACGCCCGCCACGCCTATGAACGTGGTGATCATCGCGAAGAGGCCCTTCCTCTTGGCGAGCAAATAACGTCGGGCGATAAAGAATTCTGTGGACATTGATATTGTGAACCAGGCTGCACTGGGACCGGAACGCAAAAACAGGGTCTCGCACACCGTGCTCGCCCTTCGCTGTCTCGGCCCTCGCGCTTACGTAAGCTCGGGCCTCCGACGCGTTTTGCTAACCCGGTCCCCGTGCAGCCTGGTGACCCTTACAGCTAATCGTACTGAGCCCTGCGGCAGAACTACTTCGGAGTATCCGTATCGGGGCGCAGCAGCGGGAACAGCACGACTTCGCGGATGGACGGGTTGCCGGTAAGCAGCATCGTAATGCGGTCTATCCCGATGCCGATCCCGCCCATCGGCGGCATGCCGTACTCCATGGCCTCTATGAAATCCTTGTCGAGGATGTCGGCTTCGCCGTTGTTCTCTTCCTTCTGCTGGCGCAGCTGCTCCACCAGGCGGCTCTTCTGGTCCTCGGGGTCGTTCAGCTCGGTGTAGGCGTTGGCTATCTCCTCGGTGCCGGCGAAGAACTCGAAGCGCTCCACCAGCGTTTCATCGCCGGGCTTGCACTTGGCCAGCGGCGTGATCGCCGTGGGATGGTCGAAAACGAAGGTAGGCTGCTGCAGGTCCGCCAGGATCTTGTCGTCCATGATGCGGTCGAAGATCTTGGCGGAGGTGGTGTCGGGGCCGCACTCGATATGCAGCTTCTTCGCGAGCGCCACCAGGTTCGGGCGGTTGAAGCGCTTGCCGTCGAGAATATTGTGGATGTCCTCGCCGGTCTTGACCTTCCACTCGTCGGGCAGCGACAGACGGCGGAACGGCGGCTTCAGGTTGATCTTCTGGCCGTTGTACTCCACGGTCTCGGAGCCGACGATCTGGATAAAGCGCTCGAAGAGCTTCTCCACCAGCTCGGCCATGCCGTGGTAGTCGGAGTAGGCTTTGTAAGCCTCCACCATCGTGAATTCCGGATTGTGGCGGGTGTCCACGCCCTCGTTGCGGAACACGCGGCCTATCTCGTAGGCGCCCTGGAAGCCGCCGATCAGCAGCTTCTTGAGGGGCAGCTCCAGCGCGATGCGCATGTACAGCTCGTAACGGTAGGCGTTATGGAAGGTGATGAAAGGGCGGGCGCTGGCGCCGCCGGCCTGCGAGCACAGCACCGGGGTCTCCACCTCGAGCATGCCCTCGCCGTTGAGCACCTCGCGCAGCGTGGCCACTATCCGGGCGCGCTTCACGAAGATATCCCGCACGTCGTCGTTGCAGATCAGGTCCAGGTAGCGGTCGCGGTAGCGGGCCTCGGCGTCGGTCAGCCCGTGGAACTTCTCGGGCAGCGGGCGCACGGCCTTGGACAGCACGGTGAGCTTCTCGGCGTTCACGGTCAGCTCGCCGGTATGCGTCAGGAAGAGTTTCCCCTCCACGCCCAGGAAGTCGCCCACGGCCATCTGCTTCTTGAACAGCTCGTAGGCCTCTTCGCCCACGGCGTCCTTCTTCACGTAGATCTGGATCCTGCCGGTGCCGTCCTTCAGGTGGGCGAAGGTGGCTTTGCCCATCACGCGCATAAGCATCATGCGGCCGGCGATGATCACGGAGGTATCGGCGGGCAGCTTGACGGCTTCGCCTATCTTGTGGGTCGGCTTGAAGCGGTGAGGGAAGGGATCTATGCCCTTTTCCCTGATGGCTTTTATCTTGGAATAATTGTTGGCGACTATTTCATTGATGCCGGAATTAGGGGGAGTAGTAGTCATTTTTTTGAGGCTATGGCGTCCTTTACGATTTTTACGAGGTTCTTGGGCTCGAAGGGTTTCTCGACGAAAGCGAAAATATTCGAAGACAGCTCGAACAGGTCCTTCATCTGGCCTTTGGCGGTCAGGATCACTATGGGAATATGGCGCAGGTCGTCGATCTCCTGCAGCTTGGACTGGAAGGTGTAGCCGTCCATCTCCGGCATCATGATGTCCAGGATAATGGCGTCCGGAATGATCTTGCTGGGGTCCGCAGACGTGAGGCGGTTGTAGGCCTCGAGCCCGTTATAGGCTTCAAGGACCTCCAGTTTCTCCCGCTCCATCAGCACCTTTATCAGGTACACCACGTCTTTTTCGTCGTCAACTACCATTACTTTGGACATAGGTCCCCCGTAGCTTTACCTTTATTCAGGCTTTTCCGGAAACAAGCCGGGCACGGTCCGGAGCCGGCCACATTAAGAATACATTATTTTACAAGAAAGGCGGGAAAGAAAACAAGGCCGCCGGGCTCCGCCGCTTTCCGCGGGGTTAGCCGCGCGCCCGGGGCGGGGCTGCTAGCTGACCGCGCTTTTCGCCCTGGAGCCGCCCGGCGCGAACCGGCCGAGCATGAAGAGCCTGAGCCAGCCGATCATGTCCAGCACGTTGCGGCTGTTGATCTTGTCCGTGTAACAGAGCTCGGCCGTCCTGCGGAGGCCGATGCGCTGGGAGGTTTCGCTGTGCCAGGCGGCGTCGTAAACCCCGGCCTTAAACAGCTTGTCGTTCAGGGCTTCCAGCGTGACGTTCTCCGCGTAAAAGACGCCGTGCGCCTTGCAGAGCCGGCGCAGCACGTCCTCCAGAACGGTCCCGGCGAGCGTAGCGGCCGAAATATAGTGGCCCTTCGCCGCCATCCCTTCGGCCCGCACCAGAAAATCGTCCATGAGGTCGGACGCGTACTCCGGCCTGGCGGTTGGCGCCGGTACCCGGCGCAGGTCTTCCCCGGCCTTTTTAAGCGTGTCCATGAAAACTAAAAAAAGTGACCCGGGGACGAGCGGGGAATAGCCTTTCGCGGCAGTTACCAGCCTGGAATAATAGGCGCTCTTCTCGCCGAAGGAAGCCTTCACCAGCTCGAGGCAGTCCTTTTTCCAGCGCGTGTAGGCGGCGCTGCCCCCGGCGTACCTGTACCGGCGGTAGCCCTTCAGGAAATCTTCCCCGAGCGCCTTGCCTTCTTGCAGAAGTTTTTTAAACCTGTGGTCCATCTTTTCCCCGGCATCCATGTCGGTTCCCCGAACCCGCCGCGTTTTTCGGCCTGACAAGATGCGCTAAGCCGCCAAAGCCGACTATAACATAATATGCGTTTTTTTGTCGTTGATTCGCGTCAAAGGGCGCTCCGCGCCGATTTTTCTCATCCCGCGCCTAAAAAATGTAGAATGGATTCTTACAACTTCCTGGAGGCACTATGGCTATTGAAAGAACTCTGGTACTTATTAAACCCGACGGCATGCAGCGCCACCTGGCAGGTCTGTCCATAGACCGCCTTGAGAACACCCACCTGGACCTGGTCGGCTCCAAAATAGTCACCGTCACCGACAAGCTGGCCCGGGAGCATTACGCGCTGCTCGAGGGCAAAGGGCCGTTCGTGGACAAGAAACTCTTCGAGCACCTGATCAATTTCATCAAGGGCGAATACCATGGCGACCCCAAGCGCCGGGTGCTGGCCCTCGTCTACCAGGGCGAGAACGCCGTGCAGCGCATCCGCACCGCCGTCGGCGTGACCAACCCCGAGGACGCCTCCCCCGACACCATCCGCGGCGCCTTCGGCCGCATCTGCCGCAAGCACGGCTATTACGAGAACGTAGTGCACGCCTCGGGGAACCTGGAAGAAGCCGAGCGCGAGCTCGCCCTCTGGTTCAGACCCGAGGAAATATTGCCGTAAGAAAAAGGCGGAGGACTGGAAATGAAGGCTGAAGTTACAATAGGCATCGCCGCGGCCGCGCTGGGATTCTGCCTGGCCGCTTCGTCGCCGGCCGGCGCGGAAGAGCGGCAGGAAGAACGCGTAACGCTCCACACCGAGGACGGCTGGAACCTGGACGCCCGCTACCTTAAAGCCGCCGACACGGCCCCCACCGTGGTCCTTATCCACACGCAGAAAAGCGATCATACCGAGTGGGCTCCCTGGCTCCCCCTGATGAAGCGCTACGGCTTCGGCTACCTGGCCTTCGACCTGCGGGGCCACGGCAACAGCTTCGTGACTCCGGATGGCTCCACCACCTCCTGGCGCGCCTTCAGCCTTAGCGGCCCCGACAACGAATACAACCGGATGCTGCGCGACGTGGACGCGGCGCTGGCCTTTCTCTCCACCCACTCCGTCACCGGGGCGCAGACCGTGCTGGCCGGCTCGGTGCTGGGCGCCAACCTGGCCATAAAGTCCGCGGCCATCCACCCGGACATCTCCATGGCCATCGCCATTTCGCCGGCCCTCAACGTCAACGACGTGCTGACGGTCAACCCGCTGCGCGCCTACGGCAAGCGGCCGCTGCTCCTGATAGCCGGGGCGGACCGCGCCAAACAGTATAAGGAGCTGCAGCTTCTGAACGACATCGCCAGGATGGCCTGCGGCAAGAACAACGTGACCGTGATGGTGGAACCCTCGGGCATAGGCCCGGACCTCGTGACCAGGTACACCGCCCGCCGGGTGCTGGACTGGATCAGGAATCCGCGCCTGCCGGAGCTGGTGGAGCCGTCCACCGCCGCCGCGGCCGGGCTGCCGCCGGAAACTACCGGCCAGGCAGAACCAGCCCAGGCGCCCGCCCAGGAGATGCCGGAATATTAAGATCATGAAAAACCAGGATATTTTCAGCAGGTACTCTAAACTTCCCACCGAACAGAACAACCCCCGCACCCGCGACCTGGACCGCCTGCCGCTGCGCAAGGTGCTCGAGAAACTGAACTACGAGGACTCGCTGGTGCCCCGGGCCGTTGCCAAGGCCATCCCGCAGATAGAGAAAGCCGCGCGGGCCGTCTCAAAGAGCTACCTTTCCGGCCGCAAGATCTACTTCATCGGCGCCGGCACCAGCGGCCGCCTCGGCGTGCTGGAAGCGGCGGAGATCCCCCCCACCTACGGCGTCGGCCAAGACGTTTTTACCGCGCTGATGGCCGGCGGCCAGCTCGCGGTGTTCCACTCCAGGGAAGGCGCGGAAGACGTTTTCGAGAACGGTAAAAAGGAAATCTCCAAACTGGCCAGGCGCGGCGACACCGTGATCGGCATCGCCGCCAGCGGCATCACTCCCTACGTGCAGGGCGGGCTGGCGGCGGGCAGGAAGGCCGGCGCGGTAACCGTGCTGGTCACCTGCAACCCGCGCGAGAAAGCGAAGGAAGCGGCCATCCGCATTTCCCTGGACGTGGGCCCCGAGCCGGTCTCCGGTTCCACCCGCATGAAGTCGGGCACCGCCACCAAGCTCGCGCTCAACATGCTTTCCACCTCGTCCATGATCATTTCCGGCAAGGTTTACCGCAACTGGATGGTGGACGTGAAGACCACCTCGAAAAAACTTGAACTCCGCGCCGCGCGCATCACCGCCACCCTCGGCGGCGTGGACCAGGCGGAGGCCCGGCGCCTGCTGGACCTCACCGGCGACGACGTGAAGACCGCCATCGTGATGGCCCGCCTGAAGATCAACAAGGCGCAGGCCGCCGCCCGGATCAGGAAAGCGCGGGGCTTTCTCAAGAACATCCTGGGGTAGCCCGAAGGCGTAAAAAAAGCCCGCGTCCCTTCCGGTGCGCGGGCTTTTTTATCTCCGGCTGTCTTACATCTTTGGTTCCGCGGTCTTAGGGCCTTTCTTCATCCCTTTCTCTTTCTTCATCGGGGGCTTTTCCACTTTTATCGATTTGACCAGGGGATTTCCCATGGAGCCCTCGTAAATTACATGGACAGTCTCGCCCACCGTAATGTCGGCCAGCGCCGCAGGTTTGCCGGCTTTCATTATCCTGGTTTCCGCGGCTATGGGCATGACCATCGACATGCCCTTCTTATCCTTGACCGTTATCCTGCCCAGCGCGGCGTCCACGGCCTCTACCGTGCCCTTGCAGACGTTCACCTTCTCTTTCTTTTCATGCTTCTTCCCGGCCTTCATTTCCTTCTTCGTTTCGGGCTTCTTGGCCGGCGCCATGGAGTCCTGGGCGTGGGCCAGGCCAAGGCCGAAACCGCCTGCCAGCAGCGCTATCATTATTCTTTTCATGTTCATCCCCCCCTATTGGTTTACGCCGCGGCCGATGCGTCCGACAAGACCTAAGCCTTATCGCTCCGCCGTTCGCCGCAACGCAGGAGAAGCGTCGTCCGTATACATAAGACCGCCCCCTGCGCCTATTTTAGGCGGAACCGCGGCGGAATGTCAAGTTAATATGGTCCCGGCTCCAAGTTATAGTAGAATTATATTATGCAGCCGCTACACGCTCTCGCCCTCATAACAGCCCTGGCAGTCAACACAGCCGCGCAGAACGCCCTGACGCTCGAAGAAGCCCGCAAGGCCATGCTGGAGGCCAACCCGCAGGCTGCCGCCGCCGCGGCCGGCCTGGATGCCGCCAGGTCCCGCGTGACCTCCGCCCGCGCAGGCCTCTATCCCAGCGTCTCGGCCAGCGCCGCTTATACCCGCGCCGGAGAGCAGGGCTTCGACCCGGACAATTCCTACTCGTACGGCTTTAGCGGCACCCAGCCCCTTTTCGCGCCCGCGGTAACCGCCGGCCTGCGTTCCGCCAAAGCCTCCCTGAACAGCTCGGAGGCTTCTTATGACCGTGTGGCGGCCGGGCTCAGCTACCAGCTAAAAGCCGCTTTCGCGGACATTCTTAACTCCCGCGAAACCATAAAGCTCTCGCGGGAAACCCTGAAACGCCGCGCCGAGAACCTGGAACTGATCCGCCTTAAATACCAGGCCGGCCGCGAGAACAAGGCCGCCCTGATGGAAACCGGAGCCGTACTTAAGACGGCGCAATGGCAGCACGAAGTCTACCTTAAGAACCTGCGCCTCCTGGAGCGCAAGCTGAACCGGTTGCTGGGCCGGAGCGCGCAGGCGGAGGTACCTGAGCTGGTGCTGCCGCTGCCGCCGGAACCCCCGGCGGACCTCTCCGCTTTTTCCGCGCGGCTCGACAACCACTATACCCTGCGCGCTGCCCGCGCCTCGCTGGCGGTCTCCCGCGCCTCGGTGGACTCTTCCAAAAGCGCGATCCTCCCCACGGCCTCGGCCAGCGGCAATTACGCCTGGGGCGGCACGGAGCTGCCGAACTCTTCCAACAGCTGGTCGCTGGGCGCCAGCCTGAGCCTGCCGCTTTTCGAAGGGGGCCGGCTCCGGTCCGACCTGGCCGCGGCCAGGTCCTCGCTGCGCTCCTCCGAAGCCTCGCTGAAGGACGCCGACGACGAAGTCTCGCTTAACGCCGAGGACGCCCTTCTCTCCTGGCGCGAGGCCCGCTCCTACCTGGACGCGGCAAAAAGCTCCCTGGACGCTTCCGAAGCGCGCGCCTGGCTTGTGCGCAAGCAGTACCTGGCCGGCCAGTCCTCCTATTTCGAGTGGCGCAACGTCGAAGAACAGCTTATCAGCGAGCAGAACCAGTACCTGGCCGCGGGCCGCGGCCTTTCGGTGAGCTACGCCGCCTTCACGCAGGCTCTCGGGGAACAATAATGAAAAGACCTTTCTACAAGACCAAGAAATTCATCTTCACGGTTATCGCGCTGGTCCTGGCGGGCGGCTGTACGGGTCTGGTAAAGCACGCCAGGGCGAAAGCCGAAGCCAGGCGCGTGGCCGAACTGGCCCCCGTAAAACCATCCCGCGGTCCACTCACCATAAAGGCCCAGGCCACCGGCAACGTGGAGCCGGAGAACCGCGTGCTGGTCACGCCTTCGGTTGGCGGCCGCGCCGAAGAAGTTCTGTTCACCGAGGGGCAGACCATGAAGAAAGGCCAGGTGATGGCCTGGATCAGTTCCAGCGAACGCACCGCGCTGCTGGATTCGCTCAAGATGAGCGAGTCCACCCCCGAGGAAAAGAAGATGGTGGAGGAAGCCTATAACCTTACGCCGGTCGTGGCCCCGATAAGCGGCATGGTGGTCAAGCGCGCCGTGGAACCGGGCCAGTCCGTGAGCCCCGCCAAGGAACTGGCCGTGATCTCCGACAGGCTGATAGTCAGGACTTCCGTGGACGAGACCGACATCGGCGCGGTCAAGGAAGGCCAGCGCGCCGAGTTCTACCTGGACGCTTTCCCCAAGGACAAGTACGAAGGCCGGGTGCTGGCCATTTCCCACGAATCCTCCCTTAAGGACGGCGTCACGGTCTACGACGTGAAGATCCTCCCCTCAGGCAACACCTCGGCGCTGCGCTCCGGCATGACCGCCGACGTGCGGGTGATCACCGGCACCAAGCCCAACGCCCTCTCTATTCCCAAGAAGGCCGTTAAATACAAGGACGGCGACGCGCTGGTTTCCGTAAAGTCCTCCCCCGCCGGCAAGCTCACCGAGAAGAAGATCACCGTCGGCGCCGCCAACGAGAGCACCATCGAGGTAATCTCCGGCATCGCCGATACCGATACCGTTTACTATTCCACGGGCATAGCCAGGGAGCGCTCCGGCTTCAACGTTTCCTCGAATTAAATGCCGCCCCTCATAGATATCAAAAAGATCTCCAAGACCTACACCACCGGTTCTTTCCGGGTGGAGGCCCTTAAAGAGGTCTCCATCCAGGTGAACTCGGGCGAGTTCGTCTCCCTGGTAGGCCCTTCGGGCTCGGGCAAATCCACGCTGCTGCACATCATGGGCTTCCTGGACCGCCCCGATACCGGCGAGTATTTCTTCGCGGGGCACCCCACGGCGAGCCTCGGCGAGGGCCGCCTGGCCGCCATCCGCAGCCGCATGGTCGGGTTCATCTTCCAGTCCTTCCACCTTTTAAAACGCACCACCGCCAAAGACAACGTGATGCTGCCCATGGTCTACACAGGCCTCGGCGCCAGCTCGCAGAAAGCCCTGGACTGCCTTAAACTGGTAGGCCTTTCCGACCGGGTGAAGCACAAGTCCAACGAACTTTCCGGCGGCCAATGCCAGCGCGTGGCCATAGCCCGCTCGCTGGTGAACGACCCGCTGGTGGTGATGGCCGACGAGCCCACCGGCAACCTCGACGCCGTCAGCCGCCAGGAAGTGATGCAGGTGATCAAAGATCTTAACGCGCGCGGGCTCACGGTCATAATCGTCACGCACGACGACGAAGTCTCGCAGATGACGAACCGCGTGGTGCGCATGAAGGACGGCGTGATAATCTCGGACGAAGTCAGGCGGCCTTCCGCCGCCTCCGAAACCGCCGTAACGCCGCTGCCTCCCGCCCGCCACAGCTTTTCCCCTTCGGAATTCCTAGAGCAGTTGAAAGTGGCCTTCAAGGCCATCTGGAGCCACAAGATGCGCAGCGCCCTCACCATCCTGGGCATCTTCATCGGCGTAGGCGCCATCATTTCGCTGATGACCATAAGCGAAGGCTTCATGAAGAGCCTGCTCTCCGGCGCCAGCGAGGACGACGCCAAGAAGATCTGGGTGACGCCGTATTACCAGCACGGCCGGGCGCCCCGCCGCTTTACCATGAACGACGTGGAAGCCATCAAGTCCAGGGTGCCGCTGGCGGAGAAAGTTACGCCCATACTGGCCCGCAATCTCAAGATCTCCGTCGGGGACAAGCACGTGGACTCCAGCGTGCAGACCCGCGAAGGCTTCGCCCTGGAAGAGCAGAAGCCTCGGGACAAGTTCTTCGAGAACAGGAAACTTACCGGCCGTTTCTTCACCAAAGAAGAAAACCTTAACAAAGCCAAGGTGGCCGTGATCAACCAGACGCTGGCCAAGAAGCTCTTCGACTCGGGCAACGCGCTAAACAGCGACATCCGGATAAACGGCATAAACTTCCTGGTGGTGGGCGTGGCCGAGGACCACAAGGCGGAGCAGATCTTCGGCGGCCAGCCCACGGCCTATATCCCGCTTAACACCGCGGCCAAGCGCGTGTTCGGCGCCAACAGGCTGGATTATATAGAAGTGGCGGCGCCAACCCCGGCCGACGCGCCGGAGGCCCGCCGGCAGATCATCATGGCCATGCGGGCCGAGCGCGGCACGCGCGAGGACGCCGCGGACGATTTCGACGTGAAGACCTTCGAAGCGCAGATCGAGATGTTCAAGAGCACGATGGGCAAGCTGTCGCTGGTGGTCTACAGCATAGCGGGCATTTCGCTGCTGGTGGGCGGTATCGGCATCATGAACATCATGCTGGTAAGCGTGACCGAGCGCACGCGGGAGATAGGCCTGAGAAAGGCCCTCGGGGCGCGTAACTCCGACATTTTAAGCCAGTTCCTGATCGAGGCGGTGGTGCTGTGCGTTATCGGCGGGGCGCTGGGGGTGGCGCTGGGCTTCGGCCTGGGCTGGGCCGCCTACTTCTTCATCAAGGTGCCGCCTACGCTGAGCGCGGGCACCATCTCTTTCGCCTTCGGTTTCTCCACCCTTATCGGCGTGGGCTTCGGCTTCTGGCCGGCCCTGCGCGCCGCCATGCTGGACCCCATAGAAGCCCTGCGCTACGAATAAAGGCGCGGACGCGCCTCAGTTGTTATTGTAAAGTTCCAGCAGCAGTCCCTCGTGCATTTTGTCCAGCGCCGAAGGAGCCGCCGAATATTCATTAACTATCGAAGTAAAGGCCAGCAGGCGGCCTTTCTTCGTCTTCAGGTAGCCCGTGTAAGCGCGCACGCCGTTGAGCGAACCGGATTTCAGGCGCAGGTTCTTCTCCAGCGGCGTACCTTTCCCCAGCGCGCGCAGGTGGCCCGTGGCGTCCGGGTCGCCGGGAAAAACCAGCGAATCGTAGAATTCCGGAAAATATTTTTTCTTATAAACGGCCCGGAGCAGATCGGTGAAGTTCTCCGCCTTCACGGTATCGCGCGTGGAAAGCCCGCAGCCGTCCACTATATCCAGCTCCGACACGTCGGTCCCCGTTCCGGCCAGGAAAGCTCTTACCGCCGCCAGCCCGGCGTCCGGGCTGCCGCCGCCCAGGTGCCGCAGCAGCAGTTCCGCGTAAAGGTTGAAGCTGCGTTTGTTGGTTACGCGCACCACGTCCTTAAGCGGCCTTGAGGAGGTCCGCGCTATAGCTCTCAGTTCCGCGCCCGCAGCCGGAGCCCCCCTGAACGGTTTCTTGTTGGCATTAATGCCCGCCTTGGCCAGGTAAGCCGCAAAATCCCGGGCCGCGAAAAGCGCGGGATCGGGCAAGGCGCCCTTTATGGCGAACTCTGCGCTCCCCTGCGGGATGGACCCGCGCAGCACGGCCAGGGACTGGCCGGGGAAAGCGTAGATGTAGCCTTCGTCCCCGGAACCTGCGGGGCCGGTCTTAAGATGGTTCTCGAACTTCAGGCCGTCGAGGTACGGCTCGGTGCGCAGCACCGCGGGTTCCCCCCCTACCCAGTCGGAGGGTTTAAGGTAAAGTTTATAGAGCCCGTCGTTCACGGTCAGCGCGGAAGGCTGGGCCGCGTAGTAATTGCCGATATCCTCCCAGGCCCAGGACCCGGGCTGCACGCTTTCAAAAGCCGCATCATCGCCAACCACCGCGCCGTTGATCACGTTGATGCCGGCGGCCTTTACCGCGGCCGCCCAGCCCTTGTAAACCTCGGCCAGCGGGGGCGCCCCTTTCACCAGCTGAGAACCAAGGGAAGGGTCCCCGCCGCCCACTATATAAAGATTCCCATTAAGAAAACCGTTGGAGACGGTCCCGTCGTAAAGGAGCTCCGTGGTGAAGGTCATTTCCGGCCCGAACTTATCCAGCGCCGCCGCCGTAGTAAAAACCTTGAGGATGCTGGCGGGCGCCAGGTTGCGCGCCGGTGCGCGCTCCGCCACGGTCTTGCCTGTAACCGCGTCCTTCACGCTCAGCCCCCAGGAGGCGTTCTTTATGCCGGGCGCTCCGGCTATCTCCGCTATCTTCTTCTCGGCTCCGCCGGCGTTCAGACCGCAGGGCAGCAGCAGCAAAAGGGACATGAAGGCTGTTTTCATAGGGGAAAGTATAGCAAAAATGCTAAATTATGCTTCTGATGAAACTCCTGCTCTGCGCGGCCCTGGCCCTGCTCCCCGCTTTTTCCTCCGCTGAAGAACCCCCGGAAAAGAAGAGCACTGTCGAAGTAGAACTGGACCCCTACTATTCCGCCGTGGGCGTGTATAACAGCCTTACCGGCAAGCCCATCCCCCACCTTAAAGTGGACTCGGAACTCGGGATCTACAAGGAGCTTGTAAAGAATTTCTACAAGCCGCGCACCCTGATAATAGAGGCGAGCCTGAACCCGCTGCCCTATGCCGGCACGCTGATACGGAAACACCAGCGGGACTTTTACGACGACGCGCAACTGACCAGCAACTTCAACGCGGTACAGGCCGTAACGGCCGGCTTCGAGGAACCCTGGGCGCTTTCCTTCTTCCTCGGCAACGTGGTCTCTTTCGACACCATCAACAAGCCTTTCCAGGGCAAACGCAACGGCTATTCGGGCCTGCTCGTCAGCCTCGGCAATTACAACATAAAGGACAACGTCCTTATCCGCGACAACTGGATGGAGATGGAGGGAAAGCTGAAAGGCGAGCAGATCCTGGCGGACCGGAGCCTGCGCTGGAGCTTCCGCGGCGGCGCCAAGTTCCACGAGAACCGCTTCATCGCGGATTCGTTTTACGTCGGGTTCAGGCGCAGCCGGACCGACTTCAAGGAGCGCGGCGGCAGTTTCTGGCTGCACAACAGCGGCTTCGAATACGTGTCCGACTTCTCGCAGAAGAAGCTGGAACCGATACGGCACTATTTAGTGGTGGATAAGAAGTTCCCGATGAAGAATTCGCGCGTGGCCTTCACGCTGGGCCTGGGGTTCGTCTGGACCGCCGATAAAAAATACTCGGGCCCGCTCTCTAATTCCGCCGCCGGAACCCGCACCCCTAACAGCTTCCAGTTCATTCTCAGGCCCAACCTGGAATTCTAACCGCTTTAATCGGCCACGTGCAGCACGTAGCGGTTCGCGGGGCCGGCGGCGGTAGCGGACATCACCGCGATCCCCCAGGCCTCGCCCGCCAGGGCGGCCTTGGCGGCCTTTAGCATCGGAATGGGGGCGAGTGCCATGATGAAAACCCCGGAGTGGAAAACCAGTTTGGCCGAGTAGGCCGCCTCAAAGC